>JAZSLJ010000068.1:0-2140 GCA_045535305.1 Acutalibacteraceae bacterium
CAATTTGAGTTTGAGTTTTATTGCGATTGTTGCGGTAAACCGATAAAAACAGATGTTCACGAATTTGTTTCAGGTTTCAAAGATAAAAAGTTTTTAAGTAATGATGAACGGGAAGCAAGAGCAATCATTTACGCAAATGACCACGGAAAGGCTTATGAACGTGCAAACAATGAAGTACGTCTTGAACTTAATAAATGTGAAATCTGCGGAAATATGGTTTGTGAAGAATGTACAGTATACGGAGTGGACCTTCAAGGAGGACTATGCTGCAAAAAATGTACAGGAAATGAAGTGAACTGATATGAAAAACATAAAAAAGCTTACGATTTTACATTCAAACGATTTACACGGTGATTTTCTGACTGAAGAAATTGACAACAGCCTTGTGGGCGGTGTGTCGATGCTTTCGGGGTATGTCAACAAGGTAAGAAACGAAGAAAAGAATACTATTTACTGCGTTGCAGGCGATATGTTCAGAGGATCGGTCATCGACTCGGAATTTCAGGGTGTTTCAACAATTGAGATAATGAATATGCTCTCGCCTGATGTGGTTACTATCGGTAATCACGAAACCGATTACGGTGTTGCGCATCTTCTTTTTATTGAAAAATGTGCGAAGTTTCCTATTATTAACGCAAACCTGCATATTAAAACAAACGGTGCAAGACTGTTCAAGTCACATTATATAGCTGAAATTGACGGGATGAAAATTCTGTTCATCGGTCTTATTACTGAAGAGGTTCTTTCTCAGACAAAAAATGACGGCATTATCGGTTCATTCGTTGATATTAACGAGGCTGCAACAGAAGTCGGTAATATCTGCAATTCCTACAATGCTATAGACATTGACTTTACTGTTCTGCTGACTCATATAGGCTTTGAGGAAGACAAAAAGCTGGCTGCAGTTCTTGATCCTGCCTGGGGTGTTGATATTATTATCGGCGGACATTCGCATACTTATATTGATGAGCCTGCTGTTGTTAATAATATAGTTATTGTTCAGGCAGGCACCGGTACGGATCAGATAGGCAGATTTGATATTATGGTTGATACGGATAATAACTGTATTGACAGTTTTGACTGGCAGACGGTTCCTATTAATGCAGAGCATTGCCCGAGGGATGATGATCTCGAAAACATACTCAGACACTATAAACAGCAGACGGATGAAAAGTACAGCAGGCTTGTCACCAGATTCAAAAAAACTCTTACGCATCCGTGCAGAACTCAGGAAACAGCTCTCGGCGGCTTGTTTGCTGATATGTTGCGTGAGTCTCTCGGACTTGATATTATGCTTTTGGGCTCAGGCAGTGTGAGAAGCGATCATCTGGGACCGATTGTTCTTTTTTCAGACCTCTGCGAATGCTTCCCGTATGATGATTCTGTTTATATGCTCAAGGTTACAGGCGCACAATTAAAACGAATGATTAAACATATGGTTCGTGATGAAGTATGGGAAGGTGCTCATTGTGAGTTTTATCAGCTTTCAGAGGGTGTAAGTATCGAGTACGACAGAGCAACACATACATTTATCCGCTTTGACTTTAACGGTGAAGCAGTCCATGAACAAAAAATATATAAAATAGGTCTTCAGAGATTCCATTTTAATAACTTTGAAGAATTCTTTTCAATTTCGCTTGATGATGTTTTGCGCAACGGAAAGCCATTGGTAGTTGCAACCTCCTGCAGCAGTATTTTTGATGAATATCTTTCAAGTCATCAGAATCTTGACCGAGAAATTTCCGGCAGACTTATTGTAAGGTAATCACAGAAGAAGTAATAAGCATTTATAAAAAAGATTCTGAAAGGAGAAATAATTATGGGACTTATTAAAGCCGGAATCGGAGCATTGGGAGGCGTTTTAGCCGATCAGTGGAAAGAATTTTTCACCTGCGATTCCATAAGCGACGATGTACTTATAGTAAAAGGACAGAAGAATGTATCAGGTCGTTCTTCAAACACAAAGGGCAGTGATAATGTTATCACATCGGGCTCGGGAATTGTTGTCGCAGACGGTCAGTGTATGATCATCGTCGAGCAGGGCAAGGTAGTCGAGGTCTGTGCAGAGCCCGGACAGTTCACTTATGATGCTTCAACGGAGCCTTCAATCTTCTCAGGCTCATTCGGAGAAAGCCTCAAG
>JAZSLJ010000057.1:0-3512 GCA_045535305.1 Acutalibacteraceae bacterium
GTGATGACGGAAAAGACGGTTGGGAAGCCCGAATTCTTTGATATTCTGACGGATGCCCTCAATCAGGAATTCAGGGTCAACGCCGATTCTCGCACCTGCAGGGAGGTATGAGTTTGAGCCGTTATCGTCAAGACGTCTGTCATTGATGAAATATGTATTCTTTGCAATTTTAAGAAGCTTTTCACCCGAGGAGAAGCCGATCTGCGAAGCAGGGTAAATGTGCTGAAGACCGACCGTGTTGTCGTCTCTCCAACGGATACCTCTCTTAGAATAACGGAAACATTTTTTGCCTTTTTTGATGAACGTCGGGAAGTCGCTGAGGTTTTTGATTATATCTTCCCACAGCGGATATTTTTCGCTGTCCAGTCCGAGCTCCTTTGCCATATCGTAAATGCCGTTGAAAAGCAGTTTGACAAGACCGAGGGAGTTTATCGCATTAACAGCTTCAATCTGTCCCTTATGTGTAATGTATCTGAACTTTTCTCCGCGGTAGTACGGGATTTCGTGTGCGGCATCGTTTTTGATAACATATCTGCCCTTTTCCTTGACAAGATAGTCCTCCCAGAAAGCCGCTGTGTTCAAAACAAAATTATAGTAGTTTTCAAGTGCATATTCTTTGTCATAAGTTGCAAACCAATGCATCAGGGGAATTACGCAGGCATAAGCTGCGTGACTCTTCTGGCCGAGGAAAAGTACACCGTGCTCCTTGCAATCCTTCTGAGTGTAAACGTCGAGAGCCTTGGGTCCGAAGCTTACAGGGAAAGCATAACCCTTGCAACCGAAAAATCCTGCAAACTTTTCAGCTTCTTTGCTCATATCGTTGACGGGAACCATATAACCGTCAAAAAGCTCGGGATGATTAGCGGAAAAAATGCAGTAATACGGAGCTTCATAGTTGTAATTCATATGATAATCTCCCGCCCAGGGGAAGAAGTCATCAGTTACAAAATTGCCAAAAAGTCCGGGAGGAAACTCCTTATTACCCATACAACCTGCGAGGTGATAAAGGCTTGAGTTATAGAACTTTTCGATTTCTTTATCTTCAAGAGTTACCTTAGAAGCGGAGAAGAAGGTTTCCCATTTATCCTGCGTACGCTTTTTGTCAAGTTCATAATCGCAATCCTTGGCCATAGCGATAGCCTTGTCAACATAGTTGCTGTCATCAAAATTTGTGGCAACAGAAATGCAGTAACGGATACACTTGAATCCGTCAGTGTTTCGGGCTTCAAGCTCACGACAACAGACAGCTACGCCGGATTCAAGCTGAAGCTCTTTGTCCTCAAATTTACGGGAATAACACTTGATACCGT
Source organism: Acutalibacteraceae bacterium (assembly GCA_045535305.1). Taxonomy (GTDB): domain Bacteria; phylum Bacillota; class Clostridia; order Oscillospirales; family Acutalibacteraceae; genus UBA1081. The sequence continues at coordinate 1,311 of JAZSLJ010000057.1, forward strand.
TTTCGACAGATTCAGAATTTTTCGAACCGCAGGTATCGGGTTGTTCTATACTGACAAGCGGAAGATTTTCCGAGTCAGGAACTTTGACTTCAAAATAAATAAGATTTTCGGGAGCAACAAAAAATTCAATTTCCGTATTGCCGAATTTACATTCAAGAAGACCTTTGTCAAAATACTGCTTTATATTGTAGTCGGATAAATCGATATTGTCGATAAGAATATTACCGACAGTCTTGATGCCTCCGTCCTTGTGCGCACCGGGATTGAACTTCCAGAAGTCGCATTTTGAAATGTGAATAAGAAGTCCGTTGTCAGCATTATCAAAAACAACGCCAAGGTCACCGTTAGCACACATCGCACCCGCGGGGATTTTATAAACTACCTTGCCATCGACGGTGTTGATCGGTTTTGATGTTATTTCATTAAAATAAGTGTTCATTTATATCACCAATAGGAAATTTATTTATCTTTTTTAGAAAGCAGACAAGCTGTTTCTATATAGCTTGAACGATTAAGCTGAACGTCTTTGTCTTTCCGACCACCGAGGCAACAAATTCACAGTTTGCTTTCTATAAATTATGCAGGCAAACGGTATTAAACAATGTAATCTACGACCTGACGATATGAATCGAACGGTATGTTCTCAACCTGCCTCAAAGAATATGGAAGATTATCTATTGTAATATCTGGCATTCGCACAACTATGATATTTCCCGTCTTTCGCCCGGATCTTTTTTCATTTAAAAACGATTCCCATTCATATTTCACCCAACCGCTCATCAAATTCTCTATTGAATCAGCGATAACGATCATATTTCTGGTCTGCTCCAAGGCTGAGTCAATTTCCGAAGTATAGTCAGCATTTGACAATGCAGGCAAAGATATTTCTGATAAAAACACTTTAAAATTTTTTTCAGTTAAAAATTCATATATTTCATTAGCTTTAGTAAATGATGTGCTTTTGTGAGATATAAAAACATCAAAGCTTCTGTGAAGAGCATATTCTTCTTTAAGCTTTGTTGGAATATCCAGTCCATTTTTCCTTACTTCGAACATAACATCTGAAACGGATTTAAGATCTCCGCCTACCCAGAATTCGTAGGAATTATTTATAGGGTTAAAAATATGTATGCCCGTGCCTTGAACACCATATAAAAAATGTTCTTTGTGTAATATTGCACGTTTTTCGTGGAACTCAAATTTTTCAAATATATCTGAAAGCTTGTTCCCATAATATACATATCTGGAAATTGTATTCGTTGGCAAAAACATTTCTGAACACACACCACGATAAGTGGCCGGTGCCTCAACAAAAGTGTTTGGAGACAGTCCAAACTTGCAAATGACTTTATCAAGCTCATGTACATGGAAACGATATGACAGGTCAGTAATACAATCTTGTGCAGATACATAAGTGGCAATATAGTTGCCGTCATCAAATAATGCTAAGCCTGTTTGAGGTCCCCGTGGTTCAAGTGTTAAATCATTGAAATTCATTTAATATCTCCTTTAAATTTTACATCAAGTCCTTGATATCAAAACAACCGTCTCAACTGTGATTTTTTTGTCCCAACAGAGACTCTCAATCTCCTTACCTTCATAGAAGATAGGGAAATTAAAGTGTATACTTTTGAGAATACGCCCATCAGGCAATCTGTCGGAAAAAATTTCAACACAACTTATGAAACTGCCAAGGAATTCTTTCTTTTCCTTATCAGTAAATTTATCATAAAGTTGGTCAAAATACAAGAGATATTTATAAACATTATCTCCCGAAATTTTCTGCTGAACTATAGCATTTATTTTAGTCTCAATTTCCGAAATCTCGCATTCAATGCTGTCGATTTCCTCGTAAAGATTGTCCATTCTAATCTGCATATCTTTGTACTTTTTATCGTAATACTTATCGTTAGGGTCAAGGAAATCCATTTGTTGTCCGAGCTTGGTTTTTGAGCCGATAAGCTGTCTTAATTGCTTGTTAAGGATTTTGATTTCATCTTCAAGAGCAGAAGTATCAATCTTTGCATCTATTTTCTGTCGGATAGCCGCTTCAAATCTCGGATTGTTTACAAGCGTTTTTATCAATTCTTCAACGGAGCCGTTTATCAATTCCTGATTCCACTGTTTTCTGTAATCGCAAAGCTTATCGTCGACTTTCTTGCGATGCTTACATTGATAAGTGAAATAGTCTTTATAATAAGT
>JAZSLJ010000031.1:0-31077 GCA_045535305.1 Acutalibacteraceae bacterium
CCACAGCTTTGGTACCGGTGCATTAGGGTTGTATCTTATGAGTAGTCTGCTTCTTACAATCTCCGACTTACTTTCATCAAAAGCTCCGTCAACATACAGGGTGCCGTTCTGCAGGTGTATTCTGTCTGTTTCAGGTGCAAAGGTTTCATCAAGTGCCTGTATTTTCAAGAGCTCAACGATATTAGAAATCTTCTGCGGTACATTAGCTACAGCACAGATTTTCAGGTCATCGAACACCATTCTTTTAAGAGGTATTTCGTCAACAACTCTGCCTTCAGTAGTAAAGAATGAACCACCCGAGAAGAGAATCTTATGTTTGCTGAGAAACTCTTCGCAAAATATTGCCTCGTTGATTATTTTTCCGTCTGCCCACGCAGGGCCCTCAACACCAAACTCGTCATTTGAAAATTTGTCATCTGAACCTTTTCTCATTTCTTTTTCCTCCTTTCTTCGGCATCCTTTGTTTTTTGCTCCTTTCATTTTATTTAACCTCCTTGCCGTCAGGTAGGTCAGTGTATGTATGTCCTACTTATATACCGCACAAATTTTGGCGTTTTGCTCACCATAATCAAGAAAATATATATGAGATTTAAGGTGTTCCTCTGCGTACGTGCGTACATCTGTACGTATGTACGCAGGAAAATGAACAAACTTACTCTATATACAAATGGGAATTGAGAGTCTGAAAATGTTCCTGATATATCAGAAAGTTTTCAAGGTGGCTGTAGTATCCTTTATACAGGCTTTTGCCGTTTCACCCCGAAACAGTTCCTGCCCCGGAATCTCACCGCAGCGTTGCCTTGCTCATATCATCGCAAAGTCATATCACTTTCGGACGGTCTTTCAGTTGTCAAGGTACACGAGAGAAAACATCCCTCAAGGGGTAAGGGTTTAGAAAGGCAAAAACGAAAGCAAATTTTAAAACTTTTTTATTTTCGTTAAAATTGCACAACAAAAAAACCCGTCACATAGACAGCACAAATAGCGGGAGGACATTTCATCCTCTCGTACAGTTTGCACTGAAACTATGTAACGGCTTAAACTTTAAGCTCTGATTGTCCGTGTGTTGCTGACCGAGTATCGGACTATACTTTCTTCGGTCAGATAATATGTGTGGCATAAAGCCAATAAGTAAATAAATATGTGTTTCAGATTGTATTCGGTTGTAGGGCAAATACATTATTTACCAATTTATTATTATACAGAACATTTGTTTACTTATCAAGAACTTTTTCGAAAAAGAAAAGATGGTGTCAGTTTTTGCCGACACTATACATAAAAGCATTATACACAAATTTAATTTCAATTGCAAATTAAGCCAGTTCATTTTATTGAGTTGACTTTGATTTTTGTGTCTATATCTTCGGATAAATGTGACTGAGTCGGTATTTATCTGCCAGTTTTTCAAAACCGTCGCTCAGAGGTATTTTGTATTTGAAACAAAGTTCCAGAACCATTGTAATATATCTGAGCTTCATTTCTGCAAAGTTATTTCTTTTCAAACAGTCATATGCACCGACAATATAATCATCAAATAAAGACTGATAGATTTTTTCGGCATCTTTTTGTGAATCTATAATTCTGACTATACCGGGAGCAATACGATAATATTCCTTTATCAGAATGTATCCGTCATCGTCATATATAAGATGATTGTCGCGGTAATCGTAAAATGCAGCAAGTTCGGAAGAATTCTGACCTTTTCCAAGGGAGAGACAGGCGGCTGTTGTTATAAAACAGAGATTTTCAGATCTTGAAATTTCAGTAGAAGTTGCCGAAAAATCAGAAACAGTATCGGTTGATGAATGAGTTTTCCGGCTTTCTTCTTCACCTTCCAGTTTTGGCACCCACACTTTTGCATACTGATGTCCTGCTTTTTTTGCACGTCGCAGTTGTGTCAGTGCTTTTTTTCTGTCAGTTGCACATCCGATTCCGTTGAGATACATCATTCCAAGCATATATGATGCTGCGCTTAAATTGCAGGACTTAAATTTTTTTATTGCCCCCGGATGGTCACCTTTCCAGAAATCAAGTATTCCACATTCAAGCATGTTTCTGGATTTTTGTTTTTTTTCTGAAACAGAAATTTTTTCGTACAATGCAGCCGACGCATCAAGGAATTCTATACCTCTGCTTATTTTTTGATTAATTTTTTCATCTATGATGTTTTTTCTTTGATAATGTTGCAGAGTTTCAAATTTGATGTTGTCATAGAATTGATTACCTGTCAAATCTAATATTCCTTTTGAAAAATAATAATGTGCAAAATAAAGTATTGATTCCGTATCGCCCTTAGATGCTGCCATTTTTCCAAAAATCCGACTTTTATTCGGATTTTTGTGTAGCAAATCTTTGGCAAGATGTGCAAAAACATTTTTATTTCCTAATGTGATTATTTTTTGAACAGTTTTTTCATCGGCATTGTTCAGGAGTTTTTTGACTGTATCGCTGCTGATATCTCCACCGAGTTCAACGGCTTTTTCGAGATATTTTACAGCTTTTCTAGGAGCGTAGTCACAGTAGTAATCACCAAGGAGCATAAGTTCGTCAGCATTAAGGTCGTCTGCATATTCATAACTTGTAATAAGAGAATAAACCGTATTTTTATCAATTTCGAGCATGTCTCTGAATCTGACTTTTGCCCTTTTCACCGCAATGCTGTCGGACGTGGAGTTTTTCAGTAATAAAAACGTAGGAAAAGCAGAAGAATGAGAAGATATATTCCCGGTTTTATATAAATCCAGAATATACAAAAGATTAAAGTTGTTTTTTTTCAGAATATTCCGATATTCAATGTATTTGTTTTTGTACAAATCGTTTTCAAGAAACTGAATACACAATTCAAAAAGTTCATTCAGATATTCCTTATCGCTGCGTTCTTTTTTTGAAGGATCAAAAGAAAAAATGCATGTCTGGATTTCATTGAACATTTTGATCAGTTTTTCTGACGCCTCATCAAACAAGCAAATATTTTCCTCATACGCTTTGAGATCAGCCTTTACTTTATTGTATATATCCTCAAAAAAAGGACTCATTTCATCACCGTAAGTGATATTGTCGGAATTAAGTTTTTTCAGAAGCACCTTTTTGATTTTTAATTCGTTTTCAATTCTGACCTTACATTTGCAGATGTATTTATAAATCAAGTATTCATAATTAAAGTTGCAATCAGGTTGTACGATATTTGCGAGCCAGTCAATTATAATGCACAGATCACCTATGGTCAGTGACTTTTTGTTTTGTTCGGCAAGCATCTTGATATCATAGAAATCGTTTCCGTTTCTGTCTATAATAAAAATATTTTTACAGGCAGTCTTGTTTATGGCAAAATCTGCTTCTTTTTTCCATCTTTCCTTTAAATCATAGGGGATTATTACTGCATCGGACATTGCAGTGATCAAATCATAGACGGTTTCTGTTTTGATGGCATAAAAAGGAACTCTTAAAAAAACGATGTCTTTATATTTATCAGGAATGGAAGTAACTCTGTAATCAAGAACGGATTTGATATCAACATGCGTCTCAAAATACATACGGCGTATGGCATTGAGTTCTTTTTCTGTAATATCAATAAAACCGCCCCGCTTATTGCAGACAGTTTCTTTAATATTTTCGCCGTTATATATTAATTGTGGGAGAGAATTTTCTTCCGAAAAACTACCGTTGTTGTTTGGAAATAAATGATGCCACAGTTTATAATAATCAGAAGATGCTGTTTCTGCTACGGTCACAACCGTCTTCCCGAACAGAAACGGAAGAGAGAGGAAAATTTTTGCGCGTGTGCGTATTTCATCGAATGCTTTTATGACGCTTGCCGTTATGGGCAATTTTAATTTGTCAAGAAGAGGCTCAAATTCATTTTCATAGAAAACTTCAAATTCATCGAAGCTGGCTGAAATTACTTTATTCTTACTGAGAAAACGGGAAATCAACGCTATGTATTCATTATTATCCATCAGTTTTCACCTTCGCCCGTTTTTTTTATTATGTTTGTTATCTTTTCTTGACATTTCTGCAGTTCGTACAAAATATAACCTGTTTCAAAGAAATCCTTCTTTTGCTGAATATAATAATCTGTAATACTGCTCATTTCCGTGATGTTGACTGATTCTAAGATGTGTTTTTCAATCATATACAGTGTATTTTCAATTCTCTGTTTTTTTATTCTTATACTTTTTTCAATTTCGTCCATAACGGAAATTATCTGATCTGCCACACTGTCACGTTCACAGTCGGTACTGTTTGCCTTTTCAAAAAATGCCTTTATTCTGTCCGTGTTGTATAGTTCAGGGGATGCGGCAGAATAAGGAACAACATCAAACACTTTAAGTTCATATTTCGTAAGAATTTTTTTCGTGATATCAATAACATCCATGACATCACTTTTCGGTTTTTTATCACATTTATTGAAAACAATAAGCACAGGCTCGTCAGAAGCAACAGACAAAAGGAATTCTATATCCGTTGCACTGATACAACCGTTTTCAATATCGATTACCCATATTACGAAATCAGCACTTTTTAATTCTTTCATTGCTTTTTCATAATCTGACAATTCTGCCGTTTCGCTGTTTTCAGTTTTTGAATAACCGGGTGTATCTACGATGGCAATATTATTATAATTAAAAGCAGGACAAGATACAAACAGATCAGTGATAATATTGCTAAAATCGAGTTTATATTTTTCATAAAACTCATGAGTCATTGCTTTTATTTCATCTTCATTGAGCTCTATTTCGTTGTCAAATTTTCCCAAAGCAGAAAACTGGGTTTTTTCATCGTGAACAAGATATGTCGGCACAGAAGTTGTTGCAACCGTATTCTCAGGTAAAAGAATTTCAGCAAGCAGAGAGTTAATGAAACTTGATTTGCCGGAGCTGAACTTTCCTCCGATTGCCACAACTGCTTTATCTTCAAGCAGTTTCAATCTTCTTTGCTGAAAAACTTTTTCGCATAGTGCTTCAAGTTTTTTTCTGATCTCATAAAAATCATCCAGTTCAGCCTTTTCGCAAATTCTTATAAGTCGGTAGCCGACATATTTTCTCAGTTCCAGAATGTCTTCAAATTTTTCATTTTTCTGAAATTTGAGAAGTTTTGCAATAAGATTCAGACTTTCGGTAGTATCTTCAATATATCTGTTGCCGACGATGACAGTTTCTTCACTGTCAAACCATTCATCAAAGTCAAAAAAATCATTATTTTGCATATTAGTTATTGCGAAGAGCGTTCAGTTTCTGACACGACTCCTCTATCCCCTTGCGGTAAGTTTCAAGCTTTTCCAATGACTCTTCTTTGTTCTTTAGCAGTTCCTCGATAACAGCAGTGTTTTTTTGAACTTTCTCAAGGATGTCATCGATAAAATGTACAGAACAGTTGTTAAGATCGTCAATTATTGTGTTGCTTTTTTTCTCGATTTCATTTTTTATGTATTTGTTGAATTTTACCAGATATTCTTGCTGAATCCTAAGGAGTGTTGATATGTTTTCATCCTGTACAATATCACTTTTATAGTTTGTTATGCTTTTATCACGTATTTCCTGTTTCAAAAGTTCCAGAACATTTATAAAAACTTCATCTATATTATCAAACTTCGGAATTGTCAGCCTTCTCAAAGCGTTTTCAACAGGAATAAGAATATCATTTTTATTAAAACTTCTGTCACTCAGGTCGAAACAATTTTTGGCGACATTTTTTATATTTTGACTGACTGCGTCTCTGTCAAACAAATACTTGAAATTATCTGAAATAATTCTGAGACATCCGTCCTTATACTGACGCAAATTTGTAAAAACATTATCAATGCTGACTGTTTTATGTTCTATACTTTCCGTTATGTCAGTCATGACCCAACCGAATAATCCTGAATGCCGTGTATTCGTTATTATTTCTTGTTTTGAGCCCAGTTCAAGCGTTGTATGATTATCAATTTCAGCAGCAATGTTATGGAAAATATTATCGATGTTTTCTTCTACATCAGAGACAGCGGTTGCAAAAATTCCGCGTACTTCCGTACGGACAGACTCTATGCAGTTTCTAATTTCCGAAAGTTTGTGTTCAAGAACGCTGCGGTCACTTGTTTCTACAGCCTGTTTGTTATTTGTGACCACGTCATTTATATTTTTCATAATCCCGACAAGTTTTTCGATAAAAGCTTCGGTTGAATTCTGAATTTTGTTGCTTATGATGGCATCCTTTTCTTTGTTCAGATCACCGAACACTTCATTTCTTATTTTGTCAATCCCTGCGAGACCGAAAAGAAAATCTTTGTTATCGTTAAAATCTTTGAATTTATGCAGATTATTCAAAATTTGACTTATATCTTCAGGAAAAGGTTTTCCGTCACGACGACAAATTCCCGCCTGATACATAATTGAAGATGTGAAATATAGGTTTTTGTGTATTTCTCGGTTATAGCCGTACTTGATGCATTGTTTTTCAATATTGCTGCGACAGGTGGCGCATGCTTCACGGAAGGTTTTTTTGCCTCTTATATTATCCATTATTCCCGAATCGAATTTGCTTGCAATAACAACCACGTTGTTAACTGCATTCTCAGGTAAAGTTTTTTTGAGAAGTGAAATATCATTTTCAGTCAGAAACTGACCTGTGTAACTGAGGAAAAATACAACATCACACTTCTCGATAAAATGCTTTGTTTTATCGCTTCTTGAACCGATTGGGTCATTGAGTCCGGGAGTGTCAATTATTTCAAAATTACGGAGTTTTTCATTGTCAACATATATCTCAACATATTTTACCAGCACCGTATATTTTCCGTCTGAACCGATATAATCATGAATTTTATTCATAACATCACCTTCAATTACAGGCGATGTTCCGAGAATATCGTAAATATTAATATCGATCTTTTTTGCCATTTCCGTAAGTTCTTTACAATTTCGTTTATCTTGTGAAATCGCTATACTCTCGGCTATTTTTGCTTTATCCGGTCGGGGTAAAGCCAGACTTCCGTGACCATTGAAATTGGATGCTGTAAGCAGTTTGTTGTACTGCTCCGTCTGTTTTATATATTCTTCATGAACGGCATCGTCAAACTCTTTTGCTATGTCACAGATATTCTGCCACTCTGCTTTTGAATAAAAAACGATTTTTGCGTATGGTTTTTCGCTGTATCCGAGGATGGTCAGTGCTGCCGTCATAGGAGTTGCAGCTTTTGGTAAAAAATTCTGACCGTCAAAAAGCAACGCATTGAGAAATGAGGATTTTCCTGCTTTCATTTCACCAACAATTCCGATTCGCAGAACCCTGTTTGTTTTTTTTATCTCCTCAACATGTTCCTTGTAACTGTCGATACTGCTTTTGAACTCATTTATACTTTCTGTTTCTATAAGTCCTTTTCCTGATTCAACAACAGACCATATTTTATCAGTGAGACTGAAAAGTTCCATACCTTCGTTTGACATAGTTATACCTTCTTTAAACTGTCGATTTTTTTCAATGTTTCATTCAATACATCGATTTTTTCATCGTATGCCTTTTTTTTCGCTTCACTGCTGTTTTTAAGTTTTTCCAGCGCTTCTTTCTTTGCGGCAATCGTTTCAGAATACTGCATTTCGATGTCTTCCAGCAACTCATTCTGCTTGTCGGCAAAAAGTTGTTTTATATTGACGATAAGAGATCTCTTTATCTGCGGTATCACCTCATAGAGTATCTGATCTCTGAGTTTACTTTTGTTTATAGCTTTCTGAACAAAATTTATGACAGTAGGAAGACAAACAATCGCAAGCTCTATTGCAGGGTGAACAAAATCTGTTGCAATAGAGAGGATTCCAAGCATGCTCTGTACCGCATTCCGAGTGCTGCCGTCATTTGTGCCGTCAGAAGTTACAGGAAGGTTGTCAGCAAGGACAATATCATCAGGGAATCCGGCATGAGTCATATTATCCTGTTGTTGTTTTATGGATTCACGGAATTTGTCGTATCCGTCCTGAACTTTCCGTGCAATTTCATCACCATCAGTCACATCATTGATTATGATGTTAAGATTGCTGATTACGCGTGAAATATTTAACTCAAATGAATCTGAGATTCTTTCGATAAGTATCGGTCTCGCAATATTGTTGATTTGTTCTTTGAGTGCATTTTCGGAAACTGCATGCTTTACAAGAGAATCGATATTATTTTCGAGTGATCTTTTTACAGCGTCGGCAATGTCTTCAACGGATTCTTCAATTGATCTCGACAAGTCTTTTTTGCTTTTCTCAAACTCGTTTTTTATATTCTGCAGTTCTCTTTCCGATTCAACAATCTGTTTGTCGATATCTGTAGTGCTAAGATACAGATTGTCTTTGATTGTATTGATTGTAGCCGTTATAACATTCATCGGATGTGTGAGCTCAGCATAGAATTTTTCATCAAATATCTTCTGAATATCAATGCCCGAAACTGCTTCATTCATTGCTTCTGCGGACACTCCGAATTCCGCATGAGTTGTTACGACTGTTATTTTTTCACCGAAAATATAGGACATTGTGTTTTCGATGTTGCTTTTGATTTTATTGACATCCGACACAGTTTTCTTGTCGCACTTTGTAACTGCAACTGCAATATTTGAACGGTATTTTTTTATTTCATTAAGGAATTCGATTGTCGGTCCGGAAACATTTCCGTCCTCGCAATCTACAACGAGAATGTAAGCATCTGCTTTTCCGATATATTGCTGTATTGCTTTATTATGCCTTTCGACGGAAGAGTCAAACCCCGGCATGTCCACAAATATTATTTCGGGATTTTCTTTTAAATAGTCTGAATTTATATAATATTTACAATATTCAAAATTGTCCGCCTTTTCTGCGAGCATATCTGCAGCTTCGTCAAAACTGTATTTTTCAGAACTGCCGTCTGCTGCAAAAAATTCCGCATATTCATCTTTGCTGTAATATAATTCGGTGGCAAGTGCAGTCTGCGGTAATTGATCTTCCGGCAGAATAATTTTTTTTGACATCGCGGAATTCATCAAGCTGCTTTTTCCCGAGCTGAATCTTCCGACAAGAGTAATTTTGGCTCTGTAAGTGCTGACTTGGTTGAAAATACAGTCCAATGTGGTTTTTATTGAATCGTCGAGTTCATATTCCTCTGCTATTGCTTTGAGTTCTCTCAAGAACTCATAAATCTTTTCCTTGTTTATCATTTATTTGTCACCCGCATTTTTTATAAAAATCCTTTTTTACAGTATAACATAGTTATATATGCTTTTCAATGCCTGAATTTATAACATCCTCGTATAATAAAGTAGTAGTTTCCGATGTCATTTTTCAATTGCTATAATTTAATGTAAATGGTAATGCAGATTGATACATCATGCTTATCGGTTAATGGCTTCTGTTGTTACTTTGAAAACTTATTCCGTAATCCGGTAAATTAGTTTCATCAAATGGCTGCATAAAAATATCCTCATTATATTTGATACATTTATTCTATTGTTTAACAAGATGTTAGTCGAATGTGTGAGCTTATTTTGTAATAAAAGTATCGTATGTAAATTTAGCTCCAAGTCTGAAGCCAGATATAAAGCTGTCAGCATTGCTCGTCGTTGAAAATTCAATATAAGTACTGACATAATTTTGAAACAGTTCATTTTCTTCACTGGTAAGTCTTGCAGAAAGCTGTTCTTCTTTTTCGGCGAGGTTACTCAGTTTTTTCTTGAGTTTAGGTGTTAGTTCTGAATTGACTTCCTGTGGCTCAATGTTACCATAGTAGAAATCTTCAATAATATTTGACATTATGTATTCCTCCGTATCTGAGGAAATATATTAGAGTACGAAACATAGAATATGTATTGCCGGAGAACTACTTGTGTTATGAACATCCGTACCAAAAAAACCGTTAAAGCTTTAATGCTTTGACGGTCTTTTTTATTTAAAATTTAATTAGCGGGACTTGAACTCATAGTCCATCTTTCGGCGGTTCGCCTTGGCGGAGCCGAAAGGGACATACAATAAGATAACTTGCGAAGCAAGGCTGAGCAAGTCTCGCCACTCAGACAAAAAAACGTTAAAGCTTAATGCTTTGACGGTCTTTTTTTTGCATACGAAAGCTCCGCCATCGTGGTCGGAGCTTTTAAGTTATTTTTTAAAGTTCTATCTTAAGGCACGGATAACCGAGAAGCTTATCACTCACGCTGTCGGGCTGATGGCCGCCGATATAAAGTGTAATCTTTCCGTCGGGGTCAACTCTTTCGCCATCTATGGTAACAGCCTTTACCCAGTAGCGGTCAATATCAAGAGTAACCTCTGCTTTTTTGCCTGCTTCAAGCACAACGGGTTTTACCGAGCAAAGCTGCCAATGAGGAGTTGCAACACGGCTGTCGGTATAAGAAGCGTAAACCTGAACAATTTCCTTGCCTTTAAATCCGCCGATATTTTCAACCTCTGCGCAGACGGTTATCTTTTCGTCGTCTGCGGCAACAAGCTTTGCGTTTTTATAAGCGTATTTTGTGTATGAAAGGCCGAAACCGAAGGGATATAGCGCATCACCATCAATGTATCTGTAGGTTCTGCCCTTCATGTTGTAATCCTCGAAATCGGGAAGATTGTGGTCGCCTCTGTAGATTGTAACGGGAAGCTTTGCCGATGGATTTGATTCGCCTGCAAGAATCTCTGCAAGAGCAAGTCCGCCGAGGGAGCCGGGATACCAAGCGTGAATAACTGCCTTTGCGTGATTTCTGACCTTTTCGCCAACATCAATAGAGCTGCCGCAAAGAAGTACAACAATAACATTTTCGCAAACATCGCATACTGCCTCTGCAAGCTTCTGCTGGGTTGCGGGAAGATAGAGCGAGCGCTTATCGCCGCTGATTGTGTAATCATTGTCAAAGCCTGTGTCCTCACCCTCGATTGAACAGTCAAGACCGAGTGCAAGGATTGTTATATCTGCTTCGGCAGCGATTGCGATACCATCACTTATCATATTCCCGAAGCCGCCGCAGTAGTTGAGATGTTCCAAGCAGTAGTTACAGCCCTTTTCAACTGATATTTGGGCATTTCTGAAAATTCTGCGGATACCGTCGGCAACGGTAACATATTCTGAGGCATATCCGTTGTAGTTGCCTTCAAGAGCGGTAACAGAGAGTGAGTTGGGCCCGATAACTGCAATTTTCTTATCGGTATTCTTATCAAGAGGAAGGAAATTATCCTTATTGTCAAGTAGTGTGATGCACTGTTCTGCAGTTCTGAGGTTGAGAGCCTTGTGCTCCTTGCTGTCGAGCTTATCAAGACCGATATCCGAATAAGGTCTTACCTCTTCAAATTCACCGAGAAGATAGCGGATTGTGAAAAGATTTTCTGCCGCTGCAGTAATTTCATCCTCTGTTATAAGGTCCATCTCATATGCATCAATTAGTAACTCGTAGGTTTTTCCGCAGTTGAGGTCGCAGGTATTCTTAAGCGAAACAGCAGCCGCCTCAGTTAATGTTTCAACATATTTATGGAATTTATAAATATCTCCGACTGCGTCGCAATCAGAAACAATATAACCGTCAAAATTCCACTTCTTGCGAAGAACATCAACAAGAAGATACGAATGAGCAGAACAAGGTTCATCATTTGTTCTGTTGTACGCACCCATAACGCCTGAAACACCTGCTTTTACGGTCTTTTCAAAAGCAGGAAGATAGGTTTCCCACAGGTCGTGCATATCAGTTATAGCATTGAAGCCATATCTGTTCTTTTCGGGACCTGAGTGCACCGCATAATGCTTTGAGCAAGCACTTGCCTTGAGAAATTCGCCCTTACCCTGAATGCCGTTGACGAATGAAACACCGAGCTGAGCGGTGAGAAATGGGTCTTCGCCGAAAGTTTCCTGTCCTCTGCCCCAACGGGGATCGCGGAAAATATTGATATTGGGCGCCCAGAAGGTAAGCCCCTTGAAAATATCGTGGTCGCCGTATTTTACATGTTTGTTATACTTTGCACGTCCCTCTGTTGAAATTGCATCTGCAACCTCGCCTATAAGCTCGGGATCAAAGGTTGCTGCCATTGCAATCGCGTGAGGGAACACGGTTGCAGTACCTGATCTTGCAACGCCGTGTGAACCTTCGTTCCACCAGTTATATTCGTCAATGCCGAGTCTTTCGATTGCGGGTGCAGTATATATAAGCTGAGAAATTTTTTCCTCAACCGTCATTTTTGCTACGATTTCTTTTGCTTTCTGTCTTGCCTGTGCTTTTGTCATACAAAAATCTCCTTTTGCAGATAAACCTTCAATTAAAGAAGAACTTCTTTGCCTTTTTCTGCTGACTCATATATTGCACACAGAATTTTTATCATATCCACGCCCTGAGAAGGCTTGAAAACGGGTTCTGCGCCCTCGGTAAGAACGTCGATAAAGTTTTTGATGTTGTACTTGTGTCCGTTTGTATTCATTTTGCCTTTGGGGACAATATCAAGAAGTTGACCGTCTTCCTCAGTAAAGAATTCAACCTCGTTTTCTTCCCATTTGAGACCTGCTTTTGTTCCGCGGAGCTCAACATAACGGGTTTCGGCTTTGATGTTTGATGCCCAGCTGAATTCTATCTGAAGAACGGCACCGTTGTCAAAGCGGATCATACCCATTGCAAGGTCTTCAACGTCAAATGTGCCCTGAGATTTTGCATCGCCGAATTTTGAATTTTCGGAATCACTTGTGTTGTTGTCTGCGAATTTAGTGTAAGTATTTGCGCTTACCGCAACGGGGGTGGGGTTGCCCATAAGCCACACTGCAAGGTCTATCATATGAACGCCAAGGTCAATAAGGGGACCGCCGCCGGACTGAGCCTTTGTTGTGAACCAGCCGCCTTTGCCGGGGATACCTCTGCGCCTCTGCCAACCGCAACGTCCGCAATAGATTTCACCCATTCTTCCGGCTTCGATAAATTTCTTTGCATACTGTGATGCTGTTGCAAAACGGTTGTTTCTGATAACCATAAGCACCTTGCCTGCCTCATCAGCGGCATTTTTCATTTTAAGAACCTCTGTTACGTCAACGGCATCGGGCTTTTCGCACAATACGTGCTTGCCTGCTTTGAATGCATCAACCGCAATTATGGAATGAAGATAGTTTGGTGTGCAGATGTCAACGGCATCAATGCTCTCATCTTTAAGAAGCTCTTTATAGTCTGTATATACTGCCGCATTCGGATAGTATTTATCCCTGAGTGCAACAGCTCTTTCTTCAATAATATCACAGAAAGCGACAATTTCTACTCTGTCATCTTCACAATAGTTGGGTATGTGGCTACCACGGCAGATACCGCCGTTGCCGATAAGTGCAATTCTCAATTTTGCCATATTTATTTCCTCCTGTGGCAATAAAATCTGTAAGGTAAATCAATCACCTGTTTTTATTATATCAAACAGTGAAAAAAAGTAAATAGAAACTTGAAACAAATTGAATAAATATGTTTACGGATAAATAACTGCATAAGAATAACAGACAGTTTCTTGTGATTGTATATTATCATTGACACGCGATTGGTTTATGTTTATAATGGTAATAAGAACTGAAGAAACGGAGATGTCAGTATGAAAAAAATAATAATATGTCTTTCTGTTGCGGTTATAGCGATTGTTGCTGTTATTATAATTGCAGTAAACGTACCATTTCTGAAAGAAGCACCCGACCCTAAAAGTGAAGAACAGCTTGTTGAAATGCAGGATATTTTTGATAAGACTGAATTAAGTGATGAAATAACCGTTGTTAAAATCAGCGAGCTGAGCATGCCGCAGAGGCATACAATTATTTCGTTACAGGGACTTGTTGCAAGAGTTAAGCCTGCAATTTTTTTGGATTACGGCAGTGAATCAAACCGTTACGCCTTGGATGAAATGGCAAAGGCAGGCTACACAATTTCATATGCAGATGAAGACGGCAATCCTTGGAATTTCAATTCTGTAATTAAAAAATTCTCGTCATATATTACAGACGGCGGATATATTCTTTTTAAAACTGTGGAAGACCACGGTCAGCTGAACACCGCCACAAACCTTGCAACAATCAACGGTTGGCTGCCTGTAACTGCTGAATCGGAAGAAGCTGTTATTGCTCTCGGTCTTGAAAAGCGCGCGGATATAAGCGAAGATAACATAAATCTGACATATCTTAAAAATTTCTATAATGAACATAAAGATTCATTCCGTAACGATTCACTTGTTCATCTTTATTACTATGCTTGCGGAATGAGAGATTTTGCAATTCAGCAGAGCATTTTTGTGATGTATGTTGATGACAATGATAATATAGGCAAAATTTTCCGTAATAAGGTTATGAAAGAGCTTGAGCCGGCATCCGTTATTTTTGGTTGGTGTCAGTATGAAGTAAAGTTTACTGAATCTATTTCCCGTTACGGACACTCGGTTATCCCCTCTGACCATTCATATAATCTGAGTATCCTTTCCTCTTTTGAAAATGATAACGCTGTATTTGATACTGATTTTCCTGCTAAGATTACTCTTGATGAAAATAAGCATTATGTTTCATTGGTTTACAGCGACGGGGACAATCTGCAGTGGATTCAGAACGGTTATAGTGAATACCATACATGGCAAAGCTATAATTCCGATGTGCCCGTCAGCTGGACATTCTCTCCTGTTGCAAGCAAGATTAGTACCGTTGATATAAAACGAACACTCTCTGCTGCAGAGAACGTACCGTTTATCTCAGGGCCGTCGGGCGGCGGATATGCAAGAATTTCAAAAATGAATTCGGCTGAGCTTGAAGCCTTTTCGGATTATACCGCTTCGGTTATGCTTGAATCGGGACTTAACATTATAACCTTCCTTGATGAGGTCAACGGATTGTTTTTTGATAAGAGCTTTGAAGAACGTCTTTCGTATTTTTCAAGATATGATAATATTGAGGGCGGTATTATTCAGCTTGACCCTGACAGATATTCTGCAGGCAAAGGAAAAGTTTTCTTCTCAGATGATAAACCGTTTGTAACTGTAGGCTTCAGTCTATGGCATCCGAGCGGAAATGCAGATGAGGTAACAAACGAATGGCTTAAAGAACAGGCAGATATAATAAATTCAAAGAAAGCCGATTTAACATCAATTAACGGCTATACTGTAATTAATATTCATCCTTGGACAGTAGGTCCGGACGATGTGCAGTATTTTATCAGTCAGTTGGGTGATAACGTTGAGGTTATCGGTGTGAATGATCTTCTTGCAGCTGTAAAACAGAATGTTCCTCATAAATTTGCAAAGCCCGAATAATCAGTAAAAAAAGCTCAGGTTTACCCTGAGCTTTTTTTATATGTAACCTTACTGTATTAAAAAAATGTTGCTTTTTGCTTTATACGGATGATATAATTAAACCGTAAAGTTGGTGAGTGAAAAGTAATATGGGAACGGTATTTAATATTCAGAAATTTTGTTTGCACGACGGCGACGGCATACGTACCTGCGTGTTTTTAAAGGGTTGTCCGCTCAGATGTATCTGGTGCCACAATCCCGAAAGTCTTGAGAAAAAACCAAGTCTGTCCTTTGATAAAAATAAATGTTCATTATGCGGCAAGTGTCTTGCTGTATGTTCATTACGCTCAATAGAGTATGACGGTATTAAAATTGAACGCGAAAAATGTATAAATTGCGGTAAATGTGTGGGAATTTGCCTTAACGATGCCAATGAAATCATCGGTAAGGATATGACAGCCGCCGAAGTCATGCGTGAAGTCATGAAAGACAAGATATTTTATGACACATCAGCGGGCGGTATTACCGTTACAGGCGGTGAACCCTCATATCAGGCTGATTTTACATTAGAGCTTCTAAGATTATCAAAAGATGCGGGTGTTTCTTTTGCAATAGAAACCTGCGGCATCGGTTCTCGCGAATTCTACGAAAAAGCGGCGGCTCTCGGTACAACATTTCTTTACGACATCAAATGCATTGACGCTGAGCTTCACCGCAAGCTTACGGGGGCAGATAATACTCATATTATTTCAAATCTTGAGTTTCTTATGGATATTGGGGCAGATATAATTATCAGATTGCCCTTGATACCCGATTGTAACGACAGCGACGGGGATATTGCTCTGCTTGCGGCATTTCTTAATGAAAATAAATGCAGATACAGATATGCGGAGATTATGCCCTATCATTCTCTCGGTACGGGCAAATCGGATAAGATAGGTGTAAATTCACCTTATGTTCACGATAATGCGAGCGAGGCGGAAATATCACGTTGGTGTTCGCTGTTCGCTTTTCACGGTACAGACGTGAGAGTATCAAAATAAAAGAGGTTTGTTTATGACTGATTTGTTTAAGATTGACCCTTTCCTTTACGGATATTTTTTTGATGAAACCCTTGAACACGGTGAGAGGGTAGGACTTGCCCTGCTTTATGCCGCAAAGAATATTGACATAAAATTTTCACGTCAGTTGCTTCCCGAAACAGCATTTGAAACAAAATACGGCAGCTCGGGTTACTCTCCGTCTGAGGGGCTTTGGTTTGATAATGAAAATATAATGAAGCTTGCCGATGAATTTCCCGAACACAAAGAAGCATTGTGCCGCTACATAAATGAATTGAATTTATTTAAAGCTAAGGCAACAAGACTTTATTCCGAATCCGCAGAAACGCTCAACCGTTCAGGTGCAGGTTGGGGCGGCGGTTGGGGCGGACATTCCAATCCCGATTACGGAAGAATAGTCAATTACGGCACAGACTATATACGTACGATAATCGCTGAGAACCGTGATAAGCATCCCGATGAGGACTGGTTTTACCGTTCCTGTTCTTATGCTCTTGATGCCATAGATATTATTGGCGAAAGATACCGTCAATTTGCTCTTGAAAGTGCTGAAAAATGCGATAATGCCGATGATAAGGCATTTCTTCTGAGTATGGCAAAAGCATTTGAAGCAGTACCGAAAAAGCCTGCTTATGATTTTACATCGGCTATATGCTCTTTTATGCTCATTTTTGCTCTTGACGGTAGTGATTCACCCGGCAGATTTGACCAATATATGTATCCCGCTTATTCAAAAACCGAGAATAAAGAAGAAATAACCGATCTTCTTGACAGACTGTGGGACTACTTTTATGACCACCGTTCATGGAATCTTTGTATTTCCGGAAGTGATGAGAATTGGAATGATGAAACTAACGAGCTTACATACGATATACTTGCAATGGTGAGAAAAAAAGGCTACAATACGCCAAATCTTACCTGCCGAGTTCACAGAAACACACCCGATAAGCTCTGGAATGATATTGCAGATACCCTAGGGGCAGGAACGGGACTTCCTGCATTGTATAATGATGATGTGGTTTGCGTTGCTCTGGAAAAAATCGGCATACCGCCCGAAGACAGCCACGATTACTGTATGAACGGCTGTAACCAGATAGATATTCTCGGTAAAAGCCATATGGGACTTGAAGACGGTGAGGTTGTTTTTACAAAATGCCTTGAATTTGCGCTTCATAACGGTACAGACGCTATGACAGGAGAAAGGGTTTCTGTAGAAACGGGTGCGCCCGAAACCTTTACTGCATACGAAAGATTTGAACGTGCATTTATAGAGCAGCTTGAATATGTAACCTACAATTTCTGCAACAGCGCAAATGTATATCAGCATCTTCGCGGTGTTTTTGAACCTCATCCGTTGCGTTCCTGCCTTATAGAAGGTTGCCTTGAAAAAGGCCGCGATTACAGAAACGGCGGTCCGCTTTATAATCACGGGCAGATTTTAGCTGAGGGTATTGCCGACACAGGCGACAGTCTTTACGCTGTTAAGAAGCTTGTTTACGATGAAAAGAAATACACAATGTCGGAGCTTGTTGATGCACTCAATGCAAATTTTGAGGGATACGAGCAGCTGTGGCACGATTTTAAAAATTGTGAAAAGTTCGGCAATGATATTGAAGCTGTTGACAGCATAACAGCACGTATACTTAACCGCTTCTTCACCGTTCTCAAACGCAATAATACATACCGAGGCGGAGTATTCACAGGCGGATGCAGTACATTCAACCGTGCCGCCGATTACGGATTGCAGACAGCGGCTCTTCCCAACGGAAAACTGAAAGGAGAGCCTCTCCTCGCAGACAGTATTGCCGCAACACCGGGCCGTGATACAAACGGGCCAACAGCCCAAATCAAATCCGTTCTTAAGTTTAATCATACCGATGCCTGCAGCGGATTTGTATTCCAGAATAAGTTTGAAAAGAATCTGTTCAGTAGTGAAAAAGGTAAAGCTTCTTTCATTGCACTTGCAAAGGCATATTTTGCAGGCGGCGGACAGCAATACACCGTTACCGTGGTTTCTCCCGAAGATTTACTTGATGCTAAAATACATCCCGAAAATCACCGTAATCTTATTGTCAGAGTCGGCGGTTACAGCGACTATTTTGTAAATCTTGAAGAGGAGCTTCAGGATAACGTTATTGAGAGAACACTTATATAAATTATGATTGCGTGGCTAAAACGGAAACAGAAATAAAATCAAAACCACCGGTTAAACCGGTGGTTTTATCATATTCAGCTCAAACAAAACAGTATCATATTTTTGCATATCAAGTGATATTGATTCTGTTTCACATTCTGCAAAGCCTGTACCGAGAATTTGTCTGACTTTATATTTTTTCGGGAGTGTGACATTTATTTTACCCTCGTCAACTGAATGAATACCCAAATATCCGTCGCCGCAATATACAACATTTCCGTCTGAATTATAACAATGTACACCTGTTGAAATAAGAAAATCACGAAGTTCATCGGTTGTAAACCACGATTTTTCTGTATCGGACTGAATGTACGGAATGTTCATCTTTTTACACAATTCAACGGCTTTTTTGCCGCTTTCAGAGGGCAACGGTGCGGTGAAAACTGCCGTTTTGTATTTATGAAGCACTTTTTTTGCATCTTCTGTCATACATAAATCAAAGGGAATGCCCGTATTGCCCATAGCAACCCTTGTTCTGTTTACACAATGGCAAAAATCACTGCATCTCGGATTGTTGAAATATGCTTTTTCATCAATAAAAACAACTGTCTGTGCTGTGGGATAAAGCTCAGCATTTTTCTGTGCGGAAGAATCTGCAATATCTTTCATATTTTTCATTTCGGACATAATTTCTTCATCGTGATACCATCCGCCCCACATATCAAACCACCATATGCCCGAGCCTTTTGTGAGCTGATGTGCAAATGCTTTACGTAAAGCAGAAATTGAAAGCTCTTTTGTTTCAGGCCCGCACCAGACAGTTTTGTTGCCGTTGCCGTCGGTTAGAGGTAAAATTTCATCGGGATATTCATTCGGGCGAGAAGCCTGCATTCTGCGTGTAAGATGCGTTCTTATATCACATTCAACAAAATAAAGCTTTTTGTGTGTTTTTACGGATTGAGTCGGGAGCATATCGCCCCAGTCAATTCCGAGCTTTCTGTTCCCGTCATAGCAGCAGGGGGATGAAAAGAAATCAATATACGGTGAATCAATAATATGCCTTAAACCGAGAAGTCCCGAAAGGCTGTCATTTACAAACGCATTGTAGCCGTAGAAAACACCTGCAACCTGCTCGTTGTTGATGTAATCTTTCAATACCTTGCAAAAATGCTCTGCGGCATGGGCTGCCGATTCACAGCAGAATTCTCCGTAGCGGCAGACTGTTTCGTTAAAACCTGCCTTGAATAAATCGTCCTTTGATATTTTCGGAACATTGTTTACATTGTATTTTTCTTTCATCCATATACGGAATTTCTCAAAGCTCATTTCGGAATATGAGCCTGCCAGATCGTGATGCATCCATTCCTGAGTAGTTCCGCCGCAAATCTGGTATCCTGCAACCGAGTCCTTATAATCGGCAGAACGGATATACGAAACAAGCTGTTTCAGAAGCTCTGCACCGTCATTAAGATACTTGTCCGAACAAAGGGATTCTCTCATTCCCGTTGGCGTAGCAACACACTCCGATGTGTTGCTTTTAATCCATTTGCGAGGCATAGCAACGTTGATTCGCGGAAAAACCAAAGCATCGGGACATTCGGATAAAATCTTGTGTACAACTCCATCAAATTCACTGTAATCGGGTTCATCCTTTTCAAAAACACCTGTTCTGAAAGGTGAAAATCCCGTAACGTTGTTTATAGCTGAATCTGTGAATGAAACGTTTATAAAAAACATCCTGTAATTGTTTTTGATAAAATCATCAAACTCTCCGCATTCTTCAAAATACGTAGTGTATGCAAGGGGAGCGTGCAGTTTGCCGTTAATGCAGATAAACGGTCTTTCGTTTTTGAATTCAATATGGCTTTTTATCATAAAATTCCCTCATTTTTAATATTGTTAAAAAATAAAAAACCGAACAGATATATTTCTGTCCGGTAAAAAAAATCAATTCTGCGTCGGTAGTTTTATAAACAGTCCTAATTGTGAAAGCAGAACTGCAAGATTGAAAAATTTGAACACCGACGGTGCAAAATCACCGTCATTTATTTGGGCTGTAAGGATTATTTCTTTATTCACAAGCTCTCCGCCAAATCTGTTGAGAATCGGAGATATGAAATCAGTGTAATTCTCTATATCGTTATTGCCCCAATAAAAATTTTCCAAAATCGCACCCTCGTGGAATCTGTTTTTGACATTATCACTTATCTGTACGCTGTTTTCTGTGAGATTATTCATCAACCAGGCTCCGTAAGTACTGTTAAGCGGATATAACATATTTGGTTTGATAATTAATCCTTGGTTTTCAATATACATTGTATCGCAACACTTGTTCAGCGTTTCTGTAACAATTTGCAAATTCACATCCTGTGTATTTGTCATATCAACTGCATTTGTGTCAGTCCAATAGTGGTGGTCATTATGCAGTATGTTTTTATATATAAGGTCTGAATTGGCGATAAAAACAAGTAATTGAAGGTAGATCATCAAACTTTTCAGTTGCCCGAAAACAGGTGATTGTTCAATTTTGAATAGAATTTTAACCTTTTCAAAAATCTCGTTGAATTTTTCTCCTGCATTCTTTTTAAGGGCAGAAACAGCACTCATGTTGTCATGTACATAGTATAAGTCATTAACAGCAAAAATTGTCAGTTTTAAATCACTGTTACCGAAAAAATTCTCAATGTTAAGTTCAATTTCTTTTTTGTTAACTGTAATTTTAACATCTTTGCATAATACACTTAAAAAATCATTATGTGTCATTTATCTCTCCGTTTAAAATATTTATTGCTTTTTTTACATCGTCTTCGTCAAGACCGTTTCTGAGATTTGATGTTCTTACAAAATGTTCATTCAAAAAATCTGCGTTTAAAAATGCATCGTCAAGAACGGCAAAAGCCTGGGTCTGTGGATGATTTTCAAGCCATACTTTGATTTCCGTTACACGGTCATACAACTTTGGTGTTTTGTCAAATATTTTTAATTGGTATTCGCCGAAAATTCTGTTAATATCAAGTCCTACATTGTTGCACAGACGTTCATCTTTGTCCCAATGCATACGCCATGATGTTGAAAGCACAATTTTTGCATCTGTTGCATCTATTATCTGTTTTAACAGAATCATACGCGACGGATCAAGCATTACACCGTAATATTCGCAGGAACGGACAAATTTTTCGCTGTTAAGAACGCCGTCAAAATCAAGAAAAATAACTTTTATTTTATCGGTTTCCATTTTAATTAAGACTTTTTAAATCCGTTTTTAAAGATTTCAGAAAAACCGTCTGTGCCGAATTTTTCATAGAGCCAAAGGCTGATATTCTTGAACAAATCTGATGTTGCTTTTTCTGCTTCTTTTTCGAGTGCGCCTGCTTTTACAAGGCAGGAAGTAAGTCTTGCTTCGGAAGCCTCAATTTCACCCTTAACGCCTACAGTATTGCCGATAATTGCTTTTGCCTCAGCAACAGCATCATTCAGCTCTTTTGCATCTGCTGCGGAGAGCTTTGATGTGTCAACATCTTCTGCTTTTTCAACAAGAGCAATAAGGTTTGCGGGATCTCTGCCGATGTTGTACTGGGGGAAAGCGGGTGAAGAATGAACATCTGTAACATCATCACATTCAATGAGTTTGAGTGCAAGCTTTAAGATAAGGTCATTAGTTGCAGTCAGCTCATGCTTCTGACCGTCAAAGTAGAATGTTGTTTCGGGCAGAAGACCTGCAGATGCATCAACAACATTGTCAGGTGAAATGTGATTGTGTGTGGGGTCTGTGCAGTATGTGTTCTTCTGAACATAATCAGCGGGGAGAGTTTCGCCAACATTTGCAAAATATGCGCCCATTGATGTGGAATCTGTCTGGATAATAAAGTCAGCGTTTTCTGTGTTCCAGGATGTGCCGACGTTTATCATACGTGTGTTGTATTCGCAGAAACAGAATACCTGAACACCGTCTTCAACAAGACCGAGAATGTTCTCTTTGTGGTTGAGCTGTGCCTGATAATAAATGTCTGTCTGGCGTCTGAGTTCAGCCATTTCGGGTGTTGAAAGATGTTTTTCTGCTGCTGAAGGATAATCCTCAGAGGGGCAGAGTCCCCACATGTTGGTGCTTGTTATCATAACTTCGGTAACAAGTGTGTCAACTGCTTTTTCAAGACATGCCATAAGAACTTCATCGGGAAGGATTCTTAAAAGAACTTCAATCATTCTTGCTGTGCCTTCATCAAGAAGACCAAGCTCAGCGAGGAAGCCGTTATAAAGATACTCTTTATCAAGGAATGAGATTCTGCCGTTGAATACATCACCGATAATTGTAGAACCGTCAAGTGCGGGAACTACGAAAATAATTTTGTGAAGCTGTTCGGCAATATCGGGATAATATTCGATAAGACCGCTTGCAAGTGTACCGCCCTGGCTCAGTGGAACAAGATTTACCTTGTCGTGTCCTGTCTGCTCCTTAACCATCTGGATATAATTGTAAAGCTCGTCAACAAGCTCAAGATGATTGCCGAATGAGTTATATGCAAAATAGTACATATGGTCAAAGGGCTGGTCGGTTTCGTACTTGTCGAACGGAACGTGGTGAAATACTGTTTCCTGTGCAAAATCGGGTGCATTTGCAACAGAGTATGGATATTTTTCCGTAACAACATTACCTGTAAGATTACCGTTTGTGTCGCTTGCATTTATGCCGAAACAGACACGGATAGCCTGTGCAGCTGCATCGGAAAGCCCTGCATCACTCTGTGTGAAAAGTGATTTTATTGCAGGTAATGCAACAGCTTTTATAAGCTCCCATGTTTGAAGATATGCAGGGAAGCTTGTTATTTTATTGCCTGCATCGTCAAGAATAAAGTTGCCCTCGTCATCTGTAACCCAGGTGCTGGACTGACCGAGTCCGGGTACGATAATTGTGGGATAATACTCACATTCACCGTTGCAGTCAGTTGTTTTTTCTGCTGCGGATGTGCTGATTATACCGAATGATAAAACCATTACAAGGCAGAGAACAACAGCAATAATTCTTTTTGACATTTTAAACACACTCCTGTTGTATGTAATATTTTAACAATAGTTTAACATATAGAAATGTAATATTCAATAATAATGTTAAATTTTTATTAAAATTTTAATATATAAGAAATCCCTGCCTGTACATCGGTACAAACAGGGATTAATCATTTTTTTATTTTAAAACTGAGGGATTTCTATTGGTACACCGCCCTGAACTGCTGATTCGTGTGCGAGGATGCCGGGGATGGACATCTGGATAGCAAAATCAACATCAAGGTCAGGCTTTTTGTTTTCTGCAATACATCTGATAAAGTCTTTTACCATTTTTCCGTCTGCGCCGCCGTGTCCGCTGGTATCTTCGCCTTCATAAGCAGTTGTTACGGGGATATCGATTTTTGAATTTGCGGAGAATGTGCCGGGTACGCTGTGCAGGCTTGCAAGTGAATGAGCATTGTCAACAACACATCTGCGGTCTGTTTCTATTGTACCTCTTGTGCCGCAGATTCTGTAATTGTGGTCGTAGCTTGTGTATGCGCCGAAGCTTACAAGCAGTCTGATAACTGCACCCTTTGCTGTTTTGAAAAGAGCAACGCCTGTTTCTTTTCTTTCGGGAGTATAGGGATCGTAATGTACATCAGCTTCCATACAGGTTACGCTTACACATTTGTCATTCATAACATAAAGAAGCGGGCCAAGCTCGTGTGTAAGGTATCTGATTGCGGGCTGATATGTTCTCCAATGTCCCTCCGGATAGTAATCGGGTGCAAATTCATTGGGGTCAAGTGCGTGCAGATATTCAGCCTCTGCATAGGCAATCTCACCGAAAAGTCCGTCCTCGTGCATCTTTTTCCAGGTCTGGACAAATGCCCAGTAGCAGCAGTTTTCCGCTGCCATATATGTAAGCTCGGGATGTGCATTTACAAGCTCTTTGAGCTGTTTTGCTTCTTCCAATGAGTTAACTGCAGGAATTTCGCTGAGAACGTGCTTGCCTGCTTCCATAGCTTTTGTAACGATGGGTACATGATAAACAGCCTCTGTTGCAACGATAACCGCATCAATATCTGTTTTGAGCATTTCATCGTAATTGCTGAACTGAATAATGTCTTTATCCTCAAGCACTTCGGAAAGCTCTGCATAACCTTTTTTAAGAATTGCGGGATTGTGGTCGCAGCAGGCAATAAGCTTTGCATTTTTAACGCCTTTAAGACATCTTGCAATAGCAGTACCTCTGCCGAGACCTACAACGCCTACTTTTATAATTTTATCACTCATAATAAATTTCTCCTTTTGGGATTGAATTAACAGCTATATAGTAACATAACAAAAATTACAAATCAATACATTTTAGGGGTTGTATATTTTTATATAACCCTTTATAATTGTTATAGGCTGACGTAAATCGAACACATTACGGTTTCGCTCGTTGCCTTATTCCGTGCGGCTTCGCACTCATTTTTGAAAGGCATCAGCCTTCCTGCAAATTCGTGCTTTGCTGCACGAAAAATTCAACGGCAGAAACTCTCCGACCTGCCAAACAGAGAATTTTTTGCTCTGACGCAGTTGAAGAACGCAGGAATACTGTCGTATTTCAAGTGATGAAACAAGTCAGACGGAAAATTATCGTTTGTCAGGCGTGATGGGTTTGATTTCCGTCAGCCTAAGCTTTATACCGAAAGCAATATCCGTATCGTATATTTCAACTTGCTCAAAGCCGTGCTTTTTATAAAAATTACAAGCGTTTACATTTTCTGTTCCCGTTGTGAGCATAACACCCTTTATACCCTTTGATTTAAGATGTTCAGCCAGAGCATTAATCAATTTACCGCCCCAGCCCTGACGGTGATAAGCAGGGAGCAGGTCAATGTGCAGGTGAGCAGGGTAGTCAGCTTTGTGTTTATTTTGCAATAAAGTGGAATCCTTTGCCCAATTATAATACAGTTCACCCAGATGCTCGTTAAGGGGCAGGTATTCATGGTCAAATATTTCTTTGTATTTGTCGTAATCCTGAGCACAGATTATGTAACCTACTGCTTTGCCGTCGTCATCAAGAACAAAACAGTTTTCAGGCTCATTTTCAATGTAATAATCGCAGAATGTATGCAGTATGCATTCGCATAATTCGTCTCCCATTCCGCCGCCGTCGCTGTTAAGGCAAACGAATCTTACGTCGTCAAAATCTTTTTCTTCATATTTGCGTATGCTGATCATAATATCACCCGTACAAACTTAATAAAGTATATTATATAAAAATTTGCATAAAAAATCAATATTTCAGTTGGAGGTAAAAATATGAGTGTTGATAAAATATTAAGTGGTGCAATAGGTGCATTAGCAAAAGCAATTATTTTTTCAATGCCGAAAAAGCATTTTACAACTGCCGAAAAAGCGGATAAATATATGCTTAAAGGCGATGAAAGGTTTTCTGCTGAGAGTGGAGAATATTTTACCTGCGGCTTCGGTAAATCCGTGCTTACACCCGAAGATGCGTCAAGCGGAAAATATTTTATTGCAGGCTACGGCTCCAACAATCCCGCATTGAACGTGCTTGACGATATTTATGCAAGAGCTGTGTATATCGACGATAATACCGGCAGAGGCGGAGTTGTTATGTGCAGTGTTGATGCGGTAGGTATCAGCCGCAGGGACATTAACAGTATCAGAAAAATTGTAATCGAAAGCGGAAAAATCCCCAATCTTAAATCAATTAACATATGTGCAACCCATTCTCACGCTTCAATAGACACACAAGGTCTTTGGGGTGAAAAGATTTATAAATGCGGCAGAAATGAAGAATTTATGGAGAGCCTGCATCAGAAAACAGCCGAAGCTATTATATCCGCTTATGAAAACAGGGCAGACGGCAAGCTTTATTATTCAGTTAAAAAGACCGAGGATATGCAGTTCGACTGCCGCACACCCGATACGTTTGACGCAAATCTTACAAAAATCCGTTTTCAGTCCTTTGACGGCAAAAAGAATATATGTATGATAAATTTTGCATCCCACGCGGAGCTTATGGGCGGTAATATTCCAAGCATCAGCGCAGATTTTCCTGCTTATATGATAAAAGAAATTGAGGAGAACAATCCCGATTGCAACGCTGTATTTTATAACGGCGCCATAGGCGGTATGATTTCCGCAAAGGAAATAAAAAAGGTTTACAGAAATACGATTGACTGTGAAGCCTATACCAAGCAATTCGGCAAAATGCTTGGAGAAATTGCAAATTCGCTTGCAGACGAAACAGAGCTTACGGCATTAATCAATGTAAAATCCGTTCCCGTAAAAATAGCCGCCGCAAACTTTGTGCTTATTCTTGCAAGACTTCTGAACGTGCTTAATAACGATATATACCGCGGGAAAAAACGTACAGTAGCTTACATATTCACAGAGGTCGGTTATCTTGAGCTGGGTGATGCAGAAATCGGTATGTTCCTTATTCCCGGTGAGCTGTTTCCCGAGCTTTATAACGGTGAATTCTTAACGGCTGAAACATCGGCAAACGCAACAAAAGCACAATATAAAATATTAAAAGAGCAAAGTAATGCAAAGCATACCTTTGTTGTGGGACTTTGTAACGATGAGCTCGGTTATATCATTCCTGAAAACGATTTTTATCTGAATCCGAGAATGCCTTATATAAATTCGGGAAATGACAGATTTGACAGAAATCATTATGAAGAAACCAATTCAACAGGCCCGAAAACTGCTCAGACTCTTCTTGAATCAATGGATAAACTCATTTCTTCCGTAAAAGGGGATGGCTGAAAATGAAATATTATCTTGGTATTGACGGCGGAGGTACAAAAACCGTTGCTGCCGTGTCCGATGAAAACGGCAATATCCTTTTAATGCAGGAAGGCAAAAGCATAAACTTTTATTCCGTAGGAATGGAGTCGGCGAGATTTAATCTTAAAACTATACTTGTTGAAATAGACGCAGTATTGGGGATTACAGAGTTTGAAAGCGCTTTTATAGGCTGTTCCGCATTGGACTGCGAAGCTGATGAGGAGCTTACGGCAAAACTGTGCGGCGGAATTATAAATGCAAAAAAAATTAAAATGAACAGCGATGTCTATGTCGCTCTTAATGCTGTTGACAATGCCGAATGCCCCTGTGTTGCAGTTTGCGGTACGGGTTCAATGGCTGTTACACTCGATAAATGCGGCAATACTCATATTGCAGGCGGATGGGGACATATTGTCGGTGATGAAGGCTCTGCTTATTCAATAGCCGTGCGCGCATTGAAGCTTTGCTGTAAATTGTGCGATAATGGAGAAGAATCACCAATTCTCAATGCCGCAACCGAGTTTTTCGCAGTAGATAATTTCAGAAAAGCAATAGATATTATTTATTCAGCCGAAACCACAAAGGATGTTATCGCAGGCTTTGCAAAGTGCGTAGGTGAGCTTGCATTGTCGGGTAATGCTGAAGCTCTGGAAATTATACATACAGAATCACAGCTTTTTGCCGATACCGTGCTTATACTGCTTGATAAAAACAAAAAATGCGATGTTCTTGTGCTTTACGGCGGAGTTTTTAAGCATAACGAGGTCTTTAAAAATGCTTTTACGGCAAAAATTAAAAGATTTTATCCCGAACTTAATGTAAAATTGCCCGAAGTATCACCCCAGGTGGGTGCGGTAAGTCTTGCGAGGGCATTGTGATGAAAAAATATATTGAATACATAGAAAATATAACATCAATAATTGAAAAAATCGTTTCCGACGATGCAGATGTTATTGAAAAAACGGCTCGGATTTTAGCTCAGACGCTTATTTCGGGCAAGCGCATTTATCTTTTCGGAACGGGACATTCCCATATGCTTGCAGAGGAGCTTTTTTACCGCGCGGGAGGGCTTGTGAATATTCAGCCCATACTTGTTGATAAGCTTATGCTTCATGTTTCCGCTTCGGAAAGCACTCTTGCAGAGCGTAAAGAAGGAATGGCTGAACGGATATTCAATGATTATTCAATGAGTTCTGATGATACCGTTATAATTATCTCGAATTCCGGCAGAAACGGAGTAATTGTTGATATGGCTTTGCTTTGCAAGGAGAAAGGACTCAATGTAATTGCTCTTACAAATATTGAGCATACATATTCGGGTGATTCAAGGCATAAAAGCGGAAAACGACTTTGCGAAATAGCCGATACTGTGCTTGATAACAAAGGCTGTGTGGGCGATGCCTGTCTGGAAATTGACGGCTTAACAGGCAAAATCTGCCCCACATCAACCGTTTGCGGCGCGTTGATTCTTAATGCAGTTGTTGCGGAAACTGTTGATATATGCGTAAGGCAAGGATTTTTTCCCGACCATTTTGCATCTTCCAATATCGACGGCGGCGATGAAATAAACAATCTTCTTGTAGAAAAATACAGAAAGGAGATAAAACACCTTTGATTTATCCCGTACCTCAAAAAAATAACCTTAACGGCACGTCTGTGGCTGTAAAAGCCTTAACCGTTAAGGGCGAATATAAAGAATTGGCTGAAAGAGTTTTGTCCGATTACGGAATTGATTTTTCGGGCGGATTCAATGTTGAAATAAAGACAGAAAACAGCAGACGTACAACATATATTGAAGCTGAATCCCGATTAAGTGATGAAAAATATTTTATAACCGTAACAGAGAATAGTGCAATAATTGAAGCTTCCTGCCGCAGAGGAGTATTCAGGGCAGTAAACACTCTTGCAAAGCTGATTGTGAAAAATGAACTCAGAACAGGCACACTTGAGGATTATCCTTTGTTTGCTCTGAGAGGCTATATTGAAGGCTTTTACGGTGCTACTTGGAAAACCGAAAAACGTTTGTCCGTAATGAAGCTTATGGCAAAATACGGTATGAATACCTTTTATTATGCACCTAAGGATGATGAATATCACAGGGCAAAATGGCGTGAACTGTATCCGCAAAATGAGCTTGATGAACTTAAATTACTACTTGATACAGCAAGTGAAAATGAGCTTGATTTTTGTTGGTGTATAGGCCCCGGACTTACCTATAAATACACAAGTGAATCGGATTTTGAGGCTCTTATATGTAAAATAAAAAGTGTTTATTCTCTGGGGGTTCGCAGTTTCGGTTTGTTGCTCGATGACATTCCCAATGATTTTCAGTATGAAGAAGATGCAAAAGAATATACGGATGTTGTTCAGGCACATATTGAGCTTGTAAATAATACTTATAATACTCTCAAAGGCTTTGATTCATCAATAACTTTAACGGTTTGTCCTACGCAGTATTTCGGCGAATCCGATGATTACTATATAACAAAATTCGGCAACGGTATTTCTTCCGATGTGCGTATTTTCTGGACAGGCAGAGAAATCTGTTCAACATTTTTAACCTGCCGCGAAGCAGACGATTTTACCCGTTCAACAGGTCATATGCCTTTTTATTGGGATAATTATCCCGTAAACGATGCGGAAATGTTTAACGAAATGCATCTCGGTGCAGTCAAAGGCAGGGACAAAGAGCTTTATAAGCACAGCGCAGGTCTTATTTCCAATGTTATGGAGTATGCGGAGTGTTCAAAAATTCCGCTTATGACAATAGCAGATTATCTTTGGAATCCGCTGTGTTACAACAGCGAAGAATCATTGAAAAATGCACAGACCGAAATTCTCGGTGAAAAAGCAGAGCTTTTCAAATATATCGCAGACCATCTTTGTGTTTCTTGCGTTTCCCGCTACGGCTCCGTGCTTATGAGCGATGTTCTGTCGCATTTCAGCTTCCTTATGGTAACAGGGCAGAAGCAACAGGCTCTTGAGGAATTTAATGCATATATTATAAGTATGCGAAAATGCCTTGAAATGATAAGCGATACATCCGTTCCGCTTTTTGATGAAATCAAAAAATGGACAAAAAAATTCTCAATGTGCTGTGATGTGCTGGATGCCATATACGCCGTATGGGGAAATCCTTGCGAAAGTAACAGGGAAAAACTTAAGGAGCTTGCGGAAAAATATAATTCCGATGCAGTAATCTTAACAGGCTTCTGCCTGAGAGAAACTGCAGAGAAAGCATTATCTTTATAATTGAATGAACAGTTAAGTTGCTGCAGATATGTGATTTGTCTGTTATAATATATATCTGTACAACTTGTTGTGGATTATGTAAGAGTATATCAGCATAAGTAATATTTGCATATTGACTTTTTTTTAACAATGCATTACAATATTATCGTACTCCTGACAGAAAGATTTTCTGACTGAAAGGCGACAGATGATACAGATAATATTTTTAGTATTATATTGCCGTGCCTTTCTGCGTCTTTCTGCGGGAAGGCACATTCTGTTTTTCGGGAGGCATATATATGGCTGAAAATAAGGAAACAAGAGTTGCCGTTATGGGCATTATAGTTGAAAATATTGATTCAACGGAAGAACTCAACGCAATTCTTCATGAGTACGGCAGATTTATTATAGGCAGAATGGGTGTTCCGTACCGTGAAAAAAATATAAACGTTGTAAGCATCGCTCTTGATGCACCGCAGGACACTATTTCCTCTATGTCGGGCAAAATAGGAAAATTAAAGGGAGTAAGCGTTAAAACTGCTTATTCAAACGTGGTGACTTAAATGACAGAAAAAGCAAAGAAGTTAATTGATTTTTTGAGTGAGAATCATTTTTTAACTGAGGAAGAATACTTGTTTTTAATTAAGAATCGTAATGAAGA
>JAZSLJ010000032.1:0-13959 GCA_045535305.1 Acutalibacteraceae bacterium
CGAAACGGTGGAAGAATTCCTTTGACCTCTCCGCAGGAAGAAGTGCTGAGCCTGCCTCGGAAATGTTTCGGTTGAAATCCCATTTGAGATAATCAACCTTATTCTTTGAAAGTACGGAATACATCTGATTCCATATATTATCTCTTACATCTTCTCTTGACATATCAATAACATACTGATTTCTGCCGATTGAGGATTCTCTGTTGGGAACGTGGATATACCAATCGGGGTGCGCTCTGAAAAGCTCCGAATCGGGAGAAATCATTTCAGGCTCGTACCATATACCGAATTTCATACCCAAAGCGTTAACTCTGTCAATAAGAACACCCAAGCCGCCCTTGAGCTTTTCTTCGTTTACAAACCAGTCGCCGAGAGAATTTGTATCATCGTTACGCTTGCCGAACCATCCGTCGTCCATAACGAGCATATCAATGCCGAATTCCTTTGCGTGTGATGCAAATTCAACGAGCTTGTCTGTGTCAAAATCAAAGTATGCCGCTTCCCAGCTGTTTATAAGTAAGGGACGCTTTTCATATTTATATTTACCTCTTACAAGGTTGTTTATGTAAAGTCTGTGGAAAATGCGGCTCATTTCACCAAGACCTTCGTTGGTGTAAACCATAACCGCTTCGGGGGACTGGAAGCTCTCCCCTGCTTCAAGGTGCCAGCAGAAATCTGTGGGATTTATACCCATTATAACTCTTGTTGCCGCACAGAAATCACATTCTGCGCTGAATTCAAAGTTACCGCTGTAAACAAGATTAAAGCCGTATGCATCACCCTGATTTTCGTCTGCACCGTGTCTTAAAAGTGCGGCAAAGGGATTCTGTGTATGGCTTGATGAACCTCT
Source organism: Acutalibacteraceae bacterium (assembly GCA_045535305.1). Taxonomy (GTDB): domain Bacteria; phylum Bacillota; class Clostridia; order Oscillospirales; family Acutalibacteraceae; genus UBA1081. Next base: position 851 of record JAZSLJ010000032.1, read on the forward strand.
TTTGCTTGCTATACCCTGTATGCCGTGGGCAAGTCTTCTCTGTTCACGGCTTCTTTCCTTGGCGTGTCTGCCGTAAAGTGTGATAAGGTCGTAATCCATATCGGGCAAATCAAGGCTCATACTGAATACTCTTTCAATATCAATAGCATTTGCATCGCCGTTAGTTACCTTAACGCTTCTTGTAATAACATCAAGTTCATTGAATACTGTATAATAAAGCGTAACAAGCGCACCTGTTACCTTATCCTCGGCAAGGATTTCAAGTGTATCAGCCTCATCATCATTATTAAGATAAACCTGCGGCAGAGGTGAAATGTCAGGCTTACCTTTATAGATTTTATGGCTTACGTATCTTACATCTGTTACGGAGTTGCCGTCAGCATTTTTAATTGCAAGAGCAGAGATTCTGAAATCACCGCTGCCGTTGCAGGAGTATTCCATAGGCTCAACATCAGATGAAAACTCCTCATGGGGAATATGAATATTTGCAGGGCTGAATGACGCATTTTTGTGCCTTTTTATAGTACCCCACAGGTTGCAGTCGGGCAGATATGCACCGTAGTGAAGATTAAGTATGTAGTTTTCATCAAAAATGCCTATTACATAGCTGGAATTTTTGGTGTCGAGTTTTAAAATTCGTTTGTTTTCGTCAAATGAGATCATATTTTTCCCTCCGAAAAATGGTTTGAATATATATTAACAGAAATAAAATAAAAATACAATAATAAACAATAATTTATCGAATTAACAATTTACAATGTATAATGTACAATGAAGGAAAGGGCTTCGCCCTTTAACCCAATTTTTATGATTCAATAATTGTACATTGTAAATTGTACATTGTACATTAAATTATTGTTTATCTTTCACATTTTTGCTTAAACTAATTTGTGCAAACAAATTATTAACATTTTCTGTATTATAGCCAAAAGATTGTTGACTATTCACCGTCAAATTGATATAATATACAAAGATAACGGAATACAGCCACGTATTCCTTATTCAAAAAACAATCCGGAAAGGACAATCACTATGGCAAAAACCAAAGTAGATTCCGGCAAAATGAAGCTGGATTACAAAAAAACTGCGCTTATAGGATTTGGCTTTATGGCCTCATCTATTGCATGGGCAATTTACGACCCGTACGTTACAAAAATTCTTAACAAACTTCTCAGTGCAAACGCAACTATCACCGCATGGAGTGATTATCTTGTAGAGAATTTTTCATTCCTTACACAGCTTGCGGCTGCACAGGGTGAAAACGTTGAGCTTCCCGGCGGCGGCTTCACACTTGTACCTCTGTTTATCGGTATAATTATGACCTTTGATAACATCTTCGGTGTTATCTTCCAGCCCACATTCGGTAAGCTTTCAGACAACTGCCATTCAAAATTGGGTAAGCGCCGTCCGTTCATCGTTACCTGCGCTCCCATATCTGCGCTGTTGTTCTTCCTTATACCCATAATTGCTCTCAACACAACAAATCTTCCTCTTACAATGGTATTTATTATTCTGTTTGTGTTCAGTATGTCATTGTGGAGAGCACCCGTTGTTGCACTTATGCCCGACCTTACTCCTCCTGCCCTTCGCAGTGAAGGTAACGCCGTTATCAACCTTATGGGCGGCGTAGGCAGTGCCGTCGGTATGGTTGCAGGCACTATTGCTATTGCTTTATGCGGTCTGTTCACAGGTTTGTCCTCAACACAGATAAAAGCAAATGAAGAAGTATCATTCCCCTACGTTTTTGCTATCGGCGCAATCATTATGATTGTTGGTATGCTTGTTCTCCTCTTCTTTGTAAAAGAGCCTGATTCAAGAGTCAAGCTTCAGGGCGAAGCAAACGCTTACGCTGACGAAGCCGCAAGAAAAAAGGCAATGAAAGAGGCTGAAAAGGCTGAAAAAGCCGCAAGAAAGGCAATTAAACTTTCAAAGGGCGAAAGAATCAGTCTTATCTTTATGCTTGTCTGTCTGTTCTTCCTTTTCTGCGGTTCAAACGCTATTACAACCTATTTCTCTCTTTTCGCACAGGAGATTCTTCACAAAATCACATCCGAAGCAACAATTCTTATGCTTATCTTTGCCGTTGTTTCTGCACTTTCAGCACTCCCCGCAGGCAAAATGGGTAAAAAGTTCGGCAGAAAGAAAACTATCGTTGCAGGTCTTTCCGTATTCCTTGCAGCATTCGTTGTATTCTTCGGCGTATTCGTAGGTATGCTCGGTGCAAAGAATCTTACAATCACAAACTATGTTGACGTCAACAACACTTACGTTGTTATTGATGAACACATCAAGGACTACAACTCAGTTATTTCAAAAACAACTGACGATGTGCTTACAATGGATGGCTATATTGCTTACCATACAGCTCTTGAAAAGGGTGCTGACACATCTGAATATGCAGTTTACGCTGACTTTGAAAAATATGTTGTTGAAGCAACAGGCAGCGAAAATTACCTTAGCGACAGCTTTATCTATGTTTCACAGACAATTCTCGAAAAAGCAGATGTTGACACATATTCGGAAGCACTTACAGCTGTTTACGATGCGGTTAAGGATGTTACAAAAATACTCGGCGTTCTTATTTACCCCGTTCTTATCCTCGGCGGTGCGGCAAATATGTTCATCACCGTTAACACTCTGCCTCTTGTTCTTGAAATCGGCGGTTTAGACAAGGTGGGTACATTCACAGGCTATTATTACACAGCAACATTCTCCGCACAGATTGCTTCCCCCATTCTCTACGGCTTTATCAGAATGTTCGCAGGCACATATATGTCGTTGTTCTATTACAGCCCCATAATGTTCCTGCTTGCAGTAATTATGATTCTGTTCGTTAAACACGGCGAAGCTGAAATCCCCGATGAGGTTCTCAAAGAAGCCGCACAGGATGATTAATCGGTTATACAAATTGATGATCCCGAAGAATTAAATCTTCGGGATTTTTTTATTCATAAATTATTGTAATGAGCAATGAGCAGGGCGCAATGAGCAATTAAGGAAGCCCTACGGGCTTGAATCATATAAAATCGGGTTAAAGGGCAACGCCCTTTCCACCATTACTCATTGCTAATTGCTAATTACTCATTTTTATCGGCATCCGCCGATAAATTATTGTTTTCTGCGATTCGCAGACATATTCTACGGTAAATGGCTTGTAAAAATCGTCCCTGTACAGTAGAATAGGGGTAACAAAAGGAGGTTTTTTTATGGAGAAAAAGACTATGGGTGCATTTCTCGCCGCATTAAGAAAAACGCACGGATATACTCAACAAGAGGTTGCAGATATGCTGAATATTTCAAACAAAACAGTCAGCAAATGGGAGCGTGATGAAGGCTGTCCCGAAATTATGATGCTCCCTGCGATTGCAGAGCTTTACGGCGTTACCGTTGACGAAATTCTGCGCGGTGAGCGTATTATCAAAGATGAAAGCCCACAAATCAATGATGAAAAAACCGAAAAAAGAGCAAAATATCTCTTTAATAAGGCACTTTCACGCTTTACAAATCTTTCATTTGTTGCAATAGCTCTCGGAGTGCTTGCATCAATACTTGCCTATCTGACTTGTGAGCTTTCCTACACCTTCGCAACCAAAACCGTTTGTGTTCTGCTTACGGTTATTATGTCCTGTGCAGCACTTATTGTTCAGGTAATTGCATTTAACAATTTCAATACAAATTTTGATGCAGACGAAACCTTTGTTGATGCAAAATCCGTAAACAATGCAAGAAAAAAATCACTGTTTTATCTTTGCGTTACTATATGTCTTGTAATTATTGCAATTATAGGCATCTCTACGGTTATTATCAATTTTTTTGACCCTTATCCCTTTATACCCGTAAATATTTTTATCAGCGGTGCAATTGCATTTGCGGTTTACAGAATTATGTATAAAAAAATCGGTGCAGACAAAGACGATAAAGCCGTATTATCCCCCGAATTTCTGGCATACAGAAAAAAGCATATAAAAATCACATCAATCATTATTGCAGTTGTAATGGTTGTATGTACAGTATTCCCTTTTGCGGAAGAATTTATTGACAATCTGACATCAAGAACAGGTTTTGAATTTTCAGAAGCTGTCATATACGGAGAATATAATTCAGAAGATGCTGAAAACGACTACAACAAACTCAAGGACTTTTTTCTTAACGGCAAATCACTTTATAAAATAGAATTTGATATGTCCCACGTATTATCTGTCTACAAACTTACAGCAAACTGCATTGATGCAAAATTCGATAATGAAGGTAAGATTATTTCTGCAGACTATGAAATTGTAACAGAAGTATGTGAAACAAAAATATTTGATACTGTCGACGAAGCAGAAGCATTCAAATATAACGAGTGCTGGGATAATGATATGGTCGATCTGTACGAAATAAACAAAAAAGTATCTTTTGACGACGAAACTATGACTGTCTGGTACTTTGTTCAGATGGATTTCAGATTACCGTTTGACATTCTCCCCGTATTTCTTCTCATAGGCTCGTGTGCATCAATTATTGCCGCCGTTATATCCTTTGCAATATACGCAAACAAGCGAAAAAAATCGACATCCGTATAATATTGGTTTTCATTTATTTTTTATAACTAAAAATTAAAAAAAATCACCCTTTAATTTTTTATATTATTCCAAATAAAGAATTTATCGAACTATTGAAAAATGATAAAATTAGGCGTATAATATTATTCGTAAAGAAATCTAAAAAATGATGTAGCTGTATTTTATATCCGGCTTATCAGAGAAAGGACTTTTCTATTATGAATCAAAATGACCGTAGAGTCGGTACTGTTTCAAGAGGTATCCGTTGCCCCATTATCCGTCAGGGTGATGACCTTGCAGAAATCGTTACCGCAAGTGTTCTTGAAGCTGCTGAATCCGAAAAATTTGAATTGCGCGACCGCGACGTTATCGCAATTACAGAATCTATCGTAGCAAGAGCACAGGGTAATTACGCTTCCGTTGAAGATATTGCCGCTGATGTTAAAGCTAAGCTCGGCGGTGAAACAGTTGGTGTTATATTCCCCATTCTTTCAAGAAACCGTTTTGCAATCTGCCTTAAAGGTATTGCAATGGGTGCAAAGAAAGTTGTTCTTATGCTTAGCTATCCTTCCGACGAGGTTGGTAATCAGCTCGTAAGCATCGACAAAATAGACGCTGCCGGCATTAATCCTTACAGCGATGTTCTTACAGAAGAAAAATACCGTGAGCTTTTCGGCGAAAACAAGCACGAATTCACAGGTGTTGACTATGTTGCATATTACGGTGAGCTTATCCGTTCCTGCGGTGCTGAATGCGAAATCATCTTCGCAAATCAGGCAAAAGCTATCCTTGATTACACAGATTGCATCATCAACTGCGATATTCACACAAGAGCAAGAACAAAGCGTATTCTCAAAGAGGCAGGCGCAAAAATCGTATGCGGTCTTGACGATATTCTTAACGCTCCCGTTAACGGCAGCGGCTGCAACGAAAAGTACGGTCTTCTCGGCTCAAACAAATCAACAGAAACAACAATAAAACTCTTCCCCAAGGATTGCAAAGACCTTGTTCTTGCAATACAGGCAAAAATTCTTGAAAAAACTGAAAAGCACGTTGAAGTTATGGTTTACGGCGACGGTGCATTCAAAGATCCTCAGGGTAAAATCTGGGAGCTTGCAGACCCCGTTGTTTCTCCAGCATACACAGACGGTCTTATAGGCACTCCCAACGAGCTCAAGCTCAAGTATCTTGCAGATAATGATTTCAAAGATCTCAGCGGCGATGCTCTTAAAGAAGCTATTTCCGCAAGCATCAGAGAAAAAGGCGACAACCTTGTAGGTAATATGGCTTCTCAGGGTACAACGCCCAGACAGCTTACAGACCTTATCGGTTCACTTTGCGACCTTACAAGCGGTTCAGGTGATAAGGGTACACCCGTAATTCTTGTACAGGGCTACTTTGACAACTACACAACAGACACAACTCCTAAGGATGTAAGACCTGCATCACTTAAAAGAATTGAAACTAAGGAACAGGCTGATGCATTTATTGCAGAGCAGATTGATGCTATCCGCAAACAGGTTGGCGACAAGAAAGTTCTTCTTGCTCTTTCCGGCGGTGTTGACTCATCAGTTGTTGCGGCACTCCTTATAAAAGCAATCGGCAAACAGCTTGTATGCGTTCACGTTAACCACGGTCTTATGCGTAAGGGCGAAAGCGAAAACGTTATTGAAGTTTTCGGCAAGAACCTCGATGCAAACCTTATTTATGTTGAAGCTGCCGACAGATTCCTCTACCGTCTCGGCGGTGTAACCGATCCCGAACAGAAGCGTAAGATCATCGGTGAAGAATTCATCAACGTATTCAACGAAGAAGCAGCAAAGCTTGACGGTGTTGCATTCCTTGCACAGGGTACAATTTACCCCGATATTCTCGAAAGTAAAGGTGTTAAGGCACATCATAACGTAGGCGGTCTTCCCGAAGATATGAAGGTTGAGCTTGTTGAGCCTGTCAAGTTCCTTTACAAAGACGAAGTTCGCGTTGTAGGCGATGCTCTCGGTCTCCCCCACGACATGGTTTACCGTCAGCCGTTCCCCGGCCCCGGACTCGGTGTACGTTGCCTTGGTGCAATCACTCGCAACAGACTTGACGCACTCCGCGAAGCAGATGCAATACTCCGCGAAGAATTTGAGAAAAACGGACTTGCAGGTAAGGTATGGCAGTATTTCATCGCTGTACCCGATATGAAGAGCGTAGGCGTTAAAGACGGCAAGAGATATGAAGGCTGGCCCGCAATCATCAGAGCTGTTAACACAACAGACGCAATGACTGCAACCATCGAAGAAATCCCCTATTCACTCCTTCACCATATCACAGACCGTATCACACATGAAGTACCCGGCATCAACCGCGTACTTATGGACCTCACTCCCAAGCCCATCGGCACAATTGAGTGGGAATAAGAAACGAAAATCTCACAAAGCCTTATATATCAAGGGCTTTGAGACTTTCAGAAAGCCTCGTGATACAAAAATGATACTGTATAAGGCTTTCCCACATTAATTTCATACAAGAGAAAACCTCTCTCGTTTGAACACTTAGTTCATTCGAGAGGGGTATTTTTTATGCCTATTTTTTGGTAGCGTGATACTGTGAATTTTGTTGTGCAGATTTTACAAACTTTTGCATTTTGAAAAGTTTTTTCAAAAAAAAGGCTGACTTTTACCGCTTCCTGTTCCTTACAAGTAGAGGGTTATTTTTTCGGCAGGTTTAACAAACTTTTGAAAATTTTAAAAAAGTTTATCCGATATACCTCATTTTTACCTTCTCCCGTTCCATACAAGTGAGGGGTATTTTATCCGGCAGATTCACAAACTTTAAAATTTTATCAAAAATATTCGATTTGGGGTTGTTTTTTTGCCCTTCCCGTTCCCTTACAAGTGAGAGGTATTTTTCGTCAATTTTCACAAACTTGCAAATTTTTGAAACTTTTTTCAATTTTAGGGGTGATAAAGTGCCATTCTCTGTCCCAACTATTGGAGGTGTTTTTATACAAAGAGTAACACACCTGTTTGTGCAAAGCTACAAAATTTCAAGTTTTTGAAAAAAGTTTTGAAAAAACTTCCAAAAATCGGCATTTTAAAAGTCACCCCTTGAGAGGACTTTTTAAGTAAGACATAAAAACGCAAGAAACTACAGTATTCAATGTCGGTCAACCGACTTGTAATAAATACCAACCGAAAGGAGGAAAACCAAATGGCAGTTTTAATGACAGCAAAGGAAATCAGCGAAGAGCTCGGTATTTCCAAAACACTTGCTTATCAGATTATGGAAAAGCTCAACAAAGAGCTTGAAGCAAAAGGCTTCTTCGTAATCAAAGGCAAAGTCAGCCGCCGTTATCTCTCTGAGCAGATTTACGGCATGCCTGAAAAAGAATAATTAAAGAAAGGAGATTGCGAATGGCAGTCTACAAGGACAAAAAACGCGGCACGTGGTATGTTTCGGTTTACTACACAGATTGGAAAGGCGAAAATGCACGTAAGGTAAAACGAGGCTTCAAAACCCGTAAGGATGCAGTTGCCTGGGAGAACACGTTTCTGAACAAAAACACAGGTGACTTGAATATGACCTTTGAGGAGTTTTACGACATCTATAAAAGTGACCTTGAAGAAAGACTTAAGGAAAACACGTGGGTTATGAAAACTAGTGTAATCGAGCTTAAGATTCTTCCTTACTTCAAGAAAAAGAAGATGTGTGAAATCAAACCTCCAGATGTACTAGCCTGGCAGAGAGAAATGATGGCATACCGAGATAAGGACGGTCAGCCTTATGCTTCGGGGTACCTGAAAACAATTCACAACCAGCTAAGTGCAATTTTCAATCACGCTGTAAGGTATTATGAGCTACCGTCAAATCCTGCGGCAAAGGCCGGCAATATGGGCAGAGCAAATACAAAGGAAATGCTCTTCTGGACAAAGGAAGAATACACAAAGTTCTCCGATGCGATGATGGACAAGCCTTTATCCTACTACGCATTTGAAATGCTTTATTGGTGCGGTATCCGTCTCGGTGAGTTGTTGGCTCTTACCTACGGTGATTTTGATTTTGTAAAGCAGACAGTACGAATCAATAAATCTTATCAGTGCATCAAGGGTAAGGATGTTGTTACCACTCCGAAAACAAAAAAGAGCAATCGCACAATCGCGATGCCTGACTTCCTGTGTGATGAAATGCAAAGGTACTTCAAAGGACTTTACAAGCCGAAGAAGAATGACAGAGTGTTTCTTATAACCAAGGCTTATCTTCATAGCGAAATGCGAAGAGGCTGCAAAGAAACAGGAGTCAAGAAAATCCGTATTCACGATTTGAGGCATTCACATGTTTCACTTCTCATAGATATGGGATTCACACCTCTTGCTATTGCGGACAGAGTCGGTCACGAGAGTATCGACATCACTTACAGATATGCTCACCTCTTCCCGTCAAAGCAAACGGAGATTGCAGAAAAACTTAATATGGAGCGTGCTTAAAATGTCAGCAAAAAATTTAGATAAGCATAACCGTTTCCGCAGTATAACGGTTGGCTTCAGAGTCTCACCCGAAGAGAACGAACAGATAAACAAGGTCGTTGCAATATCGGGACTGAGCAAACAGGAATATTGCTACCGCCGTTGTATGCAGCAGGACATAATTGTTCACGGTGGTAATCCGAGAGTGTTCAAGGCACTTCGCAATAATCTTGCTGAGGTGCTCGAGGAACTTAAAAACAAAAAAGAAGTGACCGATGAGATGCTTGAAATAATCAAACTCATCACGGTAACACTTCAGGAACTGAAAGGAGATTTTAATGAATGATGTAAAAAAAGAAAAGACCGTCCCAATCACATCTGTTGGCGCAGATGACGGACAGTCAAATCAAAAACCTACAAGTAGTATAACCGAAGACGAAGAAAATTGCAAGTATGATTTCAAAGAAATGATGCGATTGCAGAAAGAACTTCGCAAAACCTTAGACCCGTCATATATGAAAACGGTAACAATGAGTGAGCTTTATGACACAGCTTACCTCAACAAACCTGCAATCATAGACGGACTCCTTTACCCCGGCACCTACCTTTTTGTAGGTGCCCCCAAGGTGGGTAAAAGTTTCTTGATGGCACAGCTTGCTTATCATGTGAGCACAGGAAAAGAACTTTGGGAGAATGAAGTAAGACAAGGTAAGGTTTTATATCTTGCTCTTGAAGATGATTATTCAAGACTACAGAAAAGACTTTACCGAATGTTCGGAACTGACGGAACAGACAATTTATATTTTTCTGTTTCGGCCAAGAACTTAAACGGCGGACTCTTTGAACAGCTTGAAAAGTTTATAAATGAAAACCCTGATACCCGACTTATCATAATCGATACCTTACAAAAAGTCAGAGAGTCAGCAACAGAAAAGTATTCCTATGCAAGTGACTATGAAGTCATTGCACAGCTGAAAAACTTTTCTGACAGATATGGTATCTGTCTGTTACTTGTTCATCATACGCGTAAACAAGCATCTGATGACAAGTTTGATATGATTTCAGGCACCAACGGTTTGCTCGGTGCAGCAGACGGAGCGTTCCTTTTACAGAAAGAAAAACGAACTTCAAAAACTGCAACACTTGAAATTTCAGGTAGAGACCAACAGGACCAAAAGCTTTTCCTTACAAGGAATGAAGACAGTCTTATATGGGAGCTTGAAAAAGTTGAAACAGAACTCTGGAGAGAAAAGCCTGACCCGTTGCTTGAAGCAATTGCAGAAAAAGTTACAGCTGAAAATCCCGTTTGGGACGGAACTGTTTCCGAACTCAAGGATTTGCTGATGTTAGACATTACGCCGAATGCGTTAGGCATGAAGCTTAATGTAACCGCCGGGCGACTGCTTAATGAGTACAATATTCTCTATGAAAGCAGACGCACACACGCATGCAGAAGAATCAGATTCGAACTGCAGGCGTGACAACCGCGTCAACCGTGTCAACTTAAAATGCACTACCAAAAAGGTTGTCACGGTCGTCACGGTTGACGCAGAAAACTGCGATGAAATGCAGTTTTGAAACCCTCGGAGAGCGCAATAGCAGCTTATGATGTACGGGGTATGTCATAAGTGCTTTTGCGTTACTCTTGACAAGAGTAACAGAACTTTTTATAAGGTTTGATTGATTATAAAAAAGAAGGACAGTGATTGTATAAGACGGACAATAAGTATATGTGTAGGAAAAGGTTCGGTGAATCATAACAGCCGTGAGTTCAATGCAAAGAACACAGACCCTGAAAGAACTCATCTGAACACCGAATACTGCAATGAAAAAATCAAAGATGTGTATCACGAATTGTTTGATGATGCACTCGAAAGATACAACCAAAAACAAAAACGTGCCGACAGAAGAATCGAAAACTACTACGAGAAAATCCGTTCAGGCAAACAGGAAAAGACCTTTCACGAAATCATAATTCAGGTCGGTAACTGTGATAATATGAATGCAAAATCTCCTGACGGTGAGCTTGCCGAAAGAATACTTGATGAGTATTATCAGGACTTTCAGAAACGGAATCCATACTTGAAAGTTTTCTCTGCTCACCTTCATATGGACGAAGCAACACCTCATCTGCATATCGACTTCGTACCATTCACAACAAAAAGTAAGCGAGGACTTGATACAAGAGTTTCATTAAAACAAGCTTTAGCCAATCAAGGTTTTGTCGGGAATTCAAAACACGAAACTGAATGGAGTCTTTGGGTTGAGTTTGAAAAAGAAGCACTTTCAAAAGTTATGGAAAGGTACGGTGTTGAATGGGAGCAGAAAGGCACTCACGAAAAACACTTATCTGTTTATGATTACGAAAAGAAAATGCGTTCCGAAGAAGTAGAAAAGCTCACAGAAGAATCTGAAAAACTGAATTAAAAGGTTGAAGAACTTACCGAAAAAGCAGAAGCTCTGATGCAGTTTGAAAGTAATATAAGTGAGATATCGGAAAACTTTTATGAAGCTGACGAGTTCAAATTACCTGAACCTCCGCCTTTGATGACGGCAAAAGTTTATAAGTCAAAGTTTGTTGAACCTCTTTTCAGAAAACTTCTTGACCTTGCAAAGTCTGCGGTAAGAAAGTGCTTTGAACTGCAAAATCAGCTTAATAGTATAAAACTATGGGGTAAGGTCGATAAGGTCAATGCAGGGCAAATATTGGCTGAAAATCGCACCTTAACAGAACAGAATGAGAAGCTCAACAGAGATGTTCAGAACTATAAACTGCTTCGCAAAATCTTCGGTGATGAACATATTGATGCACTTGTAGTAAAGGCAAAAGAAACCGAAAGAGCAAATCGCCAGGCACGTTACAGAAAACCAAATCAACGAAAAGAAAGGTAGGTCGGTATGAAAAGCTTCATTGAAGAATTTTATTACGGCAACATAGAGCCACAGGAACTCTCCTCAGAATACGGCTCAACGCTTAAAAAGAAACTGAACTCACTCGTAAAAAACGAAGATGAGTTCAAAGAAAAACTGACCGAAGAAGAAAAGAAACTGTTTCAGAATTACACAAACTCATACAATGAGTTTCTCAGCATGAGTGTTGCCGACAGTTTCATTTCCGGTTTTCGGCTCGGTGCAAAATTCACACACGATGTATTTGTAAAATGAATGGAAGATAAAATTATGGATATAACTTACAGAAATGTCGGAGATTATAAAATCCCGAATCTTGATTTACCCGAAGAAGCAAAGGTTCCCCTCGGCAGATGGGGCACTGCACATAAGGACTACCTTATGTATCACAGACCCGTTACCTTTACAACAATGCTTGCCGACGGAACACTTTGGAAGCACCTGCAAGACATTGATGAACAGGCAGAAAAGATGTTTAATCAGCTCGTTAAAGAAATCTGTGAAGATGAAAACATCAACGAAGAACTCAAAGCAAAAGACCAGATATGCTGGGTGCGTTCAATGAACAATGCCTATAACAGAGCAACAGAAATTGTGAATTGCGAATTGATTAACACTTAATTAAACCGGGAGCAGTAGATTTTTCTACTGCTCCTTAAATTTTTTGCGTTACGTTTTATGTTTTTCGACATTATTATATATAAGGGGTTATATATACAAAAGTACACAACATTATACTGCTAATATTTTAATACAAAATGTAGTTTTAACTCGATTTTTTGTTGCAATATTAGTTTTCGATTGTTATAATAGTAAGTGGATTATTATATTTAAGAGGTGTACTTATGGCTGTTAGTTATAAAAAACTCTGGAAACTCTTGATTGACCACGATATGAAGAAAAAAGACCTTGCAAAAGTCGCTGATATCAGCAACTACACAATCACAAAAATGAGCAAGGGCGAAAACGTCACCGTCGAAACCCTCGGCAAAATCTGTACTGCATTGAATTGTGGTGTGGATGATATTATGGAATTTGTTTCTGAAGAAAACTGTTAAGGAGAAATAATTATGGCTGAAAAAAACACCGCCGATATCGGCTTTGAAAAACAAATATGGGACGCAGCTTGTGTGTTGCGTGGCAACCTTGATGCAGCTGAATATAAATCAGTTGTATTGGGTTTGATCTTTCTGAAATACATCTCAGA
>JAZSLJ010000083.1:0-62520 GCA_045535305.1 Acutalibacteraceae bacterium
CCCTCATAACGAGTGTCGAGATATGGCCTTTAAGCCTTCTGTAAAGCATTTTTATGATTTAACAAAGGCTTTAGACAGCACACGACCTTGCATTGATACTTCGGGCTATGTGCATGTTAAAACGGATATTTTTGATGAGCATTTATACGATCAAAATCCCGAAGTTTTGGCTAAACGCTACAGAGAAATGAAGGTTTCTGACAACATTGAAGATCTTGTTGACAAGAACAGAAAATGGGATGGTGAGCCCTTTTTTGTGAGCGAGTTTGGCGGAATAAAATGGGCCGATGAAGCGGATAAGAAGGCATGGGGTTACGGTGATGCGCCAAGGACTATTGAAGAATTTTATGATAGGTTCAAAGGCCTTTGTGATGCAATTATGGACAGTCCGCATATACTTGGTTTTTGCTATACACAGCTTACAGATGTAGAACAAGAGCAAAACGGCATATATAGATACGACCGCAGTATTAAATTTGATATGGATAGAATAGCTGAAGCTGTAAGCAGAAAAGCAAAGATTGAGGAGTAGGTGGCATAGTGAAGATTAGAACAATACCAACGATAAGTTTGGGAAAAACGGGCATAGAAACTATACAAAATGCATTTGGAGCTTTGCCCATACAGCGAGTATCGGCGGATGTTGCTGTCAGTTTATTGCAAAAGGCCTATGAAAGCGGGATGCGCTTTTTTGATACGGCACGCATGTATACCGATAGTGAAGAAAAGATTGGTAAAGCTTTTTTAGGTATGCGTGAAAAGGTTTATATAGCTACAAAAACTGCTGCATTGACGGTTGAAGACTTTGAACGGGATTTAGAAATCAGTCTTAATATGTTGCAAACTCATTACATAGATCTTTATCAGTTCCACAATCCACCCTTTTGTCCTAAACCTACAGACGAAAATGGATTGTATGAAGCGGCGTTAAAAGCGAAAGAGCAGGGTAAGATTAGACATATCGGTATAACAAATCACAGGCTGGATGTTGCCAAAGAGGCTGTTCTTTCCGGTTTGTATGAAACTTTGCAATTTCCTTTTTGTTATCTGGCGGGAGAGGCGGATTTGGAAATCGTAAGACTATGCAAAGAAAACGATGTTGGCTTTATTGCTATGAAAGCGTTGTCCGGCGGTCTTATTACAGATGCCCATGCGGCTTGTGCGTGGCTTTTACAGTTTGATAATGTTTTACCGATATGGGGTATTCAAAAGAAGGAGGAGTTGGAACAAATTTTAGGTTTTAATGTTTCAGCTCCTGATATGGATGAAAACACAGCATCCGTAATAGAAAAGGATAGGCGGGAACTTATAGGTAGTTTTTGCAGAGCTTGCGGATATTGTATGCCGTGCCCTGCGGATATAAAAATCAATAATTGCGCAAGAATGTCTCAACTTATCAGGCGAAGTCCGTCAGCACAATGGCTTTCCGAAGAAAACAAGACTATGATGCTTAATATTGAGAATTGTACGAGTTGTGGTAGGTGCATTTCCCGTTGTCCTTACGGTTTAAATCCTCCTGAGCTTTTAAGGAAAAATCTTGAGGACTACAAGCAGATATTGGCAGGTACTATCGAAGTGTAGCGGTATTTATTGTAAACAAGGTAAATGTGTTTACAAAACGAAAAAAGTAATATATAATGGATTTAGAAAAACTAAGGAGCGTGTATTGTTATGAGAATTAAAGATGTTGCTTCTGTTTTGGATGCAGAAGTTCTTTGTAGGTCTGATTTGTTGGAAACCGAGGTGAAATCTGCTTGTGGCTCTGATATGATGAGTGATGTGCTTGCTTATGTTAAGGATCAGGCAGTTTTGCTCACGGGTCTTGTTAATTCTCAGGTTATAAGAACTGCAGAAATGATGGATATGGTTTGTGTTGTGTTTGTCCGTTCAAAACAGCCTACTGAGGAAATGATTGAACTTGCAAAGGACAGCGGACTTGTTATCCTCACTACTGATTTGCGTTTATACGAGGCTTGCGGTCAGCTTTATGTCAACGGTCTTGTAGGAAATGGCAGGGAAAAGCATGAGTGATTCATTGGTTTTTCATTTTGATGTTGACGGCGAGGATTTCACCTCTGCAGGTCAGGCATCGGTACAGGTAAAAAAGAATCTCAGAAGATTGGGTATTTCACCCGAAATTATCCGACAGGTTTCAATCGCTATGTATGAGGGCGAAATCAATATGGTAATACACGCACACGGCGGCTCAGCTGATGTTGTGGTAAGTGAGGATAAGATTGAAATTATCCTTGCGGACAAAGGTCCGGGTATTGCAGATATTGAGCTTGCTATGCAGGAGGGTTATTCAACAGCTCCCGACAGTGTACGCTCTCTCGGTTTCGGCGCAGGTATGGGTCTTCCCAATATGAAGCGCTATACCGATGAAATGACGATTGATTCTGTTGTTGGTGAAGGCACAACTATTAAAATGGTTGTAAAACTTTAAAGAGCAACGGCTGTTCTTTAAAAATTGAAACGGAGTGGTGATATGTACGCACATTCGGTCGAGCTTGATGTAAGCAAATGCACAGGCTGTACCACCTGTCTGCGTCATTGTCCTACCGAAGCTATACGCATTCGTAACGGTCATGCTGTTATTAACGAGGACAGATGTATTGACTGCGGTGAATGTATAAGAGCTTGTCCCAATAATGCAAAAAAGGCGATGTGTTCAAAATTTGAACATTATCAGCACTATAAATATAAGATTGCACTTCCCGCACCGTCGCTGTACGGTCAGTTTGATAATCTCGACGACGTTGACATTATTCTGCAGGGGCTTCTTGATATAGGCTTTGATGATGTTTTTGAGGTTGCACAGGCTGCAGAGCTTGTGAGTGAATATACGCGTCTTTATCTTAAAACTCCCGGTATTAAAAAACCGGTTATCAGCTCAGCCTGTCCTGCAGTTGTAAGGCTTATCAGTTTGAGATATCCTTACCTGCGTGATAATCTGATGCCGATTCTTCCGCCTATTGAGGTTGCCGCCATGATGGCAAGAACAAAGGCGAAACAGGAGCATCCGGAGCTTAAGGATTCCGATATCGGTCTTTATTTTATCTCACCCTGTGCGGCAAAGGTAAGTTATATAAGAAACGGTTTCGGCAATTACAAAAGCAAGATAGATGTTGTTATATCTCTTAAGGATATTTATTTCAAGCTTCTGGGCGCTATGAAAAAAAGCGAAACAGAAAGCCCCACAATAAACTCTAAATCCGGTATGATTGGTATAAGCTGGGCATCCAGCGGAGGCGAATCTTCCGCAATTCTTAACGACAAATATCTGGCGGCAGACGGCATTGAAAATGTCAACAAAGTGCTTGACGCCATTGAAAACGGTAATATTCCGCAGCTTGAATTTGTTGAGCTGAATGCCTGTACGGGCGGCTGTGTAGGCGGCGTTATGACTATTGAAAACCCCTTTATCGCAAGAACAAGGCTTCAATCCGTAAGACGCTATCTTCCCGTATCGCAGAACAGGCTGTCGGGTGATATGCATTATGTTCCTGAAAATTGTTACAGTTCGGAATTGCCCGAATATACCCCTATTTCAAGACTGAGTGAAAATTTCAGCGAAAGTATGCGTATGATGGCAGAGATCGAGAAAATCAGAGCAAAGCTTCCCGGTATTGACTGCGGAGCTTGCGGTTCTCCCACTTGCCGTGCATTTGCTGAAGATCTTGTAAGAGGTGCGGTCAAGGATTTGTCGACCTGCAAAGTATTGGGCAAATAAACATAATTTATATCGGGCGGTGATTTTATGACAGTATCCGAAATTTGTGAAAAGTGCGGTTTTGAGCCGATAGTTGTTCCCGATGGCGACCGTGAGGTTGCGGGCGGATATATCGGTGATTTGCTCAGCTGGGTAATGGGCAGAGCAAAAGCGGACAGCGCGTGGATAACGATAATGTCAAATATCAATATCGTTGCCGTAGCATCCCTTACGGATGTTGCCTGCATAATTCTTGCAGAAGGTGTAACGGTTGATGATAATATCAAAGCTACTGCTCAGGCAAAGGGTGTAAACATTCTTTGTTCAAAGCTGCCCGCATACGAAACGGCATTGGCAATTTCAGAAATATGAACAGATATTACTACGACCTGCATATACATTCCTGTTTATCACCTTGCGGTGATGATGATATGACACCGAACAATATCGCAGGAATGGGCGTGCTTAACGGTCTTAACATTATGGCTCTTACAGACCATAATACAACAAAAAACTGTCCTGCTTTTTTCAAGGCGGCTAAAAAGCAAGGCATAATCCCTGTTGCGGGTATGGAGCTTACCACCGCAGAGGATATTCACGTTGTGTGTCTTTTCCCGACGTTGGAGCTGGCTATGGAGTTTGACTCCTTTGTTGAAAAGCACAGAATGCTTATCCCCAACAGAACGGACATTTTCGGTTTTCAGCAGATTATGAACGAAAATGACGAGGTTGTGGGTGAGGAAGCAAATCTTCTCTCAATGGCAACGGATATTATGATTGACGATGTGTACGAAATCGTTAAATCGCAAGGCGGTATCTGTTATCCTGCTCACGTTGACAGGGATGCAAACGGAATAATCGCAACGCTCGGTACGTTTCCCGAATATTCCGATTTTAAAGTCGCCGAATTTCACGACGGTGAAAAAATTTCCTCTTACGAGGAGAAATATACGGCTCTTCAAGGCAAAATCAAGGTCGTTTCTTCCGATGCTCACTATTTGTGGGATATAAAGGAGAAAAAAGAATTTTTTGAGCTTGATGATGAGCCTTACAGCAGTAAACTTGTTACACAACGACTTTTTGAATATTTAGGTGCTTGTGAATGAAAGAATTATCCTTAAACATTCTTGATATTGCTAAGAATTCCGTTAAAGCAAGGGCAACGCAGGTAAAAGTCATTCTTAATGAAACAGAAGATACCTTTGAAATGATAATTGCCGATAACGGATGCGGAATGAAGCAGGATTTTCTTAAAACCGTAACTGATCCGTTCAGCACAACAAGGACCACAAGAAAAGTCGGTATGGGTATACCGTTTTTAAAGCTCGCAGCAGAGCAAACGGGAGGCAGCTTTTCCATAACCTCCGTGCACGAGAGCGAAAGCGAAAATCACGGTACCGAAACAAGGGCATTTTTCCATAAAAATAGTGTTGATTTTACGCCGCTTGGTGATATAATTTCAACTGTAATCACACTCATTCAGGGCAGTCCCGATATAAGGTGGATTTTTCACCATTCAATGCCCGAAAAAGATGTTGAACTCGATACGGACGAGCTGAAAGCCGTTCTCGGTGATGATGTTCCCCTTGATAATATTGAAGTTGTTTTATGGATAAAAGGCTATCTTGAAGAAGCTTATGAACAAAGTTAAAATTGCACATTCTGTGCATTAAAAAATAAGTATATTATATGAAAGGATAAGATATAGTATGAAATCATTAGCTGAACTTGCTGCAATTAAAGAAAAAATGCAGAGCAAAGTCGTTCTTCGTGAAGGCAGCAGCGACATCAGAGTAGTTGTAGGTATGGCTACTTGCGGTATTGCTGCAGGCGCAAGACCTATCCTCAACGCATTCGTTGAGCAGGTTAACAGTGAGGGCCTTTCCGATAAGGTTATGGTTACACAGACCGGCTGTATCGGTATCTGTCAGTACGAACCCGTTGTTGAGATTTTCGAGGCTGGCAAAGAAAAGGTTACTTATGTTAAGATGACTGAAGACAAGGTTAAAGAGATTGTTGAAAAGCATCTCAAGGGCGGCAAAGTCATTGAAGAATATACAATTTCAAAAGTATAATTAACAGTTAAAACAGGTTGGAGGTAAAAAATATGATTCGTTCCCAGGTTTTGATATGCGGCGGTACAGGCTGTACATCATCCGGCAGCCAGGCACTTATCGATGAATTTGAAGCCCGCATTGAAGAAAGCGGTCTTTCAGAGGAAGTTAAAGTCGTAAGAACAGGTTGTTTCGGTCTTTGTGCATTGGGTCCCGTTGTTATCGTATATCCCGACGGTACATTCTACTCAAGAGTTGAAAAGGACGACGTTAAAGAAATCGTTAATGAGCATCTTCTTAAAGGTCGTCAGGTTGAGCGTCTTGTTTACTCAGATATTGCTGAGGATGTAAAGGATGAGATTGCTCATGCATCTCTTAATGACACAACATTCTATAAATCACAGAAGCGTGTTGCTCTTCGTAACTGCGGTGTTATCAACCCCGAAAGCATTGAAGAGTATATTGCTATGGACGGTTATGCAGCTCTCGGTAAGGCTGTAACAGAAATGACTCCCGAAGATGTTATTCAGACAGTTAAGGATTCCGGTCTTCGCGGCAGAGGCGGCGGCGGATTCCCCACAGGTCTTAAATGGAGCTTCACAGCTGCACAGCCCAAGGGTCAGAAATACGTTGTATGTAATGCTGACGAAGGCGACCCCGGCGCATTCATGGACCGTTCAGTTCTTGAAGGCGACCCCCATTGTCTTGTTGAAGCTATGGCTATCTGTGGCTACGCAACAGGTGCATCAGAGGGTTATGTATATGTTCGTGCTGAGTACCCCATCGCTGTTGCCCGTCTTCAGAAGGCTATTGACGATGCAAGAGAGTACGGTCTTCTCGGTAAGGATATCTTCGGTTCAGGCTTTGATTTTGATTTGTTCATCCGTCTTGGTGCAGGCGCATTCGTTTGCGGTGAAGAAACAGCTCTTATGACATCAATCGAAGGTAACCGCGGTGAGCCCCGTCCCAGACCTCCTTACCCCGCAATCAAGGGTCTTTTCGGCAAGCCCACAACAGAAAACAACGTTGAAACATTTGCAAATATTCCCCAGATTATTCTCAACGGTGCTGAGTTCTTCAACACAATGGGTACAGAAAAATCAAAGGGTACAAAGGTTTTCGCTCTCGGCGGTAAAATTAACAATACAGGTCTTGTTGAAGTTCCCATGGGTACTACACTGCGTGAAATCGTTGAAGTTATCGGCGGCGGTATCCCCAACGGCAAAAAGTTCAAGGCAGCACAGACAGGCGGCCCCTCAGGCGGTTGTATCCCTGCATCTATGCTTGATATTGAAATCGACTACGACAACCTTGTTGCACAGGGTGCAATGATGGGTTCAGGCGGTCTTATCGTTATGGACGAAGACGACTGTATGGTTGATATTGCTAAGTTCTTCCTTGAGTTTACAGTTGATGAGTCCTGCGGTAAGTGTACTCCCTGCCGTATCGGTACAAAGAGACTTTACGAAATCCTTGAGAAGATTACAAACGGTAACGGTACTCTTGAGGACCTTGACGAAATGGAAAAGCTTTGCAATTATATCAAAGAGAATTCACTTTGCGGTCTTGGTCAGACAGCTCCCAACCCCGTTCTTTCAACATATCAGCGTTTCAAGGACGAGTATATTGCTCACGTTGTTGACAAGAGATGTCCCGCAGGCGTATGTAAGAATCTTGTTCAGCTTGTTATCGTTGAAGATAAGTGTAAGGGTTGTACAGCTTGTTCCAGAGTTTGTCCCGTTGGTGCAATCTCCGGTTCAGTTAAGAATCCCCATGTTATCGACACAACTAAATGTATCAAGTGCGGCGCTTGTATTGAAAAATGTAAGTTCGGCGCAATTATCAAGAAATAAGGAGGAACGGATAAAATGGCTGATGTTAATATTAAAATCAACGGTAAAGACTATACCGTTCCCGCAGGCAGCACAATCCTTGAAGCTGCCCGCATAGCAGGAATTAACATTCCTACACTTTGCTACCTCAAGGAAATCAACGCAATCGGTGCTTGCCGTATCTGTGTTGTTGAGGTTAAGGGCGCAAGAAGCCTTGTTGCAGCTTGCGTATTCCCCGTAAACGAGGGTATGGAGATTTTCACAAATACTCCTAAAGTTATTGAAGCAAGAAAAACTACTCTCAAGCTTATCCTTTCTGACCATAAGAAAGAATGCCTTTCCTGTGTAAGAAGCGGTAACTGCGAGCTTCAGCAGCTTTGTGCTGATTACGGTATTGAAGACACCTATGCTTTTGCCGGTGTTACAAATAAGTATGATATTGACACATCTGCAACTCATATGACAAGAGATAACGAAAAGTGTATCCTTTGCCGTCGTTGCGTAGCAGTTTGTGAAAAGAATCAGGGCGTAGCAGTTATCGGTGCTAACGACAGAGGCTTTGACACAAATATCAGCTGTGCATTCAACTACGGTCTCGGCGATGTTGCTTGTATCTCCTGCGGTCAGTGTATCACAGCTTGTCCCACAGGCGCTCTTGCAGAAAGAGATGATACTCAGAAAGTATTTGATGCTATCAACGATCCCGAAAAGGTTGTTCTTGTACAGACAGCTCCCGCAGTAAGAGTTGGTCTTGGTGAAGAATTCGGTATGCCTATCGGTTCAATCGTTACAGGCAAGATGGTTTCCGCTATACGTGCTCTCGGCGTTGACAAGGTATTCGATACGAACTTTGCTGCTGACCTTACAATTATGGAAGAAGCAACAGAGTTCCTCGGCAGATATACAAAGAAAGAGAATCTTCCTCTTATCACATCATGTTCACCCGGATGGATCAAGTACTGTGAGCACTATCATCCCGATATGATTCCCAACCTTTCATCCTGTAAATCACCTCAGGGTATGTTCGGTTCTGTTGCAAAGACATACTATGCACAGAAAGCTGGAATCGACCCGAAGAACATCTTTGTTGTCAGCGTAATGCCCTGTACAGCTAAGAAATTTGAGGCTGAAAGAATGGATCATACAGCAGTTGAAGGTCTTGCAGATATCGATGCAGTTATCACAGTTCGTGAGCTTGCAAGAATGATCAAGAAGGCAGGCATTATGTTCAATATGCTTCCCGACGGCGAGTTCGACGCTCCCTTTGGTCTTGGTACAGGTGCAGGTACAATCTTCGGCGCAACAGGCGGTGTTATGGAAGCTGCTCTTCGTACAGCATACGAAGTTCTCACAGGTGAAGAGCTTGAAAAGCTTGAATTCTGTGATGTAAGAGGTACAGAAGGCATTAAGGAAGCATCCTACACAATCGCAGGCAACGAAATCAAGGTTGCTGTTGTTTCCGGTACTGCAAACGCAGGTAAGCTTCTTGATATGATCAAGGCAGGCGAAAAGTCATACGACTTTATCGAGGTTATGGCTTGTCCCGGCGGCTGTGTAAACGGCGGCGGTCAGCCCATTCAGCCCGCACCTGTAATTAATAATTACGATGTTAAGGCTCTCCGTGCTGCAGGTCTTTATCAGGATGATAAGAATCTTCCTTTAAGAAAATCACATCTTAACCCCGATGTTAAGGCTGTTTATGATGAGTTCTTCGGTGAACCCAACAGCCATAAGGCTCATGAGATTCTTCATACAGGCTATACAGCAAGAAAGAAGTATTAATCTTAATACGATAATTAAGACGGAAGTGTAAAAACTTCCGTCTTTTTTTATTGCTCTGCTGTGATTTTACTGTTGTTTTGCCAACGGATGCGAGCTTTTTGCTTGTTAGCATTGCATAAAGCTTCGTACTTTTTCTGACCCTCGTCCAAATCGTTTTTTATTACTGTGAATGCCATTTCTGTTACTGCTGAAAGATTACGAGGTGCTTTTCTTTCACGTTCATAAATGTAAACTGCTCTTAAAAGTCTGCCAAGCTCCTCATCCGTCAACAGTTTTAACCATTCCCAATACTCCATACGTAAATTAAAGGATGCTTTCTGTTTCATGATGATTCCTCCTGTATAAACAATATATTTCCTGCATAAGTAATTATAGAACAAATGTTCTGTATTGTCAATACTTTTATATATTACTCTTTACAAAAAATGTAAAGGGTGTTATTATATAATTATTAAGGGGCACCTCTAAAAACTCAGGGTGCAAAGGCTGTGTAGAAATTTTTTTGTCAGATAGTTCAAAAAACGCAGGCAATACTTTGTGTATTAACGAGTATTTTTGGGCGATATGGCGAAAAAAGAGCACACAGTATTTCGTACATTGAGTTTTTAGAGATGCCTTAAGAAAAAGGAGAAATTTTATGAGCAAATCAGGTCTTTCCAAGAAAACTTGGTTCAACATCGTGCTTTTCGGCTTTGTAGGTCAGATTGCATGGAATGTTGAAAACATGTATTTCAACACTTTTCTTTACAACAGCGTTGGCGGTACTACAGACGATGTTAATGTTATGGTTGCCGCAAGTGCGATATCGGCAGTGCTTACCACATTTATTATGGGTGCATTGAGCGACAAAATCGGCAAGCGTAAAATCTTTGTTTCGGTTGGCTATATTCTTTGGGGTATAACCGTTATGTCATTTGCGTTCATTTCCCGTGAAAATATGGCAACATTATTCAATATTACCGATACACAAAAGGTTATTGCCGCAACGGTAAGTGCGGTTATTATAATGGACTGTGTTATGACCTTTATGGGTTCAACAGGTAATGACGCCGCATTCAACGCTTGGATAACAGATATTACAAACGACACAAACAGAGGTACTGTTGAGGGCGTAAATACTATTCTCCCCATTCTTGCATTGCTGTTTGTTACTGTAGGTTTCGGTGTAGGCGTATCTCTTGCAGGTTATTCCGCTTGCTTTATTGCTCTTGGCGTTCTTGTTATCATCTGCGGTATTATCGGTTTGTTTGTAATTGATGACCCCAAAGCGGAGAAAAAAGAGAAATCCAACTATTTTGCAGATCTTGTTTACGGTTTCAGACCTTCTGTTATAAAAGAGAATTCAAAGCTTTATATTGCTCTTTCAGCGGTTTGTCTTTACAGCTGTGCATTTCAGGTAATTATGCCCTATCTTTTCATATACCTTCAGCATTATCTCGGCTTTGATTTTAATAATCTTAACATTACACCTGCATTTATTGCTATTGCAGTAGTGGTACTTGCCGGTCTTATTGTAGGTGCAATTATGCTTGGCAAGATGATTGACAAAAGAGGTAAAGATGCATTTGTTGTTCCTGCTTCAATTTTGTTTATAGTGGGTATGGTTGCAGTTTATTTTATGAAAACTCTCGGCACATTCGCAATCGGTGCAATAGTGTTTGCAGTAGGCTACGGATTGCTTGGCATTATTATTAATGCAACTGTAAGAGATCATACACCTGAGGATAAGGCAGGACTTTTCCAGGGCGTAAGAATGATTTTTGCAGTTCTTCTGCCTATGGTTATCGGACCTTCTCTGGGTTCATGGACAATCAATAAGTTTGCATCCAATCATGAGCTTGGTACATATATCAACGATTACGGCGAGGTAGTTAATGTTCCCGTTCCTGAATTATTCCTTGCAGGTGCAGTTGTTGCAATATTTATCTTTATTCCTATCATTGTTTTGAAAAAGAAAGGCTTTAAAAAGGTAAAATGATGAAAATAAAAATTCTCAGTTCATTAAGCAAGGTTTTTCCTGACGAAATTTGTAACGAATGTGAAATAGGGGAGCTTACTGCTCTTAAAAATGAATATGCATCTTTCCAGATTGCTGTTATGAGTGATTCTGATGCAGAATATGATGTTTCATTTGATGAAAATATTGTTAATTTGCATGCACAGCGTTTTGTGCCTGTAGGTCTTGCTGCGCCTAAGGACAGAGATGATTATTTTATCCGTGATGCAAAAAGCGGAGATTATCCTGATGTTCTTATGCCTTTTGGCGGTAAGCTTACGCTTAAAAAGGATGAATGGACTGCACTCTGGTGTATGTTTAACCCGATGAAAGCTCTTGATGCAGGTGTGTATGATGTAAAAATCAGAATAGGCGAAACAGAAATTGCTTTGCCCTGTGAGGTCGTAAACGCTTCTTTGGGCGAGCAGAAATTAGCCTGTACTCATTGGTTTCATACAGACTGTCTTGCCGTTCATTACGGCGTTGAGGTTTTTTCCGAGGAATATTGGAATATAGTTGAAAATTATATGGCAGGTGCTGTTAATCACGGAGTCAATATGATTCTTACACCTCTTTTCACTCCGCCTCTTGATACACAGGTGGGCGGTGAAAGACCTACCGTTCAGCTTGTTGACGTTACAAAACACGCATACAGCAAGTATTCTTTCGGTTTTGATAAACTTAAAAGATGGATTGAAATTGCCGATAAATGCGGCGTAAAATATTTTGAAATGTCCCACCTGTTCACACAGTGGGGTGCAAAACACGCACCTAAAATTATGGCAGAGACTTCCGGCGGATACAAACGCATTTTCGGCTGGGAAACAAACGCTCATTCACAGGCGTATACAAACTTTTTACAGCAGTTTGCTCCTGAGCTTATTAAGTTTATTGATGAAATGGGCATACGCAACAGATGTGTATTCCATACGTCAGACGAGCCGTCGATAAAAGACTATTTCCATTACAGGCGTTCCGCAAAGGTAATGCATAAGCTGTTTGGTGAGTTTAAAATTATAGATGCTCTTTCATCTTTTGTATTTTATAAAAACGGACTTGCAAAGCATCCCGTTCCGTCTATTGAACATATCGAGAGCTTTGCAGGCAAGGTTGACGAGCTGTGGACATACTATTGCTGCAATCCTTTTACAAAAAATCTGCCTAACCGTTTTATTGCGATGCCTTCGCTGAGAAGCCGTATTTTAGGCTTTATTATGTATAAGTACAATGTGAAGGGCTTTTTGCAGTGGGGTTATAATTTCTATTTTACTCAGTTTTCAAAGGGACAGGTTGACCCATTTAAAGTAACTGATGCCGGCGGAGCATTTTCTTCAGGCGATGCATTTGTTGTATATCCCGGTGAAGACGGAAAACCTCTTCCCTCGCTTCGTTTTGAGGTCTTTTATGATGCAATCAAGGATTATGAAGCTCTCGTTGCCCTTGAGAAGAAAATAGGCAGAGAAAAAGTTATTTCATTGCTTGAAGCAGGTCTTGAAAAGCCTATTTCTGCAGAGACTTATCCTAAAGATGAAAAATGGCTGATTTCAAAAAGAAATGAAATCAACCGTCTGCTTGCTGAACAGGTGAAATAATGCTTAATATAAAAATGTTTTTTGATAAGGAATTGCCTACGCCTGCGGTTTTTGCCGTCGGTAATGAATATCAGATAATGGTGCCGATTAAATACCGTTCTTTAATGTGGGTAAAGGTAGGTAACAAGTGCTATTATGACGATTCAAACGGTATTCTGCGTTCACTTGATAAAATTCACAGAATCTGTATTCCCGCCAATGAACTTGACAGGGCAGGGAAGTACACCGTTTGCGAAAGACGAATCCTTTGGCGAAAACCATATTTTCCGATAATTCAGCCCGAAACACAAAAGGAGTTTGAATTTTATCCCGTAAAAGGCGGAAAAACAAGAGCATATCATATTTCTGATACTCACAACAGCGTTGATGCCCCCGTTAAAGCGGCAAAAGCATTCGGTAAGATTGATTTTCTTATTCTTAACGGTGATATTCCAAATCACAGCGGACACCCGAAATATTTTAAAACAATTTACGAGATTTGTTCGCAAACTACTCACGGTAATATTCCCGTAGTGTTTGCAAGGGGCAATCACGACCTGCGCGGTCTTTACGCAGAGAAGATTATTGATTATACTCCCAATAATAACGGAAAAACTTATTTTACTTTCCGTCTGGGTGATATATGGGGCATTGTGCTTGACTGCGGTGAGGATAAACCCGATACTCATGAGGAATACGGCGGCACAATCTGCTGTCATGCCTTCCGCGAAAGAGAAACGCAGTTTATTCGGGATGTTATAAAACACGCCGATGAGGAATATCTTGCTCAGGGTGTAAAGCACAGAACGATAATCTGTCATTCTCCTTTTACAACCCGTTTCGGACCGCCTTTTGATATTGAAGAGGAGCTTTATACCGAATGGGCAAGGCTTATTAAAGAAAATATTAAGCCTCATGCCATGATTTGCGGTCATACCCACAAAATCAGCATAAACGAAATAGGTTCGAAGCTTGACAACAGAGGGCAGCCCTGTACAATGCTGACTTGTGCTGAAAAAACGAAGGACGAAGATTTGTTTGCGGGTATAGGCTTTGAATTCGGCGATGGCGCAATCGATGTATACCGTACCGACCATATGGGTAAAATGGAGAAGATTTATACAATCAATGAGGATTGACGTATGGAAATCAGAGTAAGAAAAGCCGAAAAGCAGGATGCTCCCAGAATTGCTGAATTGCTTTGTACAATAGCTCAGCTTCATCATGAGGGCAGACCTGATATTTATGCAGACGGCGGTGCAAAATACGACATCACGGCTGTTGAAAATAAGATAAAAGATGACGATGAAATTATCCTTGTGGCTGTTGATGAAAAGGATTATGTTTTAGGCTATACGATGTCTAAAATTTATACCACAAAGGATGAGGGCATTGTTATCGGGCATAAAAAAATGTATGTGGATGATGTTTGCGTTGATTCCGCATACAGAAACCTCGGTATAGGTAAGCTTCTTATGGTTGCAACAAAGCAAAAAGCCATTGATGAAAACTGCCACATCTGCGAGCTTAATGTATGGGCTTTCAATGAGGGCGCAATAAAGTTTTATGAAAGCTGCGGTATGACAAAGCAGAGAATTTATATGGAGTATATCCTGTAATCAGCTTTCAAAAAACCCTCTTGCAGAGTCCTTTGCGGCTTTGAAGGCTGCAACAAGTATAAAAGCCGAAACTGCAAGACCGCCAAAACCGTCTACATTCCAATCGGTGAATTTTGCGGCAACAATAGCCCCCACGGCAATAATTGTTGATAAGCTGTCGCACAGACAGTCAATAGCAGTTGCCTTTAATGCCTGTGAGTTTACCAGTTTGCCGTAATGCTGATAATATAATGCCATATATATTTTTACAATCATTGAAAATGTCAGCATCAACACAGAGAACATGGAAAACACCAACGGCTCGGGTGTGATGATTTTTAATATTGATGCTTTTGCTGCTTGTATTGCAGATATGAACAGCAAGGCGGAAATTATAAGTCCTGCTATATATTCGGTTCTTTTTTCTAATGGTGAAGATTTTTTTATCGGCAGTATAAAGCTTAACAGCGTTATTGCGGAAGAACCCATATCGGACAGATTGTGAATGGCATCTGCCACTACCGCTATTGACCCCGAAATGCCGCCTACAATCATTTTTATGATGAACTGAAACAGATTAAGAATAATTCCGAATACACTGCACGAAACGCCTACTTTTTCTTTATAAGGCATATTTTGTTTTTTCATAAAGGTTTTTAAAAAAAGTTGAATCATTGAAAATCACCTGAATACTTGCTTTTTTAATGGAATTAATGTACAATCAGTTCTAATGAAATTAATGTACAATTAATAAAAAATAATAAAGGAGTGCTGATTTTGCCAATAGTTTTATATCCGCATAAATCAAGAGTTATAACATTCTATTCGTTGGACAATCCTTGTGTTCCCAATGAGTTATTTGAGGATATGGGGGAAAATGCAGAGTTCAAGCCTGTGTATCCCATACCGTTCAGAAAAAAAGATTTTAAATTTGTAAAAAAGGTTTGCGATGCATATTATGTTGCAGGCAATAAAGGTCTTTTCAGATATTGCGAAAGCGAAAAAGAGGTATATGACCGTGTTATGTATTTCTCTGCCGACAGAGATTTAAAGGACAACAACGTTCTTGCATTTTTTGTTGACGGTGATGACATCTGGGTAAGAACCGAAACAAGCATTTCACAAATCACCCTTAAAACAGTTACAATGGAGCAGAAAGCTGAAATGCTCCTTGAGGAAACCTGTACATATATTGACCGTAAGGGTATGATCAGCAATAAGCTTCTTGACGAAGCATGGAATATCAAAAGTGCCCGTAAATTCGGTCATTCGGACAATGACGGCGGCTTTTCCGCAGAATTCTGTATGGGTGAGCTTTTCCATTATGCTTATCTTAAAAGAGAAAAGGGCGCAGACCATCCCGATACAATCAGAGTAAGAAAAATTGTAAGACGTACACTTGATGCCTGTCTGCTGCTTATGTATATCCACGGCAGAGGCAACGGCTTTGTTTGCCGTTCCTACGTTACAACAGATGCACCCCTTCCCGATGACGGCTTTTTTATGCACAGATGCGGCGATACTGCAACTGTTATTGAAACAACAGCATCAATTGAACACGGTTATGTTGGCAGACAGACAAAGATAGTTGAGGAAATTCCTCAGTGCTTACGCTATCTGTATGAAGACGAAGGCTATACAGAAGATGATATTATCTTCAAATGCGATACAAGTAGTGATGAAATCACTCTTCAGCTTTTCAATCTTTATTATGCTCACGTATTTCTTGGTAAAGAAGAAAAAGAGCTTGATGCTTTAATCAAGGACAGAACAGAAAAGATAATTAATCATATTCTCGATAACGGCCACGAGCTTAAGGATTTCCACGGCGGTTCAACCTGTTGGGCAAAGTGGAGCAGAGCATATTTTGAAAGCGGCATCGGCTGGTGCGACGGCCCTCTTAACTGTGCAGAATTACTTATGTACTTGAAATTGGGTCAGGCAGTATGCGGCGCAAATGACAGATGGCAGAGTGAGTACGAAAAACTGCTTGCAGAGGGTTATGAAGAGCTTTGTACTCTGCATTATGACAGAGCTTTCAGTGCGTCAATCGTTAAACATTGCGATTATATTGAAGATATTATGTACGGCGACCACCTGCTCTCCAATATGGCGTTTTTCGGCCTTACTTGGTTTGAAAAGGATGAAAGACTCAGAGATATCTATTACAAGGGCTGGCAGTCATGGCGTGCAACATCTTCAGGTAAAGAGCATCATCCCGTTTACGATATGCCTTTTGCTGTTAATTTCGGCAGTGATGACTATTATGATGAAGAAAAAATCAAAATGTGGTTCTATCGTACAAATTGCAGTTATATCGCATCCGGTACAAGCCTTATCGGCAGAAGCGACGTTGCAACAAAAGAGTACAGAGCAGGCTACCGTCAGACATCATATCTTCTGCCTCCCGATGAAAGATATATTTCAAAACAGGACCGCGACCCATGGGAATACAAAAATGAGGATTCTCACGGTAAGATAGGTCTGGAAATGTGTACTGCATATACGTTCCCTTATTGGATGGGCAGATATTACGGTATTCTCGTAGAAGGAGGGGAAGAAAATGCTTGATAATATGGTTGTTTTAAACGGTGTTGACAAACAGAAAAATGCAGAAGTGATTGCTGCAGATATGCTTGCACAGCAGATTAAAATTATAGAAAAAACAGGCAGTGTTTCCCGCTTTGCTTTCTGTGATTCTGTTAACAATATGCTCCCCGTTCTTCTTAACGGTGCAGGTGTTTATATCTGCGTTTTTCCTGCAGATGTTACATCGCTTCCCGAAGGTGCATTTCACCTTGTGAAAGGTGATATCAACCGCGTACTTGCTTACAGAATGAAGCAGGGCGAAACCTTCGAGGATGTTCTTGCAGTTTATAACTCATTCGGTGAGGATATTTTTCCCGATTTTGAGTGTGTAAGTACAGATGATGCGGCTGAATGTGCATTTGAAGCAATCGAAAATACCTCCGATATTTACATAAGCGCAGAAAATGTAAAAATCTCCGCAATCAAGAATTGCGAAGACGGTTCGGGCGATTTGGTTTTCAGAGTTTTTGAAACAGGTGAAAAAACAGATACACGCTTGTTTATCACAAGTGATGAGTATGATTTCGGTTTCTGGCTTGACATCAGAAAAGGGGAGAGCAAGACTTTCCGCGTTGGCAAAGATTCCGTTGTAAGGGAAACAAATCTTATTGAAGGTATCGCACCTTTTGATGAAATGGTTGATTAAAACAACAAAAACCACCGACATAGTCGGTGGTTTAATGTTTTTCTGCAATTAAAAATTAAGCAGCTTCTGATTCATCAAGGAGACCGAAGAAACCTTTAACGATAGAAATGATAACATCGATAATATTCTTGAAATAGAATATGAGATCTGCAAGAACTGACACATTAATTCCCTCCCATCATATAAATCTGCACATTTATTATAACTGATAATTTGGATGTTGTTGTTACGAAAATATTAACAAGATATTAATTTAGCGTTCAAAATGGTACAATTTTGCTTTAAATATAGATTATTTGGTTTTTGCTTGTTTGCGGCAAAGATGGCAGTGGGTTGCAATATTGCCGATTTATAAAGTATTCTCATAAATTGGGGCGTAAAAATATTCTTGACTAATAATCGACAAAGTGATATTATTAATCTGTATAATAGAATTTTTATATCTAATTGTAATGGTGTAAATGGAAAGGTTTGTTTTATAATGAAAAAATTATCAAGGATAGTGTGCTTCATGCTCAGTCTGGTGCTTGTGCTTTGCTGTATGCCCGTTGAGATTTTCGCTTCTGCGGCAAAATATGACTGGGTTGGCTCTTGGGGTTCGCCCGCTATCGACAGCAGAATCACTCTTGCAGAAAGTCTTAAAATTAAAGATATTATCCCTGCACGTTCTACCGTAAGAACCGTTATAACGCCTACTCTGAGCGGCTCAAAGTTAAGGCTCAAATTTTCCAACGAATACGGAAGTAAGGCAATTACCATTGATGAAACAACTGTGGCTTATACCGGTGCAACAGATGATATTGTTGATAAATCTTCAATAACACAGGTTACTTTTAACGGCGGACAAAAAACCGTTACTATTGCCGCAGGCAGTGAAATTTATTCAGATGAAATAACCTTTGACGTTGTTGCTTTAAAGAAGCTTTCTATAAGCTGTTATTATAAAAAGACAACGACACTTTATACAACAGGTCTTTACGGCGGTGTAAGCTATATTGCGTCCTCTCTCGGCAACAGAACACACGATGAAACCGTAACAACAGTTGCAACGCGTCTTGATTTTACATCAGGCTCCATTACATATCATACAATTCCTTTCCTTTCAAGACTTGATGTGTATGCAAAGGATTCATATTGCGTTGCTATCATAGGAGACTCAACAGTAACCAACGATATATATCTTATGCTTGCTGAAAAATGCCACAAAAACGGCATAAATAATGTGGGCTTCGTAATGTCGGGCATTATCGGCAATGCACTTCTCCGCGACGGTAAGGGCTTGCTCGGAGCATCTTACGGTGTTTCGCTTCTTGAACGTTTTAACAGAGATGCACTCAGTATCCCCGGATGTAATCGTATTATATTAAAAATTGGCATTAATGATATTCTTCATCCTATGCTTGACAGTATGCAGGGCGTTTTGCCCGATTGCAGTGCTCAGAAAGTTATAGACGGCTACAAAACACTTTCAAAGCAATTCAAGTCAAACATCAAGGTGTACATATGCACAAAAACGCCGTTTAAAGGTTATACCCGTAATTTCTTGGGCGGTGATGACTTACAATGGAAGCAGTCCGGTGAGGACAAGCTGCTTGCAATTAATAAGTGGATCAGAGAGTATTCCTCAAAGTACGGTTACAGCGGATATATTGATCTTGACGCCGTTCGTGATTCCAAAGATCCCGCAAAATTCTTTGACCATATGACTACTGACGGTGCACATCTTTCCAAGTACGGTCAGATTGCCGTTACAGACCTTATTCAGGAAAAAGCCTATGCGGTAAACAAGAATATTAAGGATTATGCGGATATTGTGGGTATTGACCCTTATGTTGCCCCTGTCAAACCGGAAACAACAACAGCTGTAAAGCCCGAAAACACAACAAAGGATGAAACCACAACCGCTAATAAAACTCCCGAAACAACTACTGCAGTTCAGAATACTCCCGCAGGTAACAGCGGCAATTCCAATGAACCTACCACATATAATACAGGTAATCTGATTATTGCTGACCCTACAACATATAATGCAAATCAGATACTTATTGGTGATAATAATATGGGTAATGACCTTGCAGGTTCGGTAAGTGATGACAATTCAAATAATAAAACAATTAAGATTGTAGGATTTATATTGTTTGGCCTTATCGGTGTGGCTGTTATAGTGCTGGCAATACTTATGCTCGGAAACAGTAATCCTGTCAAGACATCGCTCGGCAGAGCTTCTTACACAGGCAGAGTTAAGCAGAGAAAAAAAGGCGTATGAAAAATCAAAAAAAAACTAAAACGGTCGTCGTATTTTTACGGCGACCGTTCTTTATGCAATCTGAATTAATTGTGTAATGGTACGGCAAGATTACCGAAAATCAGCTTTTCTTCCGAGTCTGTATATTTAATCTCATTGATATTTGTGCTACCGTTTATGAGTCGAACATTTCCGCTTTCGTCTTCAATGGTAATCAGTGTAACAAATTTACCTGTTGAGCAAGACATATCGAATTTCAAAGTTGTTGTAACACCTAAGTTGTTTGTGCCTCTTGAAATTAAACCATATCCGGGAGTATTGATATCACCTTTAATAACTGAAAGCTCGTCAATATTGCCAAGCTGCTTAAGTCTTGCAATATATCCGCTGTCTGCGATTTTAATCACAACCTCGTTTTTATCTGCGCTGATAATTTCCATATCTTCCGACAGATTGAAAATCTGTGAGTAAGTGTGATTATCTTCAGAGCTTAACTCATCAACTATGATTGTTGCATCATCCATTGAATAGAAATTGCGGAAGAATGTAACACCATCATACAAATGGTTAGCCATCTTTACATAGTCATAATTTTCTGTAAGATCATGTTCTGTCATACCTGCCAGATTTGATTTAAGCCTTTTAAGCAGATAGGATTCATTATCAACTACAATTGTATTATGAGCTTTTGCGGATGTAATATGGGCTCTGAAATCATCCTTAGCATATCCGTAAACGCCGCTGTCGGAGAAAATCTCATAACCTTTTGAATAAAGCATAAATGAGCAGTCATCAGCGTGCTTGTGAGTAAGAGATTTGAAACCGGATTTTATTGTTTTCCATGTGTCTGAAGATGATTCAGAATCTTTATTTGAACGGTAAAAATAAATGCCTGCCTCGGGATAGACTTTTTTTGTTGTGTTTACAGGTCGGAATTCTGCGTAATCTTCGTCAAAAATTTTTGTGGAATCACCGATTTGTGCAATAAGTCCGTTGGGCAGTCTTGTCCAATCAAAATATTCCTGTGCTTTTGCAACATCATCTAACAATTCAAATCCAAAACTATCATTGTTTGATTTCAAAAAAGTTCCTATAGATAAAAATGTGTTTGTTACCAATCTATGATAGTATGGCGAATTTTCAGCATGAACCATTCCGGGGAAAAATGCATAATCTTTCTGTTCACGTAAACGTGTTCTTGCTTTTTCAATCCAACGGGGTTTGTTGAGAATAATACCTGCCTCGATAAGCGCCTGGTCATGAAGAATGCCGTGATTATGGTTTTTTGCATAATGTTCATCATCATAAAGCCATTCACAATGCATTATTAATAAATTGTAAATCTTTACTGCAAGTTTGCTGTTCCAGTATCCGGAATCCTGGGCTGTTTTTGCAAGTAACATTAAGTGTTCTGTTCTTAGCGCTACTGAATGATCTATAAAGAAATAAGGGTTTTCCTTAGCTTTTTCATCGGTTTGCGAGTAGTGCACCCATTCATCAAGAAACTTTTCAGCAAATTCAACATATTTAATGTCTTTGGATTCTTTATATGCATTGATAAATGTGCATATAGGTGACAATCCTTGCAGATACAACTGGAATGTATTGGGGATTCTTGAGTGTTGAATATTCCAATCCAGAGTTTCAAAGTTGTATTCAAGCGGAGGAATAGAATCATGAACTATCATTAATCCGTTCATAATCTTTTCGGCTACCTCTACCGCACATTCCTTTTTTATATAGAACTTGGGGAATGGTGCTGTTTTATAAATGATAATTTCTGCATTAAATTCACCATTTGCAATTCTATTTAAAAAATGAGTATTAATCTGCTGCACATTTTCATTTCTGTTGCAAAATTTTTCTATATCTGTTTTTAATTCTTCAATACAAAATTCTTTTTCAGGCATACCAGTATGACCAAGTTCATTACTGTAATATGATATGTTAAGTTTTTCTGTTGTATCGAATGTGTTTTTTGATATAATGTTCAGAAACGGAATCTGCTGCATCTGAATATCTGATTGTGCTTTGATATTCTGTATTATGTGAAGTTTGGGAAAATATCCTTCCCTTTCAAAAAGTTGCGTAATGTCAGAACGTTCAGGTAAAAGGTTTTGGCCGTCTTGTAAGCAAACCTGCTTCATTTTTTCTAAATGATGAGGAAGGTAATTTTCAAGGAATATCTGAGGATTTATTGCAGATGCATTTGAACCCAAAAGAGTGGCAAGCGCGATAGATGAATAACCACCACCTGATGAACCGTAGAATAACGCACTTTGTGTGTTAATATTCCATTTTTTCAGGATTGTATACACAAGGAATGCTATTCTTTCCAAATACCAACAGTCATTTGTTCCGTAATACCAGCATAAGCTTGCGGTTTCAGACCTGTATAGTGTTGGGTCACTGTAACATATGCAAGAGCAGTTTATCTCGTTTTTCCATGAGTTTCGTGGAAACTGAGGAAGTTGTTTACTTTTTCTGTCGACGGCACCTGCACCGAAGATAACGGCATTTTTGCTGTTTTCTTGATAGCAGACCAGCAGTTCATACTTGACTCCGTCCCACATTATTTCATAAACAGTTGCTTCGGGATTATTGAAATTTGTTTTGAGTAAATCCTTGAACTGAATTTCAACTACAGGAAAAGCCATTAACATTACCTCCTTTTTTCTGATATTTAAATGTATATGCGAATATATGTCAGAGCAAGACTGATTATTTGTTTGTCTGACCGAATTCGAGAATGTCAGCAATTCTTTCACTTGCGTGGCCGTCGCCGTAGGGGTTGGATGCGTGGCTCATCTTCTTGTATTCTTCTTCGTTTTCAAGAAGAGTTTTGAAGGTTTCATAAATGTAATCTTCGTCTGTACCTACAAGCTTGAGTGTACCTGCTGCAATACCCTCGGGTCTTTCTGTTGTATCTCTCATAACGAGAACGGGTTTACCGAGTGAGGGTGCTTCTTCCTGTACGCCGCCGCTGTCTGTAAGGATAAGATAACTTCTTGAAAGGAAATTGTGGAAATCAAGAACGTCAAGAGGCTCAATGATATGAACTCTGTCATTTTCGCCGAATACATCGTGTGCAGTCTGACGGACAACGGGATTCATATGAATGGGGTAAATAACCTTGATGTCGTCGTGTTCATCAATGATTCTTTTGATAGCCTTGAACATATTTCTCATTGGCTCGCCGAGATTTTCACGTCTGTGAGCTGTAAGAACGATAAGTCTGGAACCATCTGCCCATTCAAGCTCGGGATGTGTATAGTCATCGCGAACAGTTGTTTTAAGAGCGTCAATAGCTGTGTTGCCTGTGATGTAGATTGATTCGGGGTCTTTGCCCTCTTTAAGAAGGTTGTCTGCAGACATCTGTGTGGGGGAGAAATTGTATTTTGAAACAATACCTACTGCCTGACGGTTGAATTCTTCCGGGAACGGAGAATAGATGTTGTAAGTACGAAGTCCTGCTTCAACATGGCCTACGGGAATCTGCATATAGAAGCAAGCAAGAGCTGTAACGAATGTTGTTGATGTGTCGCCGTGAACAAGCACAACATCAGGCTTTACTTCTTCAAGAACACTCTTGATTTT
Organism: Acutalibacteraceae bacterium; assembly: GCA_045535305.1. Classification (GTDB taxonomy): domain Bacteria; phylum Bacillota; class Clostridia; order Oscillospirales; family Acutalibacteraceae; genus UBA1081. Next base: position 23,623 of record JAZSLJ010000083.1, read on the forward strand.
AAGAAGAATGTTAGCTGTGATATCAAAAAGTGTCTGTCTGTCCTTCATAATAGAAAGGTCATAATCGGGTACAACGCCGAATGTATCAAGAACACTGTCAAGCATCTGTCTGTGCTGACCTGTTACGCAGACAACTGTGTTGATGTTTTCTCTTTTTTTGAGTTCAAGCACGAGAGGACACATTTTGATTGCCTCAGGTCTTGTACCGAATACGAGCATTACTGTTTTCATATTTATCACCATAAATTTATAATACAAAATGCAAAGCGGTAATGCCTTGCATTTTGCTTTTTTATATTAAAGAGTATGTGTGCCGGGGAGAGAGCAGATGTTTCTTGTATCAAGAATAACCTTGCCCTGAAGCTTGTCCATATTCTCTTTGATTTCGTCGTGAGCAACGAGAAGAACAACAAGTTCAACATCGTTAAGGAATGCATCAAGGTCATGATACTGATTTTCAACCATATCCTTTTTGATGAAGGGGTCGTAAACCTTTACGCCTGAAGCGAGGTGCTTTTCCATGCACTCAAGCATCTGGAGTGTGGGGCTTTCACGAACGTCGTCAACGTTTTCTTTGTAGGTAAGGCCGTAGAAACCAACCTTGGAAACGTCTTTAATGCCGTTTTCTTTCATAATTGTATGGATTCTTTCAAGAACGAAAGCAGGCATAGAATCGTTAATGGTTCTTGCCATCTTGATGATGTTAGCAAGTCCGGGGTAGTCGCCTACAAGGAACCAGGGGTCAACAGAGATACAGTGTCCGCCAACGCCGGGGCCGGGAGAAAGAATGTTAACTCTGGGGTGCTTGTTAGCGATTCTGATGATTTCGTAAACATCCATATTGTCGCTTCTGCAGATTTTTACAAGCTCGTTAGCGAATGCAATATTGATATCTCTGAATGTGTTTTCAACAACCTTTGTCATTTCAGCAGTTCTGATGTCTGTAACAACGATTTCGCCCTTACAGAAAGAAGCATAGCACTCCTTAACCTTTTCGCCGATAGCCTTATCGTCAGCGCCGATAGTTCTTGAGTTGTATTCAAGCTCGTAAACCATATTGCCGGGGATAATTCTTTCGGGAGCGTGTACAAGGTTGAGGTCCTCACCGATTGTGAAGCCGTTAGCTTCTATAACGGGACGAACAAACTTGTCGATTGTTCCGGGAGAAACTGTTGATTCAATTACAACAGTTGCACCCTTGGGGCAAACATCCATAACAGATTTAACTGCAGAAACAACATAGCAAGCATCGATTTTTTTGCTGTCTGCATCGTAGGGAGTGGGAACAGCAACGATGTACATGTCTGTTTTCTGGTATTCTGTTGAGAATTTGATACCGGCCTTAAGTGCATCATTGAAAAGGTCGTCAAGACCTTCTTCTTCGAATGTTGTGCGACCTGCGTTGAGAGTGTCAACGAGTTCCTTGTTGTAGTCTGTACCTACAACCTCAACACCGTGAGATGCGAACATAAGAGCTGTGGGGAGGCCGATATAGCCAAGTCCTACTACGTTAATCATGATTTTTTCCTCTTTTCTATAAGATTTAATTCTTTTTTAATTGTTACTTCTTTTGAGGTAATACCTCTTACGTGTTCAGCGGCTTTTGCGCTCATTTGCACAAAAAGCTCAGGATCACGAACAAGCTTGAGAATTGCATCTGCAACTGCTTGCGGGTCATCTTCCGGTACGAGCAAACAACAGCTATTGTCTACAAATTCGGGAATGGCCGCAACATTTGTTGCGATGGGTACAAGACCTGAAGCCATCGCTTCATCTCTTGAGATGCCCTGTGCATCCCATCTTGTGGTCGCAATGAAGATGCCGCGTGTTTTGTGAATTCTTGCAACCCTGTTTTGCTCCACAAAACGCTTATGAAGGCGAACATTAGAGAAATCCTTTATCAGCTCGGTATCTTTTTCAAAGTCAGTACCATCACCATACAAGTCAAATGTCATATCTGCGAATTCGGGAGTTTTGCTGAGTAACAGAATTGCTTGTTGTGTAATGTCATTTGCAAACTTTTTGGAAGAGAATGACTTTATTGACATTATATTGAATCTTTGAGCTTCATCTTTTTCTTTGAAAACAAACATATCAGTGTCTATGCAGTTGTGTATAACTGTACAAAGCTCGGAAAGGTCAATCTTATAATCTTGTTCGATTTCATTTTTAAAGTATTCGGAAACGACAACAAATCGGATGTCTTTAGTTGTTTCTGCAACTTTAAAAACTTCTTTCCAGAAAGCTTGTCTTTCATCAGATTCGGATTTTGCTTGCTCAATTTCTTCCTCGGTTGTGAAATCAAAACTGTATCTGTGCCAGGGCTGAATTTCCTTGCCGTGTAACCATACAATAAGACTTACGCTGTCAAGATAGTCTTTGAGGACATTCCATATATAAGGGGTAAGCTGATGCACGCATACAGTTTTAATTTGACCGGTTTTGAGTGCATTTATAAGTTTATCTGTATCGCCATGTAAAACATTGATATTTTCAAATTCGCTGTATGCAAATTCAGAACCATGATTGATACAGAAAACATCCGGAACAAGGCCATTTTCTTTATAGAGCATATTTCTCTTGTGAACATGCATATGCCCGTAAAGATTCCCGTATGAAGGATAATTTTCAGTTACAACGAGCATATCACTTCTGAGCAAGAACGGGGTTGCTGTACCTTTGTTCATATCGCTGCTGATTTTGATTCCCGAGATATCCTGCCTGCCTTTGCCCGTTACTGCCAGAGCAAGGCGGAAGGTTTCTGCATTTTCGGGGATTTTTATTTCAACCATTTTGTTGAAACCGAATTCTACTGTATTCAGCGCAGTTTTTGATTCGTCATAGAATGTGCAACGGCATACAGTGTCAAGCTCACCAACGGAATTGCAAAGAATATATATATATTCGGATTTATTGAAATCGGAAATGTTGTAATCGTTACGGAATTCAATATTTGCCGTCTGGTTGAATCGAAGGGTTGATTCAACGAAAAACTTACTTGCAAAGAAACCTGTTTTTACAGCTTTTTCAGTATTTACACTGAAATTTTGCATATCAAGTACGGAAACAAATTGTGTATCTGAATCCTGCGCAGCTTTCTTTACATCTTCAACAGCCTGATGCATAACCTCTAAGGGGATACCCTTGTCCGAGATGTACATATCATCTACTGTGGGGCAGGTGTCGTCAGTACAGAATCGGCAATAGTTGAATTCATCTATTGAGAGGAATTTACCTCTGAGCTGAACACCCTTTGCAAAAGAAATGATGTCATTAACTCTTTCAGCCTTAACCATAGCTCTGGTGCTGAACATTGTTGTTGTTGTTTTGTATGTGCGGTCAGTTGTTTTTACAACAACTCTGCCGTTAAGATATTTTCTGTGATAATTTGCTTTTCCGAAGCCGTCCAGATCGGAATATCTGACAGAAAGTGCAAGGTCAAGCAAATAATTCTCACCGTAATAGTCTTCAACAGAGAAAGCAGCAACAAAACCGTTTTCAGGTTTGCTGTCATCTTCATTTACAAAAACAAGAGTTTTTTTGTCATATGTCTGTCTGTCAAAAAGATATTGAATTCTTGCTTTTTCTGCCGGCGTTTCAGCATAAGCTACAACTGTTATATTCGGAAGCGTGTTGGCTAATTCTCTGCCGAATACAGTAGAAACGATATAACCGAGACGGTCCTCACAAAGGTGGTCTTTTAGAATTGCTCTCAGACCTGCCAGACGATACTTTCTGTAGTCTTGTTTAGTGCTGCAATATTTTTCAAGTTGCGCCTGCATTGTTGATGCATCATTTGTGGAAATTGATAAATCACCCAAAAGATTCTTTATTCCTCGGGAATAGTTACCTACAGAAACAGTATTTGATGCAAGAAGTTCAATGCCTCGTCTTGCAAACATGGATTGAGACTGACTAACTGTACACATATTAATGCCATAATTGTAGCCTTTGTAAGCAATATGAATGTCTTCGGGTTTCAGATTACCCATAATCATTTTGCTGTATCTTGCAGGAAATGCAAATTGAAGGTCATTTGAGCCGTAGTTTCTGTCGTAGATTTCAAGACCTTTTGTTTTTTGGAATACTGTTGCGAAATCATCAAAAACCTTTGAGCGATCTTTATACTTATGATAGTATGTCCCTGCAAAACAAAATTTATCTTTTCTGTCGTGAATTTCAATGGGATTGTGAACTGAAGGCTGAGCAGCGAAAGGCAACAGATAAATGTTATCGTGCTGAAGAGTACATCTGTATTTTTCAATACAGTCAAAATCGGTTGTAAATACAAAATCCGCACAGGATGCTGCAGACATAAATATATCTGTATGAACCGGGTCTTCTTTGTTCCAGAAAATTACAGGTATGCCATGGTTATGGCAATATGTCGTTAAGTCAAACAGCTCCTTGCTGCCGTTGCAGACTTTTTTAAACCATGAATTGTTTTTGCCGTGCCATGTGGATTCAAGGAAAAACAAATCAGGTTGACAGCTTTCCATTTCTTCTTCCCAGTTGGTGGATGTGATTTCAAAAAGCTGACATTCGCTCTTGAAATTGCCTACTGTGAATGGGTCCATAACTGCTGCAACTTTTAACGCTTTCAGGCTGACACAGTCAGTATTAAACTGGTTTGCTCGATCATGATAGCAATTAATGTTATAGTTGAGCAGAAGCTGTCTGAGAATTTCAGCTCTGGCTTTTAGTTTTCTTATGTTTTCTGTAAATATTCTTGTATTCATAATTTAACCCTCTGCCGTTACTTTGTGTTAGCTTTTACAATGCTTTTTGCATTTCTGAACAGTTTAAGTGCAACTTTGCCTATGTGTTTTTTTTCCATTGTTTGCACAATTTGTTTTTTCATGCCTTCGGTTGGGGGGTTTTGGTTTTTTGCCAATTTTGTATGCTTTTTTTGCCCCGCGTTATTCAAATCTGCCTTTAAATCACGCAGATTCCTGTATGTTTGCAAAGCAACCTTACCAATGGGATTGTTTTCAATTTTGCTTATTCTTGCCTTTAACGCAACATTCTCAGCCGTCATGGAATCAAGCTGTACTTCGTAACTGATCATTTCTTTTTTCAGAGTCATCAAAACATCTACCTGACTGCTGATATCATTGTGGCAGCTTTTAAGTGCGTCAATAAGAGTATCGTTTGACTGTCGTAATCTATGATTTTCTTCGATAAGTTTCAGATTTTCCTGTCTGAGTGTGTCAAGTTGTTGCTGCATGTCATTTTTTGTTTTTGCCATTTATAAAACCCCGCATTCCTGTTGATATTGTTTAAGATCGGGCATAATGTTTTTTTTGTCTTTGCTGTTCATTGCATTAAATTCTTTTGCAAACTTAGTGTAAGGACGGATTATTTTTTCGGGAATGTCAACGCCCACAACTTTACCCTTATGAAGCCATAAAATTCTGTCGCAAAAAGATTGCATTGATGATACGGAGTGGCTTACAAATACGATTGTTTTGCCTTTTGCTTTAAATTCATTAATTTTTGTTAAGCATTTGTCTGTAAAACTTGAATCGCCCACAGATAGTGCTTCGTCAATAATTAAAATGTCCGGGTTTATGTGCACGGCAATAGCAAAACCTAATCTTGAACGCATACCGCTTGAATATGTCTTGACAGGTTGATTTATGTGCATACCGATGTCTGCAAATTCAATAATATCTTTTTCTAATGCAGGAATTTCCTTGTCTGTATAGCCCATAAGTAAGCATTTGAATCGAATATTGTCGATGCCTGAAAGGTGCATACGCATACCGGAGCCGGCTGAGAGCATACTTACCTCGCCTCTGACTCTTATTTTTCCTTTTGTAGGAGTTGTAATGCCGGTAATGATGCTTGCAAGTGTTGATTTTCCGCTTCCGTTAAGACCTATAAGTCCCACACATTCGCCCTGCTTCATTGTGAGCGTTACATCATCAAGAGCTTTGAAGGTTGACACTCTGTCATTCTTGAAAAAAAGGCCTTTTATTTTTTGTGTAAATGATGTGTATAGGGGATAATCTTTGCTGATATGATCGCATACGACAGCATTTTTTCTGTCAGTTGTGTTATTCATTATGATGTCTCCTCCTTACAGTGAATCAATAAACTTATGACGGAGTCGCATATGAAGAACGCAACCGAACATAAACAAGGCCAATGTTATTGCCCAGAATATGAGTCCTGATTGAAGTGATTCTTCAAGAGACCAACCATAGATCATTGTGTCTCTGTAGCCGTTGAGGATGTATGCAAACGGGTTGAATTTTGTAACCACATTCATAATTGCGTTGTCCTTGTCCGGACGCCACATAACAGGGGAGATGTAGAACAGCAAACGCAGTGTAGTGCCGGAGAAATTATGAAAATCCCGGAATAAAACATTTACCGATGATGCAAAAAGTGCATAGCTCAGAATGAAGAATGTGTTGGCAAGCAGATAATATGGGAAAAGCCATATGCTTGAGCTGACAGGAATGCCTGAAGCCACAACAATTATAAGAACTATTGCCATTGAGCACAGATGTGTTAAGAAGTTTGACACAACCGTTTTTGCGGGAACGATTGCCATCGGGAATCTCATTCTTTTAAGTACGTCTGAAAAGCTGACGATTGCCATTTCGGAGCTGGACATCGTGGGGCTGATATAATGCCAGCACACAATTCCGATAATGAGCCATATTACATACGGAACATTGTTGACGTCCTCGCCTTTTCTTAAGCCAATCGCAAAAATAAACCAATAGACGAGCACTTGCAGGGCAGGGTTTAAAAAATTCCATAAAAATCCCAGAACAGTGCCGCCATGTTGGTTTTTCAGTTCATATTTTGAAAGCCGTAAAAGTCTTTTTCTGTTTTCCCATAATTCAACCATTACGGTTGATATTGATTCTAAAATTCCCATTCTTTACACCTTTTGAACTCAAATGAGTTTTTATGTTCTACATACTTAATTTATATATTTAATACATGTTAATTCATTTTTCATTATATCACCGCGGGTTCTGTTTGTCAATAATTTTTATTTATAGGAAAGGGCTGGTTTTTTTTGTCGAATGACTTGAAATATTTTTCCATATAAATTATTATGGTATCGAGAAATGTTATCACGGAGGAAATAAAATGAATATTGAAAAAAACAAGCAGATTGCACCGCAGGTTGTTCTTGCACAGCACGGTAACAAATCCGCGTTTAAAAGCCTTTATCTTGCATATTACAAAAACATTTTCTTTATATGCAAACTGATGACGGGTGATGTTGTTGCAGCCATGAAGCTTACAGAGGAAATTTTCAAAAAAATGTTTGAATCTGTCAGCAAGCTGAGTGATCATATGGCATTTGAGCAGTGGTTTTACTCTATTGCAGTGAATGTTTGTAAGCCTTCTGCCGCAAATGCCGTCAACGGGATTGAAAATTTCGTGAAAGATATGTCTGAATCGGTTGCAGAAATTCGCAAAAGCGTGATAGATAATGATAAATTTTGTTTTGAGCGTTCAATAATGGCTCTGCTTGAAAAACTTATAACTGCGTTGCCGTATGATTCCAAAACTGTATTTTTGTATAAATATTTTGCATCATTGAATAACGAAAAAATCGCATTACTTGAAAAAAAAGAAGATTCTGAAATTGACGGATATATTGAAGCTGTTGAAATGTATGTTTCAAGAATAAGTGAAAAACTGCGTGAAGAGGGAGTTGACATATCTCCGTTTGCAAGGGATTGGGAAAATACTCTTGTGTATCTTGCGGCTCATGTTTTTATTCCCGATTCCGTTCACGGTAAAGTTTCTGAATTTGCAGGTGTAGACGTTAATCCCTTTGCGACGGAAAGCGTATAGAAAATTGTGTATATTTGTCAAATTTTATCATTATTTTGAACGAAATTTATCTAAACCTATTGACATACCCTGTTTTTTTACCTATAATTTATTAGAATACAAGTACGGAGTGATTAATATGAAATCATTAAAAATTAAAAAAGTGCTTTTTACAATGCTTGCTCTTGTTGCGGTATTTATGTTGTTTACCGTAACAGCTTATGCGGAAGAATACGGCAATTTCTCCTATAGTTCCGTTGCGCCTGAAGAAGGCGAGGATTTTGAGCCTTATATCGTAATTGCCGGTTATAATTCAGACGACGATGAAGAGCCTGTTGCTGTTGAACTTCCCGATGCTATTGACAATGTTCCCGTAACAAAAATCAGCGCATCTGCATTTGCCGGTGTAAGCAATCTTAAAGAGGTTGTAATTCCCGATTCAATCACAATGATTGAAAATGCAGCATTTTATGAATGTCATGACCTTGAGACCATTATAATTCCCGATTCTGTTACACATATCGGTGATTCCGCATTCCAGAATTGTGCAAAGCTCAAGAATGTTATCATCGGTAACGGCGTTAAAGCTATCGGTGATATTGCATTTAAGGATTGTTCAGCTCTTGAAGTATTAAGTATCGGTTCAGCTGTTGAAAAAATCGGCAACGGTGCTTTCTATGACTGTCCTTCTCTTACTGCAGTTCGCGTACCCGCTTCTGTAACAGAGATAGAAAATCTTGCTTTCGGTTATTGTCAGAACGGCGATACCGATGCAAAAGTTGAAGGCTTTACTTTCTATGTGGACGGCACAAACAACGCTGTTGTTGCTTATGCAGGTACAGCTTCCGGAGAAGAAGCATCAGATGGTCTTGCAACAAGCTTTGCTAACTTTGCAATCGTTAACAAAGCAGCTTGTACAGCACATGACGTTAAGTTTGTTAACGTAAGAGTTGCTACCGAAACATTTGACGGTCTTGACATTGCTATGTGTGCAGACTGTGCATCAGTTGTAACACAGCCTAACACAGATATTCCTGCAGATGATTCAGGTTCATCAGCTATTATATCAGTTATTGTTATAGCTGTTCTTGTTATTGCTTTTGTTGTTGTAGTTGTTTGGTACGTAAAGATGTCCAAAAAGAGAAGAACAGCCGCAATCGAAGCTTACAACGCAGGCAAACCCCTTCCCGATGCAGCAGAAAAAGAAGCTCAGGAAAAGAAGGAAGCTGAAAAGTATGCTAAGAAAAAGGCTAAACAGGAAGCAAACCTCAGAAAATATATAGATTTTTAATAGGTGAGTAATATGAAAACCGCAAAAAAAGTTTTTGCATTAATATTGGCTTGTATTGCGGTGTTTTCGGTGTTTTCTGTTGTTTCCTTTGCAAAAGGTGCAACAAAGCTTCAGTTTAATTCTGACGGCAAATTTACCATTATGATGTTTGCAGACAATCAGGATAATGAAGAAATTGAGGAAACTACAACTCAGCTTATGACGGAAGCACTTGCAAAGTACAATCCTGACCTTGTGGTTTTTCTTGGGGATAATACTGTTTCCGGTTCTGCGGAAACTCATTATACCGCTATTGAGGAGCTTCTTGCCCCCACACTTGATGCAGGTGTTCCCTTTGCTGTTGTTTTTGGCAATCACGACCAGGAAAGCGTTGGCGGAGATAAAGAATTATTGCTTGGTATGTATCAGGAAATCGGCGGAGAGCTTTGTCTTACTACCGATGCGGCTCCCGAAATATACGGTTGCGGTAACTCAAATCTTACCATTCTTTCTTCCGACGGCAAAAAAACAGCATTCAATCTTTGGTTCTTTGATTCAGGTTCTACACTTGTGCATGAAGACGGCAGCCGCGACGGCTATGATTACATAAGAGAAGACCAGATTGAATGGTATAAAGAAACCGAAACTGCACTTACAGATGCAAACGGCGGTGAATCTGTTCCGTCAATGGTGTTCCAGCATATTATTGTCCCTGATGTATACAAAGCAATTTACTCAGTGGAATTACCATTTGAAACCGACGGATATACATATGAAGGTGTTACATATCTTCCCGTACCGTCTTTTTCAAAATACAACGGTATAATTATGGAGCCTTGCAGTCCTTCATATTACAATAAAGGTCAGTTTGACGCGTGGCTTTCGCACGGTAATGTTCTTGCAATGTTCTGCGGACACGACCATGTAAATGATTTTCAGACCACATATCAGGGCGTAGGTATTGTCAATGTTCCTACTGTGGGCGGCAGTGCATATCACGACGATATATCCAGAGGTGTAGGGCTTATTACTCTTGATGAAAGCGATCTTTCAACCTACAATTACGAAATGGCTTATATGTTCAATATGGCTCTTGAAGAAGGCTCACAGATTCCCGAGGTTGAAGGCGGCAGAAGCAAATTCTATTACAGAGTCGTTAAATATTTCCGCAGCTTTATCAATGGAATACATTGGCTTATTACACTCGGAAAAGCAACCTAAAATAAAATTTTTGCAGACCGTACAAAAATGCGGTCTGTTTTTTTGAAGGCATTAACAGATAAGTTGACAAATTCAAAAAAATATACTATATGTAAGTAGAAAGGAGTGTTATCGATGTATTGCAAAAAGTGTGGAGCAGAGATTCATGAGAACTGTAAATACTGTCCTGTATGCGGAACAGCGATAGAGAATCCGGCAATCTCCGAAAAAAGTAAACACCAAACTTTTTTAAAAAATAAGTATATTATTGTCGCGATTCTTATTATTGTCATGATTCTGATAGCTTTATTGTTTCGCGGTATTATTTTTTCAGTTCAGAACAAAACAGATAATCTTGAAAGTGATGATATCGTAAAAGGTTCTGTTGTTTATGCCGACCACTCTGTTGCGGAAGATGTTGCATATGCTTATGTTTCAAATATTCTTTTGGCAGGCACGTCCTCAGATTATGAAAGCTTTGTAAGCGCAACCACAATTGATTGGACTGCACTTTTCGTAAAGTTGAATGAAAATGGCAACAACTATGGCACTCCTCAGGAAATTTTTCGTAATTTCATTTTTGATAATATAATCTTTGAAAGTGTTTATAACGGTTATGATTATTTTAAAATAGAAACAGTATCTATAACGGACTATCCTTATGCAGAGCTTCGTAAAAATATCAGAATGTTTGGAAAACTGTTCCGACCGTTATCGCTTTCTGCAGTAAACTATATTTCGTTTTCTGATATAAGGACACTTAACAGTGTTGTTTTGTCTGTTGAATTCTATGATGAAAGTGATAATATTATTGCTACTGAGCAGCTTGATATAACGGTTGTTGCTGAAAGCTCTGAATATTATTCAACACGTTATTACAGTGTATTGTATGATAATTTCTTCATGGAAAAATTTATAACAACGCTGTATCCCGAAGATGCATCTACGGTTTTATATGAATAAGTCATATAACAGCGGGGATTTTATAATATAAATTTTTGATTTATGTATTGCTTTTTTTATTTTAAATTGGTAAAATAAAGTATAATTATTATGAAAGGTGTGTTTCAGAAATGAAAACAGCAAAAAAAATACTCTGTGTTCTTCTCGTTTGCGTAATGGCAGCATTCGGCTGTTCCGTTATGGCTTTTGCAGATGACACAGCACTTCAGTTTAACGAAGACGGTCAGTTCAAAATTATGCTTTTTGCAGACAGTCAGGATGACGAAACTCTTGAAGCAACAACAACTCAGCTTATGAAAGAATCACTTGCAAAATATACTCCCGACCTGGTTATTTTCCTTGGTGATAATACTGTTGCATCCGGTGATGAAAAGCAGTATACTGCTATTGAGGCACTTCTTGCTCCCGTAATTGAAGCAAATGTTCCTTTTGCACTTGTATTCGGTAATCACGACCAGGAACAGGGCGTTGATAAGGAAGATCTCCTTGCTATGTATCAGGAAATCGGCGGCGACCTTTGCCTTACAACTGATGCAGTACCCGAATTGTACGGCTGCGGCAACTCAAATCTTACAATTCTTTCTTCCGACGGTACAAAAACAGCATTTAACCTTTGGTTATTCGATTCAGGTTCATCTCTCCATGATGAAGAAGGCGAATGGCTTGGTTACGATTATGTAAGAGAAGACCAGATTGAGTGGTATAAATCGACAGCTGCTGAGCTTAAAGCTGCAAACGGCGGCGAGAATGTTCCCGCACTCGCATTCCAGCACATTATCGTGCCTGAGGTTTATGAAGCAATGTATCCTGCTCTTCCTTTTGCGATTCCCGAAATGACTTACAAGGGTGTAGGCTATATTCCCGTTCCCTCATTCTCAGCTCACACAGGCTTTATCTTTGAGCCTCCTTGCCCCTCATACTATTCCGAAGGTCAGTTTGATGCATGGGTAGAAACAGGCGATATTATCGGTTCTTTCTATGGTCATGACCATGTAAACTCATTCACATTGAATTACAAAGGTATAGATATCACAACTGTTCCCACAATAGGCTGTAACTCTTATTCAGACGAGCTTACAAGAGGTGCAGGTCTTATTACTCTTGATGAGAAAGACCTTTCAACATATTCATATGAGGTTGCAGAAATGTATGATATGGCTCTTGAAGAGGGTTCAGAGCTTACAATGGTTGACGGCGGTAAGAGCTCATTCCACTATATGTTTATGAGACTTATTGCAAAGCTGCTTGATACTATCCACAACCTCTTTATTGGTGGAATTTCTTTCTGATTAATTTTACTTGAATAATCAAACAGACCGTGTTATAATTAATGCGGTCTGTTTTTAATTTTTTAAAAGGAGCTGATAATGTGAAACACAATGTTACAACAACTTTTGTTGCGGTATGTCTTGTAATTATGCTTGCATTGTTACCGAATATACCCGTCAATGAAACATTCAGTATTAAAGATGCATTATTGGCTGAATCGGACAATATTCCTTCAAAATCAGAAGCAATAAATACTTTATTTTTGAATAATTCAGATGATAAGCAAAGCACCTCGGAATACACGGCGGAAAATGAGAGTATTCCCGGTGAATCAACGGCTGTTGTGCCTGATAAGGTTCTTCCCGACGGAAATGTTCAGGATGTTGATAAAAATCAATCAAGCAACGAGAGTACAGGTACTACCATCGTTCCCGTAAAAATCAATAATATTATAAGGGACAGCCTTGCAACTGTTATATCAAAAAATGTGTATACATTTTCCGTATCTCAGCGCGGTGCAATTATTTTTGCATTTAACCATACGGCATCAGAGAGCACCCGCGAATGTTTGTGGTATATAACTCTTTATGAGGAGTATTCACCCGACGGTACGGGCAAGACGTATGCTTACAGAGAGCTTGAAAGAGTTTCATATACAACTGTCGGCACAAGCGGACAGTCAAGTGCCATCGGTATTTCTGCGGGTAATTACCGCATCAGCGTTGAGTGTATATCCGGTTATACGGCAGATAAATATGACCTTGCGATAGGCTTTGCGCAGGCAGACAATTATGAAATCGAGCCGAATAATGCAAAGACCCGATACAGCGAGCTTTCACTTGATAAAACATTGAACGGCTCTGCATCCGTTACATCAGGCGGTACGGACGAAGACTGGTATCTTTTTGAGGTAACTCAGCAGGGATATGCGGTGCTTTATTTTGAGCATGCGGCAGATACATCTTCATCCGATTATACAGTCGCATGGCGAATCCGTGTTACGGATATGCAGGGTAATGAGTATTTTTACACAACATCGGGTATGGGTGCGGCGTCAATCAACAGCGGTGTAATGGGTCTTACCCCCGGATATTATTTTGTAACCGTTACATCGCACGTTCATTCGTCTGTTTCTTATGCATTAAACGTTTCATTTACAATGGATTCCGCTATTGAAAAGGAAATGAACGACTCTGTTAAGACGGCAACACCGATAAAGGTCAATACCGAAATAATCGGCTCACTCACAGAGCGAAATGATGTTACTGACCGCGATTATTATTCATTCATAATGGAAAAAGACGGATTTGTTGTAATTGACTTTATCCACGAGGCTCTTTCCGAGCAAAAGGAAGGCTGGCATATTTCCGTTATTGCTGAAAATGGAGATGTGGCATACGATTCAGTTTCCGATTGGACCGAAGCCGTACATCAATCACCGAATATAGGCGTTTCGGCAGGTAAATATTATATTGTTATTGATTCCGATAACATTTATCACAGCAACATTGTTTACAGACTTAAGCTTGTTACTGCTTATGACGGCACTTGGGAGTCTGAACCCAATAACACCATTGAATCGGCGGATATTATCACTCTTGATAAGCCTGTAAACGGAACGTTGATTGAATACGGCACTGATTTTGATGAAGATTATTACAAAATCAAGCTTGACGGCACAGGAACATTACAGATTGACTTTGCTCATACTGCAAGCGTTTCCGAAGCTAAGAACGGATGGAATATATCAATTCTTGATGCAAACGGCAAAGTGCTTTCGTCAACCTCAGCTGATTGGAACAGCGATACAGTAATTCTTACTGTGGAAATCAGCGAAGCGGGCGAGTATTATGTGCTTGTTGAAACTGGACTGTATTTCAATTCCGACCGTTACAGTGTAACTGCAGCATTTAAATAAAAATCGGGGATGTAAAAAAAGCGAAGACCGTATAAAACCGCAAAGAATAAGGGGTTCTGCAGGTGTATTAAGCCTGTAGAACCCCAAAATTTTGCAAATAATCAAGAAAAATAATATTTTATGTTTTATACTACGAACAAAACTCGCCACTCGACGTACCATTGTACGCCTTCGGGTATACAAAATCAATGCAAAGGCATTGATTTTGCTCGTTTTGTCCGTTCTTCATCTTTTTTTCCTATCCCCTTAAAAGGAGCTGTGTATTAATTATTGATTTGTACCCATATTCAGCAGTTTTATAACAAGGCGTACAAGTTCAAGCACATCTTCATTTTTTGCAACTTTTACGGAGAAGAAAGGTTTGTTTGTCATATTTATAACAAGTCTGTTTCGCATGGTTTTCAGCAACGGTGCCAAAGAATCCGCTGTAAGATTGTTATTGAAAAACAATACTCTGTCTTCGTTCTGTTTTATAAGGTGGATACCGTGCTTTATAGCTGAATTTCTTATTATAGATACGGTAATAAGTCCCTTTACACTTGCGGGAGGCTCGCCGTAACGGTCAATAAGCTCATTGAGTGCATCTTCGGCATCCTCTTCGCTTCTGACCGATGCAATTCTTCTGTACATTGAAAGTCTTTGCGGTACGCTGTCGATATATTTTTCGGGAATGTGGGCATCAATGCTGACGTCAACAAGACACTCGGGCTCTTCTTTTTTAACCTCCTGAGTCTGTTCTTCAACAACTGCTTCGGAAAGCATTTCAAGATACATATCATAGCCGACTGCTTCAAGATGCCCGTGCTGTTTGGAGCCTAAAAGATTGCCTGCACCGCGGATTTCAAGGTCTTTCATTGCGATTTTAAAGCCTGAGCCGAATTCCGTATACTCTCTGATTGCATTAAGCCTTTTTTGTGCAATTTCTGATAAGTTCTTGCCTCTTTTAAATGTGAAATATGCAAAGGCTCTGCGAGCAGAACGGCCTACTCGACCTCTTATCTGATGCAGCTGTGCAAGGCCCATGCAATCTGCATTTTCAATAATAAGCGTGTTGGCGTTGGGGATATCAATACCCGTTTCGATGATTGTGGTGCATACAAGAATATTAATTTCGCCTTCAAGCATCTGTCGCCATATTTCACTCAGTTCTGTCTCAGACATTTTGCCGTGAGCTATGCCTATATTTGCATCGGGAATAAACTCGTGAATTTCTGCGGCTTTTTCATCAATGTCTTCAACTCTGTTATGCAGATAATATACCTGTCCGCCGCGGCGAAGCTCTTTTTCCATAGCTTCGGCAAGAATTCCCATATCGTGTTCCATTACGTATGACTGAATGGGCAGTCTGTCAAGGGGTGCTTCTTCGATAACCGACATATCGCGTATGCCCGTCATCGCCATATTGAGCGTGCGGGGAATAGGTGTTGCAGACAGAGTGAGAATATCAACACCGGGGAACGATGTCTTGAATTTTTCTTTTTGAGCAACGCCGAAACGCTGTTCCTCGTCTATTATAACAAGACCTAAATTGCGGAACTCAATATCTTTTGAAATTACTCTGTGAGTGCCTATCAATATGTCAATCTGACCGTTTTTTACCTCTTTTGCAATTTTAGCCTGCTGTTTTGGTGTTCTGAAACGGGACAACATTTCAATCCTTATGGGGAAGCCTTCAAAACGGCGCAATACAGTCTGATAATGCTGTAACGCAAGGATTGTGGTAGGTACAAGCACAACGCATTGTTTGCTGTCTGCAACGCATTTGAATGCGGCACGCAGAGCAACTTCGGTTTTTCCGAAACCTACGTCGCCGCACAATAATCTGTCCATAGGATGCGGCTGCTCCATATCGTGCTTGATTTCGTTTATGCATCTGAGCTGGTCATCGGTTTCGTCGTATTCAAAACGTCTTTCAAAATCGCTCTGCATATCAATATCCGGTGAGAAAGGATAGCCGGGAGTCTGCTGACGCTTTGCATAAAGCTGTAAAAGCTCCTTAGCCATATCCTTTACAGCGCCTTTTACGCGGCTTTTTGTCTTTTCCCAATCGGCTGTTGACCCCATTTTGTTCAGTTTTACGGGTTTGCCCGAATCTTCGTGAGGGCCGATGTATTTTGAAACAAGGTCAAGCTGTGTAACTGGAACATAAAGCACGTCCGAGCCTTTGTATTTGATTTTGATATAATCTTTTGTAATGCCTGAGAATGTGATTTTTTCTATGCCGTCAAACAGACCGATACCGTAACGCTTGTGTACAACATAATCGCCTTTCTGCAATTCTTCGATAGAATGTAAGCTGCTGCCGATTTCGCGCAAACTCTTTTTGCTGATGTTGCGTTTTGTGGTTTCGGGTCTGTATCTGCCGTAAGTAACGATTTTTATTTTTTCAGCAGGATAATCTATACCGAATGACAATGCACCCGGAATAATATTAACTGCACCCTTGATAAAAGATGAGGGAGTGATGGGGAAGTAGTGAGAAGAAAAACCGTCGTCATTCAGGTCAACGCAAAGGCTTTCTGCCATTTTTTGAGTACCTGCAAGTACAATTACCGTGTATCCTTTTGCAAGGTCGGGACTTAAATCATCACGCAGAACATTTATTGCGCCCTCCCAGGGTGAATTCTGACGCACATTCATATTTACAAGCTCTTTTACGGGTGTATCGAATGAGCCTCGGGCAAAGTTATCAAGATAAATTACGCCCGATTCTTCATATTCCCACACAATTTCTTCCCAGGTCATTGAAAATGTGTCAAGACCCTTGCAAAGCACACCGTCCTCAAGCATAACTTTTATATCTTCGAGCAGAAGCTGCGACAGCGTTGCAGCTTTTTCTTTTATGTTTGAGGATTCTGCGGCAAAAAGCATACATCCGCTGCAGTAATCAAATATAGTTGCACATTTGTCGTAAGCAAGATTCAGATAGCGGTCGTTTGAATTAAGACGCACACCTGAACGCAGATTCTGAGCATCTGCATAAAGACTCTCTCTGATTTTGTCGCTTTTTTTACCTCTGAGCGTTGCGGCAAATGTTTCGATTTTTTGCGCAAAATCAGCATCGTTGTCAAAAATTATTTCAGTAGCGGGAGTGATTTGCACCTCATCAACCTTATCACCTCTGCGCTGAGATATGATGTCGAAATATGCCATGGTTTCTACGGTGTCGCCCCAGAAATCAACACGTACAGGCATTTTTGAATCGGGAGGGAAAAAGTCAAGAATAGAGCCGCGCAAGGCAAACTGACCTTCACCCTCAACCATTTCACTGCGTACATAGCCTGCCGCAATCAATGCTTCAACAATTTTTGACGGCTCTGCATCTTCCCCGTTTTTTAAAATTGCGGATTTTCGCATAAGCACATCTTTTGGTATTGTGTACTGCATAGCGGCTTCGATTGAGCAGATAACCGCGTCATAGTTGTTTTTGCAGATATTTTGCAAAACACCAAGACGCTTTCTTTCATATTCTCGTGAACGGCTTTCTGTTGAGTGAAAATTTCTGTCTGCGGCAGGGTAAAGGTAAGCCCTCATACCCATAGTTGTCAAATCGTTGCAAAGCTTTGTTGCGGTTGCTTCATCGTGGGTGATTATAAGAGCTTTTCTGTTAAGATTATCGCAAAGTGTGCTGATAAGATGGGATTTGGGGCTAAGACTCAGACCCAGAACACCCATAGGTACACGGCCTTTGCGTATGTTTTCTTCAATAGCACGGTATTCGGTATTTTTGTTTAATAATGATGAAAACAGGTTCATATTTTCCTCCGCAAACACGAATGTCGGAAAGTGCTTTGCACAATCCGATGATTAATTATATTATTTTATAATATAAATTATACCCGAAATAATCGAAATGTCAACATTTTGGGTGATGTTTAATTATAAAAAGTGCAAAGGGGATGTTAAATCAGCATCCCCTTTGTTGTTACAGTTTTATTTTTGCACCTGTGCCGTCAAGATTGATTTCACCTTTAAGGATTTTTACAGCATCAATAATTGCCCATACTTCCATAGCCAGTGAAGCAATTCCTAATGTAAATACAAAACCGACCAAAGTTACAATAAGCTGAATCCACGCTGTCTTTTTGTAATCCAGATAAAAATTATGCAGTCCGAACATTCCGCCTACAAAAGCAAGAATTGCCGCAATATATGCAGAGCGCTGAGGTCTGGGCTCGGGAGTGTATTTTTCATCGTGCTGTTGATGTGCGGTGTTGTGCTGATAACCGTTTGTAAAGGGCGGTGTGTTGTAAGGGTTGTTCTGATTAAAATTGGGGTTGTAATTCTGCTGTGCGGGTTCTTCTGCAGGCTGACTGTCTGCTGTTGCTCCGCAATACGGACAGGTTGTAAAGCTGTCATCCATAGGTTTTGAACAGATTTTGCAAAGTTTCATTTCTTTTCCTCCTGTTGTTCTTTGTTTAAAAAGAAGTTTCTTATTGTTTCATTTGGGCATATTTTGCCGAAATGATTTATTATATTTTTTATTCTTGAGTGTGTGGGCGGATCCCATTCTTCCTCTTTTGCACAGTGTTCAATGCCGAACCAGGGGAGCAGTTCTTTAAGATGTGCTTTAAAGATTTTGTAATCGGGTCTTGTTTTGCTCCAACCTGCCTGCGCCGCCGCCATATATCGGGGGAAGCACATATACTGCATATATTCAAAGTCGGGTACATATTCTGTCCATATGGGTATATCTGTACCTATAACATTTCCGTTTATATCCGTGTTGTAATTATACACCTTTTTAAGGGGTGTCATATCGTAAGGGTAGTCCACATATCTGTGATAAAAGTCGCTGACAATAAGCTTATTCGGGCTTTTCTTGCTCAGATTTTTAGGGTCCATCCACATCTGAACAACTATATCCTTGCTGAGTATGCCGCTGTTAAGGCTTTCATTCCAGGTGATGACCTTTTTGCCCTTAGATTCAAGATAAGATGCAATACGGTTTATAAAATATCCCTGTAATTCTTCCTCATCCTTCAGATTTTCTTCATTAATCTTTCTTTGACAGTCGGGACAGGCTTTCCATTGAGCCTTTGGAGCTTCATCACCGCCAATATGTATGTATTCATCGGGGAATATATCACATATTTCATCAAGAATTTTATAAAGTGCTTCGTATGAGCTTTCCTTGCCTGCACAAATGATATCTTTAAAAATTCCCCCTGTTGTTTTTATGTCAACCTTCTTATCGCCGCATACAAGGCGGGGGAGTGAAGCCAGAAGCGCGGATGTGTGGCCGGGCATATCAATTTCAGGCACAACCTGCATATGGTGCGAGTGAGCAAATTCGACAATTTCCCTCATTTCATCCTGTGTGAAATGACCTGAATAAGGTTCATCTGTCTGCTCTTTGCCGAAATTACTGCCGAAACGTACAGAGCCTGTTTCAATCAGCTCGGGATATGCTTTTATTTCAGGTCGCCAGCCTTGATCATCGGTGATGTGCCAATGAAAAACATTGAAACGCATTTTTGCACAGTATTCAATCATTTTTTTGAGCGTGTCAACATCAAAGAAATGACGGCAACAATCCACCATGAATGAACGGTATTCATATTTAGGTGAATCTTCAATATGTACATTGGGCAGATTTTGTCCGCATTGAAATTTTATTTGCTCAAGCAGCAGCTCCGCATAATAGAAACCTGCCGCATCGGATGCTTCTATTGTGATTGAATTTTCAATATGCAGACGGAAACTCTCTTTTAAAACAGATGTATCGGTGATTTTTATAATCTGAGCATCCGTTTTTGTAAATCCGTTTAAATACGTAATTTTTGAAGGATAGGGGATAAGAGAAAGTTCCATTTAAACATCTCCTTTGATTAATTATATATATTATAGCATATTTTTTAACCTTGTATAAAGTATTTTCAAAGAAATTATAAAAAAAACCGACGCCCTGTGAGGACATCGGAATCTGATTGTTATTTGAGTTTTCTTGTTGCAAGGGAAACACCTTTGCCGATAGCTGTGCCGAGAATTGCGCATACAAGCAATTCTATGGGAGCGTTTATTCCTGCCGCAATAGCAATAACGGTGTTAAGAACTGTGTCAAGACCGCCGAGAGTAGCCGCCTGTTCGGCTGTGAATGTAAAATTCATAAACAGCAGAGCCAAAAAGCCTAAAAACAGCACTGTATTGAGAAGTGAACCCGAAATTCCTGCAACGAGGAACGACCAGCTTTGCTTTTTGTCGTGCTTTGCACAGACTTTAAATATGAGCGCACACAAAAAACCTGTAAGTATACGGGGTACAAAGCATACAATGAATGTTTTTGGTATGCTTTCCGTTACAAGAATTGCACCCAATGCACTGCCTGTGAAGCACTGAATAAAGCTTACAATGCCGAAAACTGCACCCAGAAATGTACCTGTTGCTACTCCTTGTGTAACTGCTCCTACGATTACGGGAATCATAATCAGAGTCAGCTCTAACGGACCGATTCGCAAAAAGCCAATAGGTGTGAATGCCATCGCAACGACAATTGCGGTGAGCATTGCCGTTATCGTCAGATTGACGATTTTTTTGTGGTTTGAGTTTTTCCTTACTGTTGACATAATTTTTTCCTCCTTGCTGCTGTTCATTAATATGATACAACGCAAATTTATTAATAGGGTATATCTGAACAGTTTCAGGTATACCAAAAAAACTTGTCAGTATTTTTTATTATATTTCTGCTATTACCTCAACCTCGCATTTTACTGCTTTGGGAAGGTCTTTTACTGCAACACAGGAGCGTGCGGGCTTGCCTGTGAAATATTCTGCGTAAACGCTGTTGAAAGCGGCAAAGTCGTTGATATCTGCAAGGAAGCAGGTTGTCTTTACTGCCTTTTCGATTGATGTGCCTGCAGCTTCAAGAACTGCTTTAAGATTTTCGCAAACCTGACGGGTCTGTTCCTCAATGGTAACAGCCTCTACGTTGCCTGTTGCAGGATTAATGGGTATCTGACCGGATGTAAATACCATATTGCCTGTTACAATAGCCTGTGAATAAGGGCCGATTGCTCCGGGAGCATTTGTTGTTGCTACGATTTTCATATTTTACACGTCCTTTTAAATAATTACATCAAAGCCTTTTTCGGTAAGTGCGGTTTTGATTTGTTCGATATGTTCAAAATCTCTTGTTTCTATTGAAAGGTTGAGATAACAGTCTGTTATGTTCATATCAAGGTCGGTGCTTGAATAGCTGACACTTACTACGTTTGCGCCTTCCTCTGCGATAAGTGCGGATACTGTTGCAAGCTGACCGGGCTTGTCCGAAAGAGCTATGGTGATGTTTGCTGTTCTTCCGTTCATTTTAAGACCGCGCTCGATAACACGGCTTAAGATGTTAACGTCAATATTACCGCCGGAAACAACACAGCATACCTTTTTGCCCTTGATTTCGGGAATCTTGTCAAACATAACTGCCGCAACGGGAACTGCACCTGCGCCTTCGGATACAAGCTTCTGATTTTCCATAAGGCAAAGGATAGCCGCCGCAACTTCATCGTCCGTAACCGTTACAATGCCGTCAACATATTTTTTGCAAAGCTCAAATGTAAGGTCGCCGGGAGTTTTTACCTTGATACCGTCTGCAATAGTGTTTACATTGGGTAAGGTTTCGATTTCTCCGTCATTGATGCTGTTGAACATTGAGGGCGCGCCTGCTGCCTGTACGCCGTAAATCTTACATTTAGGTCTTAAATGCTTAACAAGATACGATACACCTGCAATAAGTCCGCCGCCGCCGATAGGCACGATGATTGCATCCACATCGGGTAACTGTTCAATAATTTCAAGACCGATTGTACCCTGACCTGCAATAACGTCGGGATCATCAAAGGGATGAATGAATGTATAACCTTTTTCATCGCGAAGCTCAATTGCTTTGTTGTAAGCGTCATCGTAAACGCCTTTTACCATGCAAACCTCTGCGCCGTATTTCTTGGTTGCTTCAACCTTTGAGATAGGAGCGCCTTCGGGAAGGCAGATTATAGATTTTGTGTTACAATGAGTCGCCGCAAGTGCAACGCCCTGTGCGTGATTGCCTGCAGAACAGGCTATAACACCGTGGCTTCTTTCTTCGTCGGTAAGCTGTGATATTTTATAGTATGCCCCTCTTACCTTGAAAGAACCTGTTACCTGCAAATTTTCTGTTTTAAGGTAGATATTGCATCCTGCTTTTGCAGAAAGCTTAGGAGCTTCAATCATGTCTGTGTGGCGCACAACCTCTTTGAGTACGTTTGATGCGTCATATACTTTATCAATAGTAAGCAAAATAATTACTCCTCGGAATCAAATTATTAAGATTATAGACCTTTCGGGATAAAATGTCAACGGAATAGGTAAATAAAATCATTGTTTTTGCTGAATTTCTTATTATAGATAAAAAGAAAAAACGCTATGAATCAAAAAATTCAATGCGTTTTATTTTTTGTATTCAATTATATCGCTGATTGAACAATCTAAAGCTTCGCAAATCCGTTCAAGTACATAGCTGTCGTATCTTTTGACCTTGTTCTTATAGTAGTTGTCAATTATTTGGTACTGTATTCCCGTTCGCTTTGCCAATTCATATCGGCTGATATTCATATTATTCAGTGTTTTTTCAAGAATTATCTTTATCATAATACTATTTTACACCTCTGACTGTATTTTATTAGAGATATATGTAGTTGACGATTTATATAAATATAAAAGTATAAAAGAGATTATATTTGCAATCAAACGGGTAGCTATAGATGAAGACTGTTTTATTTGCTTTGAAAAGAAGACAGTAAAGGGACGGCTGTGCGTCCCTTTGATTGTAAGTTTTAAATTATTCGTAAAGAGGATGTGCTTTAACAAGCTTTTCAACTTCTTCTGCGATATAGCTCTTTTTGTTTTCAAAATCTGTTGCGGCAAGAGCGATACATTCTGCAACCTTGTCCATATCCTCTGTGTTAAAGCCTCTTGTTGTAACTGCGGGAGTGCCGAGTCTTACACCGCTTGTAACAAAGGGCTTTTCGGGGTCGTTGGGGATTGCATTTTTGTTAGCTGTAATATGAACCTCGTCAAGTCTGTGTTCAAGCTCTTTACCTGTGATGCCTGTTGAGCGAAGGTCGCAAAGCATAAGGTGGTTGTCTGTGCCGCCGGAAACAAGGTTGATGCCTCTTGACATAAGACCGCTTGCAAGAGCCTTTGCATTAAGAACAACATTATGCTGATATGCTTTGAAATCGTCTGACATAGCTTCGCCGAAGCATACTGCTTTTGCGGCGATAGTGTGCATAAGAGGGCCGCCCTGACAACCGGGGAAAATACCCTTGTTAAGAGCAAGACCGAACTCGTTTTTAGCAAGGATAAGACCGCCTCTGGGGCCACGGAGTGTTTTGTGGGTGGTGGATGTTACAACATCAGCGTAGGGTACGGGTGAAAGATGCTCGCCTGCGGCAATAAGACCTGCGATATGAGCCATATCAACCATAAAGATTGCGCCGACTGATTTTGCAATAGCACCGATGCGTTCAAAGTCAATAGCTCTGGGGTATGCGGATGCACCTGCAACGATCATTTTGGGCTGTGCTTCTTTTGCGATTCTTTCAAGCTCGTCGTAATCAATAAAACCGTCGTCGTTAACGCCGTATGAAACGAAATTGAAATATTTACCTGACATATTAACGGGTGAACCGTGTGAAAGATGTCCGCCGTGAGCAAGGCTCATACCGAGAATTGTATCGCCGTGATTGAGCAGAGCAAAATATGTGGCAATATTTGCCTGTGTACCTGAGTGAGGCTGAACGTTGGAATATTCTGCGCCGAAAAGCTCCATAGCTCTCTGATTTGCAATATTTTCAACTATATCAACGCACTGACATCCGCCGTAATATCTTTTTGCGCTGTAACCCTCTGCGTATTTATTTGTAAGACAGCTGCCCATAGCAGCCATAACTGCGGGTGAAACTATGTTTTCAGATGCGATAAGTTCAATGTTATCTCTCTGTCTTCTAAGTTCAAGATTCATTGCATCTGCAACTTCTTTGTCGAATGTTGCAACAAAATCTGCGGTGTTATTAAAATTACTGAACATTGTAATTCCTCCGTATAGAAAAATTAATAATAGTATATCATACAGTTAAATTATGTGCAATCGGCATTTTTATCAAAGAAAGATGTAATATAAAAGAACTATTTGTAATTATAATGTAATAAAGATAAAAAAGCTGTAAAAACGAAAGTTTTTTTACAGCTCATTTTAAGGGGATAGGAAAAAAAGATGAAGAACGGACAAAACGAGCAAAATCAATGCTTTTGCATTGATTTTGTTTGCCCGAAGGCGTACAAAGGTACGTCGAGTGGCGAGTTTTGTTCGTAGTATAAAACATAAAATATTATTATTTTTTTGATTATTTGCAAAATTTTGAGGGTCTACAGGCTACGACAACCTGCAGACCCCCTTATTCTTTGCGGTTTTATACGGTCTTCGCTTTTTTTGCATCCCCAATCTTATTTGTAATAAGTGAAATTTGTATATCTTATAACATCAGTTCTTGTGGCTGTGGCTGTGGAGCTTGTGCCGTCAGCATTGGTTATGTCTGTAATTCCTGTTTTTCCGCTTAATTCAAAATCATAGTTCATTGTAAGAATTGCATATATGATTCTGCCTGTAGACTTTTCAACCTGTACCTCAATGGTACAATCCGTATATGTCATATTCCAGCTGAGCTTGTCATACCAGTATTTTTTGCTTAACGCACCGTCAAAGTGTGAAGCTTTTTCAACGGGGAACATCTGCTGTGTGAATGTATCTTCGCCAACTTTTGCAAGTTCATCCTTGAGGGTGATTGTGTATGTATATGTGTCATCACCGATAGTATTTTTGCAGGATTTGATTTTGTCTGAATTAACAAGTGAAATGTCAATAAAATTATCTCTTGCTGCCTGTGTATTACGATTGTAAACGTTTGTTACTGCCTTGTCAGGGGGAGTAAGCTCGTCCTCAAACATAATAAGGTTTTTTTCTGTACGGTTGTTCATATCGGACTCTGATATCTGCTCATAAGCGAATTTTGTGTATCCGCAGTTGTATGCATCTGCGTATGAAACAGCATCGGAAACTGCAAGAAGAATCTCATGTGCTGTCTGAGGCATTCTGATAAGTTCCTCTGCGGAATATTCTGCGATATCAGCCGCCATTCTTAAAATTTCTCTTGCATCGGCGGCGGTGATTATATCATCACCCGTAATGTCTGCAAGATCTGCCAATTCGCCTGAAAGAGGTGCTTCAAGGCTTGCGGCAACACGAAGAACATATCTTGCATCAGCCGCAGTTATATCGCCGCTTTTGTTAACGTCGCCGGGGAGTAATGCATAAGAAAATTCAATGCCGTTATCTTTGCAGTATTTTACTGCTTCGGAATTTCTGTATATAAGAACGTCCGGATTTTTATGTGGATTTGAAGAAGTGCAGAAGCATTCTTCACTGCCGAAAACTGTCATTGTAACGGGAACTTTTACCGATGTTACGTTGGTATCAAGGAAAGCACCGCCTGCAACTGCAGTAAACACATTTGGAATTGCAACATTAGTTTCTGTGCCTTTATATTTGATAAGAGTTGTGCCGAGAGCTATAAAATTGCCGGCGCTGTTATCCAGCCAGAGAGTGTTTTTAAAAGCGTCTGTGCCTATTTTTATTGTGCCCATACCTTTGTCAAGAATAATGTTTTCAAGACTTGTGCAGTTTTTAAAGGCATTGTCGCCGATAGATTCAATGTTACTGTGTATATAAACGGTTGTTATATCTTTTTTGTTCTGAAAAACATTGTCCGCAATAGAGGTGCAGACCTCGGGAATAGTGATAACCCTGTCTTTACCTCTGTAGCCGATAAGTGTAGTGCCGCTTATTATGTAATCCTGCACGATGTTTTCGTGCCAATTATCGGACTCTGTTGAATTTTTGTATTCCTCATATTCATCTGGGAAAAGAATTGTAACGTTACC
Organism: Acutalibacteraceae bacterium; assembly: GCA_045535305.1. GTDB lineage: Bacteria > Bacillota > Clostridia > Oscillospirales > Acutalibacteraceae > UBA1081. The sequence continues at coordinate 50,022 of JAZSLJ010000083.1, forward strand.
GCAGTTTTTGAAAGCATCGGAATCAACGTAGCTTGTTGTGTACGGAATAACAACACCCTGAAGCCCCTGCATATCCGCAAAAGCATTTGCCGCAATACCTGCTACGGTATATCCGTTTATAGTGTCGGGAATAATTACATATCCGTCATCGGGCAAATCACCTGAAAAACCTGCAATATAAACCTGTGTCATCGTTTCATTTGAGTGATAATAGGTAAAGGAATAATCGTCTGCAAAAACGCTGAGTGAACCTGTACCCATAATCAGCAAAAATGCAAGGATGATTGAAATCAGCCTTTTGGGGGCATTAACCTTCTTCATTTTGAATCCTCCCGAAATAATACTGAAAACATTATAAACTATTAAAGAAAATCTGTCAACACGAATTGATGTCAGAAAATATTTCCCAGATTGAATTGTTCGCCGTCTTTTATGCTGTTTACAACTGCAATAAGTTTATCAGGGTCCTTTTCGGTATATAACTGTTCTTCAATGCTTTCAATATCGTTACTTTTTAAAAGAACAGAAAGCAAATCCTTTTTTTCAAGCCATACTTTTTCAATATTTTCAGGGTCGTTTTCTGCGGTGAAAACGATTTCATCAAGAGCTTTTTTTTCATATATATAACCCCATAAGGATATGGAAAAACTTACGGCAATAATTGCTATTGCGCTGATAAGCCGTTTCATATTATTCTTCCTTTCTTATAATGTTTATATTGCCGTTTTTATCGGTTTCAAGCAAAAGTACATCTTTTGCCGACAGCCCGTTCTGTTTTAATTTTGACATAAGTTCGCTTTGCGACATTCCGATTTTGTTCAGCTCATTTTTAATAATTTCTCCGTCGGCAATAAGCACACTTTTGAATGCATCATCAGGGGGTTGTATTCCTGCATTCTGAATGGTTACGGTTCTTTTTTCGGGTTTGAGGAGTATGCTCAATGTGCCGTCTGTTTCCGCTATTGCATACTGAACCTCCGAAATATCAAAAACATTTTTTTGTCTTAACGTTTCAAGCAGGTCATCTATAGTGTAACGCAATTTTTTGAGTTGTTTCTGGTCAAGCACGCCGTCTTTGATTATCATTACTGAGTTGCCTTGGAGCAACCGTCTGATTCCGGAGCTTTTTAAGGCTACCGCAGACATAATTATCTCAAAAGCCGCAAGTAAAAGCAGAGCAAGGATTGAATGTGCCATGGGAATATCGTTATCCTGCATGGGGATTACTGCAATTTCCGAAATGAGAATAGTTACAACAAGCTCGCCGGGCTGAAGCTGACCGATTTGCCGTTTTCCCATAAGTCTTACCGTAAAAATCAGCAGAAGATACAGAATTACACATCGTACTAATGTTATAAGCATAAAATCACCGTTAAAAGTATGTCCCTGTTTTCGTGGGAATATTCGGCAAATAATGGGGTATACCAATATCGGTGAAATCAATGAAAAATTTTTTTGAAAAATGGAAAAAATCCGAAGAACGGCTTTCACAGCCTGTTGAAGAAGAAATCGACGAGCAAATACCCGACGGATTAAGCAAAAATCTGCAGAATAATGTTATTACTCTCCGTCAGCTGTTCGGCGAAAGCTTTGATTTGCTTATAAAACACAGCGAAGTTTGCGGAACCAAAATAATATTTGTGGCTCTTGACGGAATGTATGACCATCTGCTTGTTTCACAAGCGGTAATCCTTCCTGTATGTGAAACAAAAATGTCGGATGTCAGTCCCAAAGCCCTTTATGAGCATATAAGGCAGATGCGTATCAGCGAATGCGATACAAAAGAAGCCTTGCTCACTGGTGATGCAATTAATTTTCTTATTTCGGGATTTCTGCTTTTGTTTGTTGATGGGGTTGACAGATGCCTTGCCTTTAGTGTACAGGGGTATGCGAAAAAAGGTATTGAACCGCCATCCTCCGAACAGCAGGAAATGGGCTCTCATGAGGGATTTGTTGATATGTACAAGGATAATGTTACCCTTGTAAGACGCAGATTTAAAAGTCCCTATGTACGTTTTGAAACATTGACGGTGGGTCAGAGCAGTAACACTACCGTTTGCGTTTGTTATCATGCAAAACGGGCATCACCCGAAACAGTTAACGATGTAAAGGATAAATTGCAGAATTCACAGCTTGATATTGTACCCGGTGCAACCTGCCTTATACCGTTTCTTGAAAATAAGAAGGCGTCCTTCTTTTCATCGGTAGGTTATACGGAAAGACCCGATGTGTTTTCAGCAAAGCTTGCTGAAGGCAGAGTGGGACTTATTGTTGACGGCTCTCCCACGGCACTTCTTGTACCACATCTTTTTATTGAAAATTTCCATTCTCTTGACGACTATCTTTCAAGCCCTTACTATGCCGCAATATCAAGATTTTTAAAAATTCTGTGCTTTTTTATAGCCGTATTTCTGCCCGGAACTTTTGTTGCCGTAGGTACTTTTCATCAGGAAATTTTTCCGTCGGAGGTTATTTTTGAAATTGTGGCCGCACTTAAAAATACGCCTTTCCCCCTTGTCGTTGAATGTATTGTTATTCATCTTATATATGAAATAGTAAGAGAAGCGGGACTGCGTATGCCCAAGGCGGTAGGCCATACGGTAAGCATTGTCGGTGCTCTTGTTATAGGTGATGCGGCGGTTTCCGCAGGACTTATCAGCGCACCGATGCTCATTGTTATTGCAATAACCGCAATAGCATCGGCAGTTACACCCGCACTTCATCAGCCGTCTGCAGTATTACGACTGATTTTTATTATAGTTGGCGGTACAATGGGTCTTTACGGCATAATGCTCGGTTTTTCTCTGGTGTTTGCAGACCTTTGCTCTGTAAGCTCATTCGGAATACCGTTTACAGCGCCCTTTTCTCCCTTTGATATGTATGCTTTGAGGGACGGCGTATTTTTCGCAGGCTGGAAAAATGTAGGCAAGAGGTTTGTTAAGCTACAGAATCTTAAAGGAAGCGATATAAATGCAAAAAACAGCTAAAATTACTTCTTTTCAGTTTTACTCGATTCTTTTTTTGAGCCGCATATTTGCTCTTGTAAGCTATGTGGCGGGATTGAGAAAAGATATTTCAAATACCGATGAGGTTTTAGCCGTTGTCATTTCCTGCGTGTTTTTGTTTATTGCTTTGATACCTGCAATATTTTTTATCCGCAAAGACGGCACATCGTCGATTCTTACAAGAGCATCCTGCGTATCACCTGTTTTTGAAAAGGTTGTGGCGTTGATTTATCTTGTGAGTATTATATATACGGGTATTATCACTACCGCCCGTTTTGAGATGATGATTGGCTCGTTGCTTTTTCCCGAAACAAGTGTGCTGATTTTTGTTGCATCGATGCTTCTTGTGGCGGCTTACTCTGCATACAGAGGGATTGAATCAATAGGCAGATCTGCGGTGATTTATCTTATTCCCGTGCTTGGAGCTATCATTTTTGTGTTTGCTACGCTTGTGAATAAATTTGATATTTTAAACTTTACGCCCGTATACACTTCGGAGCTTCCCGATGTGTTCAGCTCTGCGTATTTCTTTTGTGCAAGAACTGGGGAGCTGGGAGCTGTTCTGCTGCTTTTGCCTAATATAAAAAATCACAGCAAAAAGCATATTTTTAACTGGCTTATCGTAATATCGGTTATTATAATCGCAACGGTGCTTATGATAGGCGGAGTGCTGGGCGGTTTCGGCAAAAATCAGCTTTTTAATATGTATTCACTGTCCGTTCTTGCAAAATTCGGTTTTGTGGAGAGGCTTGATGCGATTATTTCCTGCATCTGGCTGATTTGTGCAGGAGTTAAAATGGCTATTATTTTTTATATCTGCAATTTGCTTTTCACATCTGTTTTTAAAAAAGAAAAAAAGCTTATTTATATTTTTATTTCGGCTGTTATCGTTTTTGCCGGCACTGCCGTAATTGCAACGAGCATTATGTATTTTTCAAAAATTATATCTTCTGCAACAACGGTTGTGATGTTTACACTTGCGATAATTGTTCTTCCGCTTGCAGTAATGCTCGGTGAAAAGATAAAGGAGAAAAGAAATGAAAAAGTGTAGACTGATAATTCTTTTTTTATTGCTTCCGTTTGTTTTTTCATCCTGTACGGCGGGTGATAAAGAAATAAAAAACCGCCTTATTATTGAAGGCGTGGGAATTGATTATGACAATGAAAATAAGGAGTATATATTAACCGTACAGGTGCTTGAAACATCAAAATCCGCAGATAGCGGCGGTCAGTCCGCATCAGTTGAAAATTATACCGTAACGGGAAAAACCGTTGCGGGCGCGCTGAATGCTCTTTGGGAAAATACAGGTAAATATCCTCTTTATTCGCAGAACAGAATTATCATAATCGGCGAAAGCCTGACAGGGGATAACGTAACGAAGGCTCTTGATTTTTTTGTAAGAGAGTATACTGCACGAGCAGACGTAACGGTTGCGGCGGCAACAGGCTCGGCAAAAGATATTCTGTTGATTCAGAACGGCGGCGGAATCCCTGCAAAAATTATTGAAAATTCAATCCGTGAAGGTGATGAAAATTCCGCAACTACGGATACCGAGCTTTACACCCTTGTAAATCTTTCTATGGAGAGCGTAACGAGTTTTACTTTGCCGCTTCTGGAAATCGTAAAAGACAGAAATTCCAAAGGTGAATCGGTAAAGGTTACGGGGACGTATTGCCACACGAAAAACGGCAATAAAAATCATCTTTCCGATACGGAAACGATGATGTTCAGATTTATTACGGATGATATCAAACTGGGTACAATAAGTATTGCAGACGGTAAATCCGCAACGGGTCTTGATATAATTTCGTCATCTACAAAAATAAAAACGGAGCTTAAAGATAATAAGCCCCATTTCAGTATTAAAATAAAATGTGCCGTTGATGTCCTTGAACATGAAAATGTTGATTTTAAAAACATTGACGAGCAAACTATTGAAAATATCCGTGTGCAGGCTCAGAATCACATTACCGACGGTGCAAAGGCTCTGTTAAGCAGACAGCTTAAAGAGGAAAAATGTGATATTTTCAGATTTTTTAAAAGATTGATGCTTGAATATCCCGAAACATACAATCAGATTGTAACGGATTATGAAAATGCATTAGCGGAGTTTACCTACGATGTCGAAACGCAGGTTACCGTAAGAAAAATCGGGCAGGAATCAATGGTCAAGAAATAATTTCCGTTCTCTGCAAATGGAACAGATATTGCTGTGCGATACCCTCTGCACCTTGTATGTAGTGAGGTAAGCCTTCGGGATAAAGATTTTCGCAGATTCGTCGGATGTGCCTGTCAACGGGAAACGCGTCAATATGCCCTAAGCCGAATAATATCGTACAGTCAGCAACCTTTTTGCCTACACCGTGAATCTTCATCAGCTCTTTTTCACATTCTTCAATAGTGGCGCTTTTGAGTTTTTCAAGGTCAATTTCGCCCGATGATACCATTTTTGCCGCAGATAAAATATACGGAGCTCTGTATCCGCAACGCAATACCGACAAATCATCTTCTGTCAGCGTTGCGGTTTTTTGCGCGGACGGAAAAGAGTATGATGTTTCTGTTGGTTCACCGAAATTAAGACAAAAACGCTCAATTATCCCTTTGATGCGTGGTATGTTGTTGCAGGCGGAAAAAATAAACGAGCAAAGAGCTTCCCAGGGCTCTTGATTCAATATGCGGATTGTGCCGTATTCTTTAACGGCTTTTGCAAGGTGTTTGTCGGATTTGAAAGAGTTGAGTATTTCGTCGTAATCTCTGCCTAAATCAAAATAATCAAAAAAGACCGAATAGAACTGCTCTTGTGTTATGCAGTAAAAACGAAGCTTGCCGTCAACACTTTCAACGGTAGTTTCAATGCCTTTTACAACACCGTGCCATTTTTCATCTTTGTCTTTGTGCCAACGGAATGCCTGACCGCAGTCAAGAGTTACATCAAGGTTGATTGAGCCGAAGTCGGACACCTCAATATAATTTTCAGCATTTTTTACAAACATTTTTGCTCATTCTCCTTGTGAAAAATATAATTCTTTTTCAGAAAATAAATTATTGTAAAATACTCACAAAATTTTATGAGAAAATTTGTTATTATTTTAGTCCAAATAGTATAAACGTGTAAAAGGGATAAAACACTTTGTATTATAAAATTTTCCTTAAAAAAAGTTTTGAACATATAAAAAATAGGAAAATCGACTTAAAAACCCATTGATACAGGGAGTTATCAACATTTTGAACAGAGTTTTGAACAGTTTTGAACAAATTTTGTTGTATACAAATAGTATAAAAAACTTGACGGAATTTACAGTTTGAGTGGCTTTTGTAACATTTGTCCATATGCCGATTGCACATTTGTGCATAATTCTTTACTAATATCAAAAGATATATCATGTAATTTTAAGGATAGGTTGTGTGTGTATGTTAAAAGGTGTAAACAGACAGGTGGTTGAGGTTGCCGATACAGGCAGCGAATACTTTGAAAGAGCAATATTTTTTGTAAATCCGAAATATTACGGCTTGACCGACGGCAAGTTAAGGGAGCGCGCGCAGACGCTTGTAACCTCTGCAGGTGCACCGCCCAAAACCAGACAAAAAAGCGGCAGAGACAAGCTTAAAACGGCAATAGCCATTGTTGCCTCTGCGTTGGCGGGTTCGTTGGTAACGGTTATATGCTCTGCGCTGATTTAAAATCAGAACAGCTGAACCGAGTCGAATCTGTTTGTGTCAAAATAGTATGAAGAAATTTCGGTGGAAAAATCCTCAATAATCATAGCTGATGCAATTTTGCCGTTTGCGTTGTAATCGTTTATCTGCCTGAGCTTTCCGTTTGCATCAATAATGAATTCGGAATTTTTTGCCTCATCGGATTTGTATACGAACAGGGTTTCACCGTTTTCCGTGATTTTTTCGGGTGCTGTAAATTTTTCGGGTATAAGGTCTGATATTGTGTTGGCTATTTTGAATATTTCATCCATATCCAATGAGTTATCACCCATGCTTTCAAGTAGCTTTATTGTGTCTTCTGTAAATATCCATGCACAGGATTCACCGTCTAAAGTGAATGTAAAATGAAGCTTGCCGTCAAGATACATAAACCCTGTGTTTTCGCACATCTTGACAGTTTCTTCATCGAACTTTATGGGAAAACTTAAATCCGGTGTTTCAAGATAAATATTTTCGCCGTCTATCACCAGAATAAGGCTCATTTCTTCCGCTTCCGCACGAATTGTGTATTTGCCTGTTTTAAGTGCTTCAAGGGCGTTGGCAATACCTTCGCCGTTAAAGCCTGCGTAAAATTCGCTCAGAGATGCAGATTTTCTCAGGATGTTTCTTGCATCGGCGGCAGTAATTTCACCGTTGGCGTCAGTGTCAATACAAAGCATACTGATATTATCTTGATTTTCTATGCCCGCAGAGATTCTTAATGCGATTCTTGCATCGTCTGCAGTAATAACCCCATCGGAGTTTACATCACCCATCAAAATGAGCGTTTCTTCCGGGAACTGTGCCGCATAAACATATACGGGAGCAAACATCAGACACAGACAAAGAATGAATAAAATAAATTTTTTCATAAATAAATAACACCTTTTCATTTTTGTTTAATTGTATAATATTTTTCAGTCGGATACAATAGTAAAATTTTATTTAACTGAAAATAATAAAAAAGTCAAAATTTTTAAAAAAATGTATTGACAAACAGGTTTTAGTTTGCTATAATTCTAAACGTTCCGAACAGAACATCTATGCGAGAGTGGCGGAATCGGCAGACGCGCACGTTTGAGGGGCGTGTGGTAATCCCGTACGGGTTCAAGTCCCGTCTCTCGCACCATATTGAGTGTTCATAAAGTACTTATGAACACTCACTCTTTTTTTGCACGGAAATTCTATGTATTGAGCAGGTTTTTAGCCTGCTCTTTTTTGTTTTATGCGGATTGAGGGATATACTCAACTGCAACCCCTTGTCTTGTGTTTGCTATATAGTTTTCATCATCAACGGGAATTTCAATATAGCCGACAAAGCGATAATATATTGCTATTCTCTGTGTTCGGTTTTTACCTGTACCTTCAATATGATACACATCAATGTGGTCAATCAGTTCTCTTAACAGTGGACCTGATAAAGTTTCCATTTCAATAAACTTTCTTACTGCTTGAATGAAGTTTTCTTTGCTCTGCTTCATATTTTCAAGATTGCCGATACGCTCTTTGTATTCGGTTATTTTTTCTTTAAGTTCAAGCTTTTCAACCTCATAGTTATGAGAAAGCTCCATAAACCATTCATCCGTAATAGTGCCGTTAACATTCTTCTCATACGCCGTTTTATATAGTCTGCTGACTTCTTCATTTCTGTAAGTTGCTTTCTGCAAAGCACCTTCAAGATACTTTCTTTCATCATTAATATTCTTGTTGGTTTTCTCTGCTAATAGGTCTGCCAAAGCATCCTCATCCTTTTTCAGAAATCTTGCAAGCCTTTGCAGTTCCTTTGTAACAACATACTCAATGGAGTCGGCTCTGATGAAATGTGTTTCAGGGCAAGTACCTCTGTCGCCCTTATAGTTTGAACAACTGAAATACGGTAGCGGAATTTTGTTCTGCTTGATATGAAACCACATTTTACTTCCGCAGTCACCACAGTACAGTAAGTCGCTGAATATATGCCTTTCCTCTTCAGGCTTTTTTCTTGAACGGCGTTTTGTTTTGCCCACAAGCTTTTGTACCAATTCAAAAGTATCTCTGTCGATAATTGGCTCGTGAACATCTTTGAATACCTTCCACTCAGATTCATCATTTGCAATTCTTCTTTTATCCTTAAAGGATTTTGAGTAGGTTTTGAAATTGATTACATCGCCACAGTATTCCTGTTGTGAAAGTATCTTGGCAACTGTTGTCTTGCACCATTTGTAAGGATTAGGCTGCGTTTTCTTACCGCCTCTGCCAAGTCCTTTATCAAACCAATACGCCATAGGAATTTTGATTTTATTTTCCTGCAAAATTCTTGCTATGGTTTCATTTCCTTTTCCCTCAAGCCTCATACGGAATATATCTTGAACAACCTTTGCGGCTTCAGGCTCAATAATCCACTTCTTCTTGTTTGTCGGGTCTTTTATATATCCATAAGGCGGCTGAGATAATGGTTCTCCCATATTACCACGAAGCCTGTGAGATGAACGGACTTTTCTTGAAATATCTCTTGCATACATCTCATTCATAACATTACGGAACGGAGCAAGTTCGTTTTCACCATCTTCACTGTCAACACAGTCGTTAACTGCTATGAAACGGATATTACGGTCAGGGAAATAAGTGTCGGTGTAGAAACCAACCTGCAAATAATCTCTGCCAAGCCGGGACATATCCTTTACAATAACGATGCTTATATATCCTAAATCAATGTCTTCGAGCATCTGCTGAAATCCGGGACGGTTGAAATTTGTACCCGTATATCCGTCATCCACGTAATACCTCGTATTAGGAAACTTGTGTTCTTTTGCATATTTCGATAAAAGTTTTTTCTGATTAGAAACCGAGTTGCTGTCACCTTCACCGCCGTCATCACGTGAAAGTCTGCAATAGAGAGCTGTGATACCCACATTTTCTTTTTTCTTTGACTGCATTTAGTCCTCCTTTCCGGCAGTCGAGTACACATATTCATTAGCAATTTTATTAGTATCATCAATAGTCGTCAAATGTGTGAGGCAACTGCCAAAACGGTCAAGAATTGAAGTATCACCGTCCACAGATGATTGAAAGTGAGAGTCAACAATATATCTGACATTATTAAATTCATAATCGGTTTCACCACTACCGCAACCGTAGAGAAGATTGACAAGCATTTTCTTAAACTTCATACTCATCACCTCGCATCCCTGTTTCGCTGTCGCTGAAGATATCTGTAATAATGCTCACATGCTTTCATAACAAAGCTTTCAAAATCATCATCCTTTATTTTCGGTGCGATTTTCTGTAACTTTTCCATAGGCATCTTGAACATAGCCTTTTGATTGGGCTTTTCAGACATAAGCATATTTTCAATGTTTTCAGCAGTAAGTGTACCTGAATTGAAATCTTTGTGCATATGCCACGCCTGAGAATATGAGGGTGTGCAATCCAGTTCTTCAATTATACGGAGCAAATCATACTGCATTTGGTCATTAAGGAACGAAAGCTCAACTCCAACGGAGAAAGCGATTTTATCTTCATCCATCATTTCAAGTAGTTCGGGAATGAGATAAGTCAGACGGATATATCTATAAACTTTATCTCGGCTTTCACCTGTAATATTGCCTATTTCAGTTGCAGAGTCAAACTTTGTCGCAATTTGCGACGAAGTTAAATCTGTTCTCTGTCCCTGACGGTTCATTGCTTCAAGCTTCAACTTGTAAGCAAACGCCTTCTCCGACGGAAGAATATGCTCACGGTGCAGATTACTGTCAACGAGCATAATAGCCGCTTCATCACGGCTTATGGCATAAATTAAAGCAGGTACTGTTTCCAGCCCTGCTTTCACTGATGCTCTTAGTCTTCTGTGACCTGAGATTATCTCATATTCATCATTTGTGTTTTCTAAATGTCTTACAACAATGGGTGAGATAACACCTTTCTGCTGTATACTCTCGATGAGATTATTCATTTCTTCATTGTCTAAAACTTTATACGGATGTCCCTCAAAGGGATGAATTTTTTCTACCGGAATGTTTACCGGTGCTTTTAATTTTTTATCAGCCATTTTATCGGCTCCTTTCATTTTTATTCTTAATATTTTTGTTGTTACGGTTCTTACGCCGTTCTTCGATTTGCCGCTGTCTTTCTTCCTGCTGTTTAACATAGCGGGCATATTCTTCCTGCCTTGCTATTTCAGCCTTGGTAAGATAATTAGGTGGCGGTTCACCTATGAGTTTTGAAACGGTATCAACGCTTCGGTTAAAATCGTATTCACTGATGTTGTAATCTGCTTCTGCTGTCTGCCTTGCCTCTTTTTCTTTTTCGGGGCGGATTTTCATCCTCTCGGCTTTCAGCTCTTCTGAATCTGCTTCATCAGCCTGTTTCTCTGTTCCTTGGTACTGAGTAAGTGTTTTTTGAATTTCTGCTTCCATTCTCTTTTCTTCAGCTTCAAGCTTTGGGATTTCAAACTGACGCATTTTCTCAAAGTAAGACTTTGCATTAACAATATCCTGTTCGGTTTCACATTCGTTTTGTGAGAGAATATTCTGCATTTTAAATTTCAGCTCTTTAAGCTCAAATTTATAGTGGGTAACATCACATTTTGCCTCGTTGTATTTCTGCTTCATAACTTTAGGAGTGAGTTTCAGTTCCTTCTTTGCCTCTTTTAGCTTTTCTTCGGTGGTTTTGATATCTTCCTGTAGCTTATGGAAGTACACATAAAATTCATCAGCATCACGGACCTCATTCATAGCCTGATGCTTCATTCGGTTAATGCTCTTTCTTTCGCACTCAAGGATAATCATACCGACACGAACACCTTCAAGAGCGTCTGTGAGTGCGGGTATGAGCAGCTTTGCCGCAGTGATAACAAGCTCTGTAAGTGCCTGAACAGTTTTGCGAAGACTGAGTATCAGACTGTTATCGCTACGGATAAGAATGTTGATTCTCATTCTTTCTGTGACTTTGCCTTTCTTCTTCATCTTCTTGCTTGAAACACCTTCATGAATGGTCGGTTGCAGTAGTATTCCTCTTGCTACAAAACTGCGATGGTCAATAGGCTCAATGTTCTTTTCTTCTAAATCTTTGTTTACGATATCTGCCCACAGCTTTCTCCATTCATATAACTGCTCATCACTGTTCCAACGCTCACTGATGGGATTCTGTCTGCCGTACTTTGTGCTTTTCGGGTATTTGTTTACTCTTGAATATTCCGTAGCTTGTGACGGTGGCAGATATACTTTCTTTCCGTCAACATAATATTGATATTGCTTTTCCCAGCCTTCATTTTTTGCACATAAAAATTCAGAGGCGGTAAAGCCTTGCTCCTTACCGTCTCTGATACATAAATATTCTTTTTCGGTTTTTCTTTGCCAAGTACCGTCAGGGTTTAACGGTCTGACAGTTGCCATAATGTGAGCGTGAGGATTGCCTTCGCCCGTATCGTGAATACAAACATCAACACACATTCCGTCACTGGCAAGAGCTTTTGCAAATGCTTCTGCCTCTGCAATCTGCTTTTCACGGCTGACTTCAACAGGCAGAGCAACAATAAATTCTCTTGCCAAACGGCTGTCCCTAGTTTTCTCTGTTTCTTCAACTGCATTCCATAGCTTGCTTCTGTCGTACCATTCAGGCGGAGCGTGTGACGGGAGAAAGATTTTCTCATAGACAAGACCGCCTTTCCGGGTGTAATCGTGTTTTACGCCGTCATACTCATTAGTGATTTCGCTACAGCTCATATATGCACTTGCGGCTACGGCTGAGCGACCAACACCACGGGTTATGACTTTTGCTTCAAGGTGATAAATTGCGGGTATCACCGTCCTTTCTTAAG
>JAZSLJ010000053.1:0-2650 GCA_045535305.1 Acutalibacteraceae bacterium
CCCCGGGGTGAAAGTGAAGGATACTATAAAAATAGTCAAAAACGGAAGAGTTGTGGACACTCCTAACAGAGAAACCCTGTATGCAATACAGACGCCTCAAATCTTTGATGCTGATTTATTAAATGGTGCCCTTGCAAATGCAATTAATAAAAATCTGGCTGTTACAGATGATTGCATGGCGGTGGAAACGTTGGGGGCTGAAGTCTGGATAGTGGAAGGCTCTTATGACAATATAAAAATCACCACTCCTGAGGATATTTATGCAGTCGGTGATGCGGTAGAGGTTAAAAATTTTATTTCAAATGATATGGCAGTTATAACCTTAGCAGGTCCTGCCAATAAGCAAGGGCGAATTGCGGCAGACAATATTTGCGGAATTAACAGCACTTATAAAGGTACGCAAGGCGCATCTGTTATTAAGCTCTTTGATATGACAGTTGCATCAACAGGAATGACTGAAACTCAGCTTAAATTAAGCAATGTCGCTTACGAAAAAGTCATTCTTTCGCCCCTTTCTCACGCAGGATATTATCCAGGTGCAACAGTTATGACCTTAAAGGTTATATTTGAAAAGGAAACATATAAAATCCTCGGCGCTCAAGCGGTAGGTTATGAGGGTGTTGAAAAAAGAATTGATGTAATTGCCACTGCAATTTTTGCAGGACTTACAGCGGACAAGCTAAAAGACCTTGAGCTTTCCTATGCACCGCCGTATTCATCTGCAAAAGACCCTGTGAATATGGCAGGCTTTATCATTGAAAACATGAAAAATGGTATTGTAGGGCAGTTCTATTATGAGGATATTCCATCACTTCAAAAAAGAGATGATATCACGCTTTTAGATACAAGAACCGTTTATGAATATATGCGCGGTCATGCAGAGGGCTTTATCAATATTCCAGTTGATGAACTGCGTGAAAGACTTACAGAACTCGATAAATCAAAACCTGTATATGTGATGTGCCAGAGCGGTTTAAGGAGCTATCTTGCGACAAGAATACTTATGCAAGACGGTTTTGATGCCTACAATTTTGCAGGCGGATACAGACTTTATGGCACGATCTACTATGATGAGGTTGTATCAAAAAATGCATATGACTGCGGAATGGAGAAATAAAATGTTAAATAAATTATTAAAAAGCGTATTGGACCAGGACACAGCCCCTGTGGTTGTTTGCGATATGGACGATATCATTGTTTATATGAATCCTTGTGCAATAGAGCGTTATCACGGAGATTTAACAGATAAAAGCATCAAAGATTGCCATCCACCAAAAGCTAATGAAATGATAGATAAGGTGGTTGCGTGGTTTAAGCAAAGCAAGGATAACAACATAATCTACACCTATCGCAACGACGAGGAAAACAAAGATGTGTATATGGTTGCTCTTCGTGATGACGACGGGACACTCATCGGCTATTACGAAAAGCACGAGTATAGAAATAAAGAAACAGTAGGGCTTTATCAGCCGAAGAAATAAGTTTAAATTTGACGAGGTAACCCAAATGATAGAAATTAAAACTTGGATGGATAATTTTTTGAAAGCCATAAATGACACTTTTGGAGACCGTGTGTGGTTTGTCGGTCTGCAGGGTAGCTATGGTCGTGGCGAGGCAACAGAAAAAAGTGATATTGATATTGTTGTAATACTCGATGAATTGTCCCCTGCGGATATAAAGACCTATAATACGATGCTTGATACCTTGCCGAACAGGGAATTGATTTGCGGATTCCTTTCAGGAAAAAGTGAAATCTTAAACTGGGAGTCTTCAGACCTTTTTCAGTTTTATTATGATACAAAGCCGATAAAAGGAAGCCTTGATGAATTACTGCCTAAGATTACCGAAACTGCTGTTAACAGAGCAATAAGAATCGGTGCATGCAATATCTATCACGGCTGTGTGCATAATATGCTGTATGAAAAGAGCGAAGAAATTTTAAGGGGATTATATAAATCTGCGTCTTTTCTTGTACAGGCGATAGCTTTTCAGCAAACAGGAAAGTATATCAGCCATCAAAAAGATTTACTGGAAATTGTTTCTGCCGATGAACGAGCTATTGTTGAAACTTTTTTGAGTCTAAAAAATAGTGGAGCGGTTGAGTTTGACAAAATGTCCGAAGTTTTATTTTTATGGTCAAAGAATTGGATTGTTTCAACCGAGAATTGAAAGGTGAAATCTATGAACACATTTGAAAAGATATATGAGGTTGTGAAAAGCATTCCCAAAGGCAAGGTTGCAACCTACGGTCAGGTGGCGCTTTTAGCGGGCAATCCTCGCTGGGCAAGAGTTGTAGGCTACGCTTTGCATGTAAACCCTTATCCGGGGATTATTCCCTGTCACAGAGTGGTGAATCGTGAGGGCAGGGTTGCTCCGGGGTTTGCATTTGGCGGAGAGGACGTTCAAAGACAACTGCTCGAATCAGAAGGCATTGTTTTTGAGCCGGACGGCAGGATAGATTTGGAGAAATATAGTATATAACATAAGAAAATTTACAGGTGTATTCAATATGAACAAAATAGCATTTATAAAATATATATCAGCACTTTTGCTGTTTGGACTAAACGGCATAGTTGCAAGTCATATAGCAATGAGCAGTTATGAGATAGTTTTTATGAGAACACTCATAGGCAGTATTCTTTTGATTATC
>JAZSLJ010000082.1:0-14070 GCA_045535305.1 Acutalibacteraceae bacterium
TTATGCTTACACCACCGCTGCCACTCCGTCAGGTACAAGTACAACCGTAGCATACACCTACGATACTACTTGGAAAGATAAACTTGCATCATACAACGGTACTGATATTACCTATGATGCGTTGGGCAATCCCCTGACTTACGGTAGCAATACATACACTTGGAACGGTCGCCGTATGGCGACATACAGCAACGGCACTAAAACCGCAAGCTACAAGTATGATGAAAACGGTGTAAGAACAAGTAAGACTGTAAACGGAACAAAAACATCATTCTTTGTTGACGGAACTACGATTCTTGCTCAAAAAGCAGGAAATACAACAATACCGTTCTATTACGACGGTAACGGTAAACGCATAGCTTTCAAATACGGCGGAAGCATGTATTTCTACGTGTACAATCTTCAAGGTGATGTTACTCACATTCTTGATGATGATGCAAACATTGTAGGTACATATACATACGATGCATGGGGTAAGATAACTAATGCAAACAATCTTACTGCAATTGCTCAAGCTAACCCCTTCCGTTATCGTGGTTATTACTATGATACTGAATCCGGTCTGTACTATCTTAACAGTAGGTACTACAATCCCGATTGGGGTAGGTTTATTAGTGCAGATATTTTATTAGCAACGGATACTGATTTTTCAGGAACTAACTTATTCTCCTATTGTGGCAATAATCCTGTTAGTAGAGTTGATTCTGACGGTAATTTTTGGAACACCATTGTCGGAGGTGTTATTGGTGGAATTACAGGTGTTGTAGGTGCAGCAATTTCAGGAGATAATATTTGGGCCGGTTTGGGGATCGGTACTCTAACTGGTGCAATATCTGGTTTTGCAACAGATCTTGCAATTGCCACTGGCGGTATAGGAGCATTTGTCGCAGTCATAGCTATAGAATCATTATCTAGTGGTGCAAACTATGCACTTACAGAGGTGGCAAATAATAGAAAGATAAATGGTTTTGAATTAGCTACAGATATGATTATAGGTGCCGCAATGGGTGCCATAGACTTTGGTTTAGCTGACGGCTCATTAAAAAAGAGAAGCGGAAATGTCTTAGATAACTTAGTAGATGATTTTAATAGTTATATGACCCCAAAGCAGAAAAAGGTTGCAGGTAAAGTTGTAAATCCTACAAAACAGCAATGTGCAAAACATACAGTAAAAAATATAATTTCTGATGCTAGTATTTCAGTTGTAATAAATGGTGGTGCAGATCTTTATAAATTAAAAATGGAATATTGGGGGAAGACATAAAAAATGAAACGAAAAACTATCAATATTTTCCCGTCAACATATTTATATATCGCATGGTGGGTAATGATATTTGTATTCATTTTTTCTTTTATATTATTTGGTTATCTGGCAAAGCAACAAAATGAACTTATACCCATTGTGATAATTATTTATATTATATCATTTATAGGATTGTTAATTGTTTTATTATCTAAAGATTTCAGACAATGGATTACAAAATTCTGCATTACTAAAGATAAAATTGAAATCCGTATCTTTTACAAATTGAAAAAAACTATTAAATATACTGAATATAATCAGATTAATTACGGGTTTATGGTTATAAGAGGAGTGCCGGAATGGTTTATAATAATATCAAACCGAAAAATGGGCAGATATGAATTATCACATCTTAATAAAATACAGTTATCGGATGATTTTATTAAAATTAAATACAGTAAAAAGCGTCGTATGCAATTGCAGGAAATATTACCTGAAAATATGACTTATTTGTTAAAAAATCCACCGCCGGGAAAGAAATAAATACTTAAATGACGGTTCAATGATTGATGGTTAAATCAATTTTTCAAGGGTAGCGGTTATGCCGTTGCCCTTGGAACTAACAGAACAACGCAGACTGGAAAGACCAGCTTACGTCATACGACGGTACGGCTATAACCTACGATGAGTTGGGTAATCCGCTGACTTACGGTAGCAATACATACACTTGGAACGGTCGTCGTATGGCGACATACAGCAACGGTACTAAAACCGCAAGCTACAAGTATGATGAAAACGGTGTAAGAACAAGTAAGACTGTAAACGGAACAAAAACATCATTCTTTGTTGACGGTACAACCATTCTTGCACAAAAAGCCGGAAACATAACCATACCGTTCTACTATGACGGTAACGGTAAGAGAATTGCTTTCAAATACGGCGGAAGCATGTATTTCTATGTGTATAATCTTCAAGGTGATGTTACTCATATTCTTGATGATGATGCCAATATTGTAGGTACTTACACATACGATGCCTGGGGTAAAATAACTAACCTCAATTCCCTTACAAGTATTGCACAAACAAATCCGTTCAGATACAGAGGATATTATTACGATACTGAAAGTGGCTTATATTATCTCAATAGCAGATACTACAATCCCGAGTGGGGTAGGTTTATTAGTGCGGATAATGTTGCACTATTAGGCGCAAACGGAGACTTTACAAGCTACAACATCTTTGCTTATTGTGGGAATAACCCCGTAGTAAGACGTGATACTTGTGGAACGGCTTGGGAAACTGTTTTTGATGCTATAACTCTTGCATTAAGCATTTATGATGTTTTCCAAAATCCCAAAGATGTTTTAGCATGGGTTGGACTTGCTGGAGATGCATTAGATCTTATTCCTTTTGTTACAGGTTTGGGAGAAGCTGCAAGAGCTGCAAAAATAACTGACAGTATTGTGGATTCATCCAAAGTTGCCAGTAAAATTGATGATGTTGTTGATGCAGATAAATCTACAAAAAAAGTTGCTGGAACAATTACTGGATATACAAAACATGGATTAAATCAAGCAATAGGTCGAAATAACGGTTTAGGGGTGTCGCCAAGTGCCATTCTTGATGCTGTAAGAAACCCAATGAAAATAGTAGAAAAAACTGATGATTTTGGTCGGCATTCAGTTCAATATAAAGGTATAGGTAGTACAGTTGTAATTAATGACGAAGGAAAAATTGTGTCTTGTTGGGCGAGAAGTTCAAAGTTTTGGCGAGGAAATTGAATAATGAAAAATCAAAACAAATTTATTTCTCAAATCAATCTAATTCTAAGAACTGTCAAAAATGAAGAACTATTGAAAATGCTGCCAATCGCTATTGAAGACTTGGTTAATAATCCGTCTTTATGTGAATTTTTGATCGACTATTTAGGTGATATTTATGTTTGTTCAGGTTTGGATGAACAATATAATGAAACACTATATGGCAGTTTAATTTATGAATTAATTTGTTTTTTGGCATCAATAAATGACCAATCAAAACAATCATAAATAATCTATCAGGGGACGGTTCTGTGATTGACGGTTAAATCAAATTTCAAGGGTAGCGGTAATGCCGTTACCCTTGATTTTTTGTTGTCAACGCCTACAACGATAACGTAACGAACGTATCGGCAAATATTGCGGGGCTTACAAGTCAGCCTGCCGTTGCATACGCATACAACAACCGTTTGCTTTCAAAAATCACTACCAACACCGTTGTATACAACTTTAACTATGATAAGTTCAACAATCTGCAAAGTGTAAAAATAGGCGACAACGCGCTGATTACCAACACCTACGAGGCTAACAACGGTAATCTCACAACAGCAAAATACGGCAACATAAACCACAAGAATTAAGTTCAAAACTGTCGGCAAAGCTCAAAAAGAAACTGAGTCAGCTCACAGAAGAAGAGCACCTCACAGCAAGACTAAACGGAGACGAAAAAGAACTGTTCCTCAATTATGTAAGTGATTACAATGAGTTTTAGCTTAAGCAACTCGGACAATTTATTTCAGGCTTCAGCCTCGGTGCAAAATATATATACGATACTTTTGTAAAATGTTAATCTCATATATTCAAAAAAAACTTTAAATTGTACAATGAAATTGTAAATCCAAAGAATGTAAACAAATATTTAAGCAGTAAAAAAAAGGGATGAGATTGAATTGATACTAAATAGACAAAGTCGGTACAAGTTTTTGCTTGTACCGACTTTGTGCATCGCTTATTGGTCAATGCCTAATAAAATATCAAGTTATTCTTTGATTTCCAAGTATACTTCCTCGTTAATCATAGATTTCATTTTAAGCATTTTGTGTTGCTCAGATACAACTGGTATTTTTTTATTAATTCCCATCAGTATAATTATTAATATTTGATTTTAATTCATATATAATTTTTTTGTTTCATTGGTTTTATAGGGAATTTGCTTACGTACAGTTTTAATATGCTTATCAATTTCATTCTTTTGTAGCATTGTCGTCAATCTCCAAATCTAATATCTTAGAAATTGCATTGGAAATTGTCAAATACTCATTAAGTATTTGATTATAGTATTCGCGACCGCTATCTTCAAGGTGATAATATCTTCGTTTCCTTCTTGCGCCGACTAATTTTTCATAGTCAGTTATATAACCGGCTTTGACCAATCTATATAAAACAAGATACAGTGCAGCTTCTCCCATTGTATAAACACCGTTGCTTTTATCTTTAAATGCCCTTGTCATTTGATAACCGTACAGATCATCATTTTGAAGAAGATGCAAAATAAGCATCTCGGCAGTTCCTCTTTTAAAATTATCTTGTTGCTGACTCATAGTTTTCACCTACCTATAATTTAAAATATATTATATCATTTTTTTATGTCACTGTAAATATATTTTATATATATTAGCATATAAAAATATTGTGCGTATTTGTTAAATAAATATTTATTGTAAATATTATAGAGCTGTTTGTGTAAAGAATAATCACCACAAAAGAGTTTTAACTCATGTGGTGATTAATGGACGTATTAATTGTGCAAGAGAAAATGTGTTTATGATAATACACCGGTGTTGCTGCAAGTGATTGTTGTCGATTCATTTATAGTTTGTACTAAAAGACCTAACCAATATTTTTTTGCAGTAAATTGCCCTATAGCTGAGTTGCCATTTTTTGTTCCTATTGCTATCGGAACTTTCCAATATGAGTTGTGAATTGTATAGGAAGGGACAACGTTTGTGCATGTTGCAGAAGTTCCTGTATAACTAAAAGATGCAGTAAGTTTTAGTGTTACCATTGCTTCATCATTTGAATTGTAAATAATAATTGTCTTTGATCCTGTTTTTGTAGAGCTTGTTCTAATCTGATTATTCTGGGCGTCAACAGTTAAAGTTTTGATTATGTAAAATCCATTATTAAGATATTCTATTTTTTGAGAAATGATAGTATTATCATATTTTGCGTAAGTATTAATAGGAAAAATAAAAAGTATTATAATAATTGAAAGTGTAAATGAAAGAATTTTTTTCATAATTATATGCTCCTTGTTGTATTTGATAAGCTTATTTCTTCCTCAATCTCATAGTGAACTGAATAAGATCCTGTTGCGAGGTTTGCTTGAATAGTTGTAATTATTGCTCCGATACTCCAAATAATAATGATTGCAGCAACAAAAACTGCAATAATTCGTTTAATATTTATTTTTCTTTTAATATTTTTCATATCTATTGTTTCAAAATAAGCTTTTGCAATTTCTTCTTCACTGCCAAAATGACATTTTATTGCAGTTATATCTGTCACTTGGAATTCATCTATATATTCCATAATATTTATTTCTAAATTCTTTAAATATTGTATTGACTCTTTTGTGTTATACAAAAGTCTTTTTTTTATGTTTTTAACATATTTTTTAACCTCGTTGTTAATTGACATTTTCTGCACACTCCAATGTAAGAATTTTTGAAATTGATTCAGTAATGGCTAAATAATCTTCAAGCACATTTTTATAGTATAGCTGTCCTTTCTGTTCAATGTGATAATATCGCCGTTTTCTTCTTAGACCCACAGTTTTTTCATAGTCCGAAATATATCCTGATTTAAGAAGACGATATAAGACAAGATATAAGGTTGCTTCACTAAGTATGTAGGTGCCGTTACTTTTTTCTTTGAAAGTTTTAACAATTTGGTATCCGTATAAATCCTCATTTTGCAAAAGATGCAATATCAGCATTTCTGCCGTGCCTCTTTTGAAATTATCTTGCTGCTGACTAATATTTATCACCCCCATGCAACATATAAATAATATGCAAATATATTTTAGCATATTGTATATATGCTTGTAAATACTTTTGGTGAAAATATAATATTGACAACATATAAATATCATGTTATTATAAAAATGCAAAACGAATATTCTATCTTGCAGTCAGATAATCTAAAGGAGAGTATTTATGAAAAAAGTATTATTTGTATTGTTAATATTAAGTTTTTTAATCATCTTTTCCTCCTGTGATTCTGCTTCTACTACGGTCATAAGTTCTGACGGAAAAACTTATGAATTTGTGTTGGATGAAAACGGTGAGCAGGCATTTGGTTCTGCAGGGAACATTATCGTTGAAAGTCAGGATAAAAACGGTGATACGGTAACTGAAGTATTAACCGAAAAATATTTGATAATTGATAACAATTCACTAAAAACTCCTTCCTATGGCTATGAAATTCCCGATGGTTTTGAGCTCAAGTCAACCGGTGCTGATCCATTAATTGAGAATAAACAAGGAACAATTCAGTTTAATATAATGGATAAGACGAACTCGGTAATTGATTTTGATGAATATGTAACTGATACATATAATTCCGCAACCGCATCGGGAATTGCAAAAGGTGAAATTGAAAATGTTACGATTTCAAATATTCCTATGAAGAGATTTGAATTATCTATAAGGGATGATGACGGTACTCCGCTTGATTCATATGTTTATATGGCTAACATTAACAGTCGGATATTGATGATAACCGTGACATCAAAAGACGGTGGAATTTCAGATGTTTCACAAGCTGATAATTTTGTCGCAGAAATCGATTTTAATTCATGATAAATATAACTGTTAGTTTGAATGCAGTTTGTTTATAAATTTTTAGTTTATTTTAGGAGGTGATACCGATGGCACATATAATGCTGCGGATAAATGAATACTTTTTGGATTTATAGGACTTCGCCGTAGTATTTTTTTGTTCGCAGATTGTTTTTAATATAAAAGAAGTCCTGATATTATTATGAAAGGACAATAAATATGAAAGCAAGTAAAAAAAGTACACGTTTTCTCAGTATCGTTTTGGCGGTAGTGATGTTGCTCAGCTCAATGTCAGTTATGGCATTTGCAGCTCGTGATGACTATCTTGATGCTGCGATTTTTGATCAGTACAATTCAATTGATAAAGTTGAACTTGAACTGACTCAGAAAGCTACGCTTCTTCTTGATATGCTTGATGTCATGCTTGAGGATGAAGATATTTATATTGATATCCCTCTTATAGGTGAAATCAATCTTCGTTCAATTGACAATGCTCTTGCATCCATCTACTCTCTTACCGGAAACTGGCTTTTTGGAAGACTTACTGTTGGTGATCTTGTTATCCTTGAAGATTACAGAAGTAATATTTCAACTGCTCGCAGAGCATCTGCCAACAATACAGATGTTGATGTTATCAACAGCCTTGTTACATATCTCGGAAACTGTGCTCCTACACTTGTAGGAATCATTGATGATTCATTCAATTGGGGTATTGTAAAGGGCTTCCTTCCTCCCGAATTCAGAGTTATTGTTGATGATATTCCCGGATTTATCAAAGAAACAATTTGGGAAGCACTTCATCCCGTTAATGATGAAATCATGCCTGCTAATATCACTCTTGATGATCTCGTACAGTTTATGTGCGACAATCAGCTTGGTGCAGAAGAAGGCAGTGAGCGTGCAGAAATAATGGGCTTTGCAGGCGTTATGCCCGGCTTTGAAATCGACGTTGATTCCACAACCGGTTATGCAGCTATCGAAGAAGCTATTTTCCACGCTGTAAATGAATTCGTAGTTCCTCTTCTTAACAGTGAGCTTAAAGCTGTTATTCAGGATGCGTTGGAATCCAACGAAAATGACGGCGGCGGACTCAATGAGCTTGTAAATGCAAACTATGTAGTCGAGGCTATTGAATTTGATGATGAGATGAGCCTTATGGAACAACTCAACGATGTATTCGGTCAGGTTGTTGGAGATATGCTTATTCCCGGTGCATTTACATGGAATCCTGTTCCTGCAGGCGGTGATTACATTGCTACTATTGAAGCAAATCTCTCGGCTCTTCTCAAGGCAATTATACAGGCTGGCGGTGAAACAGAAAATGTTTCCGGATATAATCTTGAACAGCTTGGTGATTACATTGCCCGTGTAGCTGTTGAGCAGTTTGTTAAGCATATGGACCTTCAGCAGGGCGATACAATGGAAAAGATTGCATATCTTGGACTTTGTGAGCTTTGTGCAAGCACAATTCCCGAGGTGGAATATCCCGAAACTCCCGCTGATGCAACATCTGAAGGCTACCGCAATGCTATAATTGAAATCGCAGCAGACCTCGGTACATTCTATCTGAATAACAATATCGGTCTGAACTGTGATATAAACACAAATGCATCTGAATTCCTTACTGCATTTGCAGAATGGTGTATGCCTTATGTAAACGGCCTTTATGACGCAACTGCATATGCTATTGCAACTGATGGTTGGGAAAAAATTGATGCGATCCTTTGGGAAATCATTCCTAAAGAATTGTTCTCATACGATGAAATGTTCAGAGATGAAAATGGTGCAGGTGAAGCAGGCGACCTTGGTCTTCAGAGCCTCGTTAACTACATCCTTGATACAATTTTTGCGTTTGATATTGAAAAGCTCGATGCATTCTTTGCTCGTTCTGAGAACAGCATTCTCAGTGGTTCTGCACTTCAGGCTATTATTAATGTTGTAAGTAACATCATTAATGGAGCTTTCACTCCCACAGGTGCTAACTATTGTGTACCTCCTGTAACAACACTTGAAGAAGTTATTTCTGTTGCAAATCTTAAGACAATTGCAGAAAATATCCTTGTTTCTCTTAAAGATAAGAACGAAACACTCGTTCCGACAGCTATCAATCTTGTTACAATGCTTATGGGTGCAGCAGATCCCCAGTCACTTGGCGATGTAGCACTTGATATCAGTGACAGAATTTATTGTGAAAACGGTACTGTTCCGTCAGGACAGAAAATCCGTGTATCAAATCTTTCCGAAGGTGTTAACAGTGCATGGCGTAATGAAGCCGGTGTCCTCTCTCAGGATAAGATGTACGAAATAGAACTTGTTTCTATGTCAAACAACGGCGGACTTACAACAGCAGCTATTCCTGGAAATACAAAGATTGCAGCAAATGCTCATTATGACATTGCTGTTTCAGGTTCAGTTGCAGCAACAACAGAGGTTCGTTTCGATCTCGAATACTATATTCTTGATGAAACAGGTTCTCGCCTTAACACAACTCCTCTTGTAGCATCAACTTATGCTCATTTCTATAAGGAAACAGGCAACTATGATATTACAAGTGATGCAATTGGTGAAACAAACAGAGTTAGCTTTGACAGCTTCTCAACATATCTGTATGTAACAGATGTTCATGATGCTTCTCTGTTCTCTATTATGGCTACAAATAACGGCGTTCTTATCGGCAATGCTGTAAGAGATGTTCGTCGAGTCATAGTAACAGGTACTCTGCCTACAGGTCTTGCAGCAAATAATCCTGCAAGCGGTCCTATCATCTCTATTGATGCAGCTTCACTCACCGTAGACTCATACGGAACAGTGAATCCTTATGTATCTAACGTAGATCCCGATGATGAACAGCCTTACGGCATCTATGACCTTGATATCGCATTTGAAATATGCAGTTCAGGTTCAAATTCAGGTACTGTTACTGCAACCAGAGACCATATCATCGTAATTTATAACGATTTCGGTCTTCCCGGAGTTCTTGACGATGTTATGGGCGCAAACAGACAGAGAGCAGATTATCTTGATTCCGCTGATGCTGAATGGTCAGCATATCAGGACGCTGTAAGTGCAGGTTATACACTTCTTCACGGCAATCCCGACCACAGCAAGATGTTTGCAAATCCTGCTGTTCCCGACGGTTCAGAAAATGCTTATGCAGCGGCAGTAGAAGCTATTGAAGCAGCAATTGAAGCTCTTGAAGAAAAGGTTAAACCTACAGACGCAGCTCTTCTTGCTACTCTTCAGGCATCTGTTGAAGCACAGGCTGACGTTAAGCGTGAAGACTATGTTCTCTTCACATATGATCGCTGGGATGAATGGTATGACCATGCAAGCGGACTCGTAAATTCTCAGAATGTAGAAGAAGGAGAAACAGTTCCCGCTATTCCTGCATTTGATCTTATCTATGCAGAGCATATGGTAGAGCTTATGTATCCTCGTCTTATTAAGAATACTGTTGTCAAGGATAGACTTGCTGATGAAATTGATAATGCAAATGCAAAGGTTGAAATAGCTTATACAGCTGAATCATGGGCAGAGCTTGAAACAGCTCTTGCAGCAGCAGAAGCTGTTTATGATGACGATACAGTTCTTCAGACAGAAGTAAACAGTGCTCGTGTTGAGCTTATGAAAGCAATGCGTGGGCTTGATATGTTGGTTCTTCTTTCTGCTGATCCCGGTAAAAATACTGTCATAGATGATAATAATTTGCGTATTTATGGTATCGCTGAACAGATTACCAGTATTGCAGATTTCATTGATGTTACCATAAATGGCCTTACATTTTCTTGTGAAACATATGGCGATGCCATAAATATAGGAACAGGCTCAACGGTAACAGTTGAAAGTACAGCCGGTGCTAAAGTTGTAAGCTACACAGTTATTCTCTTCGGTGATGTTAACGGCGACGGTATTATTGATGATAATGATGTTTTTGCAGTCGAAACATATGTTGATGAAGGTGAATCAGAAGATTTTGTTCCTGGTGCAGAAGCTCTTTTTGCCGCCGATGTTACATGGGATGGTATAATAGATGATGACGATATTGACGCATTATATGCACATTTAGTCGGCGATTATATCGTTCAAGTAAATCCTAATTCTTAAAAAAGGTAAACATCTCAAAAAGATGATTACCGTCCACAGGGTACGAAAGTACCCTGTGGAATTTTAAGCTTTTGTGTTATAAGGAGTGTTATTTTTGAATAGTAAAGTAAAAAAATCTTTGTCCGTCTTTTTATCAGCTCTTATGCTGATGGCTTTTATGCCGCTTTTTGCTTCTGCAGCCCCGATAAAACTCACAAGGACAAATATAGAAATTGTTGCACCGTCTGTTTCACCTTCTGAAATTAATTATGGGCAAACTTTAGGGGATTTAACGATATCAGGTGGAGAAGTTTGGTACGATGGAACACAAGTTCCTGGATATTTTACAGTTTATAATGCAACTCTAGCACCAGCCGCATCGGAATCTTATGAAGTTTACCTTAAATTTGTCCCTACTGATGCAAACTATACCTGTACAGCTACGTTCAGAAGCAGTAACAGTACATATACAGGAACATGGCCTGCAATTAGAGTAAAGGCTGAAGCTGTAGCAACTCTTGCAGAAGCACCTGTTGCTTCTGCAATAAAGATGGGAGGACAGGTGCTCGCAACTTCAACGCTTTCTGGCGGTAAAGTTGTTGATGCAAACGGAAATGATATTACAGCGTTAGGCACATGGGGCTGGGTAACAACTCTGTCAACAAAAGTCAATGAAAGTGGAACATATACAGCAAAGTGGACGGCAACTAATAATGATTATAACCCTGTTTCCGTTGATGTTCTGGTGACTGTTGAAACAGTACAAATCGAAACTTGTTTTGTTGATGAAAACGGCAATGCTATTACACCGGAAATAAGAATGCCTATCAATTCTGAGCTTAATCTTAATGTTTTGGCTCCGTATATTGAAAAATTTACAGCAAACTGCGGTGAATTTTCTGTTCTTAACATCAGTCCGTCAACAATTGACTCGTCAGTATTGGGTGAATATGAATATAGTGCAAGAATTTCACCTGAAGATAATAGTTATTCATCTGGTTGGTTGATTTTCAAGCTTATTATTGAGCCTCTTGAGGTTACCCCCAAATTCTCTGTATACGGCAACGATGAGTATATGATCTCAACAGGTGATTACACAAAGAAGCCCAAAGGTACATATAATTTGTATGTAGACGGCGAGCTTGTATTGGAGGATATCGAATATCAGGAAAGATTTACATGGCGTCCCGAAAAGAGCGGAACATATGACCTTAAGGCTGTTTACAATCCCATTGAAAACGATACCTATAAGGTTAACGATGTGGTTCTTGAAGATCATGTAAAAAACCTTACATGGAAAATCAACTGCATTAACTGCGGTGCTTACGATTACAGATACGGCGAAACAGCAATGGTAATGCACACCCTTGGAGACCAGTTTGGCGGTTGGAAATTCTATGATGAAAACAGCAATGAGTACACACCCGAAAATGTGGTTGCAGATGAATCCACATCAAGTGTAAAATTTACAATGCCCGATTTCGCAATTACCGTTGAAGCAGTTGATAAAAGTGCATCTTCAGATTCAGACGGACTTTTAGGCGACACTGATCTGGGGGGGCTCGGCGAATGTTCAATTTTTGCAAATCTTATTGCAAAAATCAAGCAGTTCTTTAATGCTATTATCGTATTCCTGACAGCAGCGTTTGCATTCTGAATGTAATTATTTTGTACTGCTTTTCAGTTTTTAATTAGTATTTTTTCTGCTTATGTGCACATGAAAACATAAAGATATTTTTACAATAAGTTATTTATGTATAATCAAAAAAAATAGAAATATTTTCTTCCCTTATGAGCTCCGCATAAGGGAAGTTTTTTGCATCTTTGTTAATAAAAATATCTTTATATTCTACTGCAATGTCATTAGTTAACGAAACAAAAATTAACACAACGAAAAACATGTTCGTAATTTAATTAACGGGTAAAATGGATGAACTAAAACTCTGTATAACAACTTTTGTTTTGTACATTTATGTATATATATATTCTGAATATACTTATTGACAAAATATATTTAATATTGTATAATTATGTAGAGAATATGCATGTATTTAATTTAGATTATTAATTTATTATGGAAAACGATTCTGATTTTACATTTGAATAATTTTTGTAATTATAATTTGTTTCTGTAATTATACTTATTAAGCACTTGCTTCTTTCGCTTAGTTGTTACCTCGGTGTATATCTCCGTTGTAGCAACACTACTGTGTCCGAGAATTTCCTGAACAGAACGCAAATCTGCACCGTTCGCAAGAAGATTTGTAGCAAATGTATGCCGCAAGTAATGTGGTGTTGACTTCTCATTTATTCCACAAGCTCTTTTTGTTGAACTATAAATATATTCTATACCGTGTATACTTAGCTGTTCACCAAAACGGTTTACAAATATTTTATCTGTATTAGTTGGTCTGCTTTTACGGATTTTCAGCCACCGGGTAAGATTGTTCCAAGTGTCGTTACAAGATATATAAATGAGCCGCTGTTTTCTCCCCTTGCCGTGAATGAGAATTGTCCGTTCAGAAAAAATCACATCACTAAGTGCGATGTTTGAAGCCTCGGCGATTCTTATGCCGGTACTGATTAAAACATCAATTAATGCAAGATTGCGGTAATTTTTCCATAAGTCAAAAGCGGTTGTTTCTTTTTCGGCACAGTTACTTAAATATGTGAGTAGCTTTGATGTTTCTTTTATTGCCAGCGTTTTTGGCAATCTTCGTTCTTTCTTATAGCGAAAACGATGGTTCTGATAATAGTTAATATCAGTATAACCTTGCTCATAAAGAAAACTGAAAAACATTTTCAGTGTAATTAACTTTCGGCAAATTGTGTTATCTTTGAGCTCACGCTCTTTGGATAACGTTTGCACATATTTCAGAATAACCGTTTCATCAAGCTCATTGTCTTGAAGAAATGCCTGAAAATCTTTTAAATCCGAACGGTACGCCGTTATCGTTTTATCGGATAAATTTTTTGTAGATTGGATGACTTGTATAAAATCATCACTTGCTGTTTTTATACTTTTCATTTGATCACTCCTCGGAATTTTGAAAATGTGTTCGCAAATTCATTTTAACAGAATTTCGAGGAGACTACTAATCACCTTACAATAATACCTAATTATTGTAAATAAAAATACAGGATA
>JAZSLJ010000007.1:0-72867 GCA_045535305.1 Acutalibacteraceae bacterium
GAATTAACAATTTACAATGTATAATGTACAATGAAGGAAAGGGCTTCGCCCTTTAACCCGATTTATATATTATTCAATAATTGTACATTGTAAATTGTACATTGTACATTAAATTATTGTTTATCTTCTTCAATCAGCACAAGCTCCGATGACAATGATGACGGAAGATATATATTGATTCCGTTCTGTTTAAGTTCTCTGCCCGAAATAACAAATGAGCATCTGTCATTATCAAGAGTAACCTTATACTGCATTGAAATGTCCACGCCTTTTGGTTTTACGCAGATTTCAGTTTCACCTGAGCCGTTGAGGGCAAATACACCCACAACTCCCCTGTCCTTTTCGGGTGATGCAAGCTCAATAACGCAAGCATTTTTATCACATTCGGGTGTATGATGATAAATCTTTGATGTTGCGAGAATCGGCCTTATAAAGCTCTTATACACATCTACGGAATGACGGACAAATTCCATCTGCTGAGCATTTATTTCTGCCCCAACGGGCGCAATTACATTCAATGACATATGTGTAAGCATTGTATTACGCATATGCAAATCAAGTGAGCCGAAAACGTGGCAGTTCATACCTGCAAAGAGTCTGTCAACATGCTCGGGCGGAAGTGCCATCGTCATGCCGTTTGTGATTGTAACCGAATAGGGTGCACATTGACAGTCCGAAACCCACGTATGATGAAATGCTTTCATAAGCCCCAAATCACATCTGCCGCCACCGCCTGCACAGTTTTCAAAAATCACATCGGGGAAACGCTTTTTAAGGCTCATATACATCTTATTAACTGCATTGAAATGAGCCAAGGACAGACATTCTTTAACACCTGTGCCCCTGTCCTTCATATTAAAATAATCACGGTATGAGGTATTGTAATCCACACGAAGAAGCTCCATTTTACATTCTTCAATCAGCCTTGCAAGCTCGTTTTCTGCCCACTGTGCTGCTTCAGGATTTGTAAAATCAATAAATCTTTCGTTTTTTTCGCCGTAGATGTTACAGGCTCTCCAATCGGGTTTGCTTTTGTATGGGTCGCAAAGCCTGCCAAGGCTTTCAATATCAACCCACAAGCCGAATTTCATACCCTGTTTATGGCAATAGTCTGCAATCTCGGTAATGCCTTTGGGATAGCGGTCGGAATTGGGAACATTCACACCGTTAAAGTCGCCCCATTCCATTTCGCGGTGGGGAGGACACTCCCAGCCTGCATCAACTATAAACAGTTCGCCGCCCATAGCTTTGAATTGGTCAATAAAATTTTTGCTTGTTTCAACGCTCATATCGTGCTCTGCACCCATACCGCAACCGATAAGGTCATTGGAAGAATCAATAAGAGGGTCGTTAAGCACCGATTTTCTTATATGAGAATGCATCTGATTGACAGCTTCGTCAAAATCGCCGTGAGTAAGACCTATATGTACTTCAGGAGTAATAAAGCTCTCACCGGCATTGATAATATACATAGGTTTATGGGCAGTTATTTCCGCTTTGAAGGCCAGGTTTGTATCACTTTTGCCCTCGTGTGCGTTATAATCTGTTGTAAAACGGCAGCCTGCACTCCAGCCTATCTGAGCAAACCATATTTTACCCATAACATTATTACGGATAAAAAACAGCGGATGACGGAATCTGTCGCGGTTAAAGCGTGTATCAACACTTGTTGTTTCACGGTGCAGAGGATGCCATTTGAACTCGCCCTCTCTTGCCCAGCGGTCGTCGTCAAAATAGCCTATGGAATAGTACTCATCAACACTCATATCTGTACGGAGTTTATCTCTCTCCATTGTTTCCACACCGCCTGAAATAAGGCTCAATCGGCTTAAATTCATGGATTTATCTGACAGATTCTCAATTTCAATATAGCGTGTGAACATCTGTGTGCCGTCAAGCAGAGTATGAAGCTTTATGCGTACAGGCTTGATTTTGCTGTTTAAAACAAGAGTTGATTTTTCACATGATTCGCTTTTTTCTGTAATAAAATCAACAAATTCAAGAGCATAATCAATGCTCTGCCCATCAAGCTCAATGTTAAAGACAGATGTTTCGGTAAAATCCCTTTTATCAAGACGGGTGGGGCAATTTGTAAGCACATTCAGCGGATAACCTGCACCGTTCCAGCCGGCAGCCATCAGCACACCGCCCGTAAGCATCTCCTCATAAACCATATTGCCGCTTCTGTAACAGAATACGGGGTTTTCACCTGCTTGATAAAAAACATCCGCAAAAGAATTATCAATCATCATTTTCCACTTTCGCTTTCTGCAAATTACATTCACGGATTGCCATTCTGCCTTTTTCGGAGAATTTATGATTCCTGTAATAGTCAACAAGTCCGTTCTGCTCCTGCTCAACATCTGTAAGCTGTGTATAGCACATACCCATACAGTCGCTCTGCATCAAGGCGTTTGTATCGGAAATATAGTGAGCAACAAAATCTTCCTCACTTGTTTCTTTGACATAGCCCCAGCTTTTGCTGTCGTCATTATTATATGATATGCCGCCGTATTCGGAACAGAAAATAGGCCGACCTTTAAGCTGCTTTTTGGTGAGCAGCTCTCTCTTTTTAGTTTTGTTGAGAATAACAAGCTGTCTTTCCTCTATTGTGCCGTTTTTATGGTCATGCACGTGAGCAATAAGCTCCTCGGCGGTGTGGGAGTAATCGTGGTAATCGTCAATATCAGTTGCGTAATGGAATCCGCCGCTTGAACCGATTACAGGTCTTGTTTTATCGTATTCCTTTGTCATGGAGTAAATAGCTTTTTGAGTTTTTGCATCGCAATACACAAAGCCTGTCCATGTTTCGTTAAGAGGGCACCAGCCTATAATTGCAGGATGATTATAATCCCTTACAATGACCTCTTTCCATTCGGGAAGGAAATTTTTAGGGCCTTGGGGATTATTTTTTGCATCAA
Source organism: Acutalibacteraceae bacterium (assembly GCA_045535305.1). Classification (GTDB taxonomy): domain Bacteria; phylum Bacillota; class Clostridia; order Oscillospirales; family Acutalibacteraceae; genus UBA1081. Next base: position 2,922 of record JAZSLJ010000007.1, read on the forward strand.
GACAGCATCCCCAGTTAGGGAATTCACCCCAGATAAGGTAGCCTTTAATATCCGCAAAATAGAGGTAATAATCTTCAAAAACCTTTTCGTGCGGTCTTGCGCCGTTAAAGCCGAAATCTATTGCAATATCAATATCTTTCTCTATTTCCTCTACTGTGGGGAATGTATAAATTCCATCGGGATGGAAGCCCTGGTCAAGAATCTGACGCAGAAATACGGATTTACCGTTGAGAAGAAATTTGCCGTCGCGAAGCTCAACAGTTCTGAAGCCTGTGTAAGTTTTTGCACTGTCGCAAACAACGCCGTCTTTTTCAACCGTAAGCACTATGTCATAAATTTCGGGTTTAAAAACATCCCAGAGATGCAATTCATCATCTGTTTGAGCAATCATTTTAAATCTGCCGTTCTTTGCCTCGGTCTGACAAGTGAACACAGGTTCACCCTTGTATGTAACCTTTGCAGATACGATAATACCCTTTGATTTATCGTTGACACTGCCTTCAAAAAGTATGCTTTTACTGTTTACATCCGCAGTAATTTTACGCTCTTTTATGTAAGCTTTGCCTGTAAATTCAAGCCATACAGTCTGCCATATGCCCGTTGTTCTTGTATAATGACAGCCGTGGCTTTCAGGTTTGCTTGACTGCTTACCCTTGGGAATGGATATATCCTTAGCATCATCTTTTACGTTAAGAAGAAGCACATTTTCACCCTCGGTAAGATATTCAGTTATATCAAACGCAAATGAAGCATAACCGCCCTTGTGATAGCCTGCCTTTTTGCCGTTGACATAAAGAGTGCACTCATAATCAACTGCACCGAAATTTATAACAACGCATCCGTTTAACTGCTCGGATGTAATTTCAACAGTTCTTCTGTACCAAAGATTATACATAAAATCTGTATTGCCGATACCTGATAATTTACTTTCGGGGCAGAAAGGTACTGTAATTTTGCTGTCAAGCTGAACATCATCGGCAAGATAGTCTTTATTTTTACCGTCTGCTATTTCAAAATCCCACTCGCCGTTAAGGTTGAGCCAGTTTTCACGGGCAAATGAGGGACGGGGATATTCACTTCTGTACATATAATCACTTCCGGATTTTTTTATTTTATTTTATCATACAACCGATATGTTTTCAATACAAACAAAGTTATAGTTTTTATATTATTGAAATTTTTTACACAAAGTGATATATTATAAATGCAATATTTTTATTTTCTGTCAAAGGAGCAAATGCCAATGAAAGTATTATTGATTTTAGTGGACGGTATGCGTCCCGATTCGTTATCGAATATTAAAAAGGCACAAAAGGTTATCGGTGAATCTTCATATACACTCTGCGGTGAAACTGTATATCCTTCGGTTACACTCCCCTGTCATATTTCCCTTTTTCACAGCGTTACACCGCAAAGACACGGCACAACAACAAACACCTATGTTCCGCAGGTAAGACCAATCAGAGGCTTATGCGAGGTTTTGAAGCAGGCAGATAAAAAGTGTGCTATTTTTTATAATTGGGAAGAATTGCGTGATGTTTCAAGGCCCAATTCCCTTGCACATTCCTGTTTTTATGCAGGCAGAAGAATCGGATATAAAGAAGCCGGCGAGGTACTCACCGACGAACTGATAAAATATCTTAAAAAATATGATACGGATTTTACATTCCTGTATTTCGGCGATCCCGACATGGCTGGTCATAACCACGGTTGGATGACCGATGAATATATGAAAGCTATATACAGCAGTTGGGACAACATCGAGAAGATTATGGCAGAGCTTGGAGATGAATATACTTATATCATAACGGCAGATCACGGCGGGCATGACAGAACACACGGAAGTGATATGCCCGAAGATATGATTATTCCCGTAATCATCAACGGTAAAGACTTTGAAGCGGGAAAAGAGCTTTCAGATGTAAATATCATTGATATTGCACCCACTGTTACAAAGCTTTTGGGCGTTGCACCTGACAGCGATTGGGAAGGTACACCTATAAATTAACAGAAAAAAATCAATATTAACGCAAAAAAAAGTCGGCCCCGAGGGACCGACGATTTTTTTAATTAATTAAGCGAGAAATTCATCAACCTGTGACTGATACTCTTCGGGGAGCATGTTGTAAAGATCGCTAACGAATTCATCAAGAAGACCGAACTTGTTAAGAGCAATTACAATCTTGATGATGAGAACAAGAAGCTTAATAAGAAATACCATTGAAATTTTCCTCCTTATCATTAATTTTGTATTTTAATCTTACAATATTTAGTTTTGATAGTCAAGTGAATACCCAAAAGTTAACAAACCGTTAAAATTATTACAATCTTGTCGCAAAGTTTTGCGAATTTGTTAACAAACATCACTATTGGTTGCAATAATTCTTTGACAATGCAATGCGGATATAAAATCCATTGAAATAATGCCGTAAACTCTGCCCTTGCAAAAATCAAAATCCATAAGTTTTTTGTTAATTATTTTTGCATTGATATAAGGACATTTAAGCCCTGTACAGCTTGTTAAACACAGGTTGAAATTATCGCAATCAAGGGGTTGCTCAAGAAATCTTTTAACAGTTCCCCATTTTTTTCTGCCCTCAACCTTATAGGAATCCTGCACAAAGATTTTAGCATAGCTTTCACCTGTTTCAAGTGAACGGATATCACCCGTTTTCCAATCATCAACAAATCTTGAACCTATATACGGTGTACGGAAATCAATACCGGAATTTGTATCGTTAAAAATTGTATTATTAGTATCTACACTACGCAGAAGAACGATTTTACCTCTTACCTCACCCAACAGGGGAATTCTGTTTTCAAGATACCATAATTGCGGATTGGTTTGTATGTACCGTGAATAAAACTCGCTGAAAAAGTCCTTTGATCCTGTTGTATCGCGAAGCATAAAAAGTACGGTTTCGCTCGGATTGCTTTTTACAAACTCAACACAATCGGCAACAACGTCATCAGCTGTAAGATTTGCGGCAAACAAACATCTGCCTTTTTTACATCTTGCAATTCCGTGCATTGCTTTGAAAACACCGTTCACCAGACTGAATCTGAAATCAAAAAACCTTACACCCGCATTAAGCTGCCCTGCAACTGTCAACGACTGTGTTTTGCTTATAAGGGAAAATGTTGCATAACAGGCGGTGCTGTCATGTGTGCCGGGCATATTGATCTGAGTAAGCTTCAATCCGTCGGACAAAGCTGACATCCAGCAATTCAAATTGATTTTACCGTTCATATTTAATATTTAAAACTTTAAAAATCAAGCTGTTTCATTTACGTTTTCTTCTGCACCGCTTATAACCTTACGCTTTTCGGTAAGTGCTGCGTGAACTCTGTCTTTTTCCTTACCCCAGAGCTTGTAACGGAAGAAGGGTACGCCAGCAAGGAACATCATTATACCGTGAACAACCGTATAGAAGAACAGAAGAAGGATTTTTGTTTCAAGTGTCTGTGCAGTGCCGTCGCCGAGTCCCTGCTGATACTGGATAATTGAGCTGTTACCGTAAAGAATGAAAGGTACAACACCGCTTGCGATTGCACCGCTGACCGTTCCGCCAATACCGATAATAAAGTCAAGACCTGCATCAAGTCTTTTGCCTGTTTCAAGCTCGATATCATCAAGAATATCAGCCTTGAACATATTGGGAAGAAGATTGGATGCACCGAACTGCAAACCTGTAAGGAACAGACAAGCTACAAAAATAACATTAAGCCATGAAAGATGTGTATTGTTAAGGTAAATATATCCTACACCGAAGGCAATACAGTTGACTACTACGGAATATGCGCCTGACGCAATATACAACACACGGCTGTTGAACTTTTTAAGAAGAGCGTTGATAATAAGCATACCAACCATTGTACCTATACCTACAGGCAGAGCAAAAATAAGTGTTTTACTTGATGAGCCTAACATTGCAGCAGCGATGAAGGGCTGCATAAAGGTTGCGATACCTCTGAAGCCTTTAAGAAATTCAGAAAAGAGTACAACTCTTGCGTGCTTGTTTTTAATAACATCAGCAAAACCTTCAAGAGGATTTTTCTTCTCCTGCTTATAGGGAATACGCTCTTTGATTACGCTCATTGCAAGAAGCATTGTAACCGTACCTACCACACTGCAAAGCACAGCAGAAAGGAAGTAGTTGAGTGCGTTATCTTCATATCCCTTTACAGCCTTGATAATAAGACCCATAACAAGAACAACTACAAGCGGAGCAGAATTACCTACTGCACTGGAAATACTTCTGAAAGAAAGAATTTTTTCTCTTTCTTTACTGTTGGGGGACATAACAACGGCAACCATATTGATTGTATTACCAAAATAGAAGCAAAGACCCTGAATAATTGCAAGAGCACATATGTACACAAGAAGAACTGTGGGATTGTTTGCAATAAAATCGGGAATAAAGAAAATCAAAGATGTAACTACGCCGCAGGGAATTGCAAAAATAAGCCCCAAAGGCTTGAATTTACTGCCGTTCTTTACCTTTTTGTTGTCAAGAATCATTGCATAAACAAAGCTTAACACAAAGCCCGCTATACTTGTAAATACGTTGAAAAATGACATTGAACCTTCGGGTACCTGAAGAATATCAACAAGATATGCTTTTCTGTACTCGTTTATCATACCTGTCATCATGGTATAGAAAAAAACGGCTACAAGATAAAGCACCCATTCTTTCGTTTTAAGATATTTTTTTTCTTCGGTTGCAGGATTACTCATCTGCAAACCCCTCCTTTTTGCAGTTTGTACAAAAAAAATACAAGCTTATTTCTATTTATGTATTATAACATCTGTATAATAATAAATCAATAAATTTTTCATCATTAATTATTATATTTTTTATTATTGCTTTAATATCCCGAATATGGTATATTTATTATAATATAATTAGTCTGCACAAATAAAAGGAGTTGAATTTTATGCCAAAATCAATTAACCAGAAACTTAAGCTTTTATACATAGCAGATTATCTTAAACTCAAATCCGATGAAAATCATCCCATTTCCGCAGATGAGCTTCGCAATATGCTTGCAAATCAGGGAATTGACGCCGAAAGAAAGAGCATATACGCCGATATTGATGCATTACGTCAATTCGGAATGGATATAGAAACAACACGCGGCAGAAACGGCGGTATTGTACTTTTATCAAAGGATTTTGAACTTACCGAGCTTAAACTGCTTGTTGATGCTGTGCAGTCATCAAGATTCATAACCGAGAAAAAGAGTTATGCACTCATAAAAAAAATAAGCTCACTTTCAAGTGAATACGACCGTAAGGAACTGCAGAGATTTGTTTACATCTCCAACCGAATCAAAACAGAAAACGAATCGATATATTACAGCACGGATAACATTTACAGGGCAATAAATGACGACAGACAGATTTCTTTTTATTATTTTAACTACGGTGCTGACTATAAGAAAAAATATCACAACAACAAAACGCCCATAACCGTCAGTCCCTTTGCATTACAGTTTGACAGCGACAGGTACTATATGATTGCATTTGATTCCAATGCAGGCATTATCAAGCATTACCGTGTTGATAAAATGGAAAATGTTAAAATTCTTGAAGAAGCACGCGACGGCAAAGGCAATTTCAGAGATTTTGACCTTGCAAAATACGCAAATGCAACCATAACTATGTTCGGCGGCGACATTGAAACCGTTACACTTGAATGTCCCGATGAATTTGCAGGTGCAATTATTGATAAATTCGGCAAAAAATGCAGATTTATCCCGAAAGAAAACGGAGAATACTCCGTAAGAGTAAATGCCGCACTGTCCCCTACCCTGTACTCCTGGGTGTTCACTTTCGGCGGAAAAATAAAAATAACCGCTCCGCCAAGAGCAGTTGATGAATATAAGCAGCAATTAACAGACTCATTGAAAAGCTGTGAAAATTAAAAATTAAGGAGATGTAAAAAAACTCGTTTTTTTACATCTCCTTTTTAGGGGTTAGGAAAAAATGCGCAGAATGAACAAACCGAGCCAAAATAAAGCGAAAAGCTTTATTTTGGGTTACCCGACGGCGTACAAAAGTACTCCGAGGGCGAGGTTTGTTTATAGCATAAAACACAAAAACATCATTTTTTTGTTTATTTTTTAAGATTTTTTTATATTTAAAAGGGTTCCTTTGGTCATTTAAAACCGAGGAACCCTTTATTTTTCTTGTTTTATGCGGTCTGCACTTTTTTTACAGCCCCTTATTATTTAAGCATTTTGCGTATTGCCGCAAGGTTCTTTTTCGCATCACGCTGACCGTTTTCATAAAGACTGTTTACAACCTCTTCATTTTTAGCAAGCGTAGCCGCACCCTGAATTTCCTCAGGTGAAAAGATAAGGGCTTTACCTTCTTTTTCATATTCCTTAAGACAGCGCATCTGATAATTGTAAATAGCAGGTCTGTCTTCCACAACGTCGGATATTTTAGGATATTCCCTTAAAATAGTGTTACCGAGAATTGCAGTACCGGGGATTTTATCCTTTTTTTGTTCAACGGGAGCAGAAAGCACTACAACAATTTTATCGCAGCCGTCATCAAATGCCTTTCTGAAAGGTATAGGCTCTGCAAGTCCGCCGTCAAAGTAGAGCTTACCCTCTATTTCTATGGGTTTGCTGACTACGGGAATACAACAGGATGCACAGATAATTTTAATAAGCGAAGCTCTGTCCCACATATCTCTGCGTGTAAAATAACGGGTTTCACCGCTTTCACCGTCTGTTGCGCTTACTGTAAATGGCTTATCGGATGTATAAAATTTGCCGAAATCGAAAGGATTGCTTCCGTCTGCGCCGAAATAATCTTCGCCGACCTTTTCGTAATGCATATATGCGCCCTTATGAACAAGGTTTGAAATGCTCAGATATTTATCCCCCGTTGCACTTTCACGGTACATAGAGATATTCCTGCCCTTTTCACCTGCCATATATGACAGCAGATTCATACTGCCTGCAGAAACGCCCAGGTAATAATCAAAATATATTCCGTTATCCATAAGATAATCGTACAAACCTGCGGAATATGCACATTTCATACCGCCGCCAACATCAATTATACCTGTCATAATGCTTCATCCTTTCAAAAAAATATTAAAGATACTCTTTACCTGTAAGATAACGCCATGCGGCTATATATTTTGTTGCCGAACGGGGAATTGAACTTCTTATATCAAAGTAATTCTTGTCATCAATAAGAACAAGAGCTGAATTTGAAACTGACTGAACGGTAATCTTGTCAAAAGGCATTACATAATCCTCGCCGTTGATTTTAACTACAAATCTGTCTTTATACAACTGAACAACGCCCTCTTCTGTAAGAACCTCCCTGTTTGTTCCGTCAATGGAAAGGATTTTCTGTTTTCCGTCCTCATGAATCAACTCACCGTCTTTGGCAGCAAAAAGCTTTTCCTTCCAGACCTCACGCTGCCATTTATCCCAATCGCAGGTGTTATCAAATATTACCTCTTTGCCGTCTATACCGTGGAAAAATGCATCTGTGCCGACTCTTATACCGTAGCCGCAGTTATCACATTTGCAGTAATCCCCTTTACTGTGAAGTGTACCTACCTGCTTACATTCGGGACAAACGTAAATAATACATTCAAGATGCTCTGCAAGATTTTTGCCCACATATTCGTAAGGATTCTTTCTCTGCTCGTCATAGCAGTTTACATAAGTATCTCTTTTGATAATTTCGTAAACCTCGTCAACTGACATAGCCGCAATTTCTTCGGCAGAATACTCTTTTACAACTTTACCGAAAACAGGGCCTTTTCTTACATTCATAGTCCACTTGGGCCATCTTAAATAACCGCCTATAAACTTGTATGTAATAAGGGCTGTTCCGCAGTCCTTAACCATCTGCGCGGTACGCTTTGAAATAAATCTTGTTTCACCGTTAAAGGATGTACCACCCTCAGCAAATATTGCAACAGGCACACCTGCTCTTGCATTGGCAACGATTTCATCAATAAGAAACTGAGAATCCTTTTCACGGTGCTTTACGATAACTCCGCCGAGCTTTCTTACAATCCAACCGCCTATGGGTGCTCTTGCAATATGATCGCTTGCAATAAATCTTATATATTTATTAAGCGACGCCATAATATATCCGGGGTCAAGAGCATCTGCGTGGTTTGAAACAACAATAAATACATCACTCTTGGGGGTATATTTTTCAATCTGTATACCTGTAAGCTTCATAACAGGTCTTTTGAATATTTTAACAAAAGGTTCTACAATAGCAGCATTAAAGCGACTGCTGCTGTAAAGTTTGTTACTTTTATCACTCATTATTTTGCCTCCTCTGATTCTGCTTCGAGTTCAAGTGTGCGGTAAGCTACCTTACCAACAAGTGTTCTGGGCAATTCTTTACGGAATATTATCTGTTTGGGTCTTTCAAAAACATCAAGATATTCCTTGCAGTATTCAAGAATCTTCTTTTTCTCTTCTTCAGTTTCGGGAACATCGGGATTGAGTACGATATATGCCCTTACTTTCTGAATTTTATAAGCGTCCTTAACACCGATAACGCAACAATAGTCAACATCGGGATGACCGTCAATAACCTTTTCAACATGAGAGGGATATACGTTATATCCGCTGGAAATAATCATTCTTTTAAGACGCTGTTTATAATAAACATAGCCGTCCTCGTCGATTGAACCCAAATCACCCGTAAAGAGCCATTTTGTGCCGTTTTCATCGTAACGGAGAGTTTTTTCGTTTTCTTCTTCGTTTTTAAGATAGCCTAACATAAGCGTCGGTCCGCTTATGATAATTTCACCGTCCTTACCGCAAGGCACTTCATTGAATGTACCGGGCTCAACTATTTTGTATTTCATATCACGCAGGGGCAGACCGATACTGCCCTTTTTAAACGTATGGGCAGGAGTAAGACAGCTTGCATTGATACATTCTGTAAGACCGTAGCCTTCACGGATCTGCACCGATGCATTATGCTCCTTGAAAAATTTATTTACTCTTTCACGCAATTCCTCACTTACCTTATCGCCGCCGCAGTAAACGCCTACAAGGAAAGACAGATCCTGACCTTTGAAAGCATCAACACCGAGCAAAGCCTCAAAAAGTGTAGGAACACCGGCTATAAAGTTGGGCTTTTTCTTGATAATAGCCTCTGCGTAGGTATCCTTTGTAAATTGAGGAATCAGAATACATTCCGCACCGTTTTCAAGAATAGCGTGTATACCGATTGCTATACCGAAGCCGTGAAAAAGGGGCATAACAGAAAGAAATGAGCAGCCGTAAGTAAGATTGCATCCGCAAACATCGGCAACCTGCATACCGATAGCGTTAAATCCGTAATCGGAAAGGCAGATGCCCTTTGGAGTGCCGCTTGTACCGCCACTGTAAAGGATGACGGCAGTTTTTTCTTTTTCGTACTGCATAACGGGAAGCTTTACGCCTATACCCGTACGCACAAAATCACTCCATACAACACCTTTGCCTTTATATGGGTATTTACGGTATTCCTTACCCTGGGTAAGAGCGTAGCCTGCCGCAAGAATGGGATTAAGCTCCTCTGAAATACGGGCAACAATGATTCTTACATCTCTTTTTGCTTCCTTGACAGCATCCAGCACCTTGTCATAAAACTGGTCAAGACAAAGAATCATCTTGCTGTCTGCATAATCAAGATAAAAAGTTATATTCTTCTTTGATGAAAGAGGATGTATAATATTTGCAACAGCTCCTATTCTGTTAAGAGCGTAAAGGCAAATTACAGCCTGCGGAGTGTTGGGCATACTGATTGTAACAACGTCGTTTCTTCTGATGCCTGCTTTATAAAATGCTTTTGCCGCAAGCTCAGCTTTTCTTATAAGCTCGGAAAACGTTGTGATACTGCCCATAAACTCAAGTGCGGGAGCTTTGGGGAAACGGGTTGCCGCATCTGCAACTGCACCGAACATAGTTGTTTCGGGATAGGGATGCACAACCGGTGTCCAATCAATAGGTGGCTTTTTCATTTTGTTTCCTCCAAAAAAATAAATACTGCAATAAATGCTTATAGTCTATTCAATTATAAACTAAATTAAAAAATTTTGCAACATAATTATTATTGCATTTTAATTTATTTTAACTATTGATAATTTTTTTACCGGAATATATAATAAAACAGAGGTGAGCTTATGAAAGTCAAAAATGCCTGGTGTATAAAAAACAACGGCAAACCTGTTATAAATGAAGAAATTAAAAGATATATTTCCGTGCGGCCGTCGGAAAGACAGCTTATGTGGCATTCAATGCAATACTACAACTTTATTCATTTCGGCATAAACACATTCACAAACCGCGAATGGGGCGACGGCACGGAAGATGTAAATTTATTCAATCCCACAGAACTAAGTACCGACCAATGGTGCCGAGTTTTAAAGGACAGCGGTTCAAAAGGAATTATTTTTACAGCAAAGCATCACGACGGCTTCTGTCTTTTTGACACAAAATATACCGACCATTCCGTAATGAAAAGCCCCTACGGCAAGGATATTGTAAAGCAGTTAAGCGAAAGCTGTAAAAAATTCGGTCTTAAGCTGGGAATTTATTTATCCCCATGGGACAGGCATGAAAAAACCTACGGTACGGAAGAATATAACGACTTTTTTGTAAATCAGCTTACCGAGCTTTGCACAAACTACGGCGAGCTTTTCTGCTTCTGGTTTGACGGTGCTTGCGGTGAAGGCAAAAACGGCAGAAAGCAGATTTATGATTGGGAAAGATATTATGCTGTTATAAGAAAACATCAGCCTAATGCGGTTATTGCAAACTGCGGCCCTGATGTACGCTGGATAGGCAACGAAGGCGGCAGAGTCAGAAAATCCGAATGGAATATTATTCATTGGACTGCTAAAACTAATGAAAAAACTCAGGCAAACTCACAGCAATATGAAAATAACAGTTCTGCGATATTTGACCGAACAGAAGAAGATATAGGCAGCAGAAAAGTGCTTAAAAAGGCTACCGAACTGCGTTGGTGCCCTGCAGAAGCAGATGTTTCCGTTACTCAAGGCTGGTTCTGGCACGATGATGAATATTACAAAGATGCAAAAAACGGCGGTATAAGAACACCTCGGGAGCTTGCTGATATTTATTACAACACAGTTGGCGGAAATGCGGCTTTACTTTTAAATGTTCCGCCCGACACAAGAGGTATTATCAGCGACAGAGAAATTAATACTCTGTATGAATTTTCATCAATTATCAAAAAGACATTCAGCGAAAACATACCCTTTGAAATGTTGATTATTGATAAAAACGGAGAAGAATTTTTAACCGATTGGGCAGGATTTATGCTGCAGGAAAACGAGGTTGGTGCAAAGATAACCCCCGTAGACAAATTCCGCACTATGGTTATTGAGGAAGATATAAGATACAGTCAGCGTGTGGAAGAATTTGAGCTGTTTGCTGACGGCAAAAAAATAAAAACAGGCACAACAATCGGCTCTTGCAAAATTATGCATTTCCCCGACGGAATAGATGCAGACGAAATAATCTTTGTTGTAACACAGTCAAGAGGCAACCCGATTATTAAGAGTATAAAATTATATAAATAAACTCAGCAAACGTTTACATTTATTAACAAATCAATACAAAAAATACACTCTTTTCATTTGACAACATAATAATACTCATGCTATAATTTTTTTAACAAAAAAATAAAGGAGTTTTTTTAATGGCTAAGAATTCATCATCCGTTAAACCTTTTGGTATTGCTGATAAATTAGGCTATGCTATGGGCGATATGGGCTGTAATTTTTCATTCCAGCTTATCTCCACTTATATGCAGCTTTTTTACTGTCAGCTCATCGGCATAAAAGTAGAGCATTACGCCGCGATTATTCTTATTTCAAAATTCTGGGATGCGGTAAACGACGTTATCATCGGCAATCTTGTTGATACAAAGCGTATCGGCAAAAAGAGTAAGTTCATGCCCTGGATTCTTATCGGTGCGGTAGGTCTTGTAGGTCTTACAATTATGATATTTGCCCCCGTAGGCAACTTCTCTTATGCGGGCAAAGTTGCATGGTGTCTTATCGCATACTGTCTGTGGTCCGTTGCATACACAATGGTAAACGTGCCTTACGGCTCTTTGCTTTCCGTTATAACAGACGACCCTAAACAGAGAACATCACTTTCAACAATGCGTTCAATCGGTGCGGCTCTCCCCGGCGTTATCGTTATGCTTATTCTTCCCAAAGTTGTATATTCAAAAACAACAACAGCAACAGGCGCAACAGAAGATGTGCTTAACGGCAATTCACTGCTGATTACAGCTATTGTGCTTTCAGTTGCGGCTCTTATTACACTCTGGGGTACAACAAAGCTTGTAACAGAGCGTGTTGTACGTAACGAAACAGGTGCATCATCAACCGGTGCAAAGGCATTTTTCTCTGCATTCAGATCATTCTTCACAAACCGTCCCATGGTTGGTGCTACAATCGCAACCGTTGCATCAGTTGCATTCTTCAACTCCACAATGTCCCTTAACAATATGGTATTCCAGTATTTCTTTGAGGACACAAGCAAAATGTCCCTTGCAATGGTTGGCAGCTATGCTCCGATGATTATTGCAATGGCACTTATCGGCAAGCTCACAGGTAAATTCGGCAAAAAGAAAGTTGCTTCAATCGGTATGCTTGTAAGTACAATAGCAGGTATTGCATCATTACTCGTTCCTCTTCAGGCAAACGGCGGCGGTATGATTATTTATATCGTATTGCTTATGTTCCTTAACCTTGGTAACGGTCTTTTCCAGATTTCCGTTTGGGCAATCGTTGCTGACTGTATTGAAATCAGCTACAGAAAATCAGGCAAAAGCGAGGAAGGCTCTCTTTACGCACTTTATTCATTCTTCCGTAAGCTCTCACAGGGTATCGGTCAGGCAGTTTCGTCAATGGGTCTTGCCGCAATCGGCTTTGTAGAAGGAACGGGAGCTGTTCAGCCCGCAGGCTTCGGAGAAAGCGTTAAGAACCTGTACTTTATTGTACTTTTCGCAGGCTCACTTATCGCATTCCTTTCAATGACATTCATTTACAACATCTCTCACAAGCAGGAGATTGAATTTGCTCAGGCAGGCAGTAACAGTGCACCTGCACAGGCAGAATAACTTACAAACAACAGATTTCATAAAGACTGTCCAAGCAGATCGGGCAGTCTTTTTTTTGCAAAAAAAAACTTGCACAAAAAATCTGTGCAAGTAAATTATTAAAGACATATCAACCTTCGTAATCGTCCTCATTTTCCCAGTTGTGCCATACGCTCTGAACGTCGTCATTATCCTCAAACATTTCAAGCATTTTGCCCATAGCCTTGATATCGTCGGGATTGTCAAGTCTTGTATATGTTGAGGGGATGTATTCTGCTTCTGCAGAAATTGCAACGTAGCCTGCAGCTGCAAGAGCATCGTTGACAGCACCTACGTCGTTAGGCTCTGTTCTTACTTGGAAAACCTCTTCTTCATCTGTAATAAGGTCTGTTGCGCCTGCTTCAAGTGCAGTTTCAAGAAGTGCATCTTCGTCAACGCCGTCTTTTTCGATAACGATATTACCCATACGTTCAAACATGAACATAACAGAGCCTGCCTGACCCATGTTTCCGCCGTATTTATCAAAATAATGACGCACATCACCTGCTGTTCTGTTTCTGTTATCGGTAAGAGTTTCAACGATAACTGCTATACCGCAAGGACCGTAGCCCTCATATATACATTCTTCGTAGTTTGTTGCATCGCCGTCGCCTGATGCTTTTTTGATAATTCTTTCTATATTATCATTGGGTACGTTAGCAGCTTTTGCTTTTGAAATAATATCCTTAAGCTTTGAGTTAGCTGCGGGATCGGGGCCGCCCTCACGTACAGCAACAGCAATCTCCCTGCCTATTTTGGTAAAAACCTTAGCTCTTTGATTATCGGTTTTTTCCTTTTTTCTTTTTATTGTGCTCCATTTGGAGTGTCCTGACATAAAAAATCACCTTACATATAAAAATTCTTATTTATTTTAGCACCAAAACAGCGTTTCGTCAACACCGTTTTAAATATTCATACCTTTTTAGGACAAAATATTTTAAAAAGCGGTTTATAGCGCAATTCAACAAGGTGATGTAGCTTGAAAAGAATTAAAAAAGAATTAAAATCAAAAATGGCAATACTGTCCGAAGCATACAAGGCAAATTCGGGCGGTGAATGGCTTGCCGACAATTATTATATAATCGAAAAAAATTACGCATCAACTTTAAAAGACATCAACCGCATAAGCATACAAGAAAACACTGATACAGTAACCGCTATTTGCAAAAAAATATGCAAAGACGGTGTGCTCCCCTGCGACAGTGAAATAATAAGCGTTCTGCTTAATGAAAACATATCAACTGCTGCACTCGAAAACCTTGCAACATTTCTTAAAGCCGAGCTTATAATAAAAGCCGCCGAAACAGTTAACAACGATGAAGAAATATTTTCACAATGCATAAAATCCCTTATAAGAATTGAAGAAACGGATTTCGGAAAAATTCTGTTCGAAACAAGCGTAACGGAAAAACTGCTTTGTCAGGACCCTGCGGGAATTTACAGAAATATGAGTGAGCATACAAAAATGATGTACAGACACGCAATTTACCGCGAAGCTGTAAAACAGGGCAAAAGCGAAAATGAAATTGCCGTAGAAACGCTGGACAAAGCAACAAAGGAAAGCAGGCACATCGGATTTTATCTTACATTCAAAGAAAGAAATCACAACACAGGCAAATATTTACTTCTTACAGAAGCGGCACTTCCCTTTGCGGTACTGCTCATATTGTCCTTTGTGTTAAGAGCATGGTATTTACTGCCCCTGTTATATTTTCCCCTTTGGGAAGCTCTTAAATTCATATCGGATTTTATAATTTCAAAAATCAGCAAGCCCTTACTCTTGCCGTCAATGGATTACTCACAACTGATTCCCCAAAGCGAAAAAACCGTTATTGCAATATCGACTCTTTTGCCCGAAGCATCAAAAGCAAACAATATGACGGAGCATTTACGCAAGCTTTGCCTTTCAAACTGCAAAGAAAACGTGTATATCTGTCTGCTTGCGGATCTGAGTGAAGCAAAAACGCCCTCAACCTCCGCCGACGATGCAGACATCAATGCGATGAAAAGGGTTATTGATGAGCTTAACAAGAAATACGGAAACAAATTTGTGCTTGCGCTGAGAAACAGGCGTTTTTCGGTAACGGAAAACAGATATTGCGCCCATGAACGCAAAAGAGGCGCTATAACATCGTTGGCAAAGCTGATAAAAGGCGACACAAATGAATTTTCTGTTCTACATGGCGATGCGGAAAAATTAAAGAATGCAAAATTTATAATGGCTCTTGATTCCGATACCAATATGCCTGCAAAAAGCCTTAATGCGCTTGTGGGTATTGCATCACATCCGCTGAACAGACCTGTAATTTCTCCGTCAAAGCAGAGAGTTACACAGGGCTACGGAATCATATCCCCGAGAATGGAAACAGACGTACAGGCTCACAGCAAAACACATTTTTCGTTTCTGTTTTCAGGCTCAAACGGACTTTCCGCTTATTCCCATACTGTGGGTGAAAGATATCAGGACTTATTCGGCAAAAGTATTTTTTCGGGCAAAGGGCTTATAGATGTGGATTCATACTACAGGCTCATACCCGACAGATTACCCGAGGAACAGATTTTAAGCCACGACATATTAGAGGGTATTGTACTGCGGAACGCTTTTGCAGGCAATATTGCCCTGACCGATTCATTCCCGTCAAACGAAAACTCATATTTCAAGCGTCTGCACCGATGGATTAGAGGTGATACGCAAAACATTCAGCTGCTTTTTGATTTGCGTTACAAATCTTTTGCAGACACATTGGGCAAATGGTGGCTGATTGACAACATTCGCAGAGCAATAACTCCGTTGATTGCTGTTATCGGAATTATACTGTCCGTTCTTATGCCCGAAAATGTTGCAACAGCATCAACGCTGATATGCTTACTGTCAGTTTCGGCAACTCATCTTTTCGGTTTTTTGCAGTCCGTTATCCATGGCGGATTTTCCGTTTTATCAAGACTGTATTTTTCAAACACCGTTCCATACGCAATATCGTGCCTTTCAAAAGCTCTGCTTGAAATAGTTACACTTGTGCGTTATTCTGTCTGCTCGGCAGATGCACTTATACGTTCCGCTTACCGTATGCTCATAAGCCGTAAGCATATGCTTGAATGGACAACTGCCGCAGACAGCGAATCGGGGACCGGCTCAAATCAGTTTGTAAAAAAATCTCTGCCGTCGGTTATAACGGGTGTTTTCCTGTTATTTTTCGGGACAGGTATAATTAAAATCGCAGGTATTCTTTTTATAAGTGATTTACCCTTTTCAATTCTCAGCGCAAAAGAAAAAAAGTCCGAAAAACCAAAACTTAACGAAAACGAAAGAAAAGAGCTTACCGGATATCTTGCGTCAATGTGGCAGTTTTACGAGGATTTCTGCAACGAAGAACACAATTATCTTATTCCCGACAATGTTCAGTACTCCCCTGTTTATGCAGTTGCAGACAGAACATCTCCCACAAATATAGGACTTATGCTGTGTGCGTTTCTCGGTGCAAGGATACTCAATTTTATTGATTCCAAATATCTTTGCAATCTGCTTGACCGTTCATTGGGCACCATTGAAAAACTCCCAAAATACAAGGGCAATCTGTACAACTGGTACAACACAAAAACACTTGAAATTCTGCCGCCTCAATTTATTTCAACAGTTGACAGCGGCAACTTCCTGTGCTGTCTGACTTCCCTTCGCAATGGACTGAAAAATTATACAGACGAATGTTACAGACTTATTTATACAATAAAACGGATTGACTCACTCATAAATTCCTGCGAGCTTGATTTTCTTTACAACGAAAGGCGGAATCTGTTTCACATCGGCTATGATACACAGGCTCAATCTCTCACTCCGTCATATTATGACCTGCTTATGAGTGAAGCGAGAATGACAAGTTATTTTGCCGTGGCATCGGAAAAGGTATCGTTCAGGCATTGGGAATCTCTCGGCAGAACGCTCAAAAAAAGCGGAAGATATACGGGACCTGTTTCCTGGTCGGGCACGATGTTTGAATACTTTATGCCTGCAATTTTCCTGCCCGATTACCCTGACACAATAGGCAGTGAAGCGCTTAAATACTGCATTTACTGCCAAAAAAAGAATGTGCGGGGCAAAAACATTCCTTACGGCATTTCCGAAAGCTGTTATTATGCATTTGACAGCAATCTGAATTACAGCTACAAGGCTCACGGCATAAGCACATTAAGTCTGAGAAACGACAGAAGCAGAGAAACGGTAATTTCACCTTATTCAACATTTCTTACGCTCAGTCAGGACCCCCATTCCGCAATGCGTAACCTTAAAAAAACAGAGAAATTGGGTGCAACAGGCAAATACGGCTTTATTGAAGCAATAGATTTTACCCCGAATCGACGGGGCAACAGGGAGTTTCAGCTTGTAAACTGCTTTATGTCGCACCATATCGGTATGAGCTTTCTCTCTGGGGTAAACTGTATGTTCAATGATATTTTTACCGAGAATTTTATAACAGACGATATGATGTACGGCAGTATTGACCTGATGTATGAAAAAATCCCTGCGGATGCAAAAATTCATAAAAATATTCAATGGCAGGACAGGCAATCACGTCCGGAAAGATACAAAAATATGAAAATTACAAGAGAAAATATTTCAGCAACCAATCCCGATTCTACAGTTTTTTCAAACGGCAAATGGACACTTTTTGCCTGCGATACGGGATGCAACTTAGCCGCTTACGGAAATGTATCTGTTTTTAAATGCAGAAAAGACCCATTCGGCTACCCCGACGGAATTTTTGCCGCAATAAAATATAACGGCGAAAAAGTGATTACTTTTACCGATGCACCGTATTACGAAAGCAATCCGAATTTAAGTGTGCAGAAAACGGAAACATCTATATGCTACAAAAATCACGATGATAATTTTGCCTGTACACAGACGGTTTCAGTACATCCCGCAGCCGCCTGTCAGTTGCACACTTTCCGTATTAAAAACAAAACAAAAACAAAAAAAGAAGCTCAGCTTATGATTTATGCCGAGCCGTCGCTTATAAAGACGAATGAAACAATCGCACATCCCGCTTTTTCAAATATGTTTATTGAGACTGAATACCTAAAAGATGAAAAGGTTTTGATTTTTACACGAAAAACAGAGTGTAAAGATAATCAACTTCACATCGCATTGGGGTTTGCAAACAAAAGCGATTTTAAATTTTCAACAGACAGAGAAAGCATTTTATCAAGCAATATGGGCATTTTCAGAGTGTTTGACAACAACTTTGACAATGATTCAACATCTGCCGACAAGTGTATTGCTTTACAGTTAAAGATAAATCTTCAGCCTTTCGGAATATTTTCAGACACGCTGTTAATTGCCGCAGCGTCGAGTAAAGAAGAAGTAATCGCATCAATTATTACTTTAAGAAACAGCAGACTTCCCTCTGTGAGCAAATGCACGCCCACGTTATTTGCGGACAACTCAATAGAAGGCATTTATGCAAAAAAAATATGTGAGCGTTTTCTGTTTGGCAGAACACCGCCTGCCGATGCAATAAAGGCGGCAAAAATAAACAACGGCTCACGCAAGGATTTATGGTCAACAGGCATTTCGGGAGATTATCCCATAATAATAGTAAAGTGTGAAAATAACGACACAACGGCTGTTTTACCTTTTGTTACACTTCACACTAAGCTTATGAGAGCATCAATTCAAACAGAGCTTGTATTTATTACGGATTCATCCGACGGCTATACAAACGCCTTTAAAGAAGCGGTTATTTCCGCATTGACTGACAGTTCGGTAATAAACAAACGGGGCGGAATTTTCATTTTAAGCTTAAATTCACTTGAAAGAAAGGCACTCTGCGCACTTACCGCCTCAGCTCTTGCCGTTTATCCCGAAACGGAAAATGAAACCGATGATAAAAAATTTATTTTATCCCCCATATCTCTCTGTTCCCATCAGACAAGCAAAAATATGTTTGCAAAAAACGGCTATATCATCGGTGAACAGACTTACCTGCCCTGGAGTCATATTATAAGCAACAGAAATTTCGGCACGCTGATTTCAAATTACTCTTTGGGTTACACTTGGGCACTTAATTCAAGAGAAAACAAGCTCACCCCCTGGTATAACGATACACGCAGAGCTTACAACGGCGAAATGCTTTATTTATCAAGCGAAAACGGACGGTTTGATTTAATAAAAGGCTCCTGTGCATTTTTTATAGATAACAAGGGTGAATATTACGCTTTTGCCGACGGACTTAATTTCAGAACAAGCGTTACGGTATGCGGTGAAAACATGTGCAAAATTATTGATATTTGTATTATCAATGATTCGGAATCAAACAAGGAATTTGCCGTAAATTATTACTGTGAGCTTGCGCTGGGAGATTTCCCGAATAAAAAGCTGTTTATAAAAAAAGAAGTCGGAACGGACAGAATCACAGTCAAAAACCTTTACAACGATGTTTTTGACGGATACGCTGTTTTATCCTGCGACAGAGAATGTACTTTTCATTTCAGCAAAACCGCATTTTTATGTAACAGCGACAGCGGGAACGACACCTTTGACTGTATGATTGCCGAAAGAAAGCTCAGCCTTAAAGCAAATTCAAGCGTTAATGTGAGATTCTGTTTATCCTACGGCAACAGCAATTTTTCAGCAATCAAAATGCCCTATGTCCGCGAAAAACACGTCAATGAAAACAGAATTACCATTGAAACGCCCGACAAAAATCTTGATAATTTTTTCAACGGCTTTTTACTTCATCAGATTGTAAACGGCAGAATTTTTGCAAGAACGGGATTTTATCAATGCAGCGGTGCATACGGATTCCGCGACCAGCTTCAGGATGCTATGTCAGTTGCGATAACGCATCCCGAAATACTAAGAACACAGATTCTTTATTGCTGTGAGGCACAGTTCACACAAGGTGATGTGCTTCATTGGTTTCATCATCTGTACTTTAATGACAGGCGCGTTTTAAGAGGTGTAAGAACACTGTATTCCGACGATTTACTCTGGCTGCCGCTTGCGGTTAGTGAATATTGCAGAGTAAGCGGTGATTTGTCAATTCTTGATGTAAAAGTCCCCTATCTTGATGCGCCTATACTCGAAAAAGGTGAAATCGAGCGTTTCGGAGAATTCACAAAATCAAAAAGCATCGGCACTGTTTACAACCATTGTATCAACGCAATAACTCACGCCTGCAAATTCGGCGAACATTCTCTGCCGCTTATCAAAGGCGGTGATTGGAACGATTCTTTTAATTCGGTGGGTATTCTCGGCAAAGGTGAAAGTGTATGGCTCGGTATGTTTTTATCCTATACTCTTAAAAATTTTGCATCATTATGTGATATTAAAAATGACAAAAAAACAGCCGAAACAATGCGAATCCTCTCCAAAAAACTGAATGAAGCAACGGATGCCTGTGCGTGGGACAAAGACAGATACCTCAGATGCTTTTATGATGACGGAACTCCTATGGGCAAAGAGGGCAACAACGAGTGTGCCATTGACCTGTTACCGCAGGCGTGGAGCGTAATTTCGGGTATGCCCGACAAAAAAAGGTGCCGCATCGCAGTTGATACGGCGTACAATCAGCTTGTGGACAAAGAAAACAGAATAATCAAGTTATTTACTCCTCCGTTTAATGAAAAAAGCAAAAAAACGGGCTATGTGAACCGCTATCCCGAAGGTGTAAGAGAAAACGGTGGCCAGTACACTCACGGTGCAACATGGCTTGCACAGGCATATTTTATGCTTAACGAGCCGTCAACGGGATATGAACTGATAAAAATTCTTAATCCTGCAAACAAGCCTTATGATAAATACAAAACAGAGCCTTATTACCTTGCAGGTGATGTTTACTCGGCACAAGGTATGGAAGGCAGAGGCGGATGGACCATTTATACAGGTTCAGCAGGCTGGTTTTACAGGATTATTGTTGAGAATATGTTTGGAATAATAAAAAGAAAATACGATATAAAAACAAATCCCCGCCTCCCCGAAGAACTGCGAGGAAGCAGGGTAAAAATTCAATTAAACGGAAATACAAAGGAGTTTAAGTTTTAGCGTTTTTTCTGTATGACATGAAATCTTCAAGTATCATTACCGCAGAAACCGCATCAACTACCGCCTTGCGCTTTTTTCCTCTTGTATCTGTCATATTAAGGGCAAGGTGGGCTGAAACCGTTGTAAGCCTTTCATCGTACAATTCAACCGACATTCCGGACTTATTTTGCAATTCCTGTGAAAATTCCTTACAGGCTTCTGCTCTGAAACCCTGTGAGCCGTCCATATTTTTCGGCAGACCTACAACAAATGCTTCGGCTTTTTTATCCTTTGCGGCAGAGATTATCTTTTTGATAAGCACATCTCTGTCGCTTTCTTTTATAACATCTACGGGAGAAGCGAGTATCTCATTTTTATCGCATACCGCAAGACCTGTTCGCACATCGCCGTAATCAACAGCCATTATAACCATAATCAGCCTCCGGCAACGGGTGCAGCCGTTGTTGGTGTTGTTGTCTGAACAGGTGCTGCGGGAGTTGTTGTGCCGTTTACAGGCACTCCGTTTTCGGGAGTTGCAGGTGTTTCGGGAACTGCTGTTGCACATTCGGTGCAGGTTGAGGGAACAGATGATCTCTTATACCAGCCTGTTGCAGTTTTTTCACATTTTGCACCTGAGATAAGACCTGTCTGCAAACAGTAAGTTCTTTTTACAATTTCATTACTGTATTCAAAAGATTTTGTGGGAAGGTCTGCGTGAATCTTATTCATTACTGTCTGATAAAGCTTACCGCAATAGTTTGTTGAGAAATCAAGCTCTTCCGCATATTCGGAATAGCCCATCCATACAGAGCAGACGTAATAAGGAGTACCGCCGATAAACCAACGGTCTTTTTCATCTGATGTTGTACCTGTTTTTGCAAACATATCAAAGCCTGACACTCTGAACGCTCTGCCCGTACCGTTTGATGCTGTTGCAACAGTCTGCAAAAGCTTATTCATAACATCTGCCGTACCGGGTTCCATAACCTGTTCTCCCGAATCGTTGTGAGTAAGGTATACAGTTGAACCTGAGCTGTTTGTAACTGTGTAATAGCAGTAAGGCTCGTGATAAACACCGCTGTTGCCGAATGTTACGTAAGCCGCACACATCTCTATTGCATACACACCGTGAGACATAGCGCCTACTGCAAGAGGAGCATAGTCGCTGTCCGACTCCTCAAGTGATGTAATTTTAAATGTATCCTTAAGCCAGTTATAGCTCTTTGCAACGCCGACACTTTTAAGAATCTGTGCAGGAACCGTATTGTGAGAGGGAGCAAGTGCCTGCTGAATAGTCTCAAAGCTATCGGGTGCTCCCGGATCACCGCCGTAGTTTGTGGGCCATCTTGCACCGTTTACGGTGATACCGTAATTAAGAACAAGCGGATAAGACCATGTGTAACGATTACTGTCAATCGCATAAGAATATACACTAAGCGGTTTTATTGAAGAACCGGGCTGACGCTTTGAATCAGTTGCAATATTAAGGCATCTTGCACCTTCTTTTTCGCCTGCCTGACCTATAATACCGAGGACTCTGCCCTCATAGTCCATAATAACCATACAAGACTGAACCTGTTCACCGTGAGAGTTTGTTGATGTGGGGAAGCCTTTACGGTTATAGTAAATATCTTCAAGAGTTTTCTGTATTTCGGTATCAACGGCAACGTGAATTTTAAGTCCGCCGTAATATACCATTTTCCATGCTTCGTTATAACTGTAATTGTAAGCCTCCATAAGGTCTTCGATAACGGATTCAACAACATAGTCTACATAATAACTCTGCACTTCATCATCGTCATTTTTATTTTCTTCAACCTTTATCATTTCATCGGTTTTATCGTTTTTGTTGGATGCTACATAATCGTCATCAGATGTAAATACAAGGTCGTACTCAACAGCTTCATCATATTCTTCCTGACTAATATAACCGTCGCGAAGCATACAGTCAAGAGCGTATACCATTCTGTCCCTGTTCTTTTCGTAGTTAAGAATGGGGTTGTTTGCTCTGGGCTCTTGTGTTATAGCCGCAATACAGGCACTTTCTGCAAGATTAAGCTCATTTACGTCTTTACCGAAATAGTATTCGGCTGCGGTCTGTACACCGTAACAGCCTGCGTCAAGATAAAGAGTATTAAGATATGCTTCAAGGATAGTTTCCTTTGAATAATGCTTTTCAAGGTTGAGTGCGTTAAGAATTTCTCTGTACTTTCTTACATAAGTAACGTCTCTTTCACCTGTTAAGTTCTTGATAAGCTGCTGTGTGATTGTTGAACCGCCCTGTCCGTCGTACTTGGGAACGATAAGAACAGCAATAGTTCTTCTCCAGTCAACACCCTGATGAACGTAAAATCGAGTATCTTCAAGAGCAACAAAAGCTTTTTGCAGTTTATCCGGGATTTCATCAAGATCTACCCAGATACGGTTTTCCTCGCCGTGAAGTCTTGCAATTTCAATTTCGTTACCTGCATTGTCAAGAGTGTAAAGAATTGTTGTCTGGCTCTGGTTTGCCTTGTATTCATCCAGGTCAATGGAAACATCGCCGCCGATGAATGCTGACATATAGTTAACAACATAAAGACCCACCGTTGACACGATGATCATACCCGCAAGAAAGATTGAACAGAAAACTATTCCTGCTTTTCTTAAACGGGGATGCTCTTTTTTTACGCGCTTTTTTCTTTTTTCCTTTTTGGACTCTTCACCGTTTTCGCCTTCCGCAGAGGAAACGATATTCTCTTCTTCGTTCTGATTTCCGTAACCGGAATCTCTCATTTTATCCATTTACAAATAATTCTCCCCTGTAATTACTCTGCAGCTTTAAGGTAGTCCATTGATACCCAGCCGCGTTTGCCGTTATACTCTATATAGCCCCAGCCTTTTGTTGAGCTTGATGATGAAGCATCGTCAACAAAAAGCACATTCACTGTTGTACCGTTGGGAATTGTGGCCATTACACTGTACTGTGTGCCTGCCGTGGGACGCATATTCACCGATGAATTACTGCTTGTTGAAACAACGTAATATCCTGCGCCGTTAAGCTGAAGATTGCCGTTTGAAGCATCATCATCGGTTGTATCCTCTTCTTTAATATACGAATCGGAAGATACGGCATTATCCTTTTCGGTTTCATCCTCTTTACCGCCTGCGACACTTGCAATAATAACAATAACAAAAATCAATGCAATTACAACACCCGTTACACCGATAATAAGAGTACGTTTGTCGGCTTTGCGGATAAGTTTGATTAAATTTTTAATAAAGTTAGAGAGTTTTTTCTTAAATAAATTCAGATTAAACTTTTTATCCATAAGAATATACCTCCTTAATCATTGTAATTATAACAGAGGCGGTTATAAATTTCAACACTTATAACAACTTTGTAATACTATTTTTATATACATAAAATAACACAAATCTTCAAAATTTACACATAAAATAAAGCTACCCTTAAAATAGGCAGCTTATCAAACATTAAAATTATATTGTGTTGCCGTAAAAGGCATCTCTGAACCATACCTCATCGGCTTCAAATTCTTTGCCTGTAAGATAGGATAAAATCCCTGCATCCGAAGTAAAAGCAAAACCTACTCTGTATGAATAAAGGCATTGTTTTTTGTAACCGCCGAATTTTTTATTAAGTTCATTGGTGCCGTACTTTCCGTCGCCGAGAAGCGGACATCCTATTGAAGCAAAATGCGCCCTTATCTGATGTGTTCTGCCTGTATGAAGCCTTACATCAACAAGGCTCAGGCCGTTTCGTGTTTCAAGCACGTTATACTCCGTTATCATTGTTTTTCCGCCTTCAACAGGGTGAGAATAAACTCTGACTTTATTCTTGTTTTCATCCTTTATCATATAAGATGTAAGAGTTGTACTTTTCTGTTTCGGGCAACCGATAACAATGCACAGATAACGCTTATCAATCTCGCGATTTTTGATTTTTTCATTAAGAATACGCAAAGCTTCGGCATTTTTTGCGGCGATTACTATTCCGCCCGTATTTCTGTCGATTCTGTTGGCAAGAGCAGGCGTAAAGGAGTTTTCCGTTTTAGGGTCATACTCCCCTTTTTCATAAAGATAACGCATAACTCTTGTTATAAGCGTATCAACATATTCTCCCTCATCGGGATGCGACAAAACACCCGCTTTTTTATTAAGCAGAATTATATTTTCATCCTCGTAAACAATATCAAGGCTTGCGGGAGCTTTCAAAAAATCATAATTATCCTGCGTTGCTTCAAAAAATTCATCGTTTATATACATATCCACAACATCGCCTACGCAAAGTCTTGCTGCGATATCGCTTTTTTTACCGTTGACCTTAATTCGCTTCAATCTTATATACTTATACATCAGATTTTTGGGAAGCATCGGAGCAACCTTAACTATAAATTTGTCAAGACGCTTATCAGCATCGTTTTTTGCTATAACAAAAGATTTCATTAAACAATAACTCCGCTTTCCTCAAGCTCCGCACGAATAAGCTCGCCCACAGCCCTCTTTTCTGCTTTGAGCTGTTTTCTTGCAATACTGTTCATTACAATATTAACAATAAACAAAGCCATACCTACAAACAGACCTGATGAGAGCTTTATACTCATAATTTCGGGGATTGCAGAAGCAAGCATTGAAGACGAAACAACTACGCATACCGCCGCAGCAATAAAAAACACAAGACTCATTACACAACAGACGATATTGCCCTTTGCATGATAACCAAAACCGGAAATGAGTATAACAACAAAATTAAGTACACCCGCTACGACTCCGAGAAGCACAAGTGCAAGTGCAACATAAAGCAGAATAAATGCGGGACCGGACCTTTCAAGGAACATAAAATTAAACATGGAGCCAATATCGCTAATATCAATATTACCGTTGACAAATGCAAGCACGATGCTCAGAACTGACACACCCTCGCTTCCTGAGGAAAAGGGCAACGCAGTTGTAACCGTTACCATAGGAAAAAGGAAAAATACAAGAGGTGCAAAAGTCAGAGCAAACCTTGCAATTCTGAATTTATTGCCGAAAAGAGATGATTTAAATGCGCCGACTGTTCTTCTGAATGATTTAAAAGATGCTTCTGCATTCTCCGCATCCTTATCAAGCCTTTCCTCCCAATTATAGTTGGGAATATTCACTTTACATACAGGACATTCCGCTTTAATATCTATCAAACGCAGTCTGTAACCGCAATGAGGACATCTTGCCATTTTCATAACCCTTTCTTTATGTAATCTTATGTATAATTTATTGCCACTGCAAGAAGCATAAACACAACAGACAGTACACCTTCCACCGCAAAAAGTTTCCATGACCATTTAAGCCATTTTTTATAAGAAACACCAATCATACCTATGGCGATTATCATTATTCCGCTTGTGGGGAACAGCAAATTAGTAAAACCGTCTGCCATACAGAATACCATTACCATTGACTGCCTTGTAACGCCGAGGAGGTCGCACAGCATACTCATAAGAGGAACTATAAGAAACGCCTTTGCGGTACTGCTGCCTATAAAGAATTCAAGCACCACAATAAACACAAACATAAGCAGAATTGCCGTATAGGGCGACACTCCGCTCATTACGGTATCTATTGCATAAAGCAAAGTATGCATAATTCTGCCTTCGTCAAGAATGTATGTTATTGCAAGAATACAAATTACAAGCGGCACAATCGGTAATGCGGTTTTTACACCTTTGCCGAATGCCTTAAAAAGATTTTTACCTTTAAGACCTGCAAGTCTGCCTGCTATCAGTCCGCCTACGGGGAAGAAAACCGCCATACAGCCCAGTGATGCAACACTGCCTATATCGCTGAGTATATCGTTATCTGTATACGCACCCGCATAGCTCATAACAAAGGATGTTACTATACCTGCAAGCACGGCAAAAAGACAGCACACAAAAGCTTTTGTTGCACGTCTTATATTATCGTCTTCAAGCACGCTCATTGATTCTGACATTGAATACTTTTCTCTGTTGGCATTATCACTTTCATAAGCAATAGAGAGTCGGGGATTTTTTTCAATTTTTTTTGCATAGCGTATGAGAAATACAGTAAGAGTTATATATACAGCAACAAAAAATATAACTCTTAATCCCAGACCTGAAAAAACCTCAAGACCTGCAAGCTTCTGTACGGTAGCAACGTTAAAGGGGTTAAATGTTGCGGCAGTAAAGCCGAATGCTATTGCTACAAGGCTCATACCGAGTCCCAGCAGAGAATCCCATCCCATAGCAAGCGAAACTGCAACGGCAATAGGTACAAGAGTAAGACTTTCTTCAAGAATACCTGCACTGGAGCTTAAAATCATACAGGCAAGCACCATAACGGCAATAAGCAGATAAGGACGGTTGCGGAATTTATTTACAATAACAACCATTATGTATTTCAGCACGCCGATTCTGTCAAGAATCAGGAATGTGCCGCCGATAAGAATGATTATAGCCATAATCATAATGCCCGTAGATGCATTATCGCCTAAAAATGCAAGCACGGGTGATGCAACGATTTTCCACAGCGGTAATGTATAATCTTCAAGCTGGGCATAAGTGCCGTCAACTATAGAGCCGTTGGCATCCACCATATATTCACCTGCAGGCACAACCTGAGTAAGTATACCTACAAACACAAGCACACCAAGCAATACGGCAACTATACTGAATACCGTCTTTTTGTCTATACTCAGACCTTCCGACGGGGCAGTCTGTTTTATTTCTGAAGAATTTTTATTCATAATTATTCACCGGATTTGAATATTGATTAAATTTATACTCATTAATTATATACAAAATAAACATCAATTACAAGATTATTCAAAAATTTTTTATTTTTTTCAACTTTTTTAATTTAATGGTTGTAATTTCCGTTTTACGGTGCTATAATGGTATAAATTATTATGTGTTATTATGCAAATAAACTTTTATGAAAGCACGGACAGGAGCGATTAGTAAATGGAAACAACTAAAACTTTTGCCATCGGCAAAGACGGCTTTACTCTCAACGGTGAACCCTTTACCGTTGTTTCGGGAGCTATACATTATTTCAGAATTCCTAAGGAATACTGGCGCGACAGAATGCTCAAGCTCAAAGCTTGCGGTTTCAACACGGTAGAAACTTACGTTGCATGGAACTGTCATCAGAAGAATGAAGATACTTTTGATTTCAGCGACAACAACAATATCGAGGAGTTTCTTGACATCGCCGCAGACCTCGGTCTTTATGCTATCGTAAGACCCGGTCCGTACATCGGCGGTGAATGGGAATTCGGCGGCTTCCCCTGGTGGTTGCTTAAATATGACGATATTGAGCTTCGTTGCATGAATGAAAGATACATAGGGTTTGTAGACAAATACTTTGACGAGCTTATTCCCAGACTTGCAACTCACCAGATCACAAAGGGCGGCAACGTCATTATGGTTCAGGTTGAAAACGAGTACGGAAGCTACGGCAACGATGCTAAATATATGCAGTATGTTGCGGCAGGTCTTATCAACAGAGGTATTGACGTACCTCTTTACACCGCTGACGGTATTGAAGACCATATGATTGCAAACGGCTCTATTGACGGCATTCTCAAAACCGTTAAATTCGGTGCTAACCCCTCTGTTAACTTCCCCTATCTTCGTGAGTTCCAGCCCGAAGGCCCTCTTATGTGTTCCGAATTCTGGAACGGTTGGTTTGACCAGTGGGGTTACAGACATTACGAAAGAAGACCTCAGGACGCGGCACGAAGCCTTCAGCGTATTATGGCTGACGATGCATCTGTTTCTGCTTATATGTTCTGCGGCGGTACAAACTTCGGCTGGATGAACGGCGCAAACTTTGACACAGAGTACAAGCCCATCGTAAACAGCTACGATTCCGACGGTGTTCTTACCGAAAGCGGAGATATTACAAAGAAATACGAGCTTTTCAAAAAGACTATTGCAAACCACGTAAAGCAGGAAGAAGAAACTACTCTTGATCCTCAGGTTCCCAAGGCAAAGTACGGTGCTATCCCCTTTACACATTGTGCAGGACTTTTTGAAAATATAGATAAGCTTTCCAGCGCGTTTGAATTGCTCAAACCCGTTCCCATGGAAAAACTCGGTCAGGGTTACGGTTACATTCTTTACAAAACTCACATCAAAGGTCCAAGCGATTATCAGCCTCTCGTTATTAAAGAAGTACACGACAGAGCTTACATTTTCGTAAACGACGACCTTTATGCTGTACAGTCAAGAAATGACGAAGAATCAATCGTATCACTCAGAGTTCCCGCAGAAGGCATTGAGCTTTCAATTCTTGTTGAAAATATGGGCCGTGTAAGCTTCGGTCATGAGCTTAAAGATCATAAGGGTATCACCGAATATGTAAGACTCGGACAGAACTATCTTTACAACTGGACTGCATATCCTCTTGAGCTCAACGACCTTTCAGTTATTGATTTCAAGGCTGAACCTGATATGGTATTTTTTGACCATCCCACATTCTACAAAGCTCAGTTTATCATTGAGGAAACACCTGCCGATACATTCGTAAAACTCCCCGATTTCACAAAGGGTATGATTTTTGTAAACGGCAAACCTCTTTCAAGATATTGGAGCAAAGGCCCTCAGCTTTCTGCATATCTTCCCGCACCGTTCCTTAATAACGGAGTTAACGAGATTGTCATTCTCGAACTTGAAGGATTCAAAAAAGGCAGAAAGAATCCCGTTGTAGTTCTTGACAATCATCCCGAACTTGACGGTTAATATGTCCTTTTCACAAATAATATTTTTTGCAGCAGAGCTTATAGGCACTGCTGCATTTTCCATAGCGGGCACATTGGTTGCCATTCGCCGTGAGCTTGATATTTTCGGCGCAGTCGTAGTTGGAACGGTAACGGCTGTAGGCGGCGGATGTTTAAGGGATATTCTGCTTGGTCAGTTTCCGCCAATGATGTTCAAAACACCTGTATACGCCACATTGGCGGCAGTATTGGCAATAGTTGTATTTATACTTGAATACATAATCGCCGCAAGAAGAATCCTTGAATCAAAAACTTATGAAACGGTAGTAAACGTTTTTGACGCGCTGGGGCTTGCGATATTCGTTGTTGTAGGTATAAACACCGCATCCAAAAGCGGATACGGCGACAACGCATTCTTATCGATATGCGTTGGTGTACTGACGGGTATAGGCGGCGGCGTTATAAGAGATTTGTTTGTCGGCACAGTTCCTATGGTGCTTAAAAAACACATTTACGCTCTGCCTGCCATAATAGGCGGAATTATATATTATTATATTATTCTTTTCAGCGCAAATGAATTTGCTGCCGTTATCGTAACCATTGTTTTTATTATGGTTATAAGGATTCTTGCGGCGCATTTCAAATGGGATCTGCCAAAAATCAAGCAAAAATAAAACCACACTTGACAAAGTGCGGATAATACCATATAATATAAATGCAAGGTGTTACCGATAGACGGTTGCACCCTCTAAAGAAATTGAGTTAAAAGTTATAACCGCTTATCTTTGCAGGGATTGGGCGGTTATTTCTTTTTATGCTGATAAATCGAAACAAGTAATCCGATAATGCTTATAATTATCATAGTAAACGCAAAAAGCGATTCATATGTAACGAACTGCATCTGACCACCCCCTTACGAGGGTGTGGATTCAACCGCCTACCGTTTAAGGTAGCACCTTACAACAGGAGTATACATATTTTTACTGTTATTGTCAACATTTTAAATAAACACTTAATTTTCACATATCTATGTTTTGGCGGTTTTTACTATTGCGAAAAAGGTCGTATAAGAGTAATATATATTAGTATAAATATTAATTAGAAGGTGCTATTTTGAATACTGCGCAGAATGTCAGAAATATTGCAATTATCGCTCACGTTGACCACGGTAAAACAACTCTTGTTGACCAGATGCTTCATCAGAGCGGCACATTCAGAGCAAACGAACAGGTTGCTGAAAGAGTTATGGACTCCAACGACCTTGAAAAAGAAAGAGGAATCACAATCCTTTCAAAGAACACATCAGTTCACTACAACGGTGTTAAAATAAACATTATAGACACTCCCGGCCACGCTGATTTCGGCGGCGAGGTTGAGCGTATTATGACAATGGTTGACGGCGTTCTTCTGCTTGTTGACGCTTTTGAGGGCTGTATGCCCCAGACACGCTTCGTGCTTTCAAAGGCTCTTGCACTCAAGAAAAAGCCTCTTGTTGTTATCAATAAGATTGACCGTCCCGGTGCAAGACCTGCCGAGGTTGTTGACGAAGTGCTTGACCTCTTTATTGAGCTTGGCGCAGACGAGGACCAGATTGAATTTCCCGTAGTTTACGCATCTGCAAGAGAGGGCTATTCTTCACTCAACGCTGATGACAGACAGGGTGATATGCAGCCGCTTCTTCAGGCTATTATTGACAATATCGACTCCCCCGAGGGCGACGAAGAACAACCTTTACAGCTTCTTTTCTCCAGCCTTGATTACGACGACTATGTAGGCAGAATCGGTGTGGGCAAAGTTGAACGCGGCAGAGTCAAAATGGGTCAGAACGTTGTTATCTGCAAGCAGGACGGCACTACACAGAATGTTAAGGTTTCAAGACTTTATCAGTTTGAAGGCTTAAGACGTGTTGAGGTTGCCGACGCAAAAGCAGGCGATATCGTTGCTGTTTCGGGCATTGAAGGTCTTAACATCGGTGAAACAATCTGCGATATAAACTGTGTTGAGCCTCTCCCCTTCGTTAAAATTGATGAACCCACCATCTCCATGAACTTTATGGTTAACGACAGTCCCTTTGCAGGTCAGGAAGGTAAATTTGTTACATCAAGAAACATCCGTGCAAGACTTTTTAAAGAGGTTGAAACAAACGTAAGTATGAGAGTTGAAGAAACCGAAAATACCGACACGTTCAAGGTTTCGGGCAGAGGCGAGCTTCATCTTTCAATCCTTATTGAAACAATGAGAAGACAGGGCTATGAATTTGCAGTTTCAAGACCCAAGGTTATTCTCAAAAAAGGCGAAAACGGCGAAACTCTTGAGCCTATGGAACTGCTTATTGTTGAAGTTCCCGAAGCTTACGTGGGCGCTGTTATGGAAAAAATCGGTTCACGTAAAGGCGAGCTTGAAGATATGAGCATCCGCGACGGCGGCACAACACATCTTGAATTCAAAATCCCCGCAAGAGGACTTATCGGCTACAGAAGCGAATTCCTTACAGACACAAACGGCTACGGCGTTATGAACAACCTGTTTGCAGGCTATGAGCCTTTCAAGGGCGACATTCAGACCCGCGACAGAGGTTCAATCGTTGTTCACGAAACAGGTGAAAGCACCGCATACGGTCTTTTCAATACTCAGGACAGAGGCAGACTTTTCATCGGCCCCGGTGTACCTGTTTACGAGGGTATGATCTGCGGCGAATGTGCAAAAAATGAGGATATCGTATGCAACGTCTGCAAGAAAAAGCAGATGACAAACACACGTGCTGCAGGCTCGGACGATGCACTCCGTCTTGTTCCCCATTCCACATTAAGCCTTGAACAGAGTATGGAATTTTTGAGTGAAGACGAGCTTCTTGAAGTAACTCCCAAGAGTCTTAGACTTCGCAAAATGATTCTTTCCAAGGAATTAAGACTTAAACAGCAGTACAGAAGAAAGTAAACAATAATTTAATGTACAATGTACAATTTACAATGTACATTATTAATAATATATAAATCGGGTTAAAGGGCGAAGCCCTTTCCTCAATTGTACATTATACATTGTACATTGTTAATTAGCTAAATTATTGTTTATCATAAAAATTTCAAAAATTTCATTTGAGCATCACAGAAAAAGTGATGCTCTTTTTTTCAAAAAATACAACAAAAACTATTGCATTTTTATTACAAAAAGTGGTATGATTATATAAATAAATAAATAAGGAGGAAAACTTATGAAATCCTTTTTCAAAAAAGCTCTGGCAGGCGCATTATCTGCATTAATGCTTGCATCTTGTGCCGCACCTGCTATGGCAGCAAACACAGAAGATGTTGATTACATCATCACAAACCCCTATGAAACAGTTGATTGGGACAGCTGGAATCACTACAAAGCAATGCTTCACGCTCACACTCTTTACAGCGACGGCGAAATGGCAATTACAGATGTTGTTGAAGAATATTACGCACAGGATTACGATATTCTTGCAATCACAGACCACGGCGTTGTTAATCAGGGCTGGGATAAAATTCCCGAAATGCTCCCTCTTATCGGTTACAACAAGTACATCAAAAGACTTGAACCTTTAAGTGCTAAAAGATATCAGGAAATCACAAACGGTACAGACCGCGACGGCAGAGGTATGCTTGACGTTGAAAAGGGCATAGAAATGAACGGCGTTGTTATGAGAAAGAACCATATCAACGGTTTCTTCTGCGGCTACGGTCAGGGCCTTTGGGGTATTGAAGAAGATTATGAAACTCCCGTTGCAGAAACAGAAAAAGCAGGCGGTATTTCATTCATCGACCATCCCGGCGATTTCTATAACGCAAGCGGCGACATAAACAGAGCTTACGATTACGCAAACCTTAAAGTATGGTGCGAAATCTTTATGAAATATAAGAGCTGCGTTGGTATTGAGGTTTACAACGAAGGCGACGGCGTTGCAAGACATGACCGTATTATCTGGGATAACATTCTTAAGTATACAGTACCCAGAGGCAGAGTTGTATGGGGATTCTCAAACGACGATTCACATTGGCTTTCAACAATCGGACTTACAGCAGAAATGTTCCTTATGCCTGAAAACACAAACGAGGCTCTCCGCACAGCTATGGAAAACGGCACATTCTTTGCTTGCTCAACTATTTCAAAGGTTGAAATGGGTGAGGAATTCGAAGGCAACGGCGACTATGCAAAGGTTACAAACATTGTTGTTGACGAAGCTGAAGACACAATCACAGCTACAATCGAATCCAATTCCGACTACACAGTAGAATGGATTGCAGACGGTGAGATTATTGCATACGGCGATTCAATCGACCTTGATATGTACAGCGATTCAATCAAATCATACGTTCGTTTCCAGATAAAGAACGAAGGCGGTATTGTACTTTCACAGCCCTTCGTTACTGATGACGGCAACTTTGAAGAATATCAGTTCGACCTTCCCGCAGACCCCGATTACGGTACCATCGGCAATATATTCTACAATATCTATCTCAAGCTCAGAAGAACTCTTATCGGCGAGCTTATTTACAGAGCTGCGGTATTGGATAATATGTAATAAACAAAAAATTTCTGCTCCGGATTCGGAGCAGTTTTTTTATATATAAATTGCATTTTTATAACTCGTATGCTACAATTATATTACTTTATAAAAAGGAGCGCAGAATAATGAAAAATATACTTAATGCTCAATGGATAAAAAGTGCAAAAATCGTGGAAAGCGGTTCTGTTGAATTCATAAAAGAATTATGTATTTCAAAGCAAGTTAAATCCGCAACAATTGAAGCTACTGCTTACGGCGTTTACGAAATTGAAATCAACGGCAAAAAGGTGGGCGATTATATCTTTGCCCCCGGTTGGACATCATACAGACACCGTTTACAGGTGGAAACTTATGACGTTACATCAATGCTTGCAGAGAATAACACCATCGTTATAGGTGTTGCAGGCGGATGGAAAACTCCTAACTTTTTCAACAGCGAAAAAGGTGAAATGTATTTAGGTGTGGGCGAAACCGCTGTTATTGCCGCTATTGAAATTGAATACACAGACGGCACAAACGAAATTATCTATACCGATGAAAATTGGCTCTGCCGCAAAGGCAAAACTCTTTATTCCCACATCTATAACGGCTACACATACGACCCCTCATTCACAGACGACAAGACTGTGTACGCGCTCCCCTTCCCCTGCAAAAAAGATAATCTTATGGACCGTGTGGGCGAAAAAGTTACCGAGCACGAATACATCACCGCAAAGGAAATTATTATCACTCCCAAGGGTGAAACAGTGCTTGATTTCGGTCAGAATGTTACAGGCTATGTTCAGTTTAAAATCAAAGGCAACAAAGGCGAAAAAGCCGTTATTCACCACGCGGAAGTGCTTGATGCCGAGGGCAATTTCTACACCGACAACTACCGTAGTGCAAAGGCAGAAGCCGCATTTATCTGCGACGGCGAGGAGCATATTTACAAGCCCCGTTACAATTTCTTCGGTTTCCGTTACATCAGACTCGAAAATTGGAGCGACGAGGTAAAAACAGAGAACTTTACCGCTATCGTTGTTCATTCAGATATGAAGCGAACAGGTTATTTTGAATGTTCCGATGCTCGTATCAACAAGCTTTTCAGTAACGTCATATGGGGTCAGAAAGGCAATTTCCTTGATGTTCCCACAGACTGCCCGCAGCGTGATGAAAGACTCGGCTGGACAGGTGATGCTCAGGTATTCGTTAAAACAGCATCATACAACTATGACGTTGAAAAATTCTTTATAAAGTGGCTCGGCGACCTCAGAGCTGACCAGACAAACTGGGGTGCGGTGCCTCATGTTATTCCCAACACATTCCAGCCCGACGATGAATGCTCCGCCGCCTGGGCAGATGCGGCAACAATATGCCCCTGGCAGATTTATCAGACCTATGGCAACAAGCAGATTCTCGAAGATTCTCTCAAATCAATGCGTGATTATCTTGAATATATTGAATATCACACCTGGGACGGTATCTGGGCAAAGGGACACCATTTCGGCGACTGGCTCAATCTTGACGGCAGTTCACCTGAAGATTGCAGTCATGGTACAGATAAAGACCTTATTGCGGCAGCATTTTTCATCTATTCAAGTGAGCTTTACATAAAATCCTGTGCCGTTTGCGGCAAGGATGCGGACACAATTCCCGAACTGCGTGAAAAATCAATAATCGCATTCAGAAACAAGTATATGAAAGACGGCAAAATCCTGCCCGAATATGCAACTCAGACTGCTTGTGTACTTGCCTGTCATTTCGGCATCAGCGATAACATCCCCGAAACTGCAAAACAGCTCAACGAGCTTGTAACAGAGTGCGGACACCTTAAAACAGGCTTTGTAGGCACACCATATCTGCTTCACGCTTTAAGCGACAACGGCTACACAAAAACTGCATACGATCTGCTTCTTCGTGAAGAATATCCCTCATGGCTGTTCTCTGTTAAAATGGGTGCAACCACAATCTGGGAGCATTGGGACGGTATGCGTGAGGACGGCACAATGTGGAGTGATTCAATGAACTCCTTTAACCACTATGCTTATGGCTCTGTTGCCGACTGGCTTTACGGTGATGCGGCGGGTATAAAGATTGACGAAAGCAAGCCTGCATTTGAGCATATCATTTTTGCACCCGTTACTGATGAAAGACTCGACTATGTTAAGGCTTCAATCGAATCAAGACACGGCACTGTAAAATCCGAATGGAAAAGAGAAAACGGCGTTGTTACATATTCCTTCACAGTCCCCGAAGGATGTACGGCAACTGTTATTCTTGACGGAAAAGAAACGGAAATTACAGAGGGTGAATATACATTTTAAATACTTTATATAAATAAAAAAACTCCGAAGTTTCAATGCTTCGGAGCTTTTTTTGGTCAATTCACTTGTTCAAAATCATACATATCTCTTATATTTTCTGCATTGGTATGAATTGTGATTAAGGTACTTGATACTTTTGTCTGCGGTGTAATGTGATAATATGTACCGTTATAAAAACTGCATTTACCCTCTTTCGGGTGAACGTGTCCCATCGAAACAAGTCCCACACATCCCGACTTTTCAAAAACCTCGTCAAGCGGTGCATTTTTTGGAATATTGTACTCTTCCTTTACCTCATCAAGCGTTGAGTAATTATCTGCATATGCTTCTCCGTTAATTGCGGCTTTTGCAAAGTTGGGAGTGTTTTCGTGTAAAAACACGCTTATCATAATATCAGGATTTGTTTTGAGCTTTTCATCAATTGCGTTTTTACACCACTGAACCTGATCTTCGTGTACATATCCGTAAATATGCTCTTCATCCTCATTATCATAATCCATTGTATCAAGAAATACAAAAGAATGAACTGTTTTTTCACCGTCTGAAATGTCAATCGTATACTGTGCACCACCGGAAATATCCTTTTCATCTGCACAAAGACAATATTCTGACTGTGAAAGATATGCAACCACATCTGCACTTGTTCCGTATTTTATACCGTCATTATTGCCGGGGATATATGCCCAATACTGCTCAAGTGAATCAAAAAGTCCACCTATTTTATCAAGAACATACTGTTTATTAAAAGCTCCCGATTCACCGTCATCTATCATATCACCCGAAACAACAACAAGGTCAGGATTATATTTTACCGTCAACTCCTCCATCTTTTTTAACAATTTTACATCATTCCATGAAAGTCCTGTAGTGAAATGCGTATCTGAAAATTGCAAAACTGTGAAATCTCCGTTTTTATCCGCATACAGTATTGGAAATTCCTTGTTTACCGTTATCGTTTCGGCATAACCGGTTATATCACCTTTTGATGTAAGCTGTGTAAATGAGCCGTCCGTTGTGAAAAAATTAAATATTCCGCTGAGAACTGCCAACAAAATTGCAAAAAATGCTTTCATTATAGTTCCTCCTTATTTTTTTCTTTATATTATCACAAAATGAGATATATGTCAATACTTAATACTTTTTTAGTATAAAATATATTTGATTGGAGTGGACTATGTGCGACTTAAAGATTTGCGTGAAGATAATGATTATTCACAAACTTTTATTGCTGAATATTTAGGAGTAAAACAAAATACTTACTCTCAATATGAATGTGAAAAAAGAGAAATACCTATTTCAATGCTTGTAAAACTTGCAAAACTTTATAACACATCCGTTGACTATATACTTTGCATTACAAATAACCCTGACAGATACGAAGATGTGTAAATCTCCGAAGATTATACATTAGAGATTAAGTTTCACTTGACAAAAACTGATATATTGAGTATAATAAAAATGCAAGGTGTTACCGACAGACGGATGCACCCTCGCAAGATACTGTTTATGAAATAAACCGTCCTACGATTCGAAGCAAAGGGCGGTTATTTCTTTTTGCTGTTTATAGCAAGTATGTAGCCTGTTGCAAAGACAAATACAAGAATAATTGCCGCAAAATACTCCATAGCATACACCCCCTTTTGAGGGTGTGGATTCAACCGCCTACCGTAAAGATAACACCTTACGCTGACATTATAAGCCGTATTTTGACATTTGTCAATTGCAATAATATACAAAGACTCAAAAATAACGCAGTTACCGCTGAAAGGCAGTAACTGCGTTTTGCTGTATTTTACTTACTTAAAGTATTTAACTGCTGATGTGAACATACCGATATTGAAATCGCCGTCAACGTTCTTATAAAGTCCGTTGCCGATACGCTCGGAGTGTCCCATTTTACCGAGAACTCTGCCGTCGGGTGAAGTGATACCTTCAATAGCACATACAGAGTTGTTGGGATTGAAATGAATATCCGTTGTGGGGTTGCCGTTAAGGTCAACATACTGTGTAGCAATCTGACCGTTAGCCGCAAGCTCCTTAACAAGATCGTCGGAGCAGAGGAATCTGCCTTCGCCGTGAGAAATAGGCACTGTGTAAACATCACCCACATTTGTTTCCATAAGCCAGGGGGACTTATTGGATGCAATTCTTGTGCGTACAAGTCTGGACTGATGTCTGCCGATTGTGTTGTAAGTAAGAGTGGGACAGGATGCATCAGTATCAATTATCTCACCGTAAGGAACAAGACCTAACTTGATAAGAGCCTGGAAGCCGTTACAGATACCTGCCATAAGGCCGTCGCGGTTTTTAAGAAGCTCATGTACCTGCTCTTTGATTGCCGCATTACGGAAGAATGCTGTAATGAATTTACCTGCACCGTCGGGCTCATCCCCGCCGGAGAAACCGCCGGGGATAAAGATAATCTGAGAATCCTTAACCTTGCTTGCAAACGCATCAACAGATTCTGCAATAGCCTGTGCTGAAAGGTTCTTTATAACAAAGATTTCGGGGTCTGCACCTGCTGTCATAAGTGCCTTTGCTGTGTCAAACTCACAGTTTGTGCCGGGGAATACGGGAATAAGCACCTTGGGCTTTGCTGTTTTGATAGCGGGAGCAACTCTTGTTTCTGCATTATATGAAAATGCGGGAATTTCCTTGTTATCCTGTTTGATATTGCAGGAATAGATAGGTTCAAGCTTGTTTTCGTAAATTTCAAGGAGAGAAGCAAGCTCAATTTCGGTATTTGCATACTTGATTGTCTCTTCAAGAGTTGTGTAACCGAGAAGAGTGCCGATTTCATCCTCTGTATTGAGTTCAAGAATGAATGCACCGTAGTTATATCCGAAAATATCATCAAGTTCAACAGCATCGTTATACTCAAAGCCGATACCGTTACCGAAGCACATCTTCATAACAGCTTCTGCAACACCGCCGTAAGTGGGAGTGTAACAAGCTTCAACAATACCCTTGCTCATATAGCCGTAAACTTCGTCAAAGAGTGCTTTTTCGGATGCTGCAACGGGAAGACCGTTTTCATCACATTCGGGTTTAAGGATAACAACCTTATGACCCGCACCCTTGAATTCGGGAGAAACAACCTCATTTACATTACCTGTTGTAACAGCAAATGAAACGAGTGTGGGAGGTACGTCGATATCCTCAAAAGTACCGCTCATTGAGTCTTTACCGCCGATAGATGCGATTTCGTAATCCATCTGAGCCTTGAATGCACCGAGAAGTGCTGAAAGAGGCTGTCCCCAACGAGCAGGGCTCTTTTCGGGTTTTTCAAAATATTCCTGGAATGTAAGGTACACGTCCTCAAACTTTGCGCCTGTTGCAACAAGCTTTGCAACAGACTCAACAACAGCAAGATATGCGCCGTGATAAGGACTCTTTTCCATAATAAAGGGATTGTAACCCCATGACATATATGAACAGGTGTCTGTGTGCTGTTTTTCAACGGAAACCTTATTTACCATAGCCTGAATGGGAGTAAGCTGATTCTTACCGCCGAAAGGCATAAGAACTGTGCCTGCACCGATTGTGGAGTCAAAACGCTCGGAAAGTCCTCTCTTTGAGCAGACGTTAAGGTCGCCTGCGAGAGCTTTGTATGCACTGTCAAAATCGGTAACTGCACCTTTATCATATGACTTGAACTTTTCAGGTCTAATGTCGATATGCTTCTGTGCGCCGTTTGAGTTAAGGAACTCTCTTGAAAGGTCAACAATAACCTTTCCGTTCCATGTCATTGTAAGTCTGGGCTCTGCTTTTACCTTTGCAACAACTGTTGCTTCAAGGTTTTCACTGTTTGCAAGCTCTACGAATCTTGCAACATCCTTTGCTTCAACAACAACAGCCATTCTTTCCTGTGATTCGCTGATAGCAAGCTCTGTGCCGTCAAGACCTTCGTACTTTTTGGGTACTGCATTAAGGTCGATTTCAAGACCGTCTGCAAGCTCACCGATGGCAACGGATACACCGCCTGCACCGAAGTCGTTACAACGCTTGATAAGTCTTGAAGCCTCTGCATTTCTGAAAAGACGCTGAAGCTTTCTTTCCTCGGGAGCATTACCCTTCTGAACCTCTGCACCGCAGCTTTCAAGTGATTCAAGAGTGTGTGATTTTGATGAACCTGTTGCACCGCCGCAACCGTCGCGGCCTGTTCTGCCGCCTAAAAGGATAACGATATCACCGGGATCGGGACATTCTCTTCTTACGTTTTCAGCGGGAGCAGCAGCAATAACTGCGCCGATTTCCATACGCTTTGCAACATAACCGCTGTGGTAGATTTCGTCTACCTGACCTGTTGCAAGACCGATCTGGTTGCCGTAGGATGAATAACCTGCAGCAGCAGTAGTAACAATCTTTCTCTGGGGAAGCTTACCCTTGATTGTATCTTTAACGGGAACAAGAGGATCGCCTGCGCCTGTAACACGCATAGCTGCATATACATAAGAACGGCCTGAAAGGGGGTCGCGGATTGCGCCGCCGATACAGGTTGCCGCACCGCCGAAGGGCTCAATTTCTGTGGGGTGGTTGTGAGTTTCGTTTTTGAAAAGAAGAAGCCAATCCTGTTCTTCACCCTCAACGTTAACCTTAATTTTAACGGTACAAGCGTTGATTTCTTCTGATTCGTCAATTCTCGGAAGCTTGCCCTTTGCCTTTAAATATCTTGTGCCTACTGTGGCAATATCCATAAGGTTGATGGGCTTTGTTCTGCCGATTTCGTGTCTTGCGGCAATGTATTCGTCATAAGCCTTCTGCAAAAGAGGCTCTTCAAACTTAACGCTGTCGATTGTGGTTAAGAATGTTGTATGACGGCAATGATCTGACCAGTATGTATCAATCATTCTGATTTCCGTAATAGTGGGTGTCTTGTTTTCGGACTTGAAATAATCCTGACAGAATTTAATATCGTCAGCATCCATAGCAAGAGCGTAATTCTTAACAAACTGTGCAAGACCGTTTTCATCAAGGTCATTAAAGCCTTCAAGCACAGCTACGCTGTCGGGTACTGTGTACTCTGCCTTGAGAGTATCGAAAGTATCCATTGTTGCTTCACGGCTCTCAACAGGGTTGATAACATACTTTTTAACAGCTTCAATTTCTGATGCGGACATATCGCCCTTCATAACATAAACTCTCGCAGTTCTTACAAGAGGTCTTTCGCCCTGTGAAATAATCTGTATACACTGAGCGGCGGAGTCTGCACGCTGGTCAAACTGACCGGGAAGATACTCAACTGCAAATACAATATCACCCTCATCAGCTTTAAGCTCGTCTGTTACGATGTCAAGCTGAGGCTCGGAGAAAACCGTTTTAACGGAGTAATCAAACAAATCCTTGTCGATATTTTCAACATCATAACGGTTAAGAAGTCTTAATTCTTTAAGAGAAGAAATACCGAGAAGTGTAATCAAATCGTTTTTAAGAGAATGAGCCTCGTGGGCAAGTTCTTCTTTTTTTTCTACAAATATTCTGTATACCATTAATTTTCACCTGCTTTTAATGCTTTTGCGCCGATATCGTGGCGGTAAAATGCGTTGCCGAAATGCACCTTTTCTACTGCCTTGTATGATTTATCAATAGCTTCTTTAAGTGTTGCAGCTGTGGCTGTTACGCCCAATACTCTGCCGCCGTTTGTAAGAAGTTTGCCGTTTTCTGCCTTTGCACCTGCTACAAAAACCTCACCGTCAATATCTGCATCAACTGTGATTTCATAGCCTTTTTCGTATTTAACGGGATAACCCTCAGATGCCATAATTACACAGCAGGCATTTTCTGACTTGAATTTAACATCAATTTCAGAAAGCTTTTCATCTGCAACAGCTTCCATAATTGTGTAAAGGTCAGTATCAAGCAAAGGAAGAACAACCTGTGTTTCGGGGTCGCCGAAACGGCAGTTATACTCAATAACCTTTGTGCCGTTGGGAGTTATCATAAGACCGAAGTAAAGACAGCCCTTGAAGGTTCTGCCTTCGGCATTCATAGCGTTCATTGTGGGAATGAAGATTTTTTCCATACATTCTGCAGCAACAGCATTTGTATAGTAGGGGTTGGGAGCAACTGTACCCATACCGCCTGTATTAAGACCTTCGTCATTATCCTTTGCGCGCTTGTGGTCCATTGATGAAACCATGGGAACAACTGTTTTTCCGTCTGTGAATGAAAGCACGGAAACCTCAGGGCCTGTAAGGAATTCTTCAATAACGATATTGCTTCCGCTTTCACCAAAAACCTTATCTTCCATCATTTCCTTAACTGCTTTTTTAGCGTCTTCCCTTGTCTGTGCGATAATTACGCCTTTACCCAGTGCAAGACCGTCAGCCTTAATAACCGTGGGAACGGGAGCTGTATCAAGGTATTCGAGAGCCTTGTCAATATCGGAAAATACCTCATATTCCGCTGTGGGAATACCGTATTTCTTCATAAGGTTCTTTGAAAATACCTTACTGCCCTCGATTATAGCCGCATTTTTACTCGGACCGAAGCATTTGATGCCGATTTCGTTAAGAGCATCAACACAACCGAGTACAAGAGGGTCGTCGGGAGCAACAACAGCAAAATCAATGCTGTTATTCTTTGCAAAATCGACGATTCCCGCAATATCCGTTGCACCGATATTAACACACTGAGCAT
Source organism: Acutalibacteraceae bacterium (assembly GCA_045535305.1). Taxonomy (GTDB): domain Bacteria; phylum Bacillota; class Clostridia; order Oscillospirales; family Acutalibacteraceae; genus UBA1081. Next base: position 46,299 of record JAZSLJ010000007.1, read on the forward strand.
CTGCGGCAATTCCGCCGTTACCGGGGAGTGCATAAATCTTTTCGATAGATTTGTTTTCTTTTAACTTTTTTATAATGGCGTGTTCTCTGCCGCCGCCACCTACAACTAAAATCGTCATATATTTGTACCTTTCAATAACAAATTAATGGTGGAAAAGTCTCATACCTGTAAAGCACATAGCGATGCCGTACTTGTTACAGGTTTCGATAACCTGATCATCTCTGATTGAACCGCCGGGCTCTGCGATATAAGAAACGCCGCTTCTTCTTGCTCTCTCGATGTTATCGCCGAAGGGGAAGAATGCATCTGAACCCAGTGCAACACCTGTGATAGAATCAAGATAAGCTCTCTTTTCAGCCTTTGTGAACTCTGCGGGCTGCTCAGTAAAGTAAAGCTGCCAGTTACCGTCTGCAAGTACGTCCTCGCTGTCATCAGAAATGTAAACATCAATGCAGTTATCTCTGTCGGGTCTGCCGAGTTCGGGTTTAAAGGGAAGATTAAGCACCTTTTCGTGCTGACGGAGATGCCAGTTATCTGCCTTCTGACCTGCAAGTCTTGTACAATGGATTCTTGACTGCTGACCTGCACCTACGCCGATAGCCTGTCCCTGATATGCGTAGCAAACAGAGTTTGACTGTGTATATTTAAGAGTGATAAGAGAAATAATAAGGTCTCTCTTAGCTTCTTCGGGAATTTCTGTGTTCTCTGTAACAACCTTTGTAAGAAGCTCGCTGTCGATTTTAAAATTATTTCTGCCCTGTTCAAAGGTAATGCCGTAAACCTGCTTTACCTCCTGCTCCATAGGAACATAATCAGCATCAATTTTAACTATATTGTAGTTGCCCTTTCTCTTCTGTTTAAGAATTTCAAGTGCTTCAGGCTCATAACCGGGAGCGATAACACCGTCGGAAACCTCTCTCTTTATAAGAAGAGCTGTTGTAACATCACATACGTCTGAAAGCGCAATCCAGTCGCCGAATGATGACATTCTGTCTGTTCCTCTTGCTCTTGCGTAAGCACATGCAAGGGGTGATTCGTCAAGACCTTCAATATCATCAACAAAGCAAGCCTTTTTGAGTGCATCGGAAAGAGGTGTGCCGACAGCAGCGGATGTGGGGCTTACGTGCTTGAAGGATGTTGCACAAGGCATACCTGTTGCAGCCATAAGCTCCTTTACAAGCTGCCATGAGTTGAATGCATCAAGGAAATTGATATAACCGGGACGTCCGCAGAGAATTTCTATGGGAAGCTCGCTGCCGTCGCTCATATATATTTTTGCAGGCTTCTGGTTGGGGTTACAGCCATATTTAAGTTCAAATTCTTTCACAATAATACCCTCCGATTATTTGTTTTTATTAACGATTCTTGTTTCTGTTTCGCCGGAATCAATATCAATATATCTTACGAAAAGTGAAACCTTGTTATCTTCATTGAGATTTGTCCAGATAAGGTCTGTAAGCTCATCAATGCTTACGTCGGGCAATTCAAGAGTTTTGGGTTCACCCTCAAATGAAGGAAGAGGATTGCCGTCGCAGTTGTAAGTGTGAATAAACTTAGCTCTGCCGCAGATAGGATTGGAATATGCATATGTAAATCTCTCGCAGGATGAATCATCACCCTCTGCGCTCTTGAGAATTGACATCGCAAAGTTCATACCGTCATTTTCGCGGCGGATAATACCGGAAATTCGGGGAGTGAAATTGGGCTTGTCGTCCTCAAACTCTCTTGTGCGAAGAGCCTGTTCAAATGTCATCTGCTTATCCATAAGCTCGTAGATTGTGTCTGTCTGGTCGCCGTTTGTAACGATTGTTTTATTGCCCAATACTCTGACGGGATAATAGATGATAAGATGAGGATCGGTCATTTTTGACTCGTCAAATGCCTTTGTACGCATAGCCTCACCCTCAGCTACAAATACGCGGTTACGGCTGTTTTCGCTTCTGCCCATAATGAAATATGCGGTTACAGCCTTTTTGCCGTCTGCGCTTTTGCCTATAATAATACCTCTGCCGTGATAAGCAAGAGAATTAAGTTCATTAGCAATAGTAGAAACTTTCATATCAGTTCTCCTTAATATATACTTTGTTATCTTTAACTTCTAATTTGTCCTCGCAGAAAAGCTTTACAGCTTCGGGAAGAATCTTCCACTCAACCTGCTCCATAATTCTTTTCTGGAGTGTTTCGGGGGTATCGTCCTGCATAACCTCAACTGCTTTTTGCAGAATAATGGGGCCTGCATCGCATTCGGGAGTTACGAAATGAACCGTTGCACCCGAAATCTTAACGCCTTTTTCAAGTGCGGCTTCGTGAACGTGGAGTCCGTAATAGCCTTTGCCGCAGAATGAGGGAATCAATGCGGGATGAATATTGATAATCGCATTGGGATAAGCCTCATAAACCTGCTCGTCAATAATGGTAAGAAAGCCTGCAAGCACCACAAGGTCAATATCTGCATTTTTAAGCGTATCAACAAGTGCTTTTGAGTATGAAGCTATATCGGCATAGTCTTTTCTGCAAAGAACAACGGATTCAATACCGTTGTTTGCGGCTCTTTCAAGAGCATAAACACCGGGTTTTGACGCAACAACAAGAGTTATCTTACTGCCGCCGAACATACCGCTTTTCTGTGAATCAATAAGGCTTTGCAGATTTGTGCCGCCACCTGAAACAAGGACTGCAATTTTCTTATCAGACAATTACAACACCCTCTTCGGACTTGATAACCTCACCGATAACGTATGCATCCTCGCCGTTTGCCTTAAGCACTTCAATAGCCTTGTCAGCATCCTCTTTAGCAACGATAACGCTCATACCTACGCCCATATTATATGTGTTGAACATATCTCTTTCGGGAATGTTGCCTGTTTTTGCAATAAGGTCGAAAATGGGAAGAATTCTGATAGAAGACTTATCAATCTTTGCGCCGTAGCCTTCGGGAATTGTTCTGGGAATATTCTCATAGAAGCCGCCGCCTGTGATGTGTGATACACCCTTTACTTTAACTTCTTCAAAGAGTGCGAGCATAGGCTTAACATAAATCTTTGTGGGAGTGAGGAGTGTTTCACCTACTGACTTACCGCCAAGCTCCTCACGGGGAGTTTTTATGTCTGCATTTTCAACATCAAAAACCTTTCTTACAAGTGAAAAACCGTTTGAATGAACACCGCTTGAGGGAAGGGCAATAATAACGTCGCCCTCTGTGATTGATGATGTATCAACAATCTTGTCTTTATCAACAACACCTACGGAGAAGCCTGCAAGGTCGTATTCGTCAACAGGATAGAAACCGGGCATTTCTGCTGTTTCACCGCCGATAAGAGATGCACCTGCCTGAACACAGCCCTCTGCAACACCTGCAACGATGTCTGCAATTCTTTCGGGAACGTTTTTGCCGCAAGCGATGTAATCAAGGAAAAGAAGGGGTTTTGCACCGCAGCAGATAATATCGTTAACACACATTGCAACACAGTCAATACCTACTGTATCGTGCTTGTCCATAATAAATGCAAGTTTGAGCTTTGTGCCTACACCGTCTGTACCGCCAACGAGAACAGGCTTTGTTATACCTGTAAGATCAAGGCTGAACAGACCGCCGAAGCCGCCGATATCGGAAACCTCATTACCTGTCATTGTTCTTGCAATGTGCTGTTTCATAAGCTCAACAGCTTTGTAGCCGGCAGTAATATCTACGCCTGCTTCTTTGTAACTTTCACTAAAACTTTTCATTATGTTTATCCTCCTGTAAGGAATTTTTTATTATTTAAAAATACGAAATGGGGCAAAGCGTACCTTGTCCCTGTTTCCGTAAATTATGCATTATATTTTTCTTCGATTGCTTTATTTTTAGCAAGCACTTTTTCACTGCCTGCTTTTCTTGCATCATTGAGCTTGTCTGCAAGCTCTTTATCCTCAATAGCGAGCATCTGAATTGCAAGCAGAGCAGCATTAGCCGCACCGTTTACTGCAACGGTTGCAACGGGAATACCTGTAGGCATCATAACGGTTGAAAGAAGTGCATCCATACCGTCAAGATATTTAGCCGCAACGGGAATACCGATAACGGGCAGAGTTGTGTTTGCCGCAATCGCACCTGCAAGATGAGCAGCCATACCTGCGGCTGCAATTATTGCGCCGAAGCCGTTTGTTCTTGCGTTTTCGGAAAATTCCTTAGCTTCAACAGGTGTTCTGTGGGCTGAGTAAACATGAACCTCAAAGGGAACGCCGTACTCCTTAAGAGTGTCAATAGCTTTTTCAACAACGGGCAAATCGCTGTCGCTGCCCATAATAATTGCAACTTTTTTCATAAAAAAACCTCTTTCCGTAATGACTTATATTAAAAAAAGGCAGTCCTGTACTGTAAGGACTGCCCAGACGGTCGGCTTAAAATATTTCTGCTCCCTGCGGTCAATTCCGCTTATCCGTCAGTAACAGAAATCCACAGAAAGATTATAACATCTGACAAAAATAAAGTCAATATTTTATAAAATAAAATATATATATAAATAAAGAGCAATTTGGTTAGAATGTTACAAAAAATCCTTGCCGTTAAGATAACGCCATGCGGCTATATATTTTACTGCAGAAGAATGTGCCGGACTTTCAATATCAAAATAATGTTCATCGTCAATTATAACAACCGCATCGGGTGATGATGTCCATACTCTTTTGACTTTGTGTATGGGCATTTCAACACTTTCAGTTTCATTGAGAACAACAACAAATTTATCATTAAAAAGCTTTAATGCGGCATTTTCGGAAAGGAGTGTTTTACTGTCTTTCTGAACGGACAGAACTTTCATACCCGATTCTTCAAAGATAACTTCTCCGTTTTCGGCAGAAAGCACCTTTTCTTTCCATACATTCTTTTGCCATTTATCCCATGAGAGAACATTATCAAAAACAACGTTTTTCTCATTATGGAAGAATGCATCTTTTCCGTATTCAACCGAATAACCGCATTGTGCACATTCAAACATATCGCCCTTGCTGTGAAGATGACCTACGGTTTTACATTCGGGACAGACGTAAAGTATACGCTCCAGATATTCAGCCATATTTTCACCCGTATAAATTGCGGGATTATGACGCTGATATTCAAAAGCATTAACATAAGTGTCTCTGCGGATGATTTCATTCACCTCATCAACAGTCATTTTTGCAATTTCTTCAGGCGGATATTCGTGCACCACCCCGCATCTGAGAGTGCCTTTTTTCTTTTTTTCAGACCACCTTGCAGTAAGAAGATAGCCGTTATCAAAACGGAATGTAATAAGTGCAACACCCGAATCCTTAACCATTTTACCTGTATTTTCGGAAATAAAGCCCGTTTCTCCGTTGAAGCTTGTGTTGCCCTCTGCAAATATTGCAACGGGCACACCTGACCTTAATGAGCCGAGAATATCATTTACAAGCACTTCGGGGGCTTTATCCCTGCGTTTTACGATTATTCCGCACAAAGCTTTTAAAACAAATCCAAGAAAGCCCATTCTTGCAACGTGATCACTTGCAACAAAGCGTACATATCTGTTTTTTAAAGCAAATACTATGTATGCAGGGTCAATAGAGCTTGTGTGATTGGCTATAAGTATAAAATTCTTATGCTTGGGAGTGTAGTAATTTGGCTTAAAATCAAGGATTTTGCGTGCGGGAAGATGCAAAATCAATGCAAGTGTTTCAATAAGTATTTTATTAAAAATATAACCTTTTCGCATATTTTTACCGTTCCGCTTCATATACACTCTCCTTTCGTAACAAGCATATCGTTTAAATTATACAATAGAATTAAGCATTTATCAACAGAAAAATCCGGACATTTTACAATAATTTGCCCGGATTTTATAATTTATAATTTTAATGAATCACAAAAGTTTTATTTAATTATTTTTTATTTGTATCAAGAAAACCGTTCTGCTGCATAAATGTCATCATACCCACCATTGTAATATCGTTCGTACGACCCTTAACGGTACACATACCTGCAGGAATATCATAAGAAAGCACTTTGATATATGCAATATCGTTATTCATATTACCTTCTGCATCCTTTGTGCAAAGAGCTTTGATGTTATCGTTTTTATCTGCAAAGAAGCAAAGTGCTGTTCCATTCTCGGAAATAAAGCTGTATACTGTATATTCAACGCCGCCGAGAGTTTCTTTACCTGAAGTTATTTCTTTATAATCTTCTTTTTTGCCGAAATTATAGTTTGCAAGCATATTTGATGTATCAAAGCCGTCGGCAATTTCGGAATCAGCATCAAACTTGTAATAATATTTTGTTGTGCCGAAAAGTCCTTTTACATCGTATTTAAGGTAAATATCACCCTTGTTTATATAAACAGCCATTTCCATACCGTCAATAGAAGCTACAAACTCAACGTCTTCACCGTTTGCAGCAATTCCGCCTGTTGCACCGTCGCCCTCAAGCTCCATATAGTAATGATTCTCAAACAAGCCGTCGATTGCCTTGGGATAAGAAACTTTATTGCCCTGAGTTGTAGTTTCGGGTGCCTGAGTTGTAGTCTCAGGAGCTTCTGTTGTAGTCTCGGGAGCTTCTGTTGTAGTCTCGGGAGCTTCTGTTGTAGTCTCAGGAGCTTCTGTTGTAGTCTCGGGTGCTTCTGTTGTGGTCTCGGGAGCTTCTGTTGTAGTTTCTTCCTCAATCACGATATTGGGGTCGTCAAACTGTTCAAGAGCCGCAGAAACTCTCAATATAGTACGTGCATCACCTGCAAGAATATCTCCGCTTTCGTCAACGTCAGCGGCAATAAGTGCATCACCCTCAAGCACTTCCAATGTTGCGGCAGCTCTTAATGCAAGACGGGCATCATCTGCCGTAATCTTACCGTCCCCGTTTACGTCGCCGCGCATTATTGTTTTTGCGCTTACATTAACCAATGTACAGCATACAAGCATTACTGCTGAAATGATTAAACATAACGCTCTTTTAGAATTCAAATGTTTCATAAAAAAATACCTCACTTTTAATATGTATATCAATAATTATACATAAATCCAACCGATATTGCAACATATATTAACATTTTATTTCAGGAATATTAAGGATTTTATTGAAAATTCTGCAATTTGATAATATAATAATTCCGGAGGTGAAAATTATGGACAAAAGAATGTGCATAAATCTGATTGAATCAACAATTCCGTTTATTGAACAGCTCCCTATTATAAAAAATGCAGGATTTGACGGCATTTTTTTGGATTGGGAAAGAAATATTGACTTACAGCCGATTATAAACAAAGCAAGAGAGCTTGGGCTGTATGTGCAGTCGCTCCACGCACCTTTTTACGGAATGGACGATATATTTCACGATGATAAGGGCAGTCTTGCAGACAAAATGATAAACGACCTTATGGGGTCAATAGATTCCTGTGCCGAATTCGGTATCGAGCTGGTTATTTTTCATGCTGTTATCGGCATGGACAATCACTCCCCCAACGAAAAAGGACTTGAAAGAATTAAAAAAGTTATTGAACACGCCGCTGAAAAGAATGTTCGTATTGCATTTGAAAACACAGAGGGTGAAGAATATCTCAAAGCAATTCTTGACCGCTACGGCGACAGAGAACATATAGGTTTTTGCTATGATTCGGGACACGCAATGTGTTACAACTCCGGAAGTGATATATTAGGCAAATTCGGCAAGTATCTTTTTTCAACGCATCTCAACGACAATATGGGACAGACCGAAGACGAAATAACATTCCACGATGATAACCATATGCTCCCCTTTGACGGAATTGGAGATTGGGAGAAAATTGCAAAACAGCTTAAAGAAAATAATTTCCAAGGTCCGTTTACATTTGAGCTTGTCAAAGGCAACCGCCCCAACAGAAACACAAACGACAGATATGTTGAAATGACCTTTGAAGAATATATCAAAGAGGCATACGAGAGAGCCGATAAGTTCAGGGAGATTTATGATAAACAATAATTCATCGGCTGATGCCGATAAAAATTAGTAATTAGTAATTAGCAATGAGTAATGGTGGAAAGGGCGTTGCCCTTTAACCCAATTTATATAATTTAAGCCCGTAGTGCTTCCTTAATTGCTCATTGCTCCCTGCTCATTGCTCATTAAACAATAACCGCACCGAGTAAATCGGTGCGGATTATTGTTATTTTACTGATTTTTCTGCTCTCTTATACATAAAATTCGCAGCCACAAGAGCGGCAATTCCGCCAACGAGCTTTCCTGCTATCATTGCGGGCAGATATTCCTTATCAAATGCCATTGTAAAAGCAAGGTGATCCCCGAAAACAAAAGATGCTGATACCGTGAATGCCATATTCATCATTCTGCCTTTTTCGTTCATTTTGGCTGCAAGGTCGAAGGTGGGGATGCTGTTTGCAAGTGATGAAACAAGTCCGAGCACGCTGTTTTCATCAATATTGATTTTGTTGCCGATTACCGTAAAGGGCTTTCTGCAGATCTTTGAGATAAACGCTATAAAGGGAAAAACGCCCGCAAGAATAACGGCAATACCTGCAACTGTTGCGAATCCGTCCTCAACAGGTGTCATACCGGGTATAAGAGTTATGTCTGTTATATACTCAAATATACCTGCTGCAAGACCGACTGTGATTATTATTATAACAATTTTGCCGATAATACCGAATATTTTGCGGCACAGATCAGGCTTGACGGCAAGACCGATACAGGTAATCAATGCTACAAACAGAACGGGTATAAGATTAAGCATAAGCGTGCCGAAGGATATGCCAAGCATAAGACCTGACACAATACAGCCCACGGGCATTGTAGCTATACCGCAAAGAATACCGTTAAGCACCTCTCTGTGATATTTTTCGTCAATAGTTTTGAGTGCAACGGGCACTGTAAAGCATATTGTACAGCCCATCATAGATGCCACAACAAGTCCGTTGAAGCTGCCTATTACATCGTCGGATGCCAGCACCTGCGAAATTGCAGCACCGCCCATATCGTTTGCTATAAAGCTGCCGATAAAGGACATATCTATATGCGTAAGGCTGCACATCGGCTCCAATACGGGAGTAAGCACCTGTGCAAGTGTGGGTGCAATACATATCATACCGACCATAGCAAGGGACAATGAGCCGCACGCCAGAATACCCTTTTCGAACTCCTCACCCAATTTAAGGTGATTGCCCGTTATGCGGTCAACGGCACCGATAACAGCAAAAACTGCAAATATCATTTCAAGAACTGCCATAAAATTTCTCCGAATAATTTTTTCCGATGTAGTATAACATAAAAAATAAATTAAATCAATAAATAAGTAGTTTATACAAAAAATAAACCGTACAAATTTATATGATTTCGCAAAAAGGTTATTGCAATTCCGTAGGGAATGCCCATTGGGCATTCCGTGCCGATTTTGAAATATAGCCACATAAAAAACGGACCGCCAATGGCGGTCCCTACTATATAAATTCAATTTTCTGCAAAGATAAAACAAACCGCACCGATTACTCGGTGCGGGATTTTGAGCGCACTCTGAATTTTCATAATCAAGATTACATAAACTACAATAAAGATTATCCGTATTTTTAATTAATCAAGATAATTCCAATATTTCCCGTTTCCGTAAAGATCATCTTCATCATAATGACCATTGCCATTATCATCATAGTACCCATCCTGATTATAACTGTTTCCATTACTGTCTGTATACCATGTTGATTCACTTCCACAACTTCCTAAAATCGAAAAAAACACAACTAATGCAATAAATATAATTATACCTTTCATAAACTTCACCTCCTTATTTCCTGAATGTTTTTTCAACAAACGGATAATAATTAAAAACAACAGTCAACTCAGCTCAAGCTTGACAGTTACACAAAAACCAAGTACTTTTGAATAATATTATACACCACTTTTGGTGTAAATGTCAATACACTAAATGTGGTGTATTATAATTTTATTGGTGATAATTATGAAAGAATATCCTGAAATAATACGGGAGCTTCGTGAAGATAATGATTTGAATCAAAGTGATGTTGCCGAAATTCTCGGTACTACTCAACAAGTATATTCACGCTATGAAAAAGGAATAAATGAAATACCCGTAAGGCACATCATCACTCTTTGCAAATTTTACAAAGTAAGTGCCGATTATATCTTAGGACTTAAACAACAATAAACCGCACCGATTACTCGGTGCGGGATTTTTTATTTATTGTTTTTTGCTGTTTTACAGGAAGCGACAAGTGCGGCTTTTATTCTTGAACATAAATTCTCTAATTGTTTATATTGTTGTTCATCAATATATTTTGTTCTGTATAATATCAGCAACCAATACGATGTTTCGTTTGCCTCTTTAAGTGCAATTTCAAATTTTGCAATAAAATCAGCCTTACTGTGAGCATATTGTGCCTCGTGAATATTTGCACCGATGCTTGTTCCGCTGCGACAAATCTGATTTGCAATTACAGATTACTGTTTCGATTTCAATATTTTTACCAATTCAACAATTTTCACTGAAAAATCTATTGATAAATCTACAAGCAAATTGCTTTCTTTTATACCGCTAACTCCTATAAAGATGATAGTTTAATCTTTGATTAAAATGATAGTGCAACAAGTTGCAATGATGGATTGAATGTAAACATTCAAAATGATGGGATGGTTGCAATCATTTGTCGAAGACAACCATCATTTGCGTAAGCAACTATCATAAACAAAGTGTCATCATTTGCCGAAGGCAACCATCATTTTGATTAAAAAATAATGAATTATTTTTTAATCAAAGACTCGCCTGTCATTTCTTTGGGCTGTGCAAGTCCCATCATATCAAGGAGTGTGGGGCAAAGGTCGCAGAGTCTGCCGCCGTCCTTAAGAGGAGCTGTCTGTCCGATTGTAACAACGGGTACGGGATTTGTTGAGTGAGGTGTAAATGCCTCGCCGTTTTCATCAATCATCTTATCAGCGTTACCGTGGTCAGCTGTGATAATCATTTTACCGTCCATTTTTGCAACTGCATCTGCGAGTCTGCCAACGCACTCGTCAACAGCTTCTACTGCTGCAACAGCTGCATCAAAAATACCTGTATGGCCAACCATATCGCAGTTTGCGTAGTTGATGATGATAACATCATACTTGCCGCTGAGAACCTGCTCAACAACTGCATCTGTTACCTCATATGCACTCATTTCGGGCTTCAAATCAAATGTTGCAACGTCGGGAGAATTAATAAGAATTCTGTCCTCACCGGGGAACTGAGCTTCAACACCGCCGTTAAAGAAGAATGTTACGTGAGCATACTTCTGTGTTTCTGCAATACGGAGCTGTGTAAGACCGAGTGATGAAACGTATTCACCCATTGTCATAGTAAGGTCTTCGTTAGCAAATGCAACTGTTACATTAGGCATTGTTGCATCGTACTGTGTCATACAAACATAGTTAAGGGGGAAGAAGCCATTTCTTCTCTCAAAACCGTTGAAATCGGGGTCAACGAACATTCTTGTAAGCTGTCTTGCTCTGTCGGGACGGAAATTGAAGCAGATAACGGAGTCATTCTCCTTAATCATACCCTCTTTATCAATAACAACGGGAACAACAAACTCGTCTGTTACGCCGTTTGCGTAGGATTCTGCCATAGCCTTTACAGGGCAGTCGCACTGATTGCCTTCGCCGTAAACCATAGCTGCATAAGCCTTTTCTTCTCTGTCCCATGCAAAATCTCTGTCCATAGCGTAGTATCTGCCGGAGATTGTTGCAATTTTACCGAGACCTGTTGCACTGAATTTATCAAGGCAATCCTGCATAAAGCCTTTACCTGATTCAACGGAAACATCACGGCCGTCTGTGATAGCGTGAACATAAACCTTGTCAAGACCCTTTGCCTTAGCCATATCAATAAGACCGAAAAGGTGCTCAATGTGGCTGTGAACACCGCCGTCGGAAAGAAGACCAACAAGGTGAAGTGCTGTTCCCTTTGCTTTACAAGCATCCATAGCATCGGAAAGAGCTTTTACGTTTGCAAGCTCGCCGTCCTTGATTGTTTTTGAAATTTTAACGAGCATCTGGTAAACAACACGACCTGCGCCGATGTTTGTATGACCAACCTCAGAGTTACCCATCTGACCGTCGGGAAGACCTACGTCAAGACCTGATGCACCGATGAGTGTGTGAGGATTTTCTGCAAAAATTTTATCAAGGCAGGGAGTTTTTGCAAATTCAATTGCATTTCCCTTTGCTCCGGGATTTGAGCCGAAGCCGTCCATTATACAAAGAACATATGGTTTTTTCATAATTATATCATTCCTTTAAAAATCGGGCAGGTATTTCTCCTGCCCTAAATATTATTATTTTGAAGCAGCTTTTACGATAATTGAGAAATCTGCAGCTTTAAGAGATGCGCCGCCGATAAGACCGCCGTCAACATCCTCCTGTGCAAGAAGCTCATCAGCATTAGCAGCGTTCATTGAACCGCCGTACTGAACAACCATTTTATCAGCAGCAGCCTTGCCGTAAAGCTCTGCTACACACTCTCTGATAGCGTGGTTAACTTCGTTTGCCTGTTCAGCAGTAGCTGTTACACCTGTGCCGATTGCCCATACAGGCTCGTATGCGATGATGATGTTTGCAAGCTCTGCTTCGGAAACACCGCCAAGAGCAATCTTTGTCTGCATACGTACGATTTCTTCTGTAATGCCCTGATTTCTCTGTTCAAGGTATTCACCAACACAAAGAATTACGGTAAGACCTGCATCAAGAGCAGCTCTTGTTCTCTTCTGAACTGTTACGTCTGTTTCACCGAAATACTGTCTTCTCTCTGAATGACCGATGATAACGTAAGGAACGCCGATTTCTTTGAGCATTTTTGCAGAAACTTCACCTGTGAAAGCACCGCTTTCTGCCCAATGGCAGTTTTCAACACCGATTTTGATGTTTGAGCCCTCTGCTGCTTCCATAGCTGCAAATACGTCAATATAAGGAACGCAAAGAACAACATCACAATCTGCACCTGCTACGAGAGGCTTCATTTCTTCAATAATAGCCTTTGTTTCAGCAGGAGTTTTATTCATTTTCCAGTTACCTGCGATAACTGCTTTACGAAGAGCTTTATTCATTTGAATATATCCTTTCAATATGTAGTGAAGAACGATTGCTCATTCTTCACCTACTTTAGTTTTATTTAAAATTACTTGTTGTCGATGCAAGCGATACCGGGAAGATCTTTACCCTCAAGGAATTCGAGAGAGGCGCCGCCGCCTGTTGAAACGTGAGTCATCTTGTCGTTGAAGCCGAGCTTCTTAACAGCTGCTGCTGAGTCGCCGCCGCCGATGATTGAAACTGCGCCTGCATCTGTTGCAGCTGCAACAGCGTTAGCAACTGAAATTGTACCTGATGCAAACTTTTCCCACTCAGAAACACCCATAGGTCCGTTCCAGATAACTGTGCCAGCACCCTGGAGTGCTTCAGCAAAGAGTTCTTCTGACTTAGGACCGATGTCAAGACCCATCCAACCGTCGGGAATCTTGTCGCTGTCTACGATTTCACATTCTGTATCGGGCTTGTATTCTGTACCAATTCTGTTATCAATGGGAATAAGGAACTTAACGCCCTTTTCTTCAGCAAGCTTCATCATGCTCTTGGCAAGCTCAATCTTATCTTCTTCACAGATTGATGTACCAACTGAATGGCCCTGTGCTGCGAAGAATGTGTAAGCCATACCGCCGCCTACGATAAGAGTATCAACCTTTTCCATAAGGTTTTCGATAACGCCGATTTTGTCAGAAACCTTTGCACCGCCGAGGATAGCAACGAAGGGTCTTGCAGGATCTTCAAGAGCCTTACCCATAACGTCAACTTCCTTCTGCATAAGGTAGCCGATAGCTGACTCCTCAACAAAAGCTGCTACACCTGCTGTTGAAGAATGTGCTCTGTGAGCTGAACCGAAAGCATCGTTTACAAAAATATCTGCAAGAGCAGCAAACTTTTTGCTGAGCTCTTCATCGTTCTTTGTTTCGCCCTTTTCAAAACGTACGTTTTCAAGGAGCATAGCTTCGCCGTCTTTGAGTTCTGCAGCGAGAGCCTGTGCAGACTCGCCTACTACGTCCTTTGCAAGCTTAACCTCGATACCGAGATACTTTGAAAGACATTCTGCAACGGGTGCCATTGAGAATTCGGGGTTGAATTCACCCTTAGGTCTGCCAAGGTGAGAGCAAAGGATAACTTTTGCATTGTTATCAAGCAAATACTTGATTGTGGGAAGAGAAGCAACTACTCTCTTATCGCTTGTGATAACGCCGTTTTCCATTTTAACGTTGAAATCACAACGTACAAGCACTTTCTTGCCTGCAACATTTAAATTTTCAATAGTTTTCTTGTTTAAAACGCTCATTGTAAAATCTCCTTATATAAAGAATTTTTATAACTAAACTGACACAATATATTTTATTATATTGTGAAAAATTTATCAAGTGGCAATTCCGCCAAATCATTAAATGCGGTAAGCACAATTATTTGTATATATAATATACCCAAATTAATGCATTATAGGCACAGTATAACAATTTTTATAGCAAAATGCAATATTAATAAACAAGAATTTATCTAATTAACAATGTACAATGTATAATGTACAATGAAGGAAAGGGCTTCGCCCTTTAACCCGATTTTTATAATTCAATAATTGTACATTGTAAATTGTACATTGTACATTAAATTATTGTTTACCAAGCTGTTCAATAATATAATCCCCTACTCTTTGTGCCGATGAGCCGTCGGTGATTGTATGAATCATATTTTTAACGGCTGTACGTGCTGTTTTTGCCGAATCTGCGCCGTTACTGATTTCACCGATAAAGGATATAAGGTCATCGGTGGATTCAATATAAAAGCCTTTGAGAATATCAAGAGGATTCTTGTATACAAAGCCGCGCTTTGCTATATATTCGTCAATATCTCCGATCGTAAGACCTATGGGCTTGTCCGTCAGCAGATAATCATAATAAACGGAAGAATAGTCCGTAATCATAGCATCGCATCTGCCAAGAAGCTCATACAACTGAACACCTTTTTCCTTGAGTGTATCGTCGTTTATAATAAAGAAATTAGAAAGTCCGTTTTCTTTAATAGCTGACAAATCCTGTGCCGGATGAGGCTTTAACACAACAAGACAATTCAAGGCTCTGAGATAAGTATTGATTTTTTGCATATCTTCGGCGGTTTCAATAGCCGGAATACCCGTACCGTGGATTTTCATCTCATAACCTGCAAGTTTTTTGTTTTTTGCACCGTCTTTTCTCTGACGGAATGTGGGCAGCCAGAAAATCACCTTGTCAAACTTATCGAATCCGAATTTTTCAAGAGCATCGTTAGGTTTATTAAGATAATCATTTCGCGGAAAACCGCAGAAAATCATTTTATCCTTATCCACTCTTGCATCTGAGCTGAAATTATCAGCAAAAAATTCCGACACGCACAATGCGGCTGTACAGCGGTTTTTTATGCAATATGTACCGTTTGACGCTTTAAGGGGCATACCGTGCTGAAGCCAGAGAGAGATTTTGTTTTTACCGTGAACACCCAAAAGCTGATTGCTGTAAACAAGTGCTTTTGCAGTTGCAATACTGTACATATACTTAAATTTACCGCCTATTGATTTTGCGTGTTTAATGTTAGTTAAAAACGATACATTATTTTCTTTTGAATCTGCATATTTTGAGGCGTCATCACACAGCCATACAAATTCATACTTTTCGTTCAGACCCTTTTCAAGCAGATATTGGTAAACGGGATATGTGTTGCAGGTAAGTGCGGGATTGCTTTCAAAAATAATCCTGTTTCTTGTTGGAAGCAGAGAAAACAAATAAAAAACAAGTTCAAAAAGTTCTTCTTTAATAACTTCACCGGAGCTAATAGAATTCTTTTTTAATTTAATATTAGTGTATTTTGCATAAACTTCGGGCTTAAAACAAATTGCATACCCAATAATTGCAACTTTTTTATAAAATGAAGAAAGCTCTTTGAATGGTGCAATATATTTTATAAAAAAAGAAATATAATCGTTAATTAGTTTTTTTGTTTTGCCGTAATAGAAATTTTCTGTTACACAATTTGAAAAATTAACAATGGCGATATCTAATGCATAAATTGCAGTTTCAGGAATCAGAGAGTTGAGTTTTTTATCAATATAAAAATTTATTCTGTCCTTGAGAGCTTCTTCTCTTGCAAGATTTTTAGGTGAAAACTTTGTTCCTGTAATTCCTTCAGAATGTCTTACATAAAGATAATAACGCTTGCTTGAGGTTACGATTCTGTTACAATTGTACACAATTTCATGAATTCTGGCATGGTCTTCATGGATTCGGCCTTCAGGAAAATACACACCATCAAAAACCTTTTTCTTATACACATTGTGAGTTGTATGACAGTAATAACCTGCATTGATTTCACAGAGCTTATGCAGATATTCATCTCTTGTCAATACTTCATCGTTAACAATAGTCAGTCGTTCATTGTACTCGTCAATGGGATTGCCATCCGGATCAACATGCATGATGTTTCCGCAAGACATATCCGCATTGTTTTCAATAAGCTTGTTGAGAAGTTCCTCTAAAGTTTCGGGAAGAATAAGGTCATCACTGTCAAGGCAAAAAATATACTCACCGCTGACAAGTGAAAGTGCAGTATTTCTTGCGGCGGAAACGCCCTTATTCTCGGTATGAACAACCTTGAATCTTGAATCATTTTCAGCCCATTTGTCGCATATTGCGCCGCTTGAATCGGTTGAACCGTCATCAACCATAATTACCTCAAAATCCGTATAAGTCTGAGCCTTTACACTTTCAAGAGTCTTTTCAAGATATTTTTCTACATTGTAAACCGGCATAAGTACACTTATCATAAAATAACCTCACAAATACAATATAAAAATATTATACATTAAAATGCAGCAAAAGTCCATAGCTAAAAATCAATTAACATTATAAAAGCACTCCCTTTTTGAGAGTGCTTCTAATCTTAAAATTCAATTTTAGATGCAATATATGCCTCAAGCTCGTCGATGGGAAGTCTAACCTGCTCCATAGTATCTCTGTCGCGGACTGTTACACAGCCGTCTGTTTCACTTTCAAAGTCGTATGTGATACAGAAAGGTGTACCGATTTCGTCCTCACGGCGGTATCTCTTACCGATTGAGCCTGTTTCATCAAAGTCAACCATGAACTTTTTGCTCAGCTTTTCATAAACCTCCATAGCCTTGTCGGAAAGCTTCTTTGAAAGGGGAAGAACTGCTGCCTTATAGGGAGCTACAACAGGGCTAAGGTGAAGAACAACTCTTACATCGTTCTTTTCTGCATCAATAACCTCTTCGTCATAAGCTTCGCAAAGAAGAGCGAGAACGGTTCTGTCAAGACCGTAAGTTGATTCAATGATGAAAGGAATAAATTTCTCGTTTGTTTCGGGATCAAGATAATCCATCTTCTGACCGCTGTATTCCTGTTGTCTTGTAAGGTCGAAGTTTGTTCTGTTGTGAGTGCCGTTAATTTCACCCCAGCCGAAGGGGAAAAGGAACTCAATATCACAAGCCGCTTTTGCATAGTGAGCAAGCTTTTCGTGGTCGTGGAAACGGAGATGCTCTGCGGGAATACCGAGGTCTTTGTAATACTCCATACCGTAGTTTTTGAAATAATCGTAAAGCTCGGTATCTGTGCCTTCTTTACAGAAAGTCTGGAACTCCATCTGCTCGAATTCGATAGTTCTGAACGTAAAGTTACCGGGTGTGATTTCGTTTCTGAAAGCCTTACCGATCTGACCGATGCTGAAAGGAAGCTTTGCTCTCATTGAACGCTGAACATTAAGATAGTTTACATACTCACCCTGTGCATTTTCGGGACGAAGATATATAACGCTCTTACTGTTGTTTGTAACGCCTCTGAAGGTCTGGAACATAAGATTAAATTCTCTTATGTCTGTAAAGTTATGCTTGCCGCAGTTGGGACAGGGAATTGAATGAGCCTTGATGTACTCAAACATTTCTTCCTTTGTCATACCGTCTGCATGGGCATTCTCATCAAAATCGTCGATAAGATTGTCTGCTCTGTGTCGCATTTTGCACTCTTTGCAGTCAAGAAGCGGGTCGGAGAATGATGCAACGTGGCCGCTTGCTTCCCATACTCTGGGATGCATAAGGATATCGGCATCAACCTCATAGCTGTTCTTTCTTTCCTGAATAAATCTCTTTCTCCAGGTATCTTTAACATTATTTTTAAGTCTTGCACCTAAGGGGCCGTAGTCCCAAGTGTTTGCAAGGCCGCCGTAGATATCGCTGCCTGCGAATATGAATCCTCTGCTCTTGCAAAGGGCAACAATTTTTTCCATTGTTTTTTCGGTATTATTCATCTGTTTAACCTCCGATTTAACATTTCACAAATTCAGCATATAATTTTAAAGCAAAATAAACAAAATGTCAAGATGATTATACAATAATATACAATATTACAAAAAATCCTTATTAAAAAAGGGATATATATGTAATTTTTTGCATTGACAGTAATAATTATCTGTGATAAAATTCCATTTGCTGTATAAAAAATTTAAAATTTGAAAGGAGGCGGACATAATGATGAACAATATGAACAATACAGTTAAACAAGCCGAATGCATTTTGTCCGTTTCAAAGTAACAGTTACGGATAATATTGCGGTCTCGGCGTTATGTCGGGATTTTTTATTTTTTAGAATGTGAAAGGAGAAAATTATGAAAAAGCAAAAAGAAAAAGCACACGTATTAAAAAATACGCTGTTTATTCTCGGTTGCGGAATGAAAAGCGCACCGTTTCATATGTTAAGCCTGTACATTTCCAACATCGCGGAAAACGTATACTACTCGTTGGTTTTCAGTGTATTTTTCCTGAAAACGGCGCTGTCCGTTATTGAGGGAAACGGCACATTCAAAGAACTTGCAATTAAAATTGTGCTTATGGTTGCGGGTAAAATAGTTATAGATATGCTCGGCTATTTTACAAACTTTTACTCACGCATACGTTTTGAAATAAAGTGCGAAAGCTACATAAACGAATTGATTTTTAAAAAAGCACAACAGGTGGAGTTGGGCTGCTATGAAAACCCCGAATTTTTTGATAAATATAATCGCGCAACCTGGGTTGTTGAAAAGCACGGCTTCAAGCGTATCGTAAACGGTACGTCATGGGTTATCGGCTCACTTATCAGCCTTATTGTAATGGTTACATATCTTGTATCCATTGACCCTGTGATGATAATTTTTATTATCTGCCCTGTTTTTGTAATGTTTTTCCGCGCGCTTAAAAACAAGGAAGAATTTAAAAAAGAAAAAGAAACAACACCTTACGAAAGACAGAAAGAATATGTGAGGAGAACTGTTCTTTTAAAAGATTTTGCAAAAGAAATAAAAACAACGGATATTTTTACCGTACTAAAACGCAGATTCAAAACAGCGGTTGAAAAAAATATATCTCTTATTAAGAAATATGGTATACGTGTTGCCGTACTTGAAATATTAAGCGATTTCTTCGGCGATGTTATACCTGTTGCAGGCGGCTTCGGCTACGGCTGTTACCGTCTTGTTGCTTTGGAGAATCTTGCAATATCGGATTTTTCCGTGCTTGTTTCCGCAATTCTTCAATGCAGATACAAAATCAACAACTTTTCCCGTTATTTCACAATGCAGCAAAAGCATTGTCTGTGGGTGCAGAGCTTACGGGAATTTCTTGCCTACGAGCCGCAGATTGTTGACGGCGGTATTGAAACAGAGGAATTCGAAAGCCTTGAATTCAGAAACGTAACCTTTGCATATCCGGGCAAAGAGGAAAAAACGCTCAAAAACATATCGTTCAAAATCAACAAGGGTGAAACCGTTGCCGTTGTAGGCCATAACGGAGCAGGTAAAACCACTCTTTCCAAGCTGATTATGCGTCTTTACGACGTAACCGAGGGTGAAATTCTTTATAACGGCAGAAACATAAAAGAATACAATATTGCAAGCTACAGAAACCGCTTTGCAAGCGTTTTTCAGGATTACCGCGTCTTTGCAATGACAGTTGCCGAAAACGTGCTTATGCAGGAGGTTGATGAAAACAACATTTCACTTGCCGAAAAAGCACTTACACAAAGTGGCATAAAAAGCAGAATAGACAAGCTCCCCGAGGGTATGGATACACTCCTTACAAAAGAGTTTGACGACAGCGGTGCATCCCTTTCGGGCGGTGAAACTCAAAAACTCACTATTGCAAGAATGTTTGCAAAAAATTTTGATGTGGCTGTGCTTGACGAGCCTTCATCGGCGCTTGACCCTGTTGCGGAGTCAAAAATGTACGAAGCACTTGCCGAGGGTACAAAGGGTAAAACCGTTATTTATATTTCTCACCGACTTTCCAGCGCGGCAAATGCGGATAAAATCATTGTTTTCCGCGAAGGTATGCTCATTGAACAGGGCAACCATTCCGAATTGATGGAAAAGGGCGGCGAATACTGCGAG
Source organism: Acutalibacteraceae bacterium (assembly GCA_045535305.1). GTDB lineage: Bacteria > Bacillota > Clostridia > Oscillospirales > Acutalibacteraceae > UBA1081. The sequence goes on from JAZSLJ010000007.1 coordinate 66,764, forward strand.
ATGTTCACTCTTCAGGCTTCGGGATACAGAGAGGAGGGGCATAACGATGAAGATTAACAAAACCAAAATAAAAGAAAGCTTTGTGAATTTACGTAACTATCTTTTTATGCTTAAGTTTGTTATGAAAAGCGCACCGATGCTTATGATATGCACCGTATTTTTTGATGCTATGACGGAGCTTCCCTGGGTGCTGTCAAACGTTGTGCTTCTGAAATACATTATTGATGTTGTTTCATCGGGAACTGAATTACACAGAGTTTTTATTTCCTGCGGTGCTTTTGCGGCATTGGTAATCGTAGGTAATTTTATGAACACCGTTTTTTATGAGATTCTTCTGCCCGTACAGAAAGAAAAGCTTAATAAAAAACTGTATGAGCAGATATACGAAAAAGCGGCAAGAATGGATTTATCATCCTATGACGACCCCAAATTCTACAACGATTTTGTTCTTGCCATGAACACGATGGGTGAAAGAATTGACGCAATAATCCACGATTCAACAACTCTTTTTACAAACGTTATAGCCATCGGTACAATAACGGGTATCGTTGCATCAATAGACCCGATGTGCCTTGTGTTTGTAACGGTATGTATTCTTATGATGCTCCCCGTAGGCAGAATCATAGCAAAAGTAAATGTTCAGCGAACGGAAGCGATGACTCCCCTTGACAGAAAAAATCTTTATTTCCAGCGTGTTTTCTATCTGCAGGATTACGCAAAGGAAATAAGGCTCAACCCTGCAGGTGAAATGACCGAACGAAGATATCAGAAGAATATTATTGACCGTCTGTTTACAATAACTCCGTTTCTTAAAAAACAGTGGAAGCTGTATTTCTGTCAGGAAAGTGCACCTTTCACACTGTTGATTTACCTCGGCATAACGCTTTATCTCGGCTACAAAGCAATAGTTCTTCGTGAGCTTGATATGGGTGATTTTGCCGCATCCTTCAACGGAGCTATCAACATAGGCGACAGAATGTTCTTCCTTACATCCTGGTTTGCAATCAATTTCAGAGAAAACGGACTTTACGTTGAAAAATTTAAAAAGTTTATGAATGCGGACGAAAAAATCAAAGGCGGTACTCACACCGAAATCCTTGAAAAACCGCAGACGATAAAGCTTGAAAACGTATCATTCACCTACCCCGGCAACGAACAGCCGACACTTAAAAACATCAATCTTGAAATAAAGCCTTACCAGAAAATAGCTTTGGTCGGTTATAACGGTGCGGGTAAAACCACACTGACAAATCTTTTGCTCAGGCTCTACGACGTAACAGAAGGCAGTATCACCGTAGGCGGAAAAAACATAAAAGATTGGGATACCAAAGCCTATCACGATAATTTTGCGGCAGTTTTTCAGGATTTTTCACTGTTCGGCGCAACTGTCGGTGAAAATGTGGCTATGGCTGACACCCACGACAACGATAAGGTTATTGCCGCCCTTAAAGAAAGCGGATTTGACAAAAATCTTGCAAATGGAACAGACACCGTACTTCTGCGTGAATTTGACGACGACGGATTGTCCCTTTCGGGCGGTGAATCGCAGAAAGTCGCAATAGCAAGAACATTCTATAAAGACTGTCCCTTTGCAATTCTTGACGAGCCCTCAGCAAATCTTGACCCCATGAGCGAATACGCTCTTAACGAAGCTATGTCAAGAGCCGCAGACAACAAAACCGTTATATTTATTTCTCACAGACTTTCAACAACCGTTATGGCTGATGTTATATATATGCTTGAAAACGGAGAAATAATAGAAAGCGGCAGCCACGAAGAGCTTATGGCTAAAAACGGCAAGTATGCATATATGTTCAATCTTCAGGCTGAGAAGTATAAAAATAATTAAAAGGAAAAATTATGAAAAATAAAGAAAAAAAAGACCGTTTCGGCGTATTGAAAAACTCATTATACGCCGCTAAAATCATAGCCAAGGCATCACCTGTAATGCTGCCGGGATACACTCTTTCCATTTTCGGATATTTTTTCTTTGACAGATATCTGAAAAATGTTATATTCCTTGACAAAATGCTTGGTGTTGTTACCGACGGCGGCACATTTGAAACATTTATGAAAACGCTTATAGTTTTCTGCATCGTAGGTATCGGAGCGCAGTTTCTTGACTGCTTCGGCGACTATCTCTCCTCATCTGAGAACAAAAAGGTTTATAAGCTTCTGAATGAACAGATTTTCAGAAAAGCCTGTTCCGTTGATGTTGAATGTTATGAAAATCCGAAATTTTATGATAATTACAAACGTGCAACGGATGTTATAAACAACGATATGACACTCGGTTTTTCCTGGTGTCTCAGCAATATGGTCGCATTTATCGTGGTCGGAGGCAGTCTTGCCTCTTATATCTGCTCGGTTGACCCGAAGATACTTTTCTTTCTTCTGGGTATGATTCCTTATGTTTTGCTGGAATCTTTCAGAAATAAGCTTGAATACAAAAAAGACAAGGAAATGACCTCCAACAACCGTAAAAAGGACTATGTTCAGCGCGTTGTATTCCTGAAGGATTTTTCAAAGGATATGCGAACATCGGGCATATATGACGTTATGAAGACACGCTTTGTAAGAGCCGTTGAAAGGAACCGTGAAATCATACGTAAATACGGCTGGAAAACAGGTATTATTGATGTTTTCGGCGGATTTTTCAGCGAAATTTTACCTATTGCAGGTACACTTATTTACGGTGTTTACGGCTTTATAAACGGTACTGTTTCCGTGGCTCAGTTTGCCGTTCTTATAAGTGCAATCACAAGCCTTAAGGCTATGATTGAAAGAATCGGTACCGATTTGTCGGAAATACAAAGGCTTTCGCTGTATTTCGGCAATCTGAGAACTTTCTTTGACTACGAAAACAGACAGATAAACGGCACAAAAAAAGCAAAAGAGCTTGAATCCGTTGAGTTCAGAAACGTTACGTTTACATATCCCGGTGCAGAAAAACCCTCGCTTAAAAACGTATCACTAAAAGTCGGAAAGAACGAAACCATTGCAATCGTGGGCAAAAACGGTGCAGGCAAATCCACGTTTGTTAAGCTTCTGCTTCGTTTCTACGACCCTGACGAGGGAGAAATCTTATACAACGGCATAAACATAAAAGAGTATGATATTGATTCCCTGCGCAAGCGCGTAGGTACTGTTTTTCAGGATTACAAGGTGTTTGCGCTGTCGGTAAACGAAAATGTACTTTGCCGTGAATGCGAAGATGATAAAGACAGAGCGCACGCTGAATATGCACTTAGAAAAAGCGGTGTATTTGATAAAATCTGCACTCTTGAAAATGGTGCGGATACCGTTCTCACCCGTGAATTTGACGATAAAGGTGCAGGTCTTTCAGGCGGTGAACAGCAAAAGGTTGCGGCGGCAAGAATGTTTGCGCATCCCTTTGATTTGGCAGTTCTTGACGAGCCGTCATCTGCCCTTGACCCCATAGCCGAATACAGAATGTACGAAAGCCTTATTGATGAAACAAAAAATAAAATGGTTATCTATATTTCACACAGACTTTCAAGTGCCGTTCTTTCGGACAGAATTTATGTTTTTGCAAACGGAACCGTTGCCGAAAGCGGCTCTCACGCCGAACTGATGGAGCTTGGCGGTGTATATGCCGAGATGTTCACTATGCAGGCATCAAACTATAAAGACGGGGAGGAAGAAACTGATGTTTAAGAAAAAAGAAAAAGGTCAGCACGGTGTTATAAGTAATGTCTTCTTTCTGCTTAAAATAATGTTTAAGATTTCCCCCGGTCTTGTTATAGGTGAAATTTTAACAGACATTATAACAACTTTGCCCGACAGATTTATTTCCGTTATCGGTATCAAATACGTTATTGACCAGATAGGTAAGCCTGACGGCATACGCAAAATATTTATTGCTCTTGCTATAATGGTCAGCATAATAATTTTTGAAAATATTGTAAATGCGCTGTTCTTTGAGCTTTTTGCTCACAGAGCAAGAGAAAAAATGCATCTGGGTATTCATTCAAAGCTTTACGAAAAGGCAATATCACTTGACCTTGCAAGCTATGACGATTCCTCCTTTTACAGCGATTTTATACTTGCTATTGAAACTTCGTCCGAAAATATCCGCAACATCCTCAACCTTGTAAGAGGTTATGTATCGGAAATTATTGCATTTATTTCAATAGGTGCAATTATGTTTACCATTGACCCCGTATGCCTTGTAATAATTCTGTTTTTTGTTATCACATTCCTGCCCATCGGCAAGCACACAGGCAATCTGCAAATGAAGCGCCGCGAAGCGATGAACGAAAAATACAGAAAAGCAAATTATTTTTCACGTCTTTTCTATCTGCCCGAATTTGCGGGTGAAATGCGTATGCACTCTATCACAGGCATTTTCTTTAAGCGTTTTCGCGAAAGTGCAGACGATATTACAAAAACTCAGCGTCATTATGTGGGCAAAATCGACGGCTGGTTTTTCCTGCAGGCTGTTGTTGTGCAGATTATAGGCTTTATGCTTGTGCTTACAACCTATATCGGCTATCAGACACTTGAAGTCGGTGCGCTTTCCGCAAGTGATTTTGTGTCCACATTCAACGGTGCAGCATCAATCAGCTCCTCGGTGCTTTTCCTTACGGTTTATTCCTTGCGAAACTTTACCGAGCGTTCAAAAATGATTGAAAAATACAGAACATTCCTGTCAACGGACTTCAAAATCAAAGACGGTGAGCATATTGCCGAATGCGGTGAAGCAAAGAATATTGAAATTAAAAATATCAGCTTTACATACCCCGGTAACGACTCTCCGACACTTAAAAATATCAGTATGACAATTCATCCGGGTGAAAAAATTGCACTTGTAGGCTACAACGGTGCAGGTAAGACAACACTTACAAACCTGTTACTTCGTCTTTATGATGTAACAGGCGGTGAAATTGTTATTGACGGCAGAGATATAAGAGAAGAAACCGTTGCATCGCACCGCGACCGCTTTGCCGCAGTTTTTCAGGATTTTAAAATTTTCGGCGCGACAATGGGTGAAAATGTAGCTTTGCAGGTTGATTACGACAAGGACAGGGTGCTTGAAGCTCTTTCTCACGCAGGTTTCACAAAAGAATTGCCCAAGGGTACGGAAACCATACTTTTAAGAGAATTCAGCGACAACGGCTTATCTCTTTCCGGCGGTGAACAGCAAAAAGTTGCAATAGCAAGAGCATTTTACAAAAAATGCCCGTATATTATTCTTGATGAGCCAAGCGCAAACCTTGACCCCGTTTCCGAATATGAGCTTAACAACTCCATGATGGAGGCAGCAAAGGATAAAACCGTTATTTTCATTTCTCACAGACTTTCCACCACCCGTCATGCAGACAGAATATTTATGATGGAAAACGGTGAAATAATTGAACGCGGCACACATGAAGAATTGATGCAGTTAAACGGCAAATATGCATATATGTTTAATTTGCAGGCAGAAAAGTATAAACAATAATTCAGCCAATTAACAATGTACAATGTATAATGTACATTAAATTATTGTTAACGGCAGAGGATTACTCCCCTGCCGTTTTTGTTTTATTCATCCTTTTTTAACTGTTTTACAAGCTGATTACCGTAAACTGCCGCACCTGTTACAAGCACGCCTTGAATGGCAGATGTTACACTCCAACCGCCCAGAGCCATAGCTCCGATTACACCGACAGGAAGCAAAATAACGGGAATCCATTTGTCAGGGATTTTTTCAATATTCTTAATTATCCGCCCGATTATGATAAGTACGGGGATAAGAATAAGAGCATTCTCGGTTATGTAGGTAAGAATTTCTATTTTAATCACCAACTTTCAAACAATAATTTATCGCACAGCGATAAATTATTGTAATGATATACGCACCAGAGGTGCGTGTGATATATTGCAAAGCAATGTGATATATAACCTTGACGGTTATGTGATATATTTACCTGCGGTAAATGTGGTGGAAGGGCTTTGCCCTTACCCATTATAATCCAAGCCGCAAAGCGGCTTCCTCAACAATTTGCCATCGGCAAATTATATCACATTTGTGAAACAAATATATCACATCCGTCGCAGACGGATATATCACATTTTTCCAAAGGAAAAATATATCACTA
>JAZSLJ010000077.1:0-10226 GCA_045535305.1 Acutalibacteraceae bacterium
TACGGGTGCGGTGGAAAATAGGTCTGTCGCGAATGTTGAAGATAAACACTTCCTTTCATAAAATTTTTATATGTAAAGTTAGTAGGTGACATTTTTTGTCACCTACTAGAATTACCTGATGCGAAGATTCCAATGGGCACTTGATGCCCATTGGGAAAAGCATAACTAATATCTTCCAAGTGGCTAAAATAGCCATTTGGAGAATATGGGTATAAAAATTTAGTGAAGGGCAAAAATAGCTCTTCACTAAAAAATGTGACGCAGTATTCATATACCTGAAATTTGGATTTTTGAGTATAAAAAAACACCTGCTACTTTTGAAGTAACAAGTGTATGTAATGTAGAAAAGTTTTATTTATTAATGTATAATAATTTTAGTGAGACTTTTTACAAGTTTGTTCGTTTAATAAGTGAAAGGAATAAACACACACCTTTCGGAAAGGAGTTTAAAGTAATGGATAACGGTGCAAGTAGCTACCGCCGTTTTCTTGATGGCGATGACACAGCTTTGGCAGAAATCGTGAGAGATTACAGAGATGGACTTATACTTTATCTAAACGGTATAGTTAACAACATTTCTGTTGCCGAAGAATTAATGGAAGAAACTCTGTTTAAGCTTATAACTAAAAAGCCTCGCTTCAATGCTAAATATTCGTTTAAAACATGGCTATATACTATAGGACGAAATGTAGCGATTGATTATCTAAGACATAATTCAAAATTGTCTGACTCATCCTTTGACGATTTAGAAAATTATATCCAAGATGAATATGACTTGGAAAGACTATATATCATTGAGGAACAAAAGATAATAGTTCATAGAGCGTTGAAAAAATTAAATACAGAGTACAGGCAGGTTCTTTGGCTAATTTATTTTGAAGAGCTTCCCCATACCGAAGCAGCTGTCATTATGAAAAAAACTTCCCGACAAATGAAAAATCTTGTTTACCGTGCAAAAACTGCATTAAAAACAGAACTTGAAAAGGAGGACTTTTATTATGAAGAGTTATGATGAAGTAACAAATAATTTACTTAAACGCAGAGACCGCTACGATGCGGAACAAAAACATAAAAGAAAAAAAGTTATAAGCCTCACAACTTCAGTTTGTTGCTTATTCTTGTTTTCGCTAATTGGCTTGGGGGTGTGGCAAAGCGGAATGTTTGAAACAACACCGTTAGACAAAACATTGGAAGATGCATTATATCCCGGCATAAAGGACAATTTTTACGAAAGCAAAGGCGAATTTCCAGATAATCCTGCGGCAAATAATAAAATTGTAATTAACACTCTGAACGGAATTTCTGCAGGTAGAATGAATATCTGTCTGTTAGTTGATGACTTTGTTGAAATGACCCTTGACGAAATGATTGCATACTACGGTGTTGACTTTGTACCCGATGTTCCGGCAGATATAAAACCATGGCCAGAAAATGAACAGTGTGGTATTTATAAAAGAAATGATGGAACCAGTGAAGTATATTGGGATGCTGAAATATTGAATTATTCCAATGAAGATTTTACACGAAGTGTCAACCTTGAAGTCGCTAAGGGACATATTCCTTGGGTGGATTATATGCACTTTGACACTGAAGATGAAACATCTGTAATCAATAATGTTGAGCTTAAGATTGGCAAAACTGACGAAGGGTACTATTATACTGAATTTATATATAATAACGTTGGTTTTACAATCTGTACAAAAGGTTTAACACAGGATGAATTTGTTGCAATTATTATGTCTATTATAAAGTAATTAAACAAATTATTAAATCACCCGTTGTTGCAGTTCTCCTGCCTCAACGGGGATTTATTTATTCGCCCTTAAAATACAGCAGTACATACGCATTAACTGCTCTCCTCGTGAGGGCAGTTTTTCTTTGTTTTGAGTTATAGTCCGTTTTATGGGACTCTGAAATTTGTATAATACAATCAGGTATGATACAATTATTGTGACCTCAGATTGGAGTGATTTTCATCCCCCTCTATATAATTAATAGGGAACTTTTGCAAAATCACCCATTATAGAGCAACAAGTGAAAATTAAAATCCGTAACACGAAAATGTCAATTTAGTAAAAATACAAGTTTTGACACTTTTCACCCGAAAAAGATAGTAAAATAACCTCAAAAATTCAAAAAAGGAGATGAAAAAGCACTATGGGAGCCTTTTCTGTAACAGTTGCATACCGTGACGGAAGAGCATATTGGAACAAAAAGAACTATCCTGCCGGTATATTCGCAACAAGTTTTTTGAATGTTTTTTATAAAAATGATACCGCCGCAAGAATTTCCGTATTTTCAGACGAAATTAACCACAATATACTCAAGCAGTTAAGGTGCGGCTATCTCAATATCCGTAATTTTACCGATACAGGCAGAATGATTCTTGAAGAGTTGAAAGCTCTTCCCAACATTCCTATTTACAGTATCTTTGACTTTGATACCATTCGAGAAAGAGTGGCATATCTCTTCAGTGAAGAAACAGGACAGCGTATCTGTGATTACTTTGTACGAAGAGCTGAAATTGGACTTATACCCCAAGATGAAGTTATAGTTGATACTGCTTACCGCCATTGTGATTTTGAGCATATAAACGAGTGCGAAGGAATCATAAATGAGTTAACCGAAATTATTACATTCTTCAATAATATCAGCGATGATATGTACTATGCTCATAAAAAACTTATTGCTTTTGTAAAAGCTCTGTCCGATATTGAAAAGCACGATGAGGGACATCTCTTGCCTGTCGCAAAGCAGATATTCGGTAACAAGACTTTTTCGGTAAATAAAGAGTTTATTGAGGTCAGGAAAAACATAAAGAGTCAGCACACAACAGTCGCAAGAAAGCTCTATTTTGACAGCTTTTACAGCTTCATTGTTACGGATTTCTTTGAGGGCTTGCACCATGGTCATTACCCCAAAAGGTGCGAGATTTGCGGTAGACATTTTCTTATGCAGAGTGCAAGAAAGCAGAAATACTGTACTAACGGCATAGCACCTGAAAAGATAAACGGACAGAAGCTCACTTGCAGACAGTACGCTGCCGCTATCCGTAAAAAGGAGCTCTCTGAAAACAATCCCATTATGGATATTTATAATAAACGTTGCAGCTGTATCCGTACCGAAGCTTTACGAGGTACCATAACTGCCGACTTTGCAGAAAAGGCAAAGGTAATAGCAAAGAATAGAATGCTTTTAGCCAAGCGTGACCCTGAATATTTCAAAACACAGTACAAAAAGGATTTAAGCCGTAAAAAGCTTTACGCTGATACGGAGAAAAACTAACGGAAAGGATGTGGCACAATGAAAAAATGGGAAGAAGATTTATATATGTTTCACTGTGCCACGGCACCTAAAGAAAGGAAATCTCTGCAGGAATATATTGAGCTTTACCTGACCGAAAAAGACGAAAGGTATTTTGAATATTTTCTACACTTTTATGAACCAAGACTCAACGATAAGATTTACGGTATAGTACACAACTATGCTATGCAGGGGCATTTTGCTGATTTAAAAATGGTCTTCGTTCACGGACTTTACAAAGCTCTTGAAAAGTATGATTTATCGCAGAATGTTCCGTTCCTGTATTTTGCAAAGTATTATTATGATTATGAGATTCACGAATATATTCGTTCAATGAGGCACGGTCTTACCATACCAAATGCCGATGAGGACAAAATGCTCCGCAAAGCTATGGCTCTTTACAGAGAGTACGGAGAAGTGGCTACTCAGGAAAACATTGAAAAGATAGCCGAACAGATTGACCGTTCACCCAAATTTACCTGTGAGCTAATTACTGCCGGTCTCCGTAACACCTTGTTTATACCGTTTTACAAGGAATACTGTGACGAAGATTCAGAGGAAACCGCAGAGGATGTTACAAGCGAAAACACCTTTAATCCGGAGCTTGAGCTTATCCGAAAAGAGCAGTCTGAGGCAGTGTGGGGTGCATATAACGACCTTGATATCGGTACACAGCTGATGATTGCTGATAATCTTGCTTTCTGCCCTGAATGTCACAGCATATTTGAAATGCAAAAAGACAAAAACGGCGAACCCGTTAAGGTCCGCCGTAAGAAGAAAACGTATAAAGAGATCGCAACACTTAATGAAATGTCAGAAGAGGAAAGCGTGAGAGTTGCTCTGCAGAAGGGGTATGAGGTGATGAGGGAGAAGTTGATATAAACAGAAAAATCCCCGTTGGTGCAGGTTAATGCAACAACGGGGATAACTTTATTATGTGCGTTGCTTTATTTGTTAGATTTTGTAATCTGCAAGTAATGTATAACTAATTTATAAAATCATGATATAATAAATGAATCCTTTTTCAAACCGAAAACGTTATATATATGTAAGGAAGTGATAAAATTGGATGAAATAGAGCTTGTCTGTCGAGCAAAGATTGGAGATAAAGAAGCGTTAAATAAAATCGTAGATATGTACTATGATGAAATTTACAAATTTCTTTATCGCCGTATGGGTAATAAAGCCGCTGCAGAGGATGTTACTCAGGATACTTTTATCAAATTCATAAAAAACCTTCCTTATTACAAAGAAAAGAATAAGCTCAGAAGCTTTCTTTTTACTGTTGCAATAAACACCTCAAATGATTTTTTTCGCAGACATAAACAAGAACTTTCCTTCCTTACTCTTGATAATATAGGCGAAGAACTCATAGAAGATGAAACCTTGCAAAAAGAAGAAGCTTTAATAGTGCGAGAGGCTGTTCTGTCTCTTCCTGATGTACAGAGGGATGTTATTATTCTCAGGTTTTATCACAATTTAAAAATCAAAGAAATTGCATCTGTACAAAAGGTTCCTGTTCCAACGGTGAAAACCCGTTTAAGAAGAGCTCTGAAGGCTTTAAAGGAGTGTGAATTATGGTAAACAAAAAAGAAATCACAAAAGTTCTTTCACTATACGAAACTGAACAACACAACCAAGAGGCTATAGATAAGCTGAAGGCACAAGCTTCAAAGATTAACACAAGACACATACCTGCATTTTCACTATCAGGCTTTTTGTCAGGTGTGGTAAAAGGTCTTACACCTTGGTTTTTTGTGCTTTCTCTTATATATCTGATAGTTGTATTTGAGATAAGCCTAAACTCACAATCAACTATTTTTCCTCTTGTTTCCTGCATTTTGACTCCATTTCTTGCGGTAGGTGGTTTAGGCTGCATTTATTTTTCATCTTCATTACAATTTTTGGAAATGGAAAGCGCTTGTCTGTATAAGCCTGAAACTGTTTTTGCAGGAAGATTAGTTTTGTGTGGAATATATGACCTTATTATAGTATGTATCAGCAGTATGATATCAGAAACTTTTTTCTACACTATCACTCTTTCACTTATTGCTTTTTTGCTTTCATCAATTGCTGTACTTTCAATGTGCAGTATTTTCAATATCAAATCCGTTATAGGATTATCAGCAGGAATTCTGTGTATATTAGTCGGTTCGGTTGTTTCGCAGAGCGAAATAACAATCCGAATTCAGAGCTTTTTGTGGGGTTTGCCGCTTGGTAATATTACTATAACTTTATTTGTACTTCTTCTTTTAGTTCTGTTTATCGGTTTTATTGCAATTAAAAATTTTAAATTTGAAAGGCTGGTGAAAATATATGAAGCTTGAAATTATTAATGTCACCAAAAAATACGGAGATAAAAAAGCTGTAGATAATCTGAGTCTTACACTCACAAACGGAGTTTATGCTCTTTTAGGTGCAAACGGCTCAGGAAAAACAACCCTTATGAGAATGATTGCAGATGTACTGAAGCCTACTCAAGGTGAAATTCATCTCGATGGTGAATCAATAAAAAAGCTGGGTGCAGAATATCGTAACCTAATTGGTTACCTGCCGCAGAATTTCGGCTACTATAAGGATTTTACAGCAGAGGATTTTCTTTATTATTTCTGTGCACTTAAAGGTATCAACGGCACATTCAGAAAAAGCCGCACGGAAGAGCTTCTGAAATATGTAGACTTATACAGTGAACGGAAAAAGAAAATCAAAACCTTTTCGGGCGGTATGCGACAGAGATTAGGTATAGCTCAGGCTCTTCTGAATAATCCGGCCATTCTTATACTCGATGAGCCGACAGCGGGGCTTGACCCGAAAGAGAGAATCCGTTTTCGCAACCTTATGACAGAAATGTCAAAGGACAGAATTGTAATTTACGCTACACATATTGTATCGGATATATCTTTTATAGCAGACAGAGTTCTTATTATGAAAAAAGGTAGAATTGTTGCTGACGGAACAGTTCAGAGCCTTACAGAAAGCGTAAAAGGTAAGGTTTGGCAAATAAAAGCTAAAAGAGAGGCTTTGACTGTTATACAGAAGCGTTTCATTATCGGTGAAGCTTTTACAGAAAGTGATGGTATTGTATCTTTGCGACTTCTTTCTGCTGAAAAGCCTTGCGAAAACGCTGAACCCTGCGAGCCTGATTTAAGTGATGTATATCTGAATTTCTTCGGGGAGGTGTCAACAGATGAAAACCATTATTCAGTATGAGCTTAAAAAGATTTTTCAGAACAAGCTTTTTATAGGTGCTTTTGTTATCTGCCTTGTGGCTATGATTGCAATGTCAGCAATTGCTGTTTATCAGTACAACATAGGAACAAGAGGTCATTTTGATATGACACTTATGAAGGGAGAAAAGGCACCTGAAGTGTTTGTATCAAAAGACAATATTGACGAATTGAAAAAAGCTGTTGAGGACTTTGAAAACCGTGATGACATTTATTATGAAAGTCACGATGAACAGCTTAAGGACTATGTTGACGGCGGTACGGTATTTTGGGGAAAATATGATATAAATGCTTCAGATTTATTCTTCAAATTAGAAACGGGAGAAATAACTGAAGCAGAATTTGATTCTCTTATGTCAAATGCTCCTAAAGTCTCAATAAAAAAGCAGTATATTCCCGAATATATAAAACTTTGTTGGAGTGTAAAGGACTACGAAAATCTTGAAAGAAACATTGAACGTGAAGAATATTATGCAAACAGCACTGACGAAACACAGTATTACAGAGATTACAATGCTTTTCTTGCAAAGCAACACAGAGAAGTAATTGAAACCGGATTCGTTTCAGGTTATGACTACGGGTGGGAAAATTTCTACTCTATCCTTTCTGAGGACGTAGGTATTTTTCTTGCTATTATAATAATCTTCGGTCTTTGTAATGTGTTTACCTCCGAATATTCACTTTCCGTTGATGCATTTCTACTTTCAAGCAGAAAGGGAAGAGGAACTCTTGCAAGTGGAAAAATAATTGCGGCTCTTATATATACAGCCATCTGCTTTGTAGTTTATGTTTTATTGGCTCTTCTCATCAGCTTTATCTTTCTTGGTGCAGAAGGCATGAATGTAGGCTATGATGAAAGCCATTTTACAAGACTTTTCACTATTGTACCGTTTATTCTTGTTGGCTGTGTTTCACTTTGCTTTATCACACTTGCTGTTTCGGCTTTCTGTAAAAAGCAGATTACATCTATAGCAGTTTCATCACTGATTTGTCTTCTGCCATTTCTGACACAGTTTGTAATTTACATCGACAATCAATATGTTTCTCAGTTTCTTGAGGTAATGCCTGTAAATGCTGTGTTCGGCACATACATATCTTCATCAAGATATGTTTATCTTGACGGCAGTTTAATTGATATGCGTTACTTCTTCCCACTTATCGCTCTGGCAATAGCAATCGTTTGTCTGCCTTTGATTTACAAAAGATATACAAGTCATCAGGTAAGCAACTGATAGATAACAGTTATAGCGAAACCCCATCGGTCATCCGATGGGGTTGTTTGTATATTATGAGTAAATAAGTTCTGAACAGACAATCTCGTTTGCTCGTTGCTGAATATTGTCCATTATCTGCACCCATTCCCATTGGTTTTGCTCTTTCAGTTCCTCTGTAACACCTTCACTTGCTTTCATCTGCTCAATAAGAGTGTCAAACATATTCCTTGCTTGGTTTTCAACCTCTGCACAGTGCTGATAAAGCTTGCCTTGCATAAGCAGTGTACTAAAAAACACCTTCTTATGCTTTTCAAGATAATCTTTGTACATCATTCCCCATCTGCCAAGTGTTATAGCTGTTTCTTCGGGTGGCAATCTGAGGTTTGGGATTAAATAGTCACCAACACGGCGATAACTGATAGTATTTTTGTTTGACATAATAATAGCCTCCTTATTTTTCACTTTTATCAATGATTTTCAATAACAGCTCATCAACATCCTCGGTGGGTAAATCCTCCGCCAAAAGCATATTTCGGAATTCATTCATCCCGTTGATAAGTAAATTGCACTCAAGATCTGTGAATTTAATTTTGGTCTTTCTTTCCATAACAAAAACCTCCTGTTATTTGGTAGCTTTATTCTACCGCATAACGGGAGATTAGTCGAATGTGTGGATTTAATTGTGATTATGCATAAGCATAGTGATATTATTTTGTCTGTTTCGACAAAGTTTGACATTTTATGAGAAAATAGTGTTACTTTTGGTGATTTATGTAACTAAATACATTGAAAAGCAAAAAATCACCAGTGTTTTTTTAAGGAGCGGGAATTATGTTTTTAGATTTGATAAGAAATGTGTTTAATTTTTCAATGCCTAACGATGAAGTAGAAGATGAACTTGTACATTTGTATGGCCTTGAATTGAAAAAAGGAACCGATATTTTGGATGAAAAAAGCATAGAGGAAAACTTTTGTGAGATGCTATACAGAACAATTTCTAACTATAATTATTGTTCGACTTGGTGTGCTGTTGAAGAATATAATATAGATCGGTTGTTAGCTAAAATCAATAAGGAAATAGCAGAACTGGACTGTGAAGAAAAAACGTCAGGTGAATATCAAGTAAACCCAAATGATAATAATCAAAAAGAAAATGATAATGATAATTCTTATGACAATCTCTATACATGGGACATCTTTAAATCACATATATCTCAAGAAGGTTTTTCTGATTATTACAAATTATTTTTTGCTATTGCTTTTTTATATAGAATTGCATATCAGATTGAAAATAACTTATATGATCAAAGCTCAGTAAGTCGTATCATTAATGCAATGAATAGTTATAGAGTTAATTCTTACGAAGGAGACAGAATAGTAAATCAAATAGCGAGGCTCGTAATAGACAGCAATAATGATATGAAATATTTTTCTGAAGAATACAATGCGATCAAGGCTCGTTCTAAAAACTTTTTGATTAAGACTGGTAAGACAATTTTTAAGAGTAATCATCTTTTAAGAGAAGATAAAAAAATATTGTTGTTAGCTATCCAACTTCACACTTTTATTCAAATGATTTCGGATAAAAGTATTGAAAAGAAGCAAGCAACTCAAAATTCATTAAGCATTATTTCTTTAGTTTTTGCAGAGTCTTATAGGAATGAGGATAATTTTGAGTATGGGTATAAATTTGCTTCGTTAGCTCTTGTAAGTTCTGAGGCTGAAACTAGATGGGATGCTTACAATGTGACAGCTCTTTGTGCAATAGAAGGGAATAAACATCAACTTGCATATGATGTTTATTTTTCGTGGATTAATCAATGTTTATTAGAAAGTTTATTATTTCCCTTGGGATTAGATAATGATTTTGTACAAGATGCAAGCAGAAAAATAAAAAATGATTATGAAAATAATTGGAGAAAAAAGCATTCCTCAAAAGTCGCATTGATTTATGGCAATTTTTCATATGTTTGTGGGACAATGTACGATAGTATTGAAGATTCTATTACTAAAAGAAGATTAATAAGATTAGCTGAATTTTATATAACAAGAGCAATCGAGTTAGATCCTAATGCGAAATCTTATTATTGTAGTGCAGGTACTATATATTCTGATATGAACAATCCAGCAAAAGCTCTAGAATACTATGATAAATATAAAGCTTTGTGTAGAACACCGCATGATAAAATACAAGCTCTTAGACATCAAATACTTATGTTTATAGATATGATTTTGGATGTGGAGGGTAAAGAGGATTTTTTGAAGTCATTTGATGATGCTACTTCTGAATATGTTAAACAATATAATATATGTTCACAGTATGATACAGATAAAATGATTCAAGAAGAGCTGACTTTCGGAAGAGATATTTATTTTCTTGTTTCAGAATGTGAAAAAGTTTCTGCTGATGTTAGAGAATTAAAACTTCTTATGTTTCAAATTAGAGCTGTTATTAATAATATATTGAACAAATTAAAACAAA
>JAZSLJ010000073.1:0-258095 GCA_045535305.1 Acutalibacteraceae bacterium
CAAGCAGGAAACAATAGAGAGATTTTTCAACAGCTTTAAACTGATTCTTGAAAAATGTCTTAAAACAGATATTCTCATTAAAGATATTCAGGTAATTGATGATTCAGAAAAACAGAAAATCCTCGGTGATTTTAATGACACTGCACACATCTATGATATTCCCGAAAAATCAACACTTTACAGTCTTTTTGAGCACTCAGCAAAGAAAAACGGTGAAAAAATCTGCATTAAAACCGCAGAGAGAGAGCTTAGATTTGATGAACTGCTGAATATATCAGAAAATCTCGATATGAGAATACGCAGTATAACGGGAAATAAGAAGTCTGTTATTGCAGTTATTGCAGAGCGTTCAATAGAGATGTATGCTGCAATTTACGGTATAATCAGAGGCGGCAATGCCTATCTTCCGATTGCACCCGATTATCCTGAGGAAAGAATACAATATATTCTTGAAAACAGTAATTCTGCAGCTGTTATTACCCAAAGCAAATTCACACATCTTGCAGGTGCTACACCATGTATAGATATGACGTCTTTTATTGACAGTGAATTTGTTGAAACAAATATAGTACCACCTTGTGATGCTGAGGAAAATGACACAGCTTATGTCATATATACCTCGGGTTCAACAGGTGCACCCAAAGGAGCTAAGGTCAGCCATAAATCTGCGGTCAACCGTATTATGTGGATGCATGACAAGTATCCTCTTGAAGAAGAAAGTGTAATATTACAAAAAACACCGTATACCTTTGATGTATCTGTGTGGGAACTTTTCTGGTGGGGTATGTGCGGCGGATGCTTGGCTGCATCTAAGCCGGGTGAGCATTTCCTTCCTGCAAAAATACTTGATGAAGTGCATAATAACAAGGTTACACATCTTCATTTTGTTCCGTCGGTATTTGATCTGTTCCTTAATTATCTTGAGAATCACAAAGAAGAACTTTATAAGTTCAGCGCGGTCAGATATGTATTTTTATCCGGTGAAGCATTAACTGCATCTCTTATACAGAGATTTTATGCATTGTACAGTTCCGAAAAAGTAACACTTCATAATCTTTACGGTCCTACGGAATGTGCAGTTGATGTAACATATTACGACTGCAAACCTTATGATATTGATCCTGTACCTATAGGTAAACCAATATACAATACGCAAATGTATGTTGTTGATAAAAATATGAAAGTTGTACCTGTAGGAGTTACCGGTGAACTGTGTATCGGCGGAGTGAATGTCGGTCAGGGATATCTGAATAATGAAGATCTCACAGCAGAAAAGTTCACAGACAATCCCTTCGGAGAAGGAAAACTGTACAAAACAGGAGACCTTGCCTATTGGAGAGAAGACGGAAACATCGTTTTCTGCGGAAGAATAGACAATCAAATTAAGCTCAATGGTCAGCGTATTGAAATCGGTGAGATAGAAGCTGTCATTTCAAGTGTTCCCGATGTTGATTCTGTAGCAGTTGTATCACGAAAAATCAACGGCAAAGATATGTTAGTTGCTTTTTATTGCAGTATGACAGATGTTCACAGCACAATCAAAAATGTTTGTCAGGCAAAACTTCCTAAGTATATGACGCCTGCTGTATTCTGTCGCATTGATAAAATGCCGCTTAATCAAAGTGGTAAGCTTAACAGAAAAGCTTTGGCTGCTATAGAGGTCAGCGTAAATGAAAACGATAGCGTTGAAGAGCCGATTAATCAAAACGAAAAAATTGTTTGTGAAATCTTTAAAAAGCACTTGGCAACAGATAATGTTGGCAGAAACAGCGACTTTTTCTCTCTGGGTGGCACAAGTATTTCGATGATTTCGGTGTTATCTGAAGATGAATTCAACGGTGTTTCCGCAGCTGAGTTTATGGCTAACTCCACACCGCAAAAGTTAGCTCTGCTTATGAGTGAAAGTAAAAAAACTGACTTTGAATATCTTGAGCATTTACATATATCGCAAAGCTCAAATAAGGTTTTAGTTCTTTTACCTTTTGCAGGCGGCGGTGCAGAAGCTTATTCAAACCTTGTCAATTCATTGAAAACCAAGAACATTGAAATGTCAGTATATTTCATACGATATCTTCATTCCTTCAATGAATGTGAAAAAGCTGCAAATGAAATAAAAACACATTTGAAAGAAAGGGAAGTTTTCTTTTATTCTCATTGTGTTGGGTCTGCTCCTGCGTTACAAATTGTATGCACACTTGAAAAAGATGGTATGTCTGTTGTTCATTATTTTGTCGGTGCAAGCATACCGCCCTCAAAACCGACAAAAATGAATATATGGAACATTGTTCCTGACATATCACTTAAGAGAAAGCTGATAAAAGCAGGTGCCGGTTTGCGTTCTCTTTCTCCTCAAAAAATTAAGAAAGTGCTGAGTGATTTCAGAGATGATACAGACTTTGCTAATGAGGTCTTTTCTCAAATGAAAACAAAAATAGATGCACCTGTAAGCTTGATAATAAGCAAAAAAGATATTTTTACAAAGAATTATAATCAGGCTGAACAGTTGTGGAGAAGATATGCAAACAATATCAATGACACATTTTATATTGACAGCGAGAGCCACTATTTTCAGTCAGATAAAAGTGATGAATTGGCAGAAATATTAAAGTCTGTTATGTAAAAAAATTAAGCATCGGAGAAACTTTATGCTTCTCCGATGCCTTTTTATATTAGTTTAATTTATTTATTGCGATATTTTTTTGCTATGATTATAGGTATAATGCTGAGCGTTGATATTATTACACCCACTAAAAAAATATTTCCGTTCGGGATATATTCAAGACGACCTATTGCTTCGTTAAATATACTCACTCCGCTTGTTTTTACAATTCTTTCACTGATGGTTGAACCGAAAAACATAGGAATAAGTGCATAAGAAATTGCCCATATGCCTTCATACTGGCCTTTGCTGTCTTTTGGAAAAAGATTTTTAGTCCAGACTTTTGCAGTCTGAAGCATAACAACATAGCTTATACCTAAAAAGAAAATGCCTAAAAAAAGTCTTAAGTCGAAAAATCTGGATGTGTCTATAGAGTTCTGACTGATCGGAAAAATAAAGAACAAGCCCAATACACCTGAAACGATTGCAAATAAGGAAACTTCAAAAAATTTATTTTTGTTTATCAGTCCGGATGCAGGTATTGTAACAACCATAGCAAGAACTAAGGGTACAGCTTCAATTATGCCCATTTTGTCAGCTGAAAATCCCAAATAATGGATAATATAGTTACCTAAATGCGGAAAATATGTATCAAAACCTATAAAGAAAATTGCAACAGATAAGCTTATCAGGACTAATTCTTTTTGTTTAAAGAGGTTTTTGAAATTAAAAACACTCAAAAATTGGTTTGAAAAGCTACCTCGGGCAGAAGGAGCAACATCATCTTTCTTATTCATAAGAAAGATAGATACAATGCCGAAAAATGCAAGTACTGAGCCGATAACAATAAACATTCGCAGATAATTGTTTTCTGTTCCTACTAAAAAGCCACCGATAATATTTCCCAACAAAGTGCCTAAAACACATTGAACAGCAATCGCAGCCCCTATCTGACCTCGATTTTTATCGTTCATAATATCTGTTGTCCATGTGCTGAAACCCACATCTGTGCTCATTGATGCAAAAAAACTTACCAACATATCACCAAATATTATGCAGATAATTGCAAAAATCCGATAACTGTCAGCGATAAATTGAGTTAAACCGAAGCAAACGGTCAAAATACCCCAAATGATATAACCGTAGCTTATCAATGTGCGGCGCTTACCTGTTCTGTCGGATAAAACACCAAATAAGAATATTGAAACAGTAGTCGCCAGCGCACTTAATATCAGCATTGGAGTTATTATGGAAGGGTTTTTTTCAATTTTTTCATATACAAAAGTATTGAACCATGTACCCTCTACACTCCAGCCGATTTGACCTATCAATCCAAGAGACCAAAGCAAAAGCCACATTCTGATTTTAGAAAAATCTCTTTTTTTAACATTATTTTTTTTATTCATGCATTAATTCATCCTTAGATACCATTTATTTCAGTATAGCATATTGAACAACCGTTTGCAAGGCACAGTAATCTTATGATAAGTGCCGGAAAAGGAGAGTTTAAATAATTATATGTTTATTCCGACAGGCAAACAGTAATGATATAGTCATTAAAATAAAAGGTTTTGATGCGTTCTTTGTAATCTGCATTTTTTATGTTTTCCGTAAGAATGCCTGTGCCTATGCATTTGCCGTAGGCTTCTTTTGCAGTCCAGACCTCAAAAAATCGTTTTAATAAATCGGGGTTGTCTGTATGAACAAAATCTGTTTTTTGCGGTGTTTTTTTTAATATATAAATTAATTCATCTTCTGAGCAAATCCGCTGTGCTGTTTTTAAATTAATCGGACGGATTTTTTCTGTGTCAATGCCGATAGGCTTGCTGTCTGTAGCACAAACTACCATATCATCGGAATGACTTATATTAAATTCTACGGCTAAGTCTTTTGCATAAGGCTTGCCGTTTTCAGTTGTTTCAAAAGTTATGCTTTCAGGCGCAACACCGCACCATTCGGCAATAGCTTTTCTGGCGAGCATCTCACCTGCAACAGTACGCTTTTTATCATCGGAAAAATGAAATCTGTCCACTCGCTGCTTTTTGACATCACCCATCAGCGAATACCATTTGACGTATTCTGTATCGGTTAAATCCCGGATATCATATTTATACCATTTCATATTTTTCATATATGCATTTATATTGTTTTAATATACAAATGCATTGCTCCTTGCTGATTTATATCCCAAGTGAAAAACTTGGGATGTCTTTTTGCTTGTTATACCAATATAAATACGAACAAAAATTAAGAAACTTTTATCCATTCCACATCTTTTTTCAAATTCCAATCTTTAATATACTCGTTAATATCGTCTATTGAACTTTCTTTTCCCGCTATTTCATATATGTCATCTTTTTCATCTTTAATTGCTGTATTTATGATTTTATAAGAGTTATTATTAAATTCCATTTTGCAAAAATAATTTACATCAGCTCCACCTGTTTGAAGAAAAGCACCATCTTCTTTAACGGATTGCAAAGAACGGTTGCCAAACAAGAACCCATAAACACTCGTATCAACAATATGAAAGACCATATAATGTGTGTGGGATAATGATATGTCAGCAATAAGTTCTTCAGTACTGTCGTTATCAAAATCAACAAATGCGTACTCGTAAGGTTCAGCATAATAATCAGTAGTTTCATCACTGCCGTAAACATAATCTTTCAAATAGAGTTCTGTTCCGTTTTCTGTTGTAAATACTGTTTCACTGTTGAGCACAGATAATAATTGTGCATGTGAAGCATCAGATTCTTTAGCAGAAGAATTTTTGGTGCAAGAGGTGAATGCAAGTAAAATGATAAACGATAATAATAAAGGAACCAATTTTTTCATTTGTAACCCACCTTTTAATCTGTAATTTTATTGTAACATATTTATCAGTTTTTTGTAAATATATAAATATAAATAAGATGAATAGTTAATAAAATAAAAAAACAGCAACCGAAAAAAATCGATTACTGTTTTTGTTTGTTTTGTGTTGCCAATTTTGCTGCCACTTAGAGACATTATAAAATTACAGGCTTCCATGCGAAGGGAATTAAATCTTTTATGCTGACTTTTATCATTTGATTTGTATCATCATTCAAAATTACCTTAATATCAGGAGAATATTCAATCAGCATTTGACGGCAATTACCGCAGGGCGCAACTAGGCAATTCGGTGCTTTATCGTGAACGGCAACAATCGTGTCAAACTCTCTTTCACCTGACGAAATAGCTATTCCCATTGCAATATATTCGGCACAAGAACCGTGAATACCATCACAATTCACACCACTGTATATTTTTCCGTTTTTGCAACGAATTGCCGCACCTACCGTATGCTTATAAACACCATCATCAAAATTGTTTTGTAATGTTTCAAGAGCGACACTTATCAGTTTTTTATCCTGTTCTGTTATTTCGTAAAATGTCATTTTATATTCTCCTTTGCGGTGCGGCAGGATGCTATCAGCATAACACGTATGGTGGTAATCTCCCACTTTCGATATACATTATAGTATGAATTTAATAGTTTGTAAAGAGTGATGTATCGGCATTGCCGAAGTGATGTAATGGCTTTGTCATAGCGATGTATTGCACCAATGGCGCAAAGTGATGTGATGTGTTTCTACTCACGCGTGCAGTGCACATCACGTCCGAAGGACATATCACGCCGCAAGGAGCATCATGTTCCGTTTGCGGAACACATCGTTCCAAAGAAAAAAAGCAGTCATGCGACTGCTTTTTTTCTTTGGTTGCGGAGATGGGATTTGAACCACATGACCTCCGGGTTATGAGCCCGACGAGCTACCGAGCTGCTCTACTCCGCGATATTTATCTGTTGCACACTCAAGTGCTTTATTAGTATATACTATTATTTCTTAAAAGTCAATAGTTTTTTTATAAAAACTTTAATTTTTCATCGGGTATCTTCGACAAACAAAGACACCCGATTTATAATCTTATTTACCTGATACGGTTACACCGTCAAATGCAACCCAGGGGAATACACAAGAGCCGTCTTCGGCAGTTTCCTTTGATATATCGGTAATGTTTTTCATCATTTCCGCAAGATTTCCGCTTATCATTGTTTCAAGAACAGGCTTTGTGATTTTGCCGTTTTCAATAAGAAAGCTGTTCTTTGCAACGCCTGAAAAATCGCCGTTACCGGCGGGGCTTCCGCCTGAAAGTCTGCACACAAGAATACCTTTTTCAATTTTTGATATCAATTCATCATAAGGAGTTTCACCTGCGTGAACTTCCATACAGCCGCTTAATGTGGAGCATCTTTTTTCGCCTGATTTTCTTGCACCGTATTCCGAAAGACAGAATGTTTCAAGCACACCGTTTTTGATAATATCGCAGTTTTGTGTTTTATAACCTTCGGATGTGTATCTTTCACCGCCTACAACTCTCGGGTCGATAGGAATAAGTGAAACCGAAAGGGAAGAGGACGCAACCTGAGTGCCGAGGCTTTTTCTCCAAGGACTCGTATTGTCGATAATTGAAGAATCTGTTGCAAAACTGCTGATTGCAGTGCCGATAATATCGCTTAAACAGGACGGAGCAAAAACTGCAGTACCTGTGAATTTGCCTTCAAAGGGAACAGCCTCAAGCTCTTTTTCACAGAGCTCGTACATGATGCGCTGTGTACCCATATCAAGGATTTTTTTGTCAAGGTCAACAAAATCAATACCTGTTGAGTTGAAAGATGTTGTTTTGTCGCCGTCGTGTGCAGAGTACATTGAACCCATTGAGTAATATGCTGTCTGATTTGAGAATTCAACACCGTTTGTATTCGCGAAAGCTGATTTGCTGTCGCAGTATTCGGCAATAAGCTGTTCGACAAAAACTCTGGGATAGTCCTTTGACAAATCTTCCATATATTCGCTGATTCTGTCAAAGAACTTATCTCTGTTGCTTTCGCTGCAGCCGTATGAAAAATCCTCGTTTGCTATAAGCGGTGCAATTGAAAGACAATCATCTTCAGCAGAAACAGATGCATTCTGTACACATTCCTTAGCCGCCGCATCAATGGAATCATTATCAAACTTGTTTATTACGATCATACCTTTTTTCATATCCTTAATAACAAGCATGGTTATTGAATTGTTAAAGGTTGATCGCATAAGGCTGAATTCGCCTGCATCAATATTTATTTCATCTGCAACAGAATGTCCGACTTTGCACTGAGCATGGTCAGCTCCGTGCTTTTTAAGGCAGGAGAGGGTATATTGTGCAATTTCTTTAAGACGTGAAATATCCATAAAATATCCTCCTTATCTGCCGCCGATATTGATTTTGCATTTTACCGCAGGACCGCCGTCTGAAACTGCCATAGGCTGTTTTTTACCGCAATAACCGGAGCAGGCCCAATGCAGTTCATCAGAGAGCATATCAACAGTTTTGAGTGTTTCAAATGCAACACCGGAAATTGTGGTGTCGCGTATTGCTCTTCCAAGCTTACCGTTTTTGATTTCATATCCCATAGTTATACCGAACATGAATTCACCTGTTGTATCAGCCTGACCGTTTTGTGTTTTTGTAAGATAATAGCCGTTGTCGATTGATGCAATCATATCCTCAAGCTTATCTGTGCCGGGGAGAATTGCAGTATTTCTCATTCTTATAAGCGGTTCATCGTCAAAATCGTGAGCTCTTGCATTACCGCAAGGCTTCATACCGAAATGAAGCGCACTTTCTTTATTGTTCATATAACCTGTAAGAATACCGTCTTTAATAAGAACTGCATCTTCGCAGGGCGTTCCTTCATCATCAACATATACGGGCAGAGGAACTGTTTTTCCGAAGGCTGTGTGCGCATAGTCGATTATTGTTATTTTTTCAGATGCAACCTGTTTGCCCAGATTTGTAGCTGCAACAGAGCCAGCAAGTACAAGGTCAGCCTCAACAGTATGACCTACTGCTTCGTGAGCAATCATACCTGCGATTGAAGAATCTATGATACAATCGCATACACCCGCTTCGGAAAAAACACCTTCTTTTTTTGCCATAAGCTTTTCATAAAGAGCGTCAATTTTTTCGTAAAGTGCGTCGGGAGTTGTGAAAACATCTGTAAAATATCCTCTTGCGCAGTCCATTACATCAAAAAGTTCAACGTTAGTGCCGTCGTTTGCTTCGGCAATCATATCTATATAAATACAGCTTCTGGGCGAAACCGTATATGCACTGCTGCCTGTGCTTACGTGTAACAGACGTTCACTGCTGTCGCATCTTACAATGACGCTTCTGCTTGATAAATCGGGATATTTGTTAACGATATAATCATCAAGCTCTTTTGCAAAATCAAGCAGAACTTTCTGAGGCACATCAACGATTTTTGTGCTGTCGGTATAGTTGACAACAGGGGATTCGTAAAGCGCAGGCTTGTTCTTTTTTACGCGTCTGTCAAGAAAAAGGACATTTTCTTTTGCCGCATTCAGCACAGCCTTAACACTTTCATCATTGTATTCGCCTACGGAAGAAAAACCGTAAACGCCGTTTTTGTAAACTCTTGCACATACACCGCTTGTTGTTACTCTTGAATTACCCACAAGATTGCCCGATACAATGTTAATACCGCAGTTTGTGTTAATCTGGGTTCTGATTTCAGTATAATCTGAAACGTCGGATATGTGTTTAAAAATTAAATCGTTTAACAAAAATATTCACCCTTTAACCAATAAAGCTCTGAATTGTTTCGCTAAGTCCGCTTACACTGTCGCTGAGACTGCCGAAAATACTGTCAAGAATTGAAGTTGATGAAGTGATTTCACTTCCGGTGTTTTCGCCGACAACATCGTTGGTAGCTTTTTCACCCCATACTTCAAGGGTGATTTCTGTACCTTCATAAACTACGGAGTTTGGTGCAGGACTCATATTTGCAACAGTACCTGCCTTCTGACTGCCGTCATTTTCTTTTTCAACAATGTTATATGACAAATTAAGTTTACCCAAATAATAAACGGTTTCTGTAAAAGTCATATTGTTAAAATTCGGAAGTGTAACTGTGCTTGCACCCTTGCTGTAATAAAGGTTAATGGTTGTACCTCTCTGAACCTTTGTACCTGCAGCAATATCCTGATCAAAAATTACACCCTGAGGTACTGTTGATGAGGATGTTGCCTGGAGTTTTATGTGCAAACCGTATTCATCTGCAATTTCAGTAATATATGCATCAGTTTTGTTGTAATTTGAGAAATCGGGTATTTCAACAACTTTTGCAGTTGAGCCGTCGCCGAAATTGTAAGTAACAACACCTGTAAGGCTCAGACAAAGGAAGAATAAAAGCATAACCGCAACAATGCTTACGCTCATAATGATTGTTGCCGTTCCGGACAATCTTCTGTCATCGCGGGGGTTGTCTTTTACAACAGGAATGGGCTTTGTTGTATTAACAACAACGGGCTGTTCTTCTGCAGCTTTAATTTCTGTTTCATTTTCCATATCGCTTATGGGGTCAATAAGACCTGCCACAGCTGCTTCTGCTGCCTGTCTTTTTTGTAATTCAAATGCTTCTTTTGTGAATGATTTTTTAAGCATTTCCATATTTTTTGTTCTGTTCGCTGGGTTTACCTGTAAAGCGCCGATAAATGCGGCAAGAACATAATCAGGCAATTCATTTGCAACAGCAGCGGGAATTGCAAGTGTATCCTCTTTTGAACGGATTTCAGCATCAATGGGAGTGTTGCCTGTAATACACTTGTATAAAACCGCAATAATGCCGTAAACATCTGTTGCAGGTGTCAGATCGTTTTCTGCGTTATACTGTTCGATAGCAGCATATCCGGGACGGATGTCTGCATCAATTGTAGCATCAACTTTTCTTGCTTCACTTGAAGAAAAGCCCCAGGGCTTGAATTTTCCGTTATTGCAAAGGAAAAGTGTGTCAGGAGAGATTGCACCGTGAATAACACCGGCGTTATTCACAGCAGTAAGAGCATCCATAACAGGGAATATTTTTTCTTTGATAATATCCCATGTAAGTTTACCGTCGTTTTCATCAATATAATCAGAAAGAGTCTGATTTCCGTCAGCTTCAGCAATAGCATATGCAGTATCGTTTGATTCAAACACGTCAAGAACGGTAATAAGGTTTTCGTTTGCTTTAAGACGCATAAGAATGTGCCACATATCAAGGAATTCAGTCATCAATAATTTATAAGCGGGTCTGTAATCTTCGTTTACAGTGATTTTGGTTTCATTTTTCTCCCTTGAAACTATTGATTCGGGCAAAAATTCTCTGATTCTTACACAGTTGTTTGTTATAGTGTCAAGACCAAGGTATGTAACACCTTCACTGTTCTGTTCAAGAACATCGCCTACAAAATATCTTCCTGCAAGTACCGTGCCGTAGGCAAGGAACGGTGCTTCCTGCTCAGATTTGAGATTAAATCCGCAATAGGGGCAGATGTTTGCGTCGCCGACTTCGTTCATACAGCCGGGACAAAGATTGTTATAAAATCCCATAGTACACCTCCGAGTGTATTCCTTTTCAATTTAACTATAATATTATATCACTTTGAATATGAATTGTCAATTTATGTTTCATCATTCAGTACAGCTTCGGCGCATCTGATGCCGTCAACAGCGGCTGATACGATTCCGCCTGCATATCCTGCACCTTCACCGCAAGGATAAAGTCCTCTTACATTTGACTGAAATACGTCATCACGAAGAATTCTTACGGGAGATGAGCTTCTGCTTTCGGGTGCAGTCAGGACAGCATCGGGCAAAGCGTAACGTTCAAGTTTTTTGTCGAAAGCTATAATTGCATCGGCAATAGTGTCTGTAACCACCTTCGGTAAAACAGTTCTTATGTCCGTAAAATTTACTCCTGTGGGGCAGGACGGATTTACGCCGCCTTTCTTTTTTGACGGAACGTTTTTAAGAAAATCACCTACTAATTGGGCAGGAGCAGTGTAATCACCGCCGCCCGCATTAAAGCCTGCGCGCTCAATCTGTCTTTGGAGTGCTATACCTGAAAGAGGGTGGTCATCTTCAAAGTATGACGGCTCAATTCCTACAAGAATAGCGGAGTTTGCATTTTCTCCGTCGCGTGCATACTCACTCATACCGTTAACAACCATACCGAATTCTTCCGAAGATGCCGCAACGACAGTGCCGCCCGGACACATACAGAATGTATATCCGCCTCTGCCGTGAAGAGGATGGTTAGACAGCTTGTAATCAGCCGCACCGAGAATGGGATTGTTCCACATTTTACCGTATTGAGCTTTGTTTATAAGTTCCTGCGGATGCTCAATTCTTGTACCTACGGAAAATGCTTTTTGCTCCATTCTTATGCCTTTGTCAAACAGCATTTTAACAGTATCCCTTGCTGAATGACCGATACAAAGCACAACGGTGTCGGTTTCGATGTCATAAATTCTGCCGTTTCTGTCCTCGTATGTGATGCCGTGAACAAAATTGTTTGCAACTATTATATCCGTGAGCTTAGAGCCGAAAAGAACTTCGCCGCCCAGTGAAATGATATCTTCTCTTATGTTTTTTACAACACCGCCGAGTTTATCTGTTCCGATATGAGGTCTTGCAGAATAAAGTATCTCCTCAGGTGCGCCGTGAAGATACAGCTGATTGAAAACCTCTCTGCAGCGACTGTCTTTAATGCCTGTTGTCAGCTTACCGTCAGAGAAAGTACCTGCACCGCCTTCACCGAACTGTACATTTGATTCGGTATCAAGCTTTCGTGAATACCAGAATGTGTTAACATCCTTCTGCCTTTGTTCAACGTCGTTACCTCTTTCGAGAATTATCGGACAAAGACCGCTTTTTGCAAGTATAAGTCCGCACAACATTCCCGCAGGGCCGAAACCAACGATAACAGGTCTGTACTGCGATGTTCTTTTGTTTTCGGGTATAACGTATTGGTATTTTTCTCTGTGAATGACTTTGTTAATCGGAAATTTTGCGGCAATTTCAGCTTCTCCCGATTCAAGCTCCACATCTACGGAATATACCATTTTTATATTATTCTTTTTTCTTGAATCGATGGATTCTTTTGAAACTGCAAATGATATAAAATCACTTACGTTCACACCGATTAAATCAGCAGCAGCTTTTTTTAGTTTTTCTGTTGATTCTCCCAATTCAAGTGAAATCTCATTAATTCTAAGCATCAGTTTTCTCCGATAAATTTTTTATTGCATTGTAGCCGGCACATCTGCCCGAGCTCCATGCCCAAGTAAGATTGTAACCTCCGCATGCGGCATCAACATCAAAAACCTCGCCGCAGGCAAACAGATTTGCTATTGATGTGCATTCAAGCGTGGACGCTTTGAAAAACGACGTGTCCGCACCGCCTGCAGTTACCTGTGAATTCTCAAACCCTAAAGTTCCGCTTATTTCGTATAACTGTGAATTTATAACCTCCGTAAGTACGGAAATCTGATTTTTTGTAAGAGTCCTGAGAGGTGCTTCAGGTGATATACCTGCACTTTTGAGTTTTGAAATGCCTAATTTTTTAGGCATAAGACCCGATAATAAGTTTTCGCAAAGCAGATTTGGGTTGCTTTTTGAGCGTGTTACGACGTATGAGAATATTTCCTCAGGTGAAAAATCGGGCAATGAGTTTATTGCCATAATGATTTTTCCTTTTTTGTTAAATTTAAAATGCTCAGCAACATATCGAGATACATTCATTGTGGGGATTCCCGAAATGCCGTATTCGGTGTATTGAAGCTCGCCGCAGTCCGTAGCAATTACTTTGCCGTTTTCAACAACCATAATTTCGCTGTGAGCACGCACACCCTTTAACGAAGCATCTTTATTCTTTAATTTTATTGCGGTAAGAGCGGGGAATGTGGGATTGATTCTTATTCCCAATGATGAAAGCAGACTGTAACAAGAACCGTCAGAGCCGTGAACGCTTGATGATTGTCCGCCGCCTGCAATAATGACCGAATCTGTATATATTTCACCGTTGAGCAAAAAACCGTTATCTTTGCGCTTGATAGCGGTTATGGGGCAATCACATATTATTTTTACATTAAGTTTTTCAAGTTCAAAACGCAGAGCGTCAAGCACACTTGATGCCTGAAGGCTCAATGGATAAAGTCTGCCTTCCGATTCGTGGGTAAGATAAAGTCCCATCGACATAAAAAAGTCAACATTGTTCTCAATGCCGTATTTATCAAGAACAGTATTAATAAATTTTTTATTGCCGCAGAATTTGCCGTTATGGGGCTCGCTGTTTAAAATATTGCATCTGCCGTTGCCTGTTGCAAGTAGTTTTTTGCCTGCTTTTGAAAGCTTTTCATAAACGGTTATATCTATATTAAGGTTGTGATTTTTGGCATATCTTGCGGCTTCAATAGCGGCTGCCATACCTGATGCGCCGCCGCCGATAACTGACAGTTTTTTACCGTTCATTATATCGGTCCTTTCTGTTGGTTAATATTTTTATTTTACGCTTATCTGTATTAAGTGTCAAGTAAAATTGGATTATAAAATTATAATATAAAATAATACTTGAAAAAATATTTGACTTATGATAATATAATATTAACTAAATAATGGTTTCTGAAAGTGAGGTGTACACAATGTCTCTTGATATTAATACTCTCGTAATGTATGTTGATTATTTTATTAAAGTTATTACAAACCTT
Organism: Acutalibacteraceae bacterium; assembly: GCA_045535305.1. Taxonomy (GTDB): domain Bacteria; phylum Bacillota; class Clostridia; order Oscillospirales; family Acutalibacteraceae; genus UBA1081. The sequence goes on from JAZSLJ010000073.1 coordinate 14,215, forward strand.
CTTAATAAGGTTCTCGCATCTCTCGGTATGGGTTCACTTGAAGACCTTACAGCACCGAAATAATTAAAAATTGAGTTAAACCGACTTCGTTTGTACGAGGTCGGTTTTTTTTATTGACAAATCTGTCTATTGGTGATAGACTATAAGTACAGTCTATGCTTAATAGACAAAAAGGAGGGATATACATGGAAGAAATTAAATTAGGAATGGTAGAAGCTCATTTTGCAGATTTAGTATGGAAGAATGAACCTCTTACAACCAGAGAATTAGTTTCTCTTTGCGAAAAGGAGCTTAAATGGAAACGCACTACCACATATACCGTTTTAAAAAAACTGTGTGAAAAAGGTATTTTTAAAACTGAAGACAAAATTGTTACAGCTTTAATCGGTGAAAAGGAGTTTTATGCAATACAAAGCGAAAAATTTGTTGAAGATACCTTTGAAGGTTCTTTACCTGCATTTATAGCTGCATTCACATCGCGTAAAAAGCCTTCTGCAAAGGAGCTTGAGGAGATTCGCCGTATGATTGACGAGTTTGGGGAGGGGTAGTAATGAATGATATATTTTTTAATGTCTTAAATTTGAGTATAACAGCAAGCTGGATTGTTCTTGTGGTTGTATTGCTTCGTTTTGCATTGAAAAAAGCTCCCAAATGGATAAATTGCATCTTGTGGGCAGTGGTTGGTATCAGACTTGCAGTGCCGGTTTCTTTTGAGAGTATATTAAGTCTTATTCCAAGCGCAAAAACAATAAACATACCCGGTTATACAGGCATTCCGTACATTGACACCGGTGTTAGTCCTGTTGATAATACCGTAAACGAGTTTATTTATACTTATTATTACCCTGCGTTAGAACAAGGAATCTATTTTCCTGATATTATGGATATTATTAGCATTGTCTGGATTGCAGGTGTATTTGTTATGATTGCATATTCAGTAATTTCATATATCCGATTGTATCGGAATGTTCGTGTTTCGGTACACAGTACCGATAATATTTATTATTGCGATTATATTAATTCTCCCTTTATTCTCGGTATTGTAAAACCTAAAATTTATCTGCCGTCAGGTATGGATGCGCAGCAGGCAGAATATGTTATAAGCCATGAAAAAGCCCATCTTAAAAGAAAAGACCATTGGTGGAAGCCTTTAGGATTTTTACTTTTGTCGGTTTATTGGTTTAATCCTGTTATGTGGATTGCATATGTGCTTCTTTGCCGTGATATTGAGCTTGCCTGTGATGAAAAGGTAATAAAGGATATGGATAACGCTGACAGAAAAAGCTATTCCCATGCACTTATTTCATGCAGTGTTCAGCGAAGGATGATTATGGCTTGTCCTTTAGCATTCGGTGAGGTCGGAGTTAAAGACAGAATAAAATCAGTTCTTAATTATAAAAAGCCTGCATTCTGGGTTATTGTTGTTGCTGTGGTTATCTGCATCGTTGTATCTGTTTGCTTTTTAACAAATCCTGTTGAGGAATATTTAATATATAGAATCAAGGACGGTTACACCACGCACGAAAATGTAGATGTGAACATAACAAAACTGTCCGTAGGTGATTCTGAATCATATCTTGTAATGGAATGGCAGAACAACAGCGGAAAAACAATCAGTTATGGCTCGGAGTTTCATTTGTACCGAAAAGTTTTTGGTTCAGCCCCTGTTGAAATTAAAGGCGGAAATAATGTTTGGAATTCTTTGGCATATATTGTATCGGATGTTGTTGATGAGCGTACATTTAATCTGTCCTCATATAATTTATCCGAAAAAGGTGAATATGTGCTTGAATTCAAATTTTATATTGAAGGGGAAGATGCAATATATAAGGCATACCTTGAATTTAATGCAAATGATGAATATGATGTGGATTCTGATATTATCGACGGTGCAGACGGACCTGAAAATGTTACAGTTGATGCCATCGAGGCATTAAAACAAAAATATCCAAAGTATTTCGGACTTTCAACCAAAGACGGACTTGTGGTATATGTGTGGCAGTTCTCGAAAGGCAATTATTCCTGCGGCTTGCTCAGCGGAACTGTAACGGAACAATCAAACAAAAATGGGTGGAATGCAGTTTCCACTTCTGTTGAAGAAATGCATATAATTCTATCAACCTATGATATCGACCCATCAAGGGTTTCTGTAATTCCTTATGCTAATCCCGCATCAAGTTATTATTATAAAATTGATGATGCATATATCAAAAGTGTAAAAGCGTTGTTTCCCGGTTACGGTATACTTACAGAACCGCCACAGCTTAAAATTTCAGATGGAAACAATGTGAACGGTTGGATAGGTACTTATTCATGGATATATTCAAACGGCGACGGAACATCTGTTGCAACCAATGCGGACAGCAGTCATCCTCTTGAATATGTTGACAGCATGACTCCGCTTGATGTGAAAAATATCAGCACTATTCCTTTGGAATTTACAGTTAAACCCGATAAAATCACCGTTAATCGTTACGATATATCAAAAGGTATTTCTGCAAAGGGTAAAAAGATAGAAACCGATGGCATGACATTTGAAGCAAGCAAAGGTGAATATCTGTATGAAATTGTTGCAGAATGGAATTCTTATGAAAATTACAGCGGAACTGTACACTATGCCTTTTGGACCAAGTAAACAAATTTCCCGTACGTTTTAAAGTGTACGGGATGATTTATCTTTTGATTATTTTCTTTGCAATAACTGTGGTTGTTATAACTGCGCTTGCGGCTATACCCACTTTTTTTGCAAGTTTTATTCCTTCTGATACAGAGCTGGGGGAGTGAGTGTAAATAAACTCTTTAACAGGTTTTTCAAGCTTAAAGCCTTCTAAATCGTTGCAGGTTACGGTGTATGTATAGTATGTGTCGGGTGATGATTCGTATATATCAAACACTCTGCCGCCGCGTTTTTTGCCGGGACCGTAAATATTGAAGCCGCAGCCCTGTGTGTAGCCTAAATCAAGATTGCCGTGTTTTAATACAAAGCTGTTGTTATGGTCGTGGCCGAAAAATAAGCCGAGAACATCACCTTTTTCTTTAAAAGCTTCAATTTGACCGCTTTTTTTGTCGGGTGAAGCAGAGTTTTCACCCATAAAGCTGTACTTGTTTTTTGCGTAAGAGGGGAGAGCATAATGCTTTTTATTGTGTGTGCCTGCACCCTGTAAAAAGCCTTTTTTGCTTTTATCACAGGTGTCATAGCATTCGTAAATTTCCTCGGGAGGAATGTGCTGAAATGCAAGTGCGCTTACTGTATGACCTGCCTGTGCTTCAAATTCATCTCTCGCAGTTTTGTAAGCTGTAATTTGCTCCGGTTTAATAGGATTGTATGAGCCGTCTCTGTTTTTTTCGTGTGAATCAAACATATATACAGCAAATTTTATGTCTTCACTGTTTTCAGAGAATATAGGGATTGCGTCAAAAGTATAGTCTTTTCCTACAAAATTATCATAAAGACCGTAGCATTTCCATTGAAAATCCTTGTCAGCAGTGCCGAAAGCATCGTGATTGCCGAATACGGCTGTAAAAGGAATCTTACTGTCTGCAATAGGCTGCATAAGATTGCTTATTGTTGTGGCGGCATTGGTTTTATTATCGCCCATTAAAAAGTAAAATCCGTAACCCTTGACCTGGTCGCCTGTAAGAACAATTAAGTCGGGATTTGTGCTTTTTATGATTTCGGCAGTAAGATTGATAGTGTCGGGATTTGTCATTTGCGTGTCCTGCATATCCGACAGCTGAAGAATTCTGAATCTGCCGTTGTTAAATTTAAGTTTATTCATATATAATCACATTTCTTTAGTTTTAGTTCGGTGATGATATTATAAAATACCTCATGAAAAATGTCAACTGCATATATCTTGAATGAAAAATAATGTTTTCTTTGGAATTATTATTTTTATGCAGTATTATAAAATAAAAAAATCACAAGGCGTTAACCTTGTGATTTGGTGACCCGGACGAGAATCGAACTCGTGTTACCGCCGTGAAAGGGCGGTGTCTTAACCGCTTGACCACCGGGCCATATATACGGCAACTTTTTGTGTAGCTGCCGTTGGTAGCGGCGGTTGGACTTGAACCAATGACCTGTCGGGTATGAACCGAATGCTCTAGCCAACTGAGCTACGCCGCCATATCATCGTTGCTCTTGTTCAGCAACGTGTGTTATTATATAGCATCAATTGACATTTGTCAATAGTTTTTTTGATTTTTTTTAAATTTTTTTCAAAAGGGACATTATAGTGTTTGTTAAAGTAATCTCACACTTGTCGTTAAGTTCTCTGTAACTTTCAACTGCGGCATCATCTGCAGTATCGCTTATCTGTCTGATTGCAAGGAAAGGAATACCTGCATCGTGGCATACGGATGCAACCGCACCTGTTTCCATATCAAATTCGGTAATGCCGAATATTTCTTTGAACATATTTTTCTTTACAGGGTCGGCAAGGAATAAATCACCGCAGCCGCATACTGCTTCTGTTATACCGTCAATGGACATGGCGGCATCAAAAAGAGATTTGTCCGCTTTGTATATATATGTTTCCTGAGGTTTTTTGCCTAATTCATATCCTATTGCAGTAAGGTCAAAATCGCATTCAACATAAGAAGAACCTGCAACAATGTCGTTTTTGTGATGAGTTGAAATTGCCCCGGAAAGACCGAAATTGAGAATTATATCAACCTTGTCGTCAGCAATAAGGAATGCCGCAGTTGTAGCCGCATTGACTTTGCCTATTCCTGCTTTTACGGCAACAATCTCTTTGTTGTCATGTGTAAAAAAAACAGAATCTCTGTTTCTTCTTTTTTCTTCTTTTCCGCCCTGTGAAATTGCAAAGTCAAGAAAAGGTTTATATTCATTATCATCTGCAATAACAAAACCGATTTTCATTTTATTTACCCTCACTTAATGCATTTTCCAATGCTGTTGCAAGCTGATCGGGACAGGATGTGGATTTGAATCCGCATTTTGTGCCTTTTATCTTTGCAATAACATCTTCAGCTTTCATGCCTTCAACAAGATTTGCAATACCTTTAAGATTGCCGTTGCATCCGCCGTGGAATTTTAAATTTGATACAATACCGTCAGTAAGATCAAAAGTAATCTGAGAAGCACAAGTGCCTCTTGTTCTGTAAGAATATGTCATAAAAATGACCGCCTTTCATATATACAAACAGTATTTTAACAAAAAATATTGAGCATAGCAATACAGAATGTAGTTTTTTTATTTTTTGTAAGAAAATATTTGACATAAGTATTAAATTGTTATACAATATGTATGAATAATTATATCCAAGGAGGTAAATTTTTATGGACACACGTTTTGCAATAGAAAACTATTGTGATGCAGCGGCTGTTACAAAACAGCTTGATGAGCTTATTGCTCAGCCTATTTACACCATCAAACCCGAAGTATTAAAAGGTTATGAGGAAGAATATTTCGGCAAGAAATGTGCTAAATCAAAGGAAATGATTGAAGAAGCTAAACAGGTTATTCCCGGCGGCGTTCAGCACAACCTTGCATTTAACTATCCCTTCCCCATCGTTATCACTAAAGCTGACGGTATGAAGCTTTACGATATTGACGGAAATGAATATTTCGATTTCCTTCAGGCAGGCGGCCCCACAGTTCTCGGTTCCAATCCTCCCGAAGTTCGTGAGCAGGTTATTGATCTTCTTAACACTTGCGGCCCTTCAACAGGTCTTTTCCACGAGTTTGAATACAAACTTGCAAAGAAGATTTCTGACAGCGTAGAAACTGTTGATATGTTCCGTATGCTCGGTTCAGGTACAGAAGCATGTATGGCTGCTGTTCGTGTTGCAAGACTTGCAACAAAGAAAAAGAACATCGTTAAAATGGGCGGCGCTTACCACGGTTGGTCAGATCAGCTCGGTTGGAGTATCCGTGTTCCCGGTTCAAAGTTCACTCAGACTCACGGTGTACCTCTTTATCTTTATAAACATACACAGGAATTCTTCCCCAACGATCTTGATTCTCTTGAGAGAGTTCTCAGAAGAAATCAGCTTACAGGCGGTACTGCAGCTGTTTTCATTGAACCTATCGGTCCCGAAAGCGGTACAAGACCCGTTGATTTCGATTTCAATAAGGGCGTAGAAAGACTTTGCCGTAAGTACGGCGCACTCCTCGTATTTGATGAGGTTGTTACAGGCTTCCGTATCGGTATGGCAGGTGCACAGGGTTACTTCGGCGTATCTCCTGACCTTACTATCTTCGGTAAAGTTATCGCAGGCGGATATCCCGGTGCAGGCGGTATCGGCGGTAAGAGAGAATATATGAAGTATCTCGGCGCAGGTCTTGATGCAAGCGGCGAAAAAGTTAAGAAAGCATTTATGGGCGGAACAATGGCTGCTACACCTATTTCTTGTGTTGCAGGTTACTATACTCTTGAAGCTATTGATAAGACAAATGCTTGTCAGAAGGCAGGTCAGTTGGGCGACAGACTCACAAAGGGTCTTCAGGAACTTATCAAGAAGCACAATCTTCCCTTCGTAGCATTCAACCAGGGCTCAGTATGTCATCTTGAAACAGTTGGTACTATGCATTTCTGTGTTGACTGGGCAAAACCCTGGACAATTCCTAACGTTCTTTCACAGACAAGCGAAAGAAAGAAGGAAATGCAGTACATCGGCGCAGCATATATGGCAGAAGGTCTTGTTACTCTTGCAGGCTCCAGACTTTATACATCTGCTGCTTATACTCCCGAACTTATCGACGAAGCTCTCACAAGATTCGATAAGGTATTTGCAAATATTGCTCTTAAGCAGTATTAATGTTTTTGAAAGAGGTATAAAATATGGACATTTTGGAAGCTAAATCCGAAGTTGTCAAAGCCGGTCTTGAGCTTGTTCAATCCGGTCTTATAGCTCGTACATGGGGTAACGTAAGCTGTCGTGTTGACGATGAATATTTCGTAATCACTCCCAGCGGAAGAAGCTATGAATCACTTACTCCTGATGATATCGTTCTTGTTAAAATCGAGGATTGCTCATACGATTCAGAGATAAAGCCTTCATCCGAAAAGGGTATTCACGCAATGGCATACAAAATGCGCAGTGATGTTAATTTTGTTATCCATACACATCAGAAAAATGCATCAGCTGTAAGCTTCCTCGGTTATGATATCAATTTGCTTTCAGAGGACAGCAGAGAGATTATCGGTGCAGATATTCCCGTTGCATCTTACGGTTTGCCCGGAACAGGTAAGCTTCGTAAAGGTGTTACTGCAGCTCTTGAGCGTTCTGCATCAAAAGCTGTAATTATGGCTCATCACGGTGCACTTTGTATGGGTGCAGATTATGATGAAGCTTTTAAAGTTGCGGCAGAGCTTGAAAATGTTTGTGCAGATTTTCTTCTTGATAAGCTTCATTCTGTTTCCGGCAAGGTAAGTAACAATATTACCGCTATCGCAGAGCATATTGCTGATGTCAGCGATGGTGCAAAAAGACAGGCTGCAATTTTCGAGCCTTTCAATTCTGAGCGTGAAACAGATACAATGCTTATGACTCCTGCAGACGGCAGTGAGGCAATTCGCGTTGACCTTGCAGCAAGTGATGTTTCAATGCCCGAAAGTGCAGAGCTTCACAGAGCGATATATAATGCTCGCAGTGATGTAAATTGCATTATTCATTCAAAGAAGTCTGAAATCCTTTCTGCTTCGAGAATGGGCGGTACATTCAAACCCCTTCTTGACGATTTTGCACAGCTTATCGGTGTTACTCTCCGTACAGGTGAATATAACCCTGCAGATCCTGCAAAAACAGCAAAGAAAGTTGTTAAAAAGCTTAAAGGCAGAAATGCTGTTCTTCTTAAAGACAACGGCGCTGTTTGCGTAGCAGGCGATATGTATGACGCAGAAGCCGTTGAGATGGTTCTTGAAAAAGAAATCCGTACAGATGCAGCGGCAAAAATGCTTGGCGATGCAAAATACATCAATCCGGTTGAAGCATATCTGATGAGATTTATCTATAAGACTAAATACTCAAAAAAGGCAAAGACAAATAAATAATTATAATTCAACCCTTTACTTTTAAGTAGAGGGTTGCTATTATATATATAATAGTATATATAAGGGTGATTTTATGGGTAAATATTTTTTAGCTGGTATTGTTATTGCCGTAATTTGCTTTGCAGTAATTTTTGTTGTATGGTGTTTTAATCAGAAGAAGCAGGGACTTTGTCCTTTCTGTACGCTCAAACAGTATATGTTCAAATCAAAGCTTACAATTAAAATTCCCGAAAACGAATTTTATGACGGCGGAGATGCTTCAACACCTCCTATGGGCTGGTCAAGCTGGAATACTTTCAGAAACAATATAGACGAAGATTTGATTTATGATACAGCTGTTGCTTTGAAAGAATCCGGCCTTGCCGATGCAGGATATAAATATGTTAATCTTGATGATTGCTGGCATTCGTCAATGCGTGATGCAGATGATAATTTACAGGGGGAGCTTGCAAGATTTTCGTCGGGAATTGATACTCTTTGCAAAAAAATTAACGCTCTGGGACTTAAGGTTGGCTTGTATTCATCTAACGGGGACTACACCTGCGAGGATTTACCCGCAAGTCTGGGACATGAAAAAAGAGATGCACAGACTTTTGCCCGTTGGGGTGTGGAATACTTTAAATACGATTTTTGTCATAATATACAAATTCCGTCTGCAGCTCCGTTTGTAGAGCGTGTTGAGATAAAAACAGAGTCAAAAACCGTAAGTTTGACTGCACAGGATGCAAAACTCAGCGGTCTTGCCCGTGTAAAATCTAACAAAAAGCTTGAAACAGGCAAATACCTTACTTTTTTAGGCCAGGGAAAGGGAAAAGCTGAATTTGATTTTGAAAGCGATGAAAACGGCTTATATCCGCTTACATTGGTTATTAAGAAACAGGGAAACTATGATAAATACATTATTGTGCAGGTAAATGACGAATATTATGAAATATTTGTTCCGAAGACCAAAACATGGACTGTCAACGGCAGATATCAATGTATGGTGAATGTTAAAAAAGGTAAAAATCATATTTCGTTGTTTAATCCCGTTTGCACAAGAGCAGACAGCTCATATATTCAGTACAGACGAATGGGCGAGGCATTAAAATCAGCCTCACAGGATAAGAAAATCACTTATTCAATTTGCGAGTGGGGCAGAAATAATCCAAAAAACTGGGCATGGAATGCAGGTAATCTGTGGCGTACAACACCCGATATAAGGCCCGAGTGGCATTGGATAAACATAATATATAATATAAACCTTAAATCAGGGGAGTTTGCAGGCCCCGGACATTGGAATGACCCGGATATGCTTGAGGTAGGCAACGGAAAGCTTACACTTGAAGAAAACAGAACTCATTTTTCTCTTTGGTGTATGATGGCTGCACCGCTGATTCTCGGTAATGATATACGAAAATATAAAACCGATTCAGATAATGAGGTTCTTGAAATTCTTAAAAATAAACAGATGATTGCTATTAATCAGGATGAACTCGGTCATCAATGTGAAAGGTATAAAAAGATGGTTAAAACCGATTACCTTGTAAAAAAGCTTGCAGACGGCAATCACGTAATTTGTATTTATAACAAGAGTAATAAACCCTCTCAAATCACTTTTAATGCAGCTGATTTACCCGATTATATACCCCGTTTTGCAGCATATTCCGAGGTTTGGAGTGGTGTTGAATACAGCGGTAAATCCTTTAAAATCAAACTTAAACCCCATGGTTGCGCAGTTCTTTTAAGTAAGTAAATCTATATATTTTTTGAAGGCAGATTGATTCTGCCTTCATTTTTTTATGCTTTAATATGCTATAAATTTACATTATTATCTCATTTTATCATTATTTATATTGTGGTTAAAAATTAAAAATTAACAGCAAACCACTAAATGTAGAATCTGTATTCTAAATAAAGTAAAATTGTGTGAAATTAATGGAAATATAAAACATTTGAGATTTGCAAGTTTGTTGACTTTGCCAAAAAAATAACATTTAATTCCCATAAAATGACAATTAGATACACTTGATTACCAAATTATCCCAAATAAAAGTTGCAATATAAAAAAGTCAACCGTCAAATTGCACAAAAATAAGCGTTTGAATTTGCTTGACATTCACAAATAAGTTGACTATAATAGGCGGCGTCTTGTTCAGTTAGTGTAATATCGCTGTGAATATTCATTTCTACTATACATTTTCACAGTAAAAAACATCAAAAGGAGACAATATATGAAGAAAGTAAAAAACATATTTTCTTCTGCAGGTAAGACGGTTAAATCACAGAAATGTGCAGCAGCATTTTCTGCGGCAGTTTTTGCATTAACCTCAATAACATGTATGTTGCAGTTTGCAACTGATACTTCAGCATCAGTTCATAACAGCGACATAGATGTAAGCAGTAAGGAAATACTTCAACTTTCGGAATCTTATTTAGCACAAAGCCCCGATACAATATCAACAGTTCTTATTGTAGCGGACAGATTCAACACAATCAGCGAAGAGGAAAGCGAAGCAGAACAACTTTTAAAACAGCTTTCCGCCGAAAGTGAAAGTGAAGAAGCAGACATCGTCGAAGAAGAACCTGTTAAGACGGAATTCACATTTGAGGAGCTTGGGTTGACCCAAATTTCCGATATTGATATTCCCGATGACATCTTATTTGACGAAAACGGCGTACCTCTCAATTACTCATATAAAGTAAAAGGCAGAGCAACCGCTTATTCAATGGGCACTACAACAGCTACAGGTACATCTGTACACGAGGGTGTAGTTGCCGTTAATCCCAGAAAAATTCCTTACGGAAGCAAAATGTATATCGTAGCATCAGACGGTACGGTTTACGGTTACAGCTCAGCTGAGGATACAGGCGGATTTATTTATTGGGACAATGCTCCCGTTGTTGACCTTTATGTAAACAGCAAAAGTCAGGCTTATGCATGGGGCAATAGGGAAGTTACAATGTATATTTTTTAACAAGACATCAGCAGAGCCTAAAGGCTCTGTTTTTTTTGCAGATTTCACAGGGGTTGCAATTTTTTCAGTTATATGTTATAATTCATAAAGATGGATAATATTTCCGTTAAAGGAGTCAGCAGTATGAAAAAATTTGTTAGTATTCTTTTATCTGTTTTACTTGTTGCAGTAACAGCATTTTCATCCTTTGCCGCAACTGAAACTGATGCAAAATCTTATGATGAACCCCTTGTTATTGTAAGAGGAATTGTTTTCACAGGTCTTACAGTTGACAAAGGAACTGAAAATGAACATAACTGCCTTGTAACTCCCGGAGCAGGTGATATTGTTTCGCTTGTATTTAATCTTGCAAAGACATACTTTACATCAGGTAAGCTTGATGCAGATGCTGTTATAGACTTTGCTGACGGTATGCTCGGCTCAATGGCTTGCGATGAAAACGGAGATTCCGTTTACAATGTTTCCGTTGAAGAATATCCTACGGCTGTTTGTAATTATCCCGACCTTAAAGCCGCTTATGAGGATGTAGGCGCAGGCGAAATAGGTATTATAAGAAATGCAGTTGATTATTACGGCGAAGATAACGTTTATTATTTTACGTATGATTGGCGTCTTGACCCGTCAGATTTGGCAGATGATCTTAATGCTATGATTGAACAGGCAAAGTCAGACCACGGCAGTGATAAAGTAGATATTATCTGCTGCAGTATGGGCGGTATAGTAACCGATTGTTATTTGTATGAATACGGTTATGAAAGCATCGATTCCGTAATTTTCAATTCATCAACCTTCTGCGGTACACACGTTACAACAGATTTGTTTCAGGGTAAAGTCCTTATTACTGGCGATATGCTTAAAAATCTTGTAAAAGATTTAATCGGCATTGATTTCTTTGTTGAAATGCTTGCAAAGATCGGTATCTTTGATAAGGTAGCAGATTTTGCAATGAATATTATTGCAGAAAACAAGGATTATATCTACGACAATTTCCTTCGTGCTAAATTTGCTACAATGCCCGCATTGTGGGCTCTTGTACAGCCTGATGAGTATGATAAGTGTATTGAGTATATGTTCCCCACAAATGCTCTTAAATCGCAGTATGCAGGACTTATTGCAAGAACAGAGCATCTCAACTCAATTATGCAGGATATGGATGAACTTTTACTCTCATTACCCGAAAACGGTGTTAAGGTAGCGGTTGTTGCCGGTTATAATACTCAGATGATTCCTGTTTATGATTCTGCAGCATATCAGAGCGACGGAACACTTGAATCTGATCTTATGCTCGGCAGAGCAACTGTTTCCGAAACAGGCAAAACTCTCGGTGATAATTATGCGGGCGAAAGAGTATCTCCCGATAACTGTGTTGACCTTTCTGACGTTCTTTTCCCCGAATACACATGGGCAATAAAAGACGGCCCTCACGTAATGGGCAGATACGGCACAGATATTGGTGCTTTTGTATTTGAATTACTTGGATGTAATGAACAGCCGACAGTAGACACATTCTCACAGTATCCGCAGTTTATGATTGCCGATGCAGATTTGAACATTGTTTATTTTGAATAAAATATAAGACAGATAGTAAGTATGCTATCTGTCTTTGTCTATTGATAAAAACTAAAAAATTTGAGGAAATGTTATGGGAAATATTTTAGGCTCATGGAGTGGAATGCGCAAATATCTCGAAAAAGAAATGTTGGCTGAATGTTTGCAAGGTCGGGTACGTTATGAGTGTACAACCTATGCGGGAATGGATGGTTGCCACATTTTCAGGGTTTTTGTTGATGATGAAGTTAAGAAAAGGTTTTCTTGGGAAACTGTAAACAGTTATTTTATAGAAAATGAAAAATATCCTAATGGAAAAGAGTTAAAATCTCCTATTACAAAAAATGAGTATTGGAAAGATTTTCATTACACTCTTTTTAGTATTCCAGTTAATGAGCGTGATGAATATACTGATAATGAATTTTGTGAAGCTTTAGCTGAATATCGTCAGCATAATATAAAAGATAGTATTATTTCGGATAATCCTGTTGTTCAGATGTTTGCTATATTGGATAAAAGGATTGGAAAACGTACACTTAACAGAATTAAAAATACTGTATCAGATAAAAGTGAATGGTTACAGTTTTTCTATGAACTGCGATTAAAAGGTGAAGGACTGATATAAAAGCTAAACTCCGACAGATTATTCTGTCGGAGAAATTTTTTGCTCTTTTTTTAGGCCTTTAAAAAACCATATTACAAACGGCACACTTACAATAAATGTCAGTCCGTCGGATATTGCCTGAGTGTATTCAATTCCCGCTAAACCCCAAAATTGAGGTAAAATCAGTATCAGCGGAATAAAAAATATACCTTGACGGCAACAGGAAAGTATAGTTGCTCTTATTGATTTACCTACAGACTGCAAAAGCGAGTTTGCAACTATCGTTACAGCCATCAGCGGTAAAGAAATACATTGTGCACGCATAGCGATTGTGCCTATTTCTATAACCGTTGCATCTTCTGCTCTGAATAATTTTAATATATGCGGTGCAAAAATAAAAATTATAATGCCGAGGAAGGTCATTATTGAAGTGTCGGCAATAAGTGTAAAATTGAAAGCCTTTTTTACTCTGTCAAATTTTTTTGCTCCGTAATTAAAGCCTGCAACGGGCATAAATCCCTGACCGACACCTATGCAAATACACGCAACGAGCATACATACCTTTGCAACTATGGACAGAGCCGCTATTGCCGCATCACCGTATACACCTGCGGCTCTGTTAAGTAATACTGTAGCTACGCTTGCAAGTCCCTGTCTGCTTAATGAGGGCATACCGGTTAAAAGTATTTCCCCGTATATTTTTTTCTTGAATACAATGTTTTTAGGACTTAACGAAATATTGCTTTTTCTGAAAATGAACATTATCAACAGCAATGAAAAGCTGATAACCTGGCTTATAACTGTTGCTATTGCCGCACCTGCCGTTTGAAGATTAAGCATGAATATAAATATCGGGTCAAGAATAATGTTGAGTATTCCGCCAATGCTAAGTCCAATCATAGCAAGTGCCGCTTTTCCTTCGGAGCGTAAAATGTTGTTCATAACAAAAGATGAGCACATTATCGGGGCCGCCCAAAGAATATAATTACCGTAATCCTTTGAAAATGTAATGTTTGTTTCAGTTGCGCCGAGCAATGACATTAATTCATCAATAAAAATCAGTCCGAAAACTGTGATAACAAGTCCTACTGTAAGTGCTGTATAAAAAGCTGTTGATGCGTATGCCTCTGCGGCTTTTTTATCTTTTTCACCGAGTTTTCTTGCAAGCAGACTTCCTGCACCCATACCTAATGTAAAGCCTGCAGCCTGTATAATCGTCATAAGTGAGAATACAACGCCTACCGCACTGCTTGCACTTGTTGATATTTTTGATACAAAGAATGTATCTGCAAGGTTATATATCGACGTTACAAGCATACTTATTGTAGTAGGAATTGCCAGCTTTGTAATAAGCTTTGGTATAGGAGTTTGGGTCATTTTAATATATTGGGCTTTGCTTTTTTCGATATTTTCCATATTATCCCTCACAGAATATACATTTCCTCATCACCGTTGTCATCGTGCAAACCGAAAGCTTCTGTTTTATTGATTAAAAACACTTTCAGGTATTCATTGAAATTAGGTGAAAGGTCAAAGGAATTGAGCGATTCCTTGCTTGTCCAGAAAACCTCTCCCTCATCAGTTTTGTCTAAAAGTGTACCCGAATATTCATTTGTCTTAAAAAGCAGTACAAAATATCTTTTGTCCGTATTCTTGTGGCACCAATGCACAATACCGCAAAGCTTGGGGTTTTTAATATCAAGCCCTGTTTCTTCCTTAGCTTCACGTATAACGCTGTGTATATAGCTTTCACCTTTTTCTATATGACCGCCCGGAAAAGTGATTCCTGTCCAGTATTTTACACGTTTCTGAACAACAACATCGCCATTGTCAGGATTTTCAATCATTATCATGTTTGTAAGTTCACATTCCATAATTCACACCTCTGAAAATAGGCTGTACCTTGCGATACAGCCCAATTTCTATTAATACTCGATAAATCCTTCAAAGATAAGGCTTGTATTACCTGTAAGTGAAACACATTCGTCTGTGTAGTTAACGATAAGGTCGCCGCCTTTGAGCTTAACTGTTACATCAGAGCCTTTTTCGCAAAGACCTAATTCACAAGCCGCCGCAACAGCAGCACAAGCACCTGTGCCGCAAGCATAAGTTTCACCGTTGCCACGTTCCCATACACGCATACGGATAGTACGCTTATCAACAACTCTTACAAATTCTGTGTTGATTTTTTCGGGGAAATACTTTGCGTTTTCAAACTCAGGACCGATTTCCTGCAGATTGTATGCATCAATGTGAGTACCGAATACTACACAATGGGGATTACCTACTGATACACAGGTTACATTGTATTCCTTGCCGTCAATAATAACGGGCTGGTCAATAACTTTGCCTGTTGTAATGTTGGTGGGTATCTTTTCTGCTTCAAATTCAGCTTTACCCATCATTACTTTAACAGCAGTAACCTTGTTGTTTTCTGTGTAAAGGTGGATTCTCTTAAGACCTACGGGAGTTTCTATTGTAAGATGTGTGTTATTTACTATGCCGTGGTCGTAAAGATATTTACCTGCACAGCGCAAGCCGTTACCTGCAATGTATCCCTTTGAACCGTCCTTGTTGAACATAAGCATTTTTGCATCTGCAACATCGGATTTTTCAATAAGCACAATACCGTCGCTTCCGATGCCGTAATGTCTGTTACAGAAATTAACTGCAAGAACTTCGGGAGCAGTAATTGAGCCGTCAAGGTTGTCAAAGAAGATAAAGTCATTACCTGAACCCTGCATTTTTGCAAATTTGAGCTTCATAGGCTCTGAACGCAGAGCGTTGATGTTAACAAGCTCTGTATTCTGCTGATTAAAGCCGCTGGCAAGAATGTCTGCAAGAACGTTTGCTGTATCAATAGATGTAAGCGTTGCAACAGAGAGCTGAAGAGCACGTCTGTGAAGCTTGATGAAATCGTCAACGACATCAAGGGGAGTGCCTGTGTAAACGATATATTTGATTTTGCCGCTTTCAAGAAGATCCATACTTGTGTTGGATTCATCATAAAGCTTGTTTACAACAGTTACATCAATATCTATACTGCCGATAGCCTTAGCTGTTCCTTCTGTTGCGTAAATTTTAAGACCAAGGTCATGGAATTTACGTGCGAGTTCAACAACTTCGGGCTTGTCAGCATCTTTAACAGTAATGTAAACACCCATTTCCTTGCGATGTGTCTTGGGAGTGATTTCAAAGCCTGCTGATACAAGACCTTTGAAAAGAGCTTCTTCAATAGTTTTACCAACACCGAGAACTTCACCTGTTGATTTCATTTCAGGTCCAAGGCTTGAGTTAGCATCAAGCAGTTTCTCAAATGAGAAAACGGGAACTTTAACAGCAAAGTAGGGAGGTGTTTTATAAAGACCTGTGCCGAAGCCTAAATCTTTAAGAGGAGTACCTGTCATAACTCTTGTTGCGATGTCAACCATAGGTACGCCTGTAACTTTACTGATGTAGGGGATAGTTCTTGATGCTCTGGGGTTAACCTCGATAACATAAAGCTCGTTATCGTAAATAAGGTACTGAATGTTAACAAGACCCTTTGTGCCGAGAGCAAGAGCAAGATTTGTTGAACAGTCAATGATTGTCTGTTTCATTGTATCACGAAGATTGTAGGGAGGATATACAGCAATAGAGTCGCCGCTGTGAACACCTGCTCTTTCAATGTGCTGCATGATACCGGGAATAAGAACATCTTTGCCGTCGGAAATAACGTCAACCTCAAGCTCTGAACCCATCATATATTTATCTACAAGAACAGGGTTTTCGATTTTACCTGAAAGAATGATGTTCATATATTTGTAAACATCTTCATCGTTATATGCGATAGTCATATTCTGACCGCCGATAACATATGAAGGACGAAGAAGTACAGGGTAGGTGAGTGTGTGTGCCGCATCAAGTGCTTCTTCAAGAGTGATAACACCCATACCCTTGGGACGCTTGATGTTGAATTTTTCAAGCAGAGCATCAAAACGTTCTCTGTCTTCAGCTGTATCAATACCTTCAGCTGATGTGCCGAGAATCTTGAAGCCGTTATCGTCAAGGAACTTTGTAAGCTTGATAGCTGTCTGTCCGCCGAATGCAACAACGATGCCTTCGGGATTCTCTTTCTTTATAACATTGAGTACATCTTCGGGAGTGAGAGGCTCAAAGTAAAGTCTGTCAGCTGTATCAAAGTCTGTTGAAACAGTTTCGGGGTTGTTATTGATAATAACAACTTCATATCCGAGTTCTTTAAGTGTCCATACACAATGAACAGAGGAGTAGTCAAACTCAATACCCTGTCCGATTCTGATAGGACCTGAACCCAGAACAATAATTTTCTTAGCTGTATTGTCTTTTAACAACTCTTTTGCTTCGCAGGCTTTGTCGTATGTTGAGTAGAAATAAGGTGTTGAAGCCTTGAATTCTGCCGCACAGGTGTCAACCATTTTGTAAGAAGCATCAAGAGTCATATGCTCTTTTGTACCGCTGAGTCTTTCAAGAGCCGCATCGGGATAACCGTACTTTTTACCCTGAATATAAAGCTCATCTGTAAGACCGTTTGCTATTGCTTTTTCATACTGTACAAGATTGTTGAGTTTGTCAATAAACCACTCGTCAATCATTGTTTTCTGATGGATTACATCAGTTGAAACGCCTCTCTTGAGAGCTTCAAAAACTGTGAAAAGACGGATATCGTCAACATCTTCGAGTTTTTTGACAATATCAATTTCGGGGTCAGCAAGCTTTTTGAGGTTGAGTGTGTCAAGCGAAATCTCTGCACCGCGTACAGCCTTCATAATTGCTGCTTCAAAGCAAGGTGCAATAGACATAACCTCACCTGTAGCTTTCATCTGTGTGCCGAGCTTACGCTTTGCATTGATGAATTTGTCAAAGGGCCATTTGGGGAGCTTGATTACGCAGTAGTCAACAGTAGGCTCGTTACAAGCAAATGTGCAACCTGTAACCTCGTTTCTGATTTCATCAAGAGTGTAGCCGAGAGCAATTTTAACTGCAACCTTAGCAATGGGGTAACCTGTTGCTTTTGATGCAAGAGCTGATGAACGGGAAACTCTGGGGTTAACCTCGATAACTGCATATTCAAATGTTTCGGGATTAAGCGCAAACTGACAGTTACAGCCGCCTTCGATACCGAGTGAATCAATAATTTTAAGTGATGCACTGCGGAGCATATTGTACTCTTTGTTTGAAAGAGTAACAGCGGGAGCTATAACAATACTGTCGCCTGTATGAACGCCTACGGGGTCAAAGTTTTCCATTGAACAAACTGCTATTGAGTTACCCTTTGAGTCGCGGATAGCTTCAAATTCAATTTCTTTCCAGCCGTAGATATATTTTTCAACAAGAATCTGATTAATGGGGGAGAGAAGAAGGCCGTTATTTACAATGGGCATAAGTTCTTCTTCGTTGTAAGCCACACCGCCGCCTGCACCGCCCAATGTGAACGCCGGACGAATGATAACGGGGAAACCGATTCTTCTTGCGATTTCAAGAGCAGTATCGGCATCGTTTGCTATGTCGGAAGGGATACAAGGCTGACCGATAGATTCCATTGTTTCTTTGAAAAGCTCTCTGTCCTCACTCTTGTCAATGGCTTCTGCGTTTGTACCTATAAGCTTAACGCCGTGTTTATCAAGGAAACCGCTTTTTGCAAGCTGCATACCGATTGTAAGACCTGTCTGACCGCCAAGACCTGCAAGTATTGAATCAGGCTTTTCTTTTTCAATGATTCTCATTACAGTTTCTTCTGTAAGAGGCTCCAGATATATTTCGTCAGCATTTGCGTTGTCGGTCATAATTGTAGCAGGGTTTGAGTTGACAAGTACAACGTCAAGACCTTCGCTTTTGAGAATACGGCAAGCCTGAGTGCCTGCGTAGTCAAATTCGGCAGCCTGACCGATAACAATAGGGCCGGAACCGATAACAAGTACCTTTTTAATATCTTTATTAAGTGGCATTACTTGGCACCTCCCATAAGTGAAACGAATTTATCGTAAAGAACAACTGCATCTGTAGAACCTTCGCCGCCGCCCGGATAGAACTGAACGGAAAATGCATTGTTTGTATAATCAATACCTGCACAGGTGTTGTCATTAACGTTTATAAAGCTTACTGTTCCGATTTTGCTGTCAACCGAATCGGAAACAACAGCATAACCGTGATTCTGACTTGTAACAGAAACCTTACCGCTTGCAATTTCTTTTACAGGCTGGTTAGAACCTCTGTGGCCGTATTTGAGCTTTTCAGTCTTTGCACCAGATGCAAGAGCCATAAGCTGATGTCCGAGTGAAATACCAAACATTGGTACTTTGCCCATAAGCTTTTTGATTTCTTCTGTTATTGCACCGCAGTCAGCAGGGTCTCCGGGGCCGTTGGATATAACCACACCGTCAACACCCAATGCAAGGATTTCATCTGCTGTAGTGTTGTAAGGAAGTGTAATAACTGTGCAGTTGCGGCTGAGAAGCTCTGTTTCGATTGAAAGCTTTGCACCCAAATCAAGAACTGCAACCTTGTATTTTTCGTTTTCTGCTGTGATTACAGACTTTTCAGTGCAGCTTACAGCTTTAACAGCATCCTTGATTTTGTATTCGGCAAGTGCTTTTAAATCAACCTTTGAAGGGTCATCTGTAATGCAAGCATTCATAACACCGTTTTCACGGATAATCTTTGTAATTTCCCTTGTGTCAACATCATAAATTGAAACAATGTTGCTTTCTGTAAGGAAAGGCAATATGTTTTCTTCACATCTGAAGTTGGATGGCTTTTCGCACCACTCTCTTACAACATAACCGCTTACTACGGATTTATCAAGGAGCTTGTCCTCTGAAATCATACCGTAGTTACCGATAAGCGGGAAGGTCTGCAATACTATCTGACCGTAATAACCTGCGTCAGTAAGTGTTTCGATGTAGCCAACCATTCCGGTGGTAAAAACAAGCTCACCTGTAACTTCTCCGGAAGCGGCAAAGCCTTTACCCTCGAAAATGTGTCCATCCTGCAGAACGATGTACATTTTTTTCATAAGAATCATCCTTTATTTGAAAATATACTTAAATTTTACAGAGTAAAAATTATTACTTTTCCATGTACTGATCGCGCATAAGCTTAACTAATACAGCTTTTTGTGCGTGAAGTCTGTTTTCAGCTTCTTCAAAGATTTCGTCAGCGTGAGCTTCAAAAACTTCTGCTGTGATCTCTTCTTCTCTGTGTGCGGGAAGACAATGTAATACCATAGCATCGCTATGTGCAACTGCCATAAGAGAAGAATTAATCTGATAGCCGTTAAAGATTTTCTTTCTTTCTTCAGCTTCGCCTTCTTCACCCATTGAAGCCCAGACGTCTGTATAAAGAACATCAGCATCCTTTGCAGCCTCATAAATATCTGTTGTAAGAGTGAATCTGCCGGTTTCTTCTGCCCATTTGACAATATCTGCATCAGGCTCATAACCTTTTGGACAAGCAATCGCAACTTCCATACCGACTTTAAGACAGCCTACTATAAGCGAGTTTGCCATATTGTTGCCGTCGCCGATGAATGTGAGCTTCATACCCTTGAATGTGTTTTTGAATTCACGGATAGTCATAAGGTCAGCAAGTACCTGACAGGGATGGCAGTAATCGGTAAGACCGTTGATAATCGGAATTGAACCGTATTTTGCAAGTGTTTCAACATCTTCCTGGTCAAAAGTTCTTATCATAATACCGTCAAGATATCTTGAAAGAACTCTTGCTGTGTCCTCAACAGGTTCACCTCTGCCGAGCTGAGTGTTTGCGTTGCTTAAAAACAGAGCAGAGCCGCCAAGGTCGTACATACCTACTTCAAAGGACACTCTTGTTCTTGTTGATGACTTTGCAAAAATCATACCGAGAGTTTTTCCTTTGAGGTAATGATGCTCAATGTTGTGCTTTTTCTCGTATTTGAGCTGATCTGCGAGATTAAGGATTGAGAGAATTTCTTTTTCCGAAAGATCGCCGAGCTTTAATAAATGCTTCATTCTTCAATGACCTCCGTTATAATATCCATCGCTTTTTTCAGTTCCTCATCGGAAATGTTAAGCGGCGGTAAAAGTCTGATTTTGGATTTTGCCGTAAGAGGAAGAACACCTCTTTCAATGCACTTTGCAACAACTTCTTTTGATTCTTTTGTGGTTTCAATGCCGAGCATAAGACCCATACCGCTTACGCTTTTAACATTTTTACATTCACCGAGTCTTGCTTTGATGTAGTCGCTTTTTTTAACAACCTCTGCAAGAAAATCATCAGTAAGTCTTTTTACAACACTTACTGCACCTGCTGCAACAGCGGGATTCATACCGTATGTTGAGCCGTGTGTGCCGGGAGTAAGAGTATCTGCTGTTTTTTCTCCGAACATACAAACACCCATCGGCAGACCGCCTGCAATACCTTTTGCTGTTGATACGATATCAGGTAAAATATCAAAATTCTGATATGCGTACATTCTGCCTGTTCTGCCATTTCCTGTCTGTACTTCGTCAACTATTAACAGTATATCACTTTCTTTGCAAAATTCATATACTTTTTTTATAAAAATTTTATCTAAAGTTATAACTCCGCCTTCGCCCTGTACAATTTCCATCATAATTGCGCATACATTATCGTTGCAGACAGCTTTAAGTGCGTCAAAATCGTTTGCTGGAGCGTAAATAAAGCCTTCGGGGAACGGTCCGAATGTTGTGTGGAATGTATCCTGACCTGTGGCTTTAAGAGTTGCAAGAGTTCTTCCGTGAAAACTCTGATTGAGTGTTACAATAATATTTCTGTCAGGATTGTTGTATTTATCAAGAGAGTATTTTCTTGCTGTTTTTATTGCACACTCATTTGCTTCTGCACCGGAGTTGCCGAAAAAGCATTTCTTCATACTCGATTTTTCGCAAAGGAGTTTTGCAAGCTCCACACCGGGAACAGTGTAGTAAAGATTTGAAGTGTGCTGAATGGTATTGAGCTGTTTTGAAACTGCGTCAGCCCATTCTTGGTCGCAATATCCGAATGCATTAACACCGATACCGCTGCCCATATCAATGTATTCTTTGCCGTTTTCGTCAACAGCAACAGAGCCGTGTCCGCTTACGATTGTTATGGGGTATCTTGCGTATGTGTTGGCTATATATTTTTTATCTGATTCAATAACTGTCATAAAACTGCCTCATTCTACAAACATTGTACCGATACCTTCATCGGTGAGAGTTTCAATAAGAATGGAGTGGGGGATTCTTCCGTCAATGATAAACACTTTTTTAACACCCATTCTTATGGCTTCGGTACAGCACTGTACCTTCGGAATCATACCGCCGGAGATAACGCCTTCGTGCATAAGCTCAGGAGCGTTGCTTACATAAAGCTTTTTGATAAGTGAATCGGGGTCATCTTTGTCGCGGAGAAGACCCGGAATGTCGCTCATATTTATAAGGCTTTCTGCTTTAAGAGCACCTGCGATATAAGCAGCAGCAGTATCTGCATTGATGTTGTATGTGTTATTGTCATCATCGTAACCGATTGTAGAGATAACAGGAATATAATCTCTTTCAATAAGGCTTGTGATGAGCTCTGTGTTGACATTTGTGATGTTACCCACATATCCGTGAACGTCATCAAGCTTTTCAGCCTTAATCATGTGATCGTCAACACCGCAAAGACCAACTGCTTTACCGCCTTTGTTGTGAATCTGGTTTACAAGGTTTTTGTTGATTTTACCTGCAAGTACCATCTGAACAATATCAACAGTTTCCTTGTCAGTAACACGCAGACCGTCAATAAATTCTGACTGCTTGCCTGTTTTTTTCAGCATTTCGTTGATTTCGGGACCGCCGCCGTGCACAAGGACAATTTTTATGCCTATAAGTGAAAGCAGAACGATATCACCGATAACCGCATCTTTAAGCTCTTCACTTATCATTGCGTTGCCGCCGTATTTTACAACGATAGTCTTGTTTCTGTATTTCTGTATGTAGGGGAGAGCCTGTGTAAGAATTTCAGCTCTCTGGGGATTTGTTATATTCATATTGTTCACCTTATGTTCTGTAATCTCCGTTGATTTTTACATAGTCATATGTTAAATCGCAACCTCTTGCAACTGCACAAGCATCACCGTTGTTGAGATTAATGTTTACTTTTATTTCATCTTCAAGCAGAATCTCTTTTGCGATTTCTTCGCTGAAATCCACGCCTGCACCGTTTTGGCAAACAACAACAGTACCTTTTGCTGATGTAAAGCTTACGTCTATTTTAGTAACATCAACGACAGCACCGCTGTAACCGATTGCACAAAGCACTCTGCCCCAGTTTGCATCTGCGCCGAACATAGCTGCTTTAAAAAGGGAAGAACAGATAACGGATTTTGCAACAGTTTTAGCTGTATTCCAATCTTTACCGCCTGTTACAAAGCATTCAACAAGCTTTGTTGCACCTTCGCCGTCTTTTGCAATAGCTTTGCAAAGTTTTTCGGTAATCATCGCAAGAGCTTCGCAGAAAACATCAAAATTTGCACCTTCTGCAACAATTTCTGCATTTTCAGCCATACCGTTAGCCATAACAGCAACCATATCGTTTGTGGAGGTGTCGCCGTCAATGCTTATCATATTAAAGCTTTTCTGTGCATCTGAGTATAATGCTTTGTGGAGCATTTCGGGTGAAATTGCAGCATCGGTAGTGATAAAAACAAGCATTGTTGCCATATTGGGGTGAATCATACCGGAGCCTTTTGCAATACCGCCCATTTTGCATTCTTTGCCGCCTATATTGAAGCTTACTGCAAATTCTTTAACTGTAGTATCTGTTGTCATTATTGCTTCAGCCGCATCACCACTGTTGTTATAGCCTAAATTGTTTACAAGCTCATTCATGCCGTCTGCAATAGGAGTGATGTCAAGAGGCTGACCTATAACACCTGTAGATGCTACGATAATATCATTTTTGCTTACGTTAACGGCATCAGCAGTAAGTTCGCACATCTTTTCTGCAATTTCAATTCCGTTTGCGTTGCAGGTATTTGCGTTACCGCTGTTGCAGATAACAGCCTGAGCTGTTCCGTCTGCAATGTTTGCTTTTGTAACATAAATGGGCGCACCTTTTACAAGATTGAGTGTGTAAATTGCCGCCGCAGAAGCCTTTTTATCACTTACGATAAGTGCAAGGTCTCTTTTTGTTCTGTTTTTTCTGATTCCGCAATGAATACCGCTTGCTTTAAATCCTTTTGCGGCACAAACACCGCCGTTGATATATTCCATGTTAAAATTCCTTTCAAAGTACAAGAGAGCTTGTTTCATCGGCGCCCATTGAAATGTTCATACACTGAATTGCGGCACCTGATGCACCCTTGCCTAAATTATCAAAAATACTTGTTATAAAAATTCTTTCATCGTTGCCGGAAATAAATATTTTCATACTGTCTTTACCCGACATCTCGTTTGCCGAAACAAAGTTTACAGCTTCTTCTCCGCCGTGAAGGGGAAGAACAGTTATGAATCGGCTGTCTTTGTAAAAATCTGCAAACATAGAGTGAACTTTATCGAGAGTTACATTCCCTGCAAGATTTGTAAAAAGATTTACTGTTGTAGCCATTCCGCTGTAATAGTCATCGACTATGGGAGTGAATATGGGAGCAATTTCAAGACCTGTAATTGCCTTCATCTCTTTAAGATGCTTGTGGTTTTGTGTAAGACCGTACTGTCTGGGGGCAAACAGATCATTTGTTTTTACGTTTTCATACTGTTCAATCATCTTTTTGCCGCCGCCGCTGTAGCCTGTAAGAGAATGAGCAACAACAGGGTAGTCTTTTGGCATAATTCCCGATGCGATAAGAGGATAAACAATCGAAATGAATCCGCTTGCATGGCAGCCGGGTACGGCAATTCTTTTTGATGTTTTTATATTGCTTCTGTGCTGTTCTGACAACTCAGCAAAACCGTATGCCCAATCGGGAGAGATTCTGTGTGCTGTTGATGTGTCAATGATGACTGTTTTGTCATTTTCGCAAAGAGAAACAGACTCTCTTGCCGCATCATCGGGCAGACAGAGAAATGTAATATCGCTGTCGTTTATAAAACGTCGTCGCTCCTGCGGGTCTTTGCGTTTTTCATCACTTATATGCATAAGTGTAATATCTTCACGTTGGCTTAATCGGTCAAATAATCTGAGACCTGTTGTGCCTTGATTTCCGTCAATGAATACCTTAGTCATTTTGCTTATACCTCTGCGTATAAATTTACTAATACCATTTTACTCATTTACGGCACAATGTCAATAATATTTTGAATATTTATGCAACTTTGTTAACTTGTATCATACTTATGAGAATTTTTTTGAAATATTGTTGAAATACACAATGGTATATATAATATAAAATAAATGCTTGTATAATTAAAGCTCCCTGCAGGAAATTATGCAGAGAGCTTTGTTTTGTGTATATTGATGTGTATAAAAGATAAAATATGCAAAAATTATGCATTTAATTCCAGCCATTCACCGTACAGTTCTTCCTGTTTGCGCTCAAGGGCGTTTAATTCTTCGGTAAGCTGTATAAGTTTTTCATAATCTGCGGCAGTTTCGGGTTGTTCAAGAATTGATTGAATTTCGGTTTTTCTGTTTTCAATAACTTCAATTTCTTCTTCAATACGCTTTATTCTTGTTTTTTTCTTGCGTTCAAGGGATTCCTTTTCTTTACGTAACTGATATTCGTTAGGCTTCTTTTCAGCTTTCGGAGAAGTTTTTTCTGTGGCGGTAAGAGTGGCAATGTAGTCATCATAACTGCCGTCAGATGTTGTTAGATTACCTTCGTTGAATATAAGAATTTTTGTTGCCAGCTTGTTTACAAGGAAACGGTCGTGAGATACACAGAAAAGCGTACCGTCATAACCCGAAAGAGCTTCTTCGAGTACCTCTCTTGATGCTATATCAAGGTGGTTTGTAGGCTCGTCAAGTATAAGCACGTTGGGCTTTTTGAGCATGAGTTCAAGTAATGCAACTCTTGCTCTTTCACCGCCGGAAAGCTCTGACATAATCTTATAAACATCGTCGCCTTTGAATTTGAAAGCGCCTAAATATCCTCGTATTTCACCGTTAGTAAGAGTGGGGAACTTGTCCGAAATCTCGTCAAAAATTGTTTTGTCAGAATCAAGAGTTGCCTGTATCTGGTCAAAATAACCTATCTGTACATTTGCACCAAAACGGCAGAAACCGCTGTCTGGTGCAATTTTTCCAAGCACAGCTTTAAGAAAAGTTGATTTTCCGCAACCATTTGAGCCTAATAAAAATACTCGCTCACCTTTGTATATATTCAGTGTTACATTATTAAACAAAACCTTGTCGCCGTAAGATTTTGAAAAATTTGTAATCATTATTACATCGTTACCGCTAACCGTTCCGGCTTCAAAGCTCAATTTTAAAGCTTTTTCATCGGATTCGGGAGCAACCATATCCTCTTTTATGCGGTCAATCTGCTTTTGTTTGCTTGCGATGGTAATGTAGTTTCGCTCTCTGTTGAATCTTTTTTGTTGCTCAATCATACTTTCGATTCGTGCAACCTCTTTTGCCTGTTGAGTATATTTACGAGCTTCTGCTTCTTTTTGTTCCGCTTTGAGTTTAGCAAAAACCGAATAATTCCCTTTTCTGACAGTGAGTTTTTTATGCTCAATTTCCATCGTTTTGTTTGTAACCTTGTCAAGGAAATATCTGTCATGAGATACAATAAGCGCAGTACCGTTGTATTTTGAAAGAAAATCCTCAAGCCATTCGACGCTTTTTATGTCAAGATGGTTTGTAGGCTCGTCAAGAAGAATAAGGTCGGCATTGGATAAAAGGAGTTTTCCTAAAGATATTTTTGTACGCTGACCACCGCTGAGTTCACCTACGGGCAAATTCTGTTCTTCCTGAGTAAATCCCAGACCTGTAAGCATGGAATTCACTCTTGAAACGTATGTAAGTCCGCCCTCAGACTGATATTTTTCAGTAAGGGCAGACTGTTTATCAATTAGTTGGGATAAATTTTCGGGTGTGCCGTCAATCAATCTGTGCAGTTCATCAAGCTCTTTTTCCATTATCATAAGATGCTCAAATACAGACAGCATTTCTTCCTTTGCCGTTTTTGAAAAATCTGCGCAGGCATGCTGTTCCACATAGCCGCATTTTGCAGTTGAGGACACAAAAATATTGCCGGTTGCAGGTTCAAGTAAACCAGCAATCAGCTTGAATAATGTGGTCTTACCGGAGCCGTTGCTGCCGATAAGACCAACCTTGTCATGTTCTTGAATGTCAAATGAAGCTTTGTCAAAAAGAACATTGTCAAGGAATTCCATTGTCAGTTCGTGTGCGCTTATAATTGACATTTTATACCTGTGAAAGTAAGATTTTTGTTTTGCCGGATATGTAGTAAGAGCCGCTGTTTGCGGGTATAAAGATACTGTCTCCCTTTTTGATTGTGTATGTTTCATCACCGCACTTGATTTCTCCGTCGCCGTCAAGCACGATAAGAGATGTAAAGCTCTTTTCGTCTGCATCACCGCAGTAGAGAGCGTCGGTGTCAATAAGTGTCATTGTGAAATATCTGCACTCTGCAAGAAGAATACTTGTGTAGCCGTCGTGTTTTACGGGCATACCTGCAGGGTCAAGACTGTTTTCGGGAATACAGCATTTTGTAACGTCAACAGCTTTTTCAATATGAAGCTCTCTGGGTTTGCCGTCAAGACCTGTTCTGTTATAGTCAAATACTCTGTATGTTGTGTTACAGCTCTGCTGAACTTCTGCAAGAAGGATACCTTTGCCGATAGCATGGAGTGTACCCGAAGAAATGAATGCTACATCACCGGGTTTTACTTTTACTCTGTTAACTTTGTCAAGAAGTGTCCCGTTTTCAATAGCTGTGCGGAACTCATCCTTGCTTATATCATCAGCAAAACCGTAAATAAGCTCTGCATCCTCATCACAGTCCATAATATACCAGGCTTCTGTTTTACCTCTTACATCTTTTTCGTGTGCCGCAGCGTATTCATCATCGGGATGAACCTGTACCGAAAGTCTGTCATCAGCATCAATGAGCTTTATAAGAATAGGGAAATCCTCTATGCTTGTGAACTCACTGCAGTTTGTACCGAGACATTCAAGACCTAATTTGTGCTCAATAACTCTTGAAAGAGTTTCGCCTGCAAATTCACCGTTAATAACGGTTGCTTCACCGTCCTCATGACAGGAAAGCATCCATGCTTCAGCAATGTTAGTCAGGTCGGATTCCATTCCGTAGCCGTTTTTCAGTTTGTTGCCGCCCCAGATTGTTTCTTTAAGAGCGGGTTTGAGAAAATATATACTCAAAATTTTCACTCACCTTAAATTAAATATACAGATATATTATACTATTTTTTTTATGAATGTCAATTATCTTTATTTATTCTCTTTTTAACAAAACGGGCTTTGAGAATGTCATTATTACATTCTTTGCAGACTGAATGCATAGCGCAACGGTAAATTTTTGTTCCGTCCTGAAAAGTGATTTCTTCAAATGCTACATTGTGTCCTTTTATGCAGCAGTATTGTTCATATGTTTTTGATAAGCTATCCAAAATCAACACCTCATTTTATATTATAATCGTGTTTTGAAAAAATAATCTTAGCAGGAATATGCAAGACATACTCTTTCATATTAATTTTATGAAAGGGATGAGGCTTTTATGGTATATTTTGTATTTTCTTTTTCTGCTTTTTTAATTTTGTTTTTTATGTACAGATCAGGGCATCTGTTCAAGGCTCTTTTCTTCTCATTACTGCAAGGCGGCTCTGCGTTGTTTGCCGTTAATCTGATAGGCGAATTTTTAAGTATTCATCTGCCAGTAAATCTTTTTTCCGCATTTTGCTGTACTGTTGGCGGAATCCCCGGTGTAATTTTTCTGACTGTATACGATTTGATTTATAAATTACCGCTGTGAACATATTATCTATTGTAATTTTTTTATTTTAGTTGTATACTTTAATAAAAGGAAATATTTTCTGCACAGAATAATTTAATTTTAAAACAGCAGAATCTACTGCTGCTATTTTTTTAGTGATATGGAAGAATTAAAACTGATAAAAAGAAAAATGCTTGACCTTGCGTTAAATTCATATAACAAAAATATATGGGAATACTCAAAATTTCTCAATATTGCAGAGCAGAGCGAAATGCAGACCGAAAAATATCCCGTAAAATATCATTTTTTCGGCGGCTATGAAAATGCGGAAAGAAAAATTGCAGTTTTCGGTAACGAAGATGAGCTTGGATATGATGCATCGTATCCTGTAAGTTATGTTGAAATTGCACCTGTTAACAGGAAATTTGCGGACAACCTTACACATCGCGATTTTTTAGGTGCATTGATGAGTCTTGGTATAAACCGTGAAATGCTCGGGGATATTCTTGTAAATGAGAATGCGGCAGTTGTTATCTGTATTGATTCAATCGCAGATTATATTGTAAATGAGCTTGAAAGCATAAAGCATACAACAGTAAAATGTAAAATTGCAGATTCTGTATCTGCGGCAGTTTTGCCCGAATTTGATGAGGAAGAACTTATTGTTTCATCACAGAGAATTGATGTTCTTGTTTCGTCTGTGTATAATTTATCACGTAATAACAGTCAGTTGCTTATAAATTCCGAAAAAGTTTTCTGCGACGGCAGGGTAGTTGCAAATACTTCATTTGTACCAAAGTCTGAGCAGATAATTTCCGTAAGAGGAATGGGCAGGTTCGTTTTTGACGGAACACTTCGCACGACCAAAAAGAATAAACTTGTTATAAGTGTGAAAAAATATAAAACTTAAATATGTACAGGCTTGACAAAATTGCCTGATAATCGTATATTAAATGCGTATATTAATGATATAATAAATATAAAAAAGGGTGAATAATATGAAACTTTCATTTCGCTGGTATGGTAAAGACGATAAGGTAACACTCGAAAATATCAGGCAGATTCCCGGTATGTATTCTGTTGTTACTGCGGTTTATGATGTTCCCGTTGGTGAAGTGTGGAGCAGAGAAAGTATAGCAGAGCTTAAAAAGCTTACAGAGGATGCAGGTCTTAAATTTGATGTTATCGAGAGTGTTCCCGTTCATGAGGACATCAAATTGGGCAAACCCACAAGAGATAAATATATCGAGAATTACTGTGAAAACATAAGAAGACTCGGTGAAGCAGGTGTAAAGTGTATATGCTATAATTTTATGCCTGTATTTGACTGGACAAGAACTCAGCTTGACCATGTTCTGCCCGACGGCTCAACATCACTCGTATATTATCAGGAACAGGTTGACAAGGTTGACCCTCTTAAAAGTGATTCTGACCTTACTCTTCCCGGTTGGGATGCAAGCTATTCAAGGGACGAGCTCGCTTCCGTTGTTGCAGAGTATAATGCTATGACAGAAGACGACCTTTGGGATAATGTTAAATATTTCCTTGAAAAAGTTATTCCCGTTGCCGCAGAGTGTGATATCAATATGGCTATTCATGAGGATGATCCGTGCTGGAGCATTTTCGGCTTACCCAGAATTATTACAGACGAAAAGAATCTTGATAAATTCTTAAGTCTTGTTGACGACCCCCACAACGGAATTACACTTTGTGTAGGTTCACTCGGTTGCTCAAATAAGAATGACGTTGTTGCTATGGCGGCTAAATATGCAAAAATGGGAAGAATCCACTTTGCTCATATGCGTAATGTTGCTGTTCTTGAAAACGGCTTTGAGGAAAGAGCGCATCTTTCTTCCTGCGGCAGTATTGATATGTATGCAGTAATGAAAGCCCTTTACGATAACGGCTTTGACGGCTATGTAAGACCTGACCACGGCAGAATGATTTGGGGCGAAACAGGCAGACCCGGCTACGGTCTTTTTGACAGAGCTTTAGGTGCTACTTATCTTAACGGACTCTGGGAAGCTATTGCGAAAGCTGATAAAATCAGATAAGGAGAAATAAAAATGAATGATGTTCTTGTTGCATTAAGTAAAATCGGTATAGTTCCGGTTGTTAAAATTGATAACGCAAAGGATGCAGTTCCTCTTGCAGATGCTCTTATCAAAGGCGGTTTGCCCTGTGCTGAGGTTACATTCAGAACTGCTGCAGCAGAAGAAGCAATTTCAATTATGGCTAAGGAATTTCCCGAAATGCTTGTCGGCGCAGGTACCGTTCTTACAACCGAGCAGGTTGACAGAGCAGTAAATGCAGGTGCAAAATTTATTGTTACTCCCGGCTTTAATGCAAAAATAGTTAAATACTGCGTGGATAAAAATATTCCCGTAACTCCCGGCTGTCCCACAACATCCGATATTGAAGCCGCTATTGAATTAGGACTTGATGTTGTTAAGTTTTTCCCTGCTGAAAATCTCGGCGGTATCAGTATGATAAAAGCTCTTGCCGCACCTTATGTTGGTATCAAATTTATGCCTACAGGCGGAATTAATGCTAACAATATAAACAGCTATCTTGACTGTGATAAAATTCTTGCCTGCGGCGGTAGCTGGATGGTTAAGGATACACTTATCAATGCAGGCAAATTCGATGAAATCGAAGCACTTACAAAAGAAGCTGTTACAAATATGCTCGGCTTCAAGCTTGCACACCTTGCAATCAACTGCGAAGATGAAAAACAGGCAAAGGCTGTTGCCGATATGTTCACAAATGCATTTAATTTTGCACAGAATGAAATTCCTGTAAGCTATTTCTGTACAAGTGAAATTGAGGTTATGAAAAATAACGGCAGAGGCACAATGGGACATATCGCAATCAAGACAAACTATATGGATAAAGCCGTTGCATACCTTGAACGCAAGGGTGTAGCACTTGATTACGATTCAGTAAGATATGATGATAAAGGCAAAATGACATTTATCTATCTTAAAGAAGAATTCGGCGGTTTCGCTGTTCATCTTTGCCTTGAGTAATTGATAATTGTATAATATTCATTGAATGGCGGTAAGTCATTAACAAAATTGAAAAACATCTTAAATTACTCCTTTACATTTTGAAAAATTGTGATATAATAAACTTAAGGTGAACACCGCCGTTCACCCCTTTTTGAGATTAGATGTTCTTTCTAATCTCTTTGAGCTTGTCAACAACATCTTGAGGATCCGCGTCCTCTCCGAAGTCTTTAACAAGTTTTAAAGTGAAGCTTTCCAGCTCGTCTATTGCGTTCTGGAGAGCTTCTCTTTTTATAATTCTTATAAGCTCGTTTGACATCTGTTCCACCTCCTTTCACCTCCTTCGGTTGATATTGAATTTGTGCAGCTGGCAGGCGGTTGCCGTTGCTGACGGTCAGAGCGAATCAATTTTTTTGCAAATGTCAAGAAATGCAATACATATAGAGCAGAGCATAGAAAAAATAAATATTTACATACGGACAAAATAAATATTTATTTTTGCGGTTCTTGATGTTTGCGGAAAAATTGATATAATGAGAAGACCAGCAAGACAATAACTGACTGATGTGCAGAGACTAAACTATAGAAAAATCCCGTAGGTTCGATACCTACGGGATTCTTTTGTTATATCAAGTTTGTTATTCCTTTGAAATATGTACATCCATCTGGGGGAACGGAATCTGAATATTTCTGTCATCAAAGACTTTTTTAACTCTTTCTGTAAGATTGAATTTTACATCCCAATACATATCTGTTTTGCACCATACTCTCAGCTGATATTCAACTGCGCTGTCATCAAAAGATGTAAGTACAGCAACAGGTGCGGGTTCAACAAGTACATTTTCATTGTATGCCGCCGCATCAAGAAGTGCTTTTTTTACTTTATCCGAATCCTCGGAATACGCGGCAGTAATGTCAATATCAACACGCCTTGTACCGTATGCGTTGTAGTCCGTCAGTGCATCAGATGAAATATTACCGTTAGGAATAATTATCATTTTGTTATCAACGGTAGTTATTTTAGTATAGAAAATGTTTATTGATTTTACCGTACCTTCATAACTGCCGAATTTTATGTAATCACCGACAACAAACGGCTTGAATGCAGTAATAATAAATCCGCCGGCAATATTTGAAAGGCTGTCCTGTAATGCAAGTCCTATAGCAAGAGCACAGGAGCTTAAAATCGTTACCATTGAAGTCATCGGTATTCCTATAAGTGCCGCAACTGTTATAACAAGCAGAACTTTAAGGAAAATCGTTAAAAAGCTTCTTAAAAATGACCTTGTTGTAGGCTCAATTTTTGTAAGAATTTTGCCCTGTTTGATTTTCTTTGAAAACAGATTTATAACTTTCCAGCCTGCAATAAGCAGAATTACAGCAAGCACAAGATTTATACCTGCATCCGTAATATATGCAACAACGGTATTTTTAACCGTTTCAAATATAGCGCCTGCATTACTGATATTTTCACTTATGTTGGATATGTCAATATCGGTAAGATCAATTTCGGCAGTTTTTTCAAATATTGTCATTTATATCACCTTAATAATAAACCTTGATAGTTTTAATTTCAAAAGGTCTGAATGAAACATTCATGTTGTCAAGTACACACTGTGTTTCTTCAAGCATATTTGTGATTTCGCACTTTTTAGCACAGGGGAAGGAGAGTGTTGCATTTGTTCTTGTACCCTCAGCTTCGTACATACGCACAATATATGCATTTTCTGCATCTTCACAGGGTTTAATTGCTTCAACAAAGATGTTTGACTTATCTACACCGCAGAGTGCATCGAATGTATATTCACCCTTTGCCGCAATAACGGGAATGTTGAGCATATAAGACGGTCTTATAACATTCTCAGAGCAAAAACCGCCGTTGTGAGGAAGGAGAGAATATGTGCACTTGTGAAGTCCGTCGTGGTCGCCGAGAGCATCAGGATGTGTACCGCCCTTGTGGAGTGAAAGACGCATATTGCCGCCTTCAACAGAAATACCGTATTTACAATCGTTGAGAAGTGCTGCGCCGTATCTTGATTCGGAAAGGTCAGTATACTTGTGGTTTACAACCTCAAACTTAGCCTGTTCTTCGGAGTTGTTGCGTGTTGTGGGGCGCTTAACATAACCGAACTGAATCTCATGGCGTGCAAAGTCTTCGCTGATGTTTGTATCAAATGCAGTTTTGAGCAGTCTGTGGTCATCCTGCCAATCCATAACAGTATCAAATCTTACCTCTGCTGAGTCAGCAAAGAAAATCATGTCCTGCTTGATAGTAGATTTTGCAGAAATCTTGTATTCACTTCTGATGATGTAAGCTGCTGCACCTGCTGATACAACCTCTCTTGAAACAATCTCAGATGCATCTTCAAACTTACTCTGAACATCAGCGTCAATATCCCAGTTATCCCATGATGAAGGTAAGTCCTCAGCCATAAGGAATGTGTTGAGATTGTAGCCATCGCCGACGATTTCTCTGTCAGCAGTTTTGTCGATAAATGAGCTGATTGTGCCGTTTGATGCGAATTTTACACTTGCAAAAGGTGTTTCCAGAGCGTTTGCATCAGCTGTGAATACACTTGCAGTTGCAGGTTCACCCTGTTTCATCTTAACAGTAACAGAAGACATCGCAGGAACTGTAATTCCGCTTATAATAAGCTTTTTGTTGCCGTCAAGGTCTTTATATACCTGCTGTTTGCAGTCAGCGTCAACAATATAGCCCTCATAAGGCATAAAGATTGCATCGTTTCTGTCGAATGAAAGAGTGTTGATGAATGTAACGCTGTCATTACTTTCGGAGTTGACAATAGCTTCAATCTGCTGTGTTGCATCGTTGATAAGTGCTGTTGTCTGTTCACGGCTTTCTACGTGAGCTCTTGCAAGGCAAGTACCGGGAAGAATGTCATGGAACTGATTTATAAGTAATGTTTCGTAAAGAGGAGCAATTTTTTCGCTTGATGCGGCAGTACCGTTCTTTCTTGCCTCGTTTACTGTAAGGATTTCAAGATCACGGAGTGCAAGCTCGGATTTTCTGTTGTTTCTTTTGATAGTATGCTGATTTGTAAGAGTACCTCTGTGAAGCTCAAGATAAAGCTCACCCTTGTATGTGTTGGGATTTGCGGCAGTTGCTTCAAGGTCTTTCATAAAGTCGCTTACTGTTGTATGCTTTGCTTTGCCAACACCGTCAAGGTCTTCAATTCTCTTTGCAAGCTCAACCATTTCAAACTGAGGTCCGCCGCCGCCGTCGCCGAAACCGTAGGAAAGCAAACGCTTGTTTGTAACGCTCTTCTGACGCATCCATCCCTTTGTTTCTCTTACCATTGTTGCGGCATCGGGGAACATATGTGTTCTGTTGAAATGTGTGAATACACTTGTGCCGTCAAGACCAACCCAGTTGAATGTATCATAGGGGAAGTCGTTTGTATCATTCCATGAAAGCTTTGTTGTAAGGAAATAGTCAACAGCACATCCCTTCATAATCTGGGGAATAGCTGCAGAGTAGCCGAATGTATCGGGAAGCCAGAAGCAGTCTGAGGTGTAATCAAAATATTTTCTTGTGAATCTCTGTCCCCAGAGAAACTGACGAATCATTGATTCACCGGATGTGATGTTACAGTCGCATTCAACCCATACACCGCCGTTGGGTTCATATCTGCCTTCCTTGACTTTTTCTGCAATTCTTTCAAAAAGTTCAGGATAATTCTTTCTTATCATATCGGAATGGCAGGCAGATGACTGAACAAACTTATATTCAGGATACTGCTCCATAAGACTCAGAGCGTTTGCATATGTTCTTGTAACTTTCTTTTCAGTTTCGCCAACGTGCCAGAGCCACGCTGTATCCATATGTGAATGACCGATAAGACCTGCAAAGGGAGCTGAATCCTCAGATTTCATAGCAAGAACAGCCTTTAGTGCGGGAGCAGATGCTCTGATACCGTTCATAAATGTTTCAAGGTCTGTATCTTCAAGTGCGTAAAGAACCTTGTTATGTACCTCATAAAGAGCATTTACAACTTTGCCTCTCATAAAATTGTCTTTATCAAGAGATTTTGCAAGCTGTAATACTGTCAAAAGGTCAAAGTAATATTCCTGAATTTCATAGTTCTTTGTGCAGATATCGGCACCGTTGTAAAGGAAATTATAATTTTTGATGCAGGCATCTTCATAAGGATGACAGCCGGGCATATCATGACCGCCGTAATATTCGATAATGATGTTAAGATTTTCGCCGGCTTTTGCATTCTTTTTAATCATATCACAGTAATGGTTGCCGTGGCCTGTGTAAACGATTTTTGTTGCAAATGTACCCATTGTTCTGCCGTTTACAAAAAGAAGAGCCTCATAGCCTTCCATGTGGGGCTTGATGAAAAGGTCTTTGCCTGCAAGATCTTCGGGGACAGTGTAAGATGTTTTGTACCAGCTGTAAGCATCTTTTCCGTACCATGTTGAGCCTCTTTCAACAGCAGAGAACAGAGAATCGTCGGGAATTTCGTGAAGCCTGTCCTTTGTAACATACTGAGCAAAATCGATTGTTGCCTGTGTTTCAAATATCATAGGCTCTAAAAGCTCGGTAAATCTGCCTATTTTATCAATAAGCTTACCAATCTGGGGTTCGTTAAGCATAAAATCACCTCAAAAAAATATTAAAAACATTATACAACATATGGTATATTTTTTCAATATAAAGATTGAAATTTTAATAAATATATTGTATAATAATTTCATGAATGTTTACGATTTTGATAACACGATTTATGACGGCGAAAGTTTTTGGGATTTCTTTATCGAATATGTTAAAGTGAATCATACTTTTGTCCGCTTCATTCCGAAAGTAATCGTTGCATTTGCTAAATACAAACTCGGAAAAATAACTGTTGAGCAAATGATGAATGACTATGCTCCGGTTATAAAAAAATGCTACTGTGATTATGATAATTGGGAGGAATTCACAGTAAAATTCTGGGATGAGCATATGCATAAGATTAAAAGCTTTTACAACGATGTCCGTAAGGATGACGATGTAATTTTAACCGCATCACCCGAGCTTACAATTAAAGAGATAGCAAAAAGACTTGGGATAAAGTACGCGGTATGCTCCAAGATTGACAGTAATACAGGTGAAATAACCCGTATATGTATGCGTCAGAACAAAATTCTTGCATTAAAAGAAGAATTCGGCGAGGATGTTGTAATAGATGATTTCTATACAGATTCTATTGCTAACGACGGATTCTTTGCAGAACACGCAAAAAGGGTTTTTCTTGTAAAAGGCGATAAAATAACGCAAATAAAATAGTAAAAGGCGTAAAGTTTAATGCTTTACGCCTTTTCTTGTGATTGTAAAGATAAAAAACTTTACAAGTTTGAATGTATAAAATATGTGTAAAGTTAAAATTCTTTACAATAAGAGTTTTGAACACCAAAATGTTCAAAACTCTGTCTAAAATGTTTAAAAACAGGCTCAAATGTGCAAAAATCGTAAAGCTTAAATGCTTTGCAGACTCAGTTTTAAACAAATTTCAGAAATTGAATATTCATTGTTTTATTCATTCTTTGCCTGATAAATAGTTTTTTATCATTTCTGCATATTCAATAATTTTGAATCTTATCTCATATTTTTCACTTTGGAGAATTATGTGTTTTTGATTATCATTGAATACATTATCAAGCTTTTTTGTGTCAGTTTCTTCAGCCGCAGGCAAACAAAGTGAAGGGAACATCACGCACCACCAGTTTTTGCCCGCACCTTCTCCGATGACAATTTTTAATGCAAGGTATTTTCCTGCAGGTAATGTAACTGTGTTATCGTAAACCCTTGTGTCAAAATATTCGGTTTCAAGTGTTACTTTAACTGTATAATCGTATCCGTTTTCTCTGATTATTTTTTCAGCAATTTTTGCCATATCCTCCGTCTTTGGTGCGATTTTTTCTTTTGCATCCTCGGGTGTAACGGTGCCGTCAAAAATATTCGGACATTGTTCAAGTATAGCATCCCGTACTTTGAGTTTAAGCTGTTGATCGTATTCTGAATCGGAATTTGCAATAACGTGCAGTCTTATCACATCGTCGCGGATTGTTTTGCATTGATACGCAAAGGCAGATATGTTGTAAATCAGTAAAAAAGCAAGAGCAATCAATGCACCAATGGTAAGGTTTTTATGTTTCTGTTTTGTCATATAATGTTCCTTTCAAAAAAATTAACCGTCTGTCAAATGAATGATAGACGGTTTTTTTCTGAATTATTCAATTATTTCAATTGCTTTGTTTACGGGGATTGTTTCGTATACATTTTTAAATTTATTTTTTAATGCTTCGGCACATTTTGCGGCATCCTTTTCTTTTTCGAAGATTCCGAATACTGCAGTTCCGCTGCCTGTCATCATAGCCATCATTGCGTTGTGATTACGCATTACGGATTTTATCTTTACTCTGTCGCTGACCTCAACAACCTGCTCAAACACATTTGAAGCCTTATAGCACATTGTTTTTAAATCCTGCTGAGTTGCGGCAAACAAAAATCCTTCATTGTCGGGATGCCTTATCCATTCTGCGGCATCGTAGTTTGCGTATGCTGCTTTTGTGGAAACGCCTTGCTCCGGCTTGACAATTACCATATAGCAATCGGGCAAATCGGGCAATTTTGCCATTACCTCGCCTTTGTTAAGGCAAAGCCTTGTTCCGCCTGCAATACAGAATGGTACATCAGCACCGACTTTTTCACCAAGCTGATACAACTCATCATCGGTTAATCTGTTTTTGTAAATATGATTAAGTCCTTTTAAAACGGCGGCGGCATCTGCGCTTCCACCTGCCATGCCTGCCTGTACGGGGATGAGCTTATCTATATGAATTGTTGCACCGTGAGTTTTATCGTCGATGTATTCAAAAAAGTATTCTGCGGCTTTGTAGGCAGTGTTTTTTTCTGTTACGGGAATATAGGGCAGGGAACAGGATAATTTGATTTTACCGCTGTCGTTGAGTTCTATGCTTACGGTGTCGTAAAGACCTACCGATTGCATAACCGTATATATACTGTGATAACCGTTTTCAAGAACAGCTGTAAGGTCAAGAATAAGGTTTACTTTTGCGGCAGCTTTTATTTTAATTTCCATATGAACACTCACCTCGGTATTATTTTAACTTGTTTTTACAAAATTTTCAATAATTTTTTTTCAAAATATTGTAAATAAAGTAAGATTGTGGTAACATAGTTAGTAACTTTTTGTGTGGTGATAGATATGGTTTATAAAAATTTAGTTGATATGCATACTCATACGGATAATTCCTTTGACGGCAATCATTCACCTGTGTATATGTGTGATGCGGCGTGTAACAAGAATATGCGTGCTGTTGCATTTACAGATCATTGTGAGGTTGATTCCTTTTATAAGGACAACGGGGAGAGAAATGTAAGGCAGGCATTTTTTGAAATTGCAAAGGCAAAAAGTGCGTTTATGGGTAAATTACTTGTTCTTAACGGTATTGAGCTCGGTCAGCCGGCGTATGATATACCTACTGCCGAAAAAATAATTGCATCGCAGAAATTTGACGTTGTAATAGGTTCTGTTCATAATCTGAGGGACAGAAAAGACTTTTATTATATAGATGATTTTTCAAATATGGACGTTGAAGCAGAGCTGAAAGAATATTTTGGTGAGATTCTGACTATGCTTGAATGGGGTAATTTCGATATCCTTGCACATCTTACTTATCCTTTCCGTTATCTTTATTCAAAGAATAATATAAGGGAAGATATAAGCAAGTACAGTACACAGGTTGATGAAATCTTAAAGCTTGCTGCGGAAAAGGATATTTCACTTGAAATCAATTCCGCAGGTCTTCGTCAGCCAATTGACAGGCTTTCACCTGAAATCGGTACAATTAAAAGATTTAAAGAGCTTGGCGGAAAGCATGTTTCTGTCGGTTCTGATGCACATTATGCCAAAGATATCGGCGTGGGCATAAAAGATGCTATGTCTGCGGCAAAAGAAGCAGGCTTTGACAGCGTAACCATATTCCAGCAAAGACATCCTATTGAGATACCTATTGAATAATCAATATATTGTTAACGGAGATGAATTAATTGTTTGAAGCAGATAAATACCTTGATAAAGTAAAGAAAATTCATTTTATCGGCATTGGCGGTTCGGGAATGTGCCCTCTTGCAGAAATTCTGCACTCAAAGGGCTATGAACTTACAGGTTCAGATAATAATGAAACAGATACTCTTGCAAGAATAAGAAATCTTGGCATTCCTGTTGTTCTCGGTCAGAAGGCAGAGAATATACAAGGTGCTGAAATGATAATATATACTGCCGCTATACAGAAAGACAATCCCGAACTGATTGCCGCATTTGAAAGCGGAATACCGACATTTGAGCGTTCAAAACTGCTTGGGGCGGTTTCAAGAAAATTCGGTAACTGTATCGGTATAAGCGGTACACACGGCAAGACAACCGTTACGTCAATGCTAACTCAGATACTTATAAATGCAGGTGTTGACCCCTCAGCAGTTATCGGCGGCAAATTACCTATGACAGGCACAAACGGAATCACGGGAACATCTGATATTTTTGTCTGCGAAGCCTGTGAATATTCAAATACATTTCTCGAGCTTTCACCCAAATGCAGTGTAATTCTCAATGTTGATGAAGACCATCTTGAATTTTTCAAAACAATGGATAATCTGCGTCATTCATTTGTTGAGTTTGCATCTATGGCAGAAACCGTTATTTATAACGGCGATGATGAGGATACTTTAAAGGTAATTGCAGAAACAGGTGATAAAAACTATATCACATTCGGTCATGACAGTAAAAATGATTGGTATGCTGATAATTTCTCACTGGAAAACGGCGCATATTCCTGTTTTGATGTTTATTATAAAGGTGAAAAGCAGGGCAGAGCCGCATTGTCCGTACCCGGTAAACATAATATATATAACGCTCTTGCGGCAATCGCATCTGCTGTTTATGCCGGAGTTGATGCAAAAACAGCTATTGATTTGCTCCATGATTTTTATGGTGCCGGCAGACGTTTTGATAAATTAGGCAAATATAAGGGTATTGAAATAGTTGACGACTACGCTCATCATCCTACGGAGCTCAGAGTAACACTTGAAGCCGCAAAACAAATGGATTATAAAAAGGTTATTGCAGTTTTTCAGCCCTTTACTTATTCAAGAACTGCTATGCTGCTTGATGATTTTGCCGAGGTTCTTTCTATTGCCGATAAAGTAGTTATGACCGAAATTATGGGTTCAAGAGAAAAGAATACTTACAATATTTATTCTGCCGATCTTGCGGCAAAAATTCCCGGCAGTGAATGGTATAACACTTTTGAGGAAGTATCAAAACGCGTACAGGAGCTTGCTCAGCCCGGTGATATTGTAATCACTCTCGGATGCGGCGATGTTTACAAAATTGCAAAAATGATAATTGAAGATTTAAAATAAAATTATGACCGTATGACAGTTAAGCCATACGGTCAATTTTTATTCTTCTGTAGGTTCTATTGTCAATTCACTAACAGTATCTTCCTGTTTACAGGGGAGCTTGACTATAGCTTTGAACAGATCGCCGTCAATAATGAGTTTCAGTTCTCCGTTCTGGAGTTCGCATAAATCCTTTGCTATTGCAAGTCCCAGACCGTTACCTTCTTTTGACCTTGATTTATCGCCGCGTACAAATCTTTCCGTAAGCTCATCGGCAGAAATATTAAGCGGTTCACTTGAAATATTTTTAACCTCAAAATATCCGTTTACACCGTCAGT
This sequence comes from Acutalibacteraceae bacterium, assembly GCA_045535305.1. Classification (GTDB taxonomy): domain Bacteria; phylum Bacillota; class Clostridia; order Oscillospirales; family Acutalibacteraceae; genus UBA1081. The sequence goes on from JAZSLJ010000073.1 coordinate 56,028, forward strand.
GTATACCGAAACATAAATTCTCGTATTCGGTGCTGAATATTTTTTTGCATTACTCAGAAGATTTGATATTATTCTGTAGGTCTTTGCGCTGTCAGCAATAACTTTCGGAGCATTATCAGGTTCATTGAACACAATCTCGTTGCCGTTTTTCTCTGTTTCGGGAGCGTATTCAACAGTTGCCTGTATTGCAAGCTCCGATAGATTGAGAATTGACATATTAAGTGTAACATTACCTGTTGATACCTTTGATGCTTCAATCAGGTCTTCAATAAGTCTTTTCAGCTTGATAGACTGTCTGTGTATTACTTCTGTGTATTTAAGGGCAGATTCATCGGTGATTTCACATTTTGAAAGTAAATCCGAATATGTTATCAATGACGTAAGGGGAGTTTTTAAATCGTGTGAAACGTTTGTAATAAGCTCCGTTTTCATCTGTTCATCTTTTACTGCCTTAGCTACGGCTTTTTCAAGCTCTGCATTGGTGTTTGTAAGGTTGTTTGCAAGTATAGCCAATGATGCAGGTGCTTTTTCTGCACCGAAATCAACCTCTTTGTGCTGGCAGGATGCATCAATCAGCTTATCAAGCATTGTAATATATTTTACTGCGAAATATGCAACAATGCCGTTGAATATAAGCATAACAATAATCGATAATAATGCCAATTCGCCTGCGCTTACAAAATAGTAACCGCCGATTGCAAAAAGAATAAGTGCAATATTTATTAACACGTAACCTATAACTGCGATTATTGTTTTTGTTGTAAGAATTTTTGGTTTGTATGCAAAAACTGTGCTGATTTTGTTTTTGAGTTTTTTAAACCCTTTTATGTTCCAGTTTATAAATTTTGCAATAAGTGTTCTTCTGAAGAATGAGAGACCACATTTTTTGATTCTTGCGGTTGATGCAACCCATTCCGCAAACACAATCCAGCATAATGTTGCAATAGCTGTCAGTCCGTATTTCAAAAGAATGAAATATTCGTAAGGGTCGGGCAAATCATACAACAGATAAACCAATAATGCATACATTCCCAGTACACCTGCAGTAATAAGACCGAATGATAATATAAAATGAATATCGGTAGGTACTTTGTCAATCAAAGCAAGCACAGGGGAGTCGATATTGTTTTTATGACCGCAGGCACAAGCAAATGATGTAAGGAATATTATTGCCAACGTAAGGCTTATTATAAATGCAATAATTAATGCAGTTGCAGAAAGGTCAATAGTTCTGTAATACAAATCGTACAAAGAACGGTAGACATCATATTTTGCATTATTGCCTATAACATCTTCCATATAAATATATACACATTTTCCGCTTGATAATTGAAGATAAGCAGTCAGACGGTCTTTTGTGGCTTTGGCATCTGTAAAACCGTGTATAGTAGTGTCTTTTCCGTCAAAATATGCATAAACATCGTGATTTGATACACTTGACGGGTCAAACTCACCGTCAATGTTTGTGTATACGGTGCCTTGTGAATCCTCTGCGTAGTATTTGAAATTTATCAATTCTTCAAGGTCGTATACGTAACTGTATGTGTCGTGAGCTCTGTCGTTAAGAAATGCTTTTTTGTTATTATAAAACTGTGCAAGAAATTGTGTTTTTATCTGTGCTTGTGAATATTTTAAATTATCTGCAGAAAAATCTACCGTAAACGTTGAGTTATCAGAAGTGTACACTACATCAGATACATACGAAAAATCATAATCAAAAGCCTCATTTCTTACAAGAGCTTCATAATTAAGAAAATCCTTGCCATTTGCTGTTTCAAGAATTTTTTTTGCCGCTTCCACATTTTTAGGCATAGCTACCGTTGTTGTTTCACCAAAAGTGCTTTCTGCCTCAACAATCGGTTTTTGATTCTGATTGTCGGGTACGGTTATCCATTCTGCGGTATATTCATAATTGAAATATGATTCATCATAATTGTTTACTGCATATTCAAGCTCTGCTTTGATTATATCCGCTTTTTCATTCAGATATTTTTCAACAGCTTTGTTGACGGTTGTTTCAGCCTGAGAATCGATTAATTCTTCCGTAACGGATAAATCACTGTCTGCAAGCTGAGAAATTTTATAAGCATCACCTGCGAATTCGTCTTGGAATGCAAATGTGTTGTAAAAGGTAGGATTAGTACCTTTTAAATAATCTTCAGGTCCGAAAATTATAATAGATTGGAAGAACATTACAGCACATAAAGCTGCAGAAAAAAACATTAATGCAGAAAGTAGCAGACATAATGCTTTTGAAAATAATGTGTGTTTAAATTTTTTCGATTTTGTAGCCAAGTCCCCACACCACCTTTAAGTATTTAGGGTCTTTCGGGTTGATTTCTATTTTTTCCCGAATGTTCCTTATGTGAACCGTAACAGTTTTTTCGGTGTGAAAGGCCGGCTCATTCCATACCGCTTCATAAATCTGAGTGCCCGATAAAACTCTTCCCATATTAAGCATAAGGTATTCCAATATGCTGTATTCTTTGGCAGTTAGTGTAACACTTTCACCGTCAACAAGTACCTCTTTGCTGTCTCTGTTGAGTGCAAGACCGCCTGTTATAAGCATATTTTCGCTTTTCTTCATGCTTCCGAGCATACTGTAACGTCTTATCTGCGATTTGACTCTTGCAACAAGCTCAAGGGGGTTGAACGGCTTTGTAACATAGTCATCGGCGCCGAATCCAAGACCTGTTATCTTGTCCGTATCCTCACTTTTTGCCGAAAGCAGAATAATAGGAAAATTGTAATTTTTCCTTATTGCTATCGTCGTTTTGAGTCCGTCCATTCTCGGCATCATAATGTCAAGCACAAGACAATGGATTTCATTTGCTTCTATTTTTTCAAGAGCTTCAACACCGTCGCAGGCTGTTATAATGTTGTAGCCCTCTGCTTTTAAATAGATTTCAATGGATTCAAGAATAGCCGAATCGTCATCGCAAACAAGAACAGTATACATTTGTATAATCTCCTTTATGAAGTATCACGGTTGTGATTATATTAAATCACACATAATTCAAGATAAGTATAATAAAAAGTAAAGAAAAAGTTAATTTTTTAATTCACCGATGCAGTTTTCACCACAAACATCTGTGATTTCAACATCTTTGATAAGCCCTGTAAGGCAGATATCCGTTTTTACCATAACCGGAGTGTAATTTTTTGTGTATCCGCACTGATAACCGTTTTTTGGTGTTTCAAACAATACCGAATATGTATTACCTTTTATATTATTGAAAATATTTGATCTTATTTCTTCGCATACAGCGGAAAGCTCTGCCGCTCTCGCACTTTTTACAGAATTGGGAACCTGACAATCCATTTTAGCGGCTTTTGTACCTTCTCTGATTGAATAGGGGAAAATATGTACCTTTTCAAATTTTATCTTTTTTGCAAATTCAACCGTCTGTCTGAATTCATCTTCTGTTTCACCGGGGAAGCCTGTAATTATATCGGTTGTAATTGAGGTGTCTTTAAAAGTATTTCTTAATTTGTATACAAGCTGTGCATATTCTGCAGAATTGTAATGCCTGTTCATTCGTTTAAGGACTGTATCGCAACCGCTTTGTAATGATATGTGGAACTGCGGACAGAATTTTTTGCAGGATGCAAAAACGTCTATCATTTCATCGGTGATGTGGTCAGGTTCAAGCGAGCCGAGCCTGATTCTTTCGATTCCCTGAGTATTTTCTGCGGCAATAATCGCATCTGCAAGGGTGTAACCTATATCTCTGCCGTATGCGGAAAGATTTATGCCAACGAAAACAACCTCTTTAAAGCCTTTTTCGGCAAGGGATTTGATTTCTGTTTTAATATCATCAAGAGCTTTTGACCTGCTTCTGCCCCTTGCGTAAGGAATTGCACAGTACGAACAGAATCGGTTACATCCGTCCTGAATTTTTACAAATGCTCTTGTATGTCCCGAAAACTCAGTAATTATGCCGCCGTTGTAGCTGTCGTCATTTTTATGGTCGGAAATATTTACAATGCTTTTTTTCTCGCTGAAATACTTATTAAGAGATGTAATTAATAAGTGATTATTTTTATTTCCGAGAATAATATCTGCTTCTTTTACAGCAAGTGCTTCATCGGGAAATGCCTGCGGTACACAGCCTGTCATAACTACAACCGAATCGGGATGTGTTGTCTTGAATTTTCTTACAGCCTGTCTTGTTTTTCTGTTGCTTTCAGCAGTAACCGTGCAGGAATTTATAATGTATACATCAGCATCATCTTTGAAATCAACCACGAGATAGCCGTTTTTTGTAAGCATTTCTTTCATTTCTTCGGATTCATACTGGTTTACTTTGCATCCGAGTGTATATATTGCAGCTTTCATTATTATCACATCATTTCAAATAAAATATATCTCTTTATATATTATAAACAACACAACCGATAAAAGCAAGTATAATAAAACAAGCCGCGGCATAAAATTCAGTAAAGTAATTATATAAAGGTGTGTTATAAATGAAAAGAAGAATTACATTTTTATTGGCATTATTTATGTTGTTGAGTTTCGGTTTTTCAGTTTTTGCAACAGAGATTTCGGTTACGGAAATAAATGAATATATCGAAAATTCTCATATTTCTGATGAAACAATAGATATTTCGGCTGTTTCTGCGGATGTTCAGATAGAAACCTATGCAAAAGCAGTTGTGCTTATGGAAAAATCAACAGGGAAGGTGCTTTACGCTCAAAATGAAAATGAACAGCTCTATCCGGCATCCGTTACAAAAATAATGACAATTTTACTTGTTTGCGAAGCAATAGATTCGGGCAGAATAAAAATGTCTGATGAAGTAACCTGTAGCGAAACTGCGGCAGCAAAGGGCGGCTCACAGATATGGCTTGAACAGGGAGAGGTTATGACTGTTGAGGAGCTTTTGAAAGCAACCTGTATTTACAGCGCAAATGATGCCTGCACTCTTTTAGGTGAATATCTGAGTGGTAGTGAAGAAGCGTTTGTGTCAGAAATGAACAAAAAAGCAGAACAGCTCGGCATGAAGAATACAAATTTTGATAACTGCTCAGGACTTGATGATGCGACTGAAACACATCTTACCACAGCGTATGATATTGCATTGATGGCAAGGGAGCTTATGGCAAATCACGAATTTGTCAAGCAGTATACTACAACGTGGATGGATTCTTTGAGAAACGGCGAAACTCAGCTTGTAAATACAAACAGACTTGTGCGTTCTTATAACGGTATTACAGGTCTTAAAACAGGTACAACCGAAAAAGCCGGATGCTGTATCTGTGCCACAGCCGAAAGAGATTCAATGGAGCTTATTGCCGTTGTTTTAGGTAGTGATAACAGTAATGACAGGTTTGCTTCCGCACAGAATCTGCTTAACTGGGGATTTGCTAACTATAAAATTGTTCAGCCTGTTTTTGACTCTGAACTTATACGTGATCTTAATGTAACACACGGTAAAGAGGATAGTGTATCACTTGAATTTCCTTCTTTGTCCGCACTGCTTGTTAATAAAAGTAATAATTCAGAAATTAATGTAAAAATTGAATTGCCTGACAGTATAGAAGCTCCCGTTGAATCAGGTTTGAGTGTGGGAAAGGTGAAAGTATACCTTGATGATGAGGTGATAAGTGAGTACGATATAAAAACTAATACTGCTGTGAAAAAAATGAATTTCTTTGATTCATTTTTTAAATTGTTAACTGCATTTTCTTAAAAAATTAAAAAAATTATAATAATATCCAAATTTCTATTGAAAAATTTTAAAATACATAGTATAATAAACCAAATTAATTATTTTGCGAGGCACACACAATGGCGATTAAACTTAACAGTAAGTATCTTTCTTCCTTTGTCAGCGATGCAGATATTGCCGCTGTTGAAGAAGAGGTCAAAGCTGCTTACGAACAACTTTATTCAAACAAAGCAACTGCTGCAGGTAACGCATTCCACGGTTGGCTCAATCTTCCCGAAAATTACGATAAGGAAGAATTTGCAAGGATTAAATCTGCTGCAGAAAAAATAAGTAAAGATTCCGATGTTCTTGTTGTAATCGGAATCGGCGGTTCTTACCTTGGTGCAAGAGCAGCTATTGAATTTTGTAAGTCAAAAAATTACAACGTAATTGCTAAGGATACTCCCAAAATTTTCTTTGTAGGTAATTCACTCAGTCCTACAGAAATTTCTGAGGTACTTGAAATATGCAAAACTTGTGATTTTTCTGTTAATGTTATTTCAAAATCAGGCACAACAACAGAGCCTGCTGTTGCATTCAGACTTTTCAAAGCTCTTCTTATTGAAAAATACGGTAAAGAAGAAGCTGCAGACAGAATTTATGCAACAACAGATAAAGCAAAAGGTACACTTAAAGAAATGGCAGACAAAGAAGGCTATCAGACTTTTGTTGTACCCGATGACGTAGGCGGCAGATTTTCTGTTCTTACAGCAGTAGGTCTTCTTCCTATCGCAGTTGCAGGCGTTGATATTGACGCTCTTATGGGCGGCGCATATGACGCTATGAAAAAATACGAAAATACGGATGTTCTTTCAAATGATTGCTGCAGATACGCAGCTATCAGAAACATTCTTTTAAGAAAAGGCAAGAATGTTGAAATGATGGTTAGCTATGAGCCCGATTTCACAATGATGAATGAATGGTTTAAACAGCTCTTCGGCGAAAGCGAAGGCAAGGATAATAAGGGTATTTTCCCGTCTTCTGCAATATATTCAACAGATCTTCATTCACTCGGTCAGTATGTACAGGAAGGTCAGCGTCAGTTATTTGAAACAGTCGTTGTTTTCAATGAACCGAAGTGCGACATAGTTATAGAAGAAGATGAAAACAACAGCGACGGTCTTAACTTTATTGCAAATAAGACTATGTCGTATGTTAACTCAAAAGCATTTGAGGGCACAATACTTGCTCATACAGACGGTAATGTTCCCAATATTGTTCTTGAAGTTGACAAAATGGATGCATATAATTTAGGTTATCTTATATATTTTCTTGAAAAGGTTTGTGCTGTTTCAGGCTATATGCTGGGTGTAAATCCTTTTGATCAGCCCGGTGTTGAAAGCTACAAGAAAAATATGTTCGCGTTGCTCGGCAAACCCGGCTACGAGGATTTGGCATACAGCCTTTCAAAGAGAATTGACGGTTAACCCATTATTATAAAGTAAAGGAGAAATACAAATGATTACATTACTTACAGGAACAAAAGGCAGCGGAAAAACAAAGAAACTCATCGCTCTTATCGACGAAGCATATCAGGCTTCTCAGGGCCACGTTATCTGTGTGGAGCAGAAAGAAGCTCTCAGATACGATGTTAAGCCCAGCGTAAGACTTGTTTCCGCTGAACATTACGATATTCAGGGATTTAACGCTTTTTACGGCTTGCTTGCAGGTCTTTGTGCAGGCGACCACGATATTACCGATATTCTTGTAGATGCAACTCTCCGCATCGGTTCAAGAGATTATAACGAACTTGCAGATTTCCTTAAAAAAGTTGATGCTCTTTCAAAAGATGCTGATGTTAAGTTTACTTTCACAGTTTCAACAGAAACAGAAAATATTCCTGCAAGCGTTCTTTCATTCTGTGAACTTAAATAATTAATTACAAAATTCCCGTTTTGCGGTAAAAAAATATCAAAAAGTTATTGACAAAACCGTAAAATGAATATATAATATACCCTGTTCGTATTTTGGAGGACTTTGCAGATGAATATTGAACTGCGTCGCTTTTTTGAAGACGATGGTGTGCTTGATATTGACTATCAGTTTGTCAGTGAAGATGAAATGTTTTCGTCTCCCATTACTGTAAAAGGTCGTATTAAGAGTTCTAACAGTATAGTTTTGTTAAAAGCTGATGTTGAATGTTCAGTTTTGGTTCAATGTGCAAAGTGTGCCAAAGATATAGTTAAAAAGCTAAGCGTTCCTATGGAGCATCTTCTCGTTTCACATCTTAATGATGAAGATAATGATGAATTTATTTTAGTTGAGAATATGCTTTTAGATCTTGATGAGCTTGTGCAGGAGGATGTTTATCTTTCTATGCCTGCAAGGTTCTTGTGTAAACCGGATTGTAAAGGTTTATGTCCGTATTGCGGAACAGATCTTAATGAGCGCACATGCAGCTGCAAAAAGCCGATTGACCCAAGGCTTGCCGTGTTGCAACAGCTTTTAGACGATGATGAATAAGGTGTAATTTATTAGGAGGTTTTTATAATGGCAGTACCTGCAAGAAGAGTTTCTCGTGCAAGAAGAGATAAGAGACGTTCAAGTGTTTGGAAGATGGAAGCACCCTCTCTCCAGAAATGTTCAAAGTGTGGCGAATACAAAGAAACACACAAAGTATGTGCTAACTGTGGCTACTACAACGGCAGACAGGTTATCAGCGTAGAAGAATAATCTCTATTGATTCTTACATTAAAGGCGGTGAAATTTTTCCCCGCCTTTTTGGTGTTGTATAAAAGTATTATTATGAATAGAAGGGGGTTGCAGTTTTGGAAAAACCTATTGTTGCAATAGTTGGCAGACCTAATGTGGGTAAATCAACACTTTTTAATAAACTCTGCGGTCAGAGAATTGCGATTGTTGATGATACTCCCGGTGTTACAAGGGACAGATTATATGCCGATTGTGAATGGCTCGGTAAAAGCTTTCTGCTTGTTGATACAGGCGGTATAGAGCCTTATTCCGATGATGTTATTCTTTCGCAGATGCGTCGTCAGGCCCAGATAGCCATTGACAGTGCAGATGCTATAATTTTTGTTACCGATATAAAAACAGGTGTGGTTGCAACCGATGCAGAAGTGGCAACAATGCTTTTGAAAAGCGGTAAACCCATTGTTCTTTGTGTAAACAAGTGCGATACTATCGGCGCTCCGCCTGTAGAAATCTATGAATTTTACAATCTCGGTTTAGGTGATCCTATCGGTGTTTCCGCTGCTCACGGCCACGGCACAGGTGATTTGCTTGATGAGGTTTTTAAATATATTAAAGATGCTGCAATAGAAGAAGATGACGATGATTCAATTAAGGTTGCAATTATCGGAAAACCCAATGTTGGTAAATCCTCACTTGTTAACGCAATATGCGGTGAAGAACGCGTAATCGTTTCCAATATAGCCGGCACAACCCGTGATGCAACTGATACAGCAGTTGAAAATCAATACGGTAAGTTTTTACTTATTGATACTGCAGGTCTTCGCAGAAAATCAAAGGTTGACGATACAATTGAAAAATACAGCGTAATGCGTGCAATTATGGCTGTTCAGAGGTCAAATGTGTGCGTAATTATGATTGATGCTACCGAGGGCTTTACTGAACAGGATTCTAAAATTGCAGGTATAGCTCACGAGGAGGGTAAAGGCTGTATTATTGTTGTAAATAAATGGGATGCTGTTGAAAAAGACGGTAAAACAATGGATGCCTACCGCAAAAAGCTGATGAATGATTTTTCATTTATGTCATATGCACCTATAATTTTTATTTCCGCAAAGACAGGATTGAGAATTAACAAGCTTTTTGAACTGATAAATGCTGTTGATGCACAGAATGCAATGCGTATAAGAACAGGCAGACTTAATGAGATTCTTGCCGAGGCACAGACAAGAGTTCAGCCGCCTACCGATAAAGGTAAACGACTGAAAATCTATTATATGACTCAGCCTTCAACAAGGCCGCCCACATTCGTTTGCTTTGTCAACGATAAGGAACTGTTCCACTATAGCTATCAGCGCTATATTGATAACAGAATCCGTGAGGTTTTCGGACTTGAGGGCACGCCTACACGATATATAATTCGTGAACGCGGCGATAAATAGAGAATTATAAAACAGAGATAAGTGTAAATGCTTATCTCTGTTATTTTTTTTATGCTGTTACTGTTTTTTCCTGTTCTGCGAACAAATCTTCAATAAATTTCATACTGTTTTCAAGGCATTGCATTGCAATGTCTTTTTTCATTGTAAGGTGGAAACAGTGTCCGTTTGAAAGTCCTTCTGCATAGAATGTTGATACTTTGGGACAATATTTCATCAGCTTTTCAGCCATCGGACGGCCTTGATTTGTGCATATTATATCGGAATCCGACCAGGAGATAAACACGGGACACCATTTTTCATTTACGAAATTGATAGGGGACATATAATCAAAATATTTGTAGTCCTTGATGTCGCTCATGTCTTCTTTGAGGTCATATCCGACAAGCATAGATGCGAGTTCCGGAATAATTCCCATAGGCATTTCAACAGACATCATGCTTTCCATATCATAAGGTCCGCTGTGAAGCAAAAGTGCCGCAATATCAAAATTTACAGGCTTTGCTTTAGTTTTTTCGGTAAAAATGGGATTTGTTCTTATTACGACAATCTGTGCCGCGAGATATGCACCCGAGGAATCACCTGTAACTACAATTCTGTCTGTGTCAATACTGTATTCCTGAGCAAGAACCTCTATGTAGTTTACAGCGTCAACAACGTCATTTACACAACCGAAAATATCAACATCCGGTGGCAGACGATGATTGACGTTGAATACATAATAACCTTTGCTTGCATAATATTCGCAAAGAGTTTTTCTGTAACGTTTATCACCCATAACAAATCCACCGCCATGTATGTTGACGATTATGGGATGCTTTTTGCCGTCTTTAAGAATCAAAGGATTGAAATATAAATCACCTGTTGACAACTTTTCATCATTGTCGCTGAAACGGATATCTTTTATGCAGTATATATTGTCATAATTAAAAGGGTTTTGTGATTTTTCACAAACCACATCTATTGCTTTGAATATAAATTGGGATTTTTTCATAAAAACACCACCTTGGTACAATAATAGCATAATTTACAGCTTAACGCAATAATGACATATGCATATCTGTTGTGTTTGTGTTATAAAAAAATTAAATTTCTGTTAATTTTTATAATTTAAATCAAACCGTATCTGAGGGAGCAATATAAAGGGGGAGAGGGAACCAAGATGCACAAGCAGGATTTAAATCATTTCTTCTGTCGGAATAAAGTCCGCAAACAAGACGCATAGCATCAAGATGTCTTAATGCAAGATCGGGTTTTTCATCTGTTTCGCAAACTGTAACATTGTTATCCTTAACGGAAATTTTAATCTGTTCAGGGAGCTTGTTGCCCTCGATAAACAGCACACATTCACCGTCATTGAGCTTTGTGTAAGATGCTTTGAATTTAAGAAGTGCTCTTATCACATTCTCATAGCACATAATGTTGTACATTTCAGAATTTATAACGGTGAAATTTTCTGCGTTAAGACCAAGGAATCTGCAAAGTTCTGCATCAAAAGGTTCTGTTTCAATTTTAAAGCTTTGTTTGCCGCAAGTTTCAAGTGCGCAGATAACAATTTCTTCAATATCATTTTTATCTGCATAACCAATCTCGTAGGCACAATCCATCTCTCGGTTAAATACAACCCAGCCCTTAAAATCAGAATCTTCAAACACTGCATAAGGATTTGCATTCCATGTCTTTAATATGTCATACATTGTTTCTGCAGTTCTTTCAGCTTTATAAGCTCGGCTGTTATAGATTTCTGTGATTTTAGCAAGAATATCGCAATCTGTTTTTTCTATAAGTTTTGCTGTGAATTTTGATTTTTTATCAAAAAGAAATTTTCTTGTTACATTTTCTTTGCAATATGTAAATTCATATCTTGCACCGCCATGGTCAAAACCGTAATGACCGTAACGCTGTCTTGCACCGCCGAGTATTGCAATATCTGCCATGCTCTGCTTGATTTCATCCATAGCAAGAGCCATACAGAATTTCATGTAGCCCTCACCTCTGTAATCGGGATGGGTTGCTACATTGCCGATACCTGCTGTTTTGAGAGCTTCATCACCTACAAACAAATTGCTGTAATAAACGCCTACAGCTGCTCTCATTTCGCCGTTGACATCAAGAATAATGTTATTCTGTGCCGGATGATATTCTTCGTTGTAAAGCTTCGGAATAAGTGTTTCAAACTGATTTTCCGCAGTTGTAAATTCAAAGGTTTTGTTTAAAAGAGCTAAAAGCTCTTCTCTTTGTGAATCGTTGCCATGACGCATATGTAAATAATCTGACATAATTAACCTCCAAGGTGTTATGGTATGTAAAATAATATCATACAACTTATTAAAAATCAATAATTAAATATTTATATATTACTTGCTAATTTTAAACTATTGTGCTATACTAAGATGAATTATGCTATGTTGGTGGTGTACTTTTGATAATTTTGGGTATAGACCCCGGATATGCCATTGTTGGCTACGGAGTTATTGAGTATAAAAACAATCATTTTAAGGTGCTTGATTTCGGAGCTGTTACAACAGATGCTCACACCGATTTTAATGACCGACTGTTACATATCTACGCGCAGCTTTCTGCAATTATTGAAAGATATTCACCGGATGCTATGGCTATTGAAAAACTGTTTTTCAATACAAATGCAAAAACTGCTATTGACGTAGCACAGGCGAGAGGTGTAATTCTTCTTACTGCAAGACAGCGTAATGTCAGGATTTTTGAATATACACCTCTGCAGGTTAAGCAGAGTGTTGTCGGCTACGGCAGGGCAGAAAAAAAACAGGTGCAGGAAATGACCAGACTTTTGCTTAATTTAGAAAAAGTACCAAAACCCGACGATACCGCAGACGCCCTCGCTATGGCTATATGCCACGCTCATTCAAGCGGCTCTGCATTGGGAATGTTAAATTACAGGTGATAAAATGTTTTATTCGATTACAGGCAATATAATAGCTTCTGACGCATCAAGCGTTGCTGTGGAATGTTCAGGTGTTGCATTCAAGTGTAATGCATCGCTCAACACATTAAAAAAAATCGGTTCAACAGGTAATAAAGTTACTCTTTATACATATCTTTCGGTAAAAGAGGATGCTCTTGACTTGTTCGGTTTTTACGATTTACAGGAGCTTGATTGTTTTAAACTGCTTATTGCAATTTCAGGTGTAGGTCCTAAAGCGGCACTTGCTGTTTTGTCGGAAATGACACCCGAAAAGCTTGCTCTTGCAGTTTCAAACGGAGATCATAAATCTGTTACAAGAGCGCAGGGTGTAGGGCCTAAACTTGCACAGAGAATCGTGCTTGAGCTTAAAGGTAAGCTGTCTGTCGATATTTCGGGTGATGATACAGATATTGTTTCAGCCGTTTCCGAATCAGCATCATCAAATATCAAAGAAGCTGTTTCAGCACTTCAGTTTCTCGGTTATACTCAGCACGATGCTTCAAAAGCTGTAAGAGGACTTGATGCATCGCTGTCAGTTGAAGAAATGATAAAGAAAGCACTTGTTCTGCTTTCAAAAAATCTGTAAGGATGGTGATATATTATGCCAAATGAGGAAGAATACAGAATGATGTCGCCGGATTTCAGTTCTGCTGACAGTGATACGGAAATATCTTTAAGACCAAAAACTCTTGAAGATTATATCGGACAGGAAAAGGTTAAAGAAAATCTTAAAATTTATATGGATGCGGCTTTGGGTAGAAGTGAAACACTTGATCATGTTCTGCTCTACGGCCCTCCCGGACTCGGTAAAACCACGTTGGCAGGAATTATTGCCAATCAGATGGGAGTTCAGATAAGAGTTACATCAGGCCCCGCAATAGAAAAGCCCGGTGATCTGGCAGCTCTGCTTACAAATCTTAATGAAGGTGATGTTCTTTTTATCGATGAAATACACCGTCTTTCAAGAAGTGTTGAGGAAGTTCTTTATCCCGCAATGGAAGACAATGTTATTGATATCATCATCGGTAAAGGCCCTTCAGCAAGGTCTATAAGGCTTGATCTGAAAAAGTTTACCCTTGTAGGTGCAACTACAAGAGCAGGTCAGCTCACAGCTCCTTTGCGAGACCGTTTCGGTGTTGTTTTAAGGCTTGAACTGTATACTCCTTATGAGCTTGCACAGATTGTAAAAAGAAGCGCATCTATTCTCGGTATCGAAATTGACGAAGACGGTGCATTGGAGATTGCTTCAAGGTCAAGAGGTACACCCAGAATTGCAAACAGACTTTTAAAACGTGCAAGAGATTTTGCTCAGGTTGTCGGAAGCGGTATGATTACCGAAACTGATGCAAGACTTGCGCTTTCAAGAATGGAAATAGATGAATTGGGTCTTGATAATATTGACAGACTCATTCTCACCACAATGATAAATAATTATAACGGAGGCCCTGTCGGACTGGATACTATTGCTGCGGCTATAGGCGAAGAATCTGTTACAATAGAAGATGTTTACGAGCCTTATCTTATGCAGATAGGCTTTTTGGGCAGAACTCCCCGAGGCAGAGTTGTTACAAATGCGGCATATGCTCATCTCGGCATAGAAAGACCCGGTCAACAGGGGTTATATTAAGGCTAAATCAATATTACTAAGTTATAATAATTAATTATTCGGAAGGAATTGATTTGAATGGGTAGATTGTTTGGTACAGATGGCGCAAGAGGTATTGCCAATACAGAAATTACAGTTGAACTTGCTACAAAAATAGGCAGAGCGACAGCAATGGTACTTGCTGAAAATACAGGCCGTACACCCAGAGTTCTTATAGGTGCAGACACCAGAAAATCAGCAGATATGCTTACAGCTGCAATAGCATCAGGACTTTGTTCCGTCGGTGTAGACGTGCTTTTGCTCGGTACTGTTCCTACTCCTGCTGTTGCGTATCTTGTAAAAGAATACGGTTATGATGCAGGTGTTATGATTTCTGCATCACATAACCCTTGTGAATACAACGGAATTAAAATATTCCAGTCAACAGGCTACAAGCTTCCCGATGCAATGGAACAGGAGATAGAAGCCATTATTCTTGATGAAGTAAAAACACCTCCCGTCGTTATAGGCGGCGGTGTAGGCAAAATTACAATGGCACAGAATGCTATATCCGACTATATAAATCATCTTGCACATACTGCAGACAGACTTTTCTACGGTATGCGTATTGCTCTTGACTGCGCAAACGGTTCTGCAAGTGTTACCGCAAATAAACTGTTCAAACAGCTCGGTGCAGAATGTTTTGTTATAAATGCAAATCCCAACGGTACTAACATCAATGAGAATTGCGGTTCAACTCATATTGAAGGTCTTTCAAAGTATGTAGTTGAAAACGGTCTTGATTTAGGTTTTGCTTTTGACGGTGATGCTGACCGACTGCTTGCTGTTGACAAAAACGGCAATCTTGTTGACGGTGATAAGCTTATGGCTATTGCCGCAAAGTATTTTAAATCCAAAAATAAGCTTAACGGTAACACTCTTGTTGCAACTGTTATGAGTAACATGGGATTGTTTGCATTTTGTGATGCAAACGGCATAAACTGTGAAAAAACTAAGGTCGGCGACAGATATGTTCTTGAATGTATGCTTGAAAAAGGTTTTCAGATAGGCGGTGAGCAGTCAGGACATCTCATATTCCTTGACCATGCTACCACAGGCGACGGTCAGCTTTCTGCCGTTCAGATTCTCAATATTATAAGAGATACGGGCAAAACTCTTGACGAGCTTGCACAAGAAATAGAAATATTCCCGCAGGTGCTTAAAAATGTTAAGGTTTCAGCATTCGGTAAGCACAGACTTAACGAGGATAATGATATCAAGCTTGCAGTTGCTGCTGCAGAAAAAGAGCTTGGCGATAACGGCAGAGTTCTCGTAAGAGCATCAGGCACAGAGCCTCTTGTTCGAGTTATGCTTGAAGGTAAAGATCAGGAACAAATCGAAAGACTTTGTACAACTATTGCAGATGTTATAGCAGAAAGGCTTATTTAATATGCGAATCTCCGACAAATGGATTGATTATGAACTTATAGATTGTTCAGGCGGTGAACGCCTTGAGCGTTGGGGTAATGTAACCCTTATACGTCCCGACCCGCAGGTAATATGGAACACACCAAAAAAGCATCCTCTCTGGAGAAATGCCGATGCAAGATATTTCCGTTCAAACAGCGGCGGCGGTAAATGGGAAGTGTATAAAAATATTCCCGACCGTTGGACTATTGACTATAATCAGCTAACATTCAATATAAAAACAATGGGCTTTAAGCATACAGGTCTTTTTCCCGAACAGGCAGTAAACTGGGATTTTGTTGCAGAAACCATCAAAAAGCAGAACAGAGAGGTCAAGGTTTTAAACCTCTTTGCTTATACAGGCGGTGCAACTGTTTCCGCACTTAAAGCAGGTGCGGCAGTTACCCATGTTGATGCATCAAAGGGTATGGTCTTGTGGGCAAAAGAAAATTCAGTATCATCACAAACAGACAAAATGCCCGTACGTTGGCTTGTTGATGATTGCATCAAGTTTGTTGAAAGAGAAATCAGACGCGGCAATCATTACGATATTATCATAATGGACCCTCCCTCATACGGCAGAGGTCCGGGCGGAGAGGTATGGAAACTTGAAGATGAGGTGTATCATCTTTGCACACTTTGTAAAGAGTTACTTACTGATGATTCTTTGCTTTTCCTGCTCAATTCATACACAACAGGGCTTTCACCTGCAGTTATGCAGTACATACTCGGCTCTGTAATAAAGCCTTCATTCGGCGGCAGTGTGTCAGCCGATGAACTCGGATTACCTGTTACCTCAACAGGATTGTGTCTGCCTTGCGGTTCAACTGCAATATGGCAGAAATAAAGAGAAAATAAAACAGTATTAAGGAAATTATAAATGAACGATAATACACTTATCAGATTTAATGATGTGTCCTACCGTTATGAATCGGATACCGATATGCCTTTACCTTTGGCAATTAAGAATATTGACATAGATATAAAAAAAGGCGAATTTGTTGCAGTTCTCGGTCATAACGGCTCGGGTAAATCAACTCTTGCAAAGCTTTCAAATGCAATTATTCTGCCAGAAAGCGGAAAAGTCCTTGTCAATGGTATGGATACATCTGATGAAAATCTTGAATATGATATAAGACAGACCGTAGGTGTAGTTTTTCAGAATCCTGACAATCAGATTGTTGCAACTATCGTTGAAGAAGATGTTGCTTTCGGTCCTGAAAATTTAGGTGTAGAGCCTGAAGAAATCCGCAAAAGGGTAGACGAGGCGCTTAAAACAGTAGGTATGTATGAATACCGCTTTCACCAGCCCTCAAAGCTCTCGGGCGGTCAGAAGCAGAGAGTTGCTATTGCAGGCGTTATGGCTATGCAGACAGAATGTATAGTTCTTGATGAGCCTACAGCAATGCTTGATCCTAAAGGCAGAGCAGAGGTTATGGATGCTATGCTTCATCTTAATAAGGACTTGGGGATAACGGTTGTTCTTATAACCCATTATATGGATGAGGCTGTAAAAGCTGACCGAGTTATAGTTATGGATTCGGGGGAAGTTGTACTCAGCGGTACACCGAAAGATGTTTTTTCTCATTCCGATATTATTGAAAAAGCAGGTCTTGAACTTCCCGAAAGTGCAAAGCTTGCAAATGAGCTTCGCAACAACGGCGTAGCCATGCCCGAGGGGATTCTTACACCCGATGAGTTTATAGAGGCCTTTAAATTTTTTGTTTCAGAGGGGGATTCATAATGACAGTTCTCGAAGCAAGAAATTTATCATATAAATACTCAGTCGGTACACCTTTTCAGGTTACTGCTATCGAAAATATAAATTTGGAAATAAAAAAAGGTGAAATGCTTGCAATAATCGGCCATACAGGCTCCGGTAAATCAACTTTGATTCAGCATTTCAATGCTCTTTTTCAGCCTACCGACGGTCATATTCTTCTTAACGGCAAAGATATAAACGAATCAAAGGAATCTGCACACGCTGCACGATTTAAAGTCGGTCTTTGCTTTCAGTATCCCGAATATCAGCTTTTTGAATCCACCGTATATAAGGATATTGCATTCGGCCCTGCCAATATGGGGCTTTCCGAAGCAGAAATTGATGTTCGCGTAAGACGTGCCGCGGCATTTACAGGTTTGCGTGAGGATATGCTTGAAAAATCACCTTTTGACCTGTCGGGCGGTGAAAAAAGGCGTGTTGCAATAGCTGGCGTTATGGCAATGGAGCCCGAAGTCCTTATTATGGATGAGCCTGCCGCAGGTCTTGACCCAAGAGGCAGAAAGCAAATATTGGAGCTTATTAAGAATTACCGCGAAACAACAGGCAGTACTGTTATTATTGTATCTCACAGCATGGAGGATGTGGCATCGGTTGCCGACAGAATTGTTGTACTTAATAAGGGTAAAGTTGCACTTGTGGGTAATGTAGACGAAGTATTTTCCCATACAGATGAGCTTGTGGAAATGGGGCTTAATATTCCGCAGATTACAAGGATTTTTTCTCAGTTGAAAAAGAGCGGATATGACCTTAACACTTCTGTATATACCGTTGAACAGGCCAAAAATGAAATTTTGCGTTATCTTCAAAAAGGAGGTAATGCTTAAATGATTAAAGATATAACATTAGGTCAGTATTTCCCCGGAGAATCATTTATTCATAAGCTTGACCCTCGTTTTAAGCTTGTAATTACAGTTTTTGCTCTTGTTGAAATATTCCTTTGCAAAAACTTTTTATCATTGGGGCTTGTCTTTCTTTTTTCAATATTTTGTGTATTGATATCAAAAATATCTTTTAAGGTTATTATGAAAGGCCTTAAAATGATATATCTGCTTATATGTTTTACATCACTTTTGCAGATTTTTTATAACAAAACAGGCACTCCTATTGAAATTTTCGGCGGTAAAATCACAACGGGCGGCATTTATACGGCAATTTTTATGGCTGTAAGGATAATCTCCCTTATATTTATCAGCTCGTTGCTGACATATACCACATCTCCAACAGCTCTTACGGATGGTCTTGAAAGATTGCTGTCGCCGCTTAAAAAACTTCATGTTCCCGTAGATACCCTTGCAATGATGATGACTATTGCATTGCGGTTTATTCCTACACTTGTAGAGGAAATCTACAAAATTATGAATGCACAGAAAGCCAGAGGAGCAGACCTTGATAACGGAAATATCATAAAAAGAGCAAAAGCTCTTGTGCCGATATTTATTCCCTTGTTTGTAAATTCGTTCAGAAGAGCATATGAGCTTGCATTTGCTATGGAATGCCGTTGCTATAACGGCAGCGGACGCAGAACAAGAATGAAAAAAATGCATATGTCCTGGCGTGATGCTGTTGCTGCAATTTTTGTATGTATTATGCTTGCGTCAATAATATTGCTTAATCACTTTTTCGGAGCTGTTATTTAATGCGAAATCTTAAATTAAAGCTTATGTATAACGGTAAAGCCTATCACGGCTGGCAGGTGCAGTCTAATGCGGATACAGTTCAGGGCAGAGTAGAAAATGCCATAGAATCCGTTTTTGGATTTCATCATACCGTTTACGGATGCAGTCGTACGGATGCAGGTGTTCACGCCAATGAATATTTCTGCAATTTCCGTACCGAAAAAAACATACCTTGTGAATCTGTCGTGAAGGCTCTCAATGCAAATCTTCCTGATGATATTGCAGTTTTTGAATGTGAAGAGGTTGATGACGATTTTCATTCACGCTTTAATTGCCAATCCAAAAGGTATGTTTATAAAATATGGAATACGCAGGTGAAAAATCCGTTTCAGACATACACCGCATATCATTATAAATATAAGCTTGATGAAAAAGTGCTTGATGAAGCGGCAAAAAGCTTTATCGGTACATATGATTTTTCTGCCTTTTGTTCATCAGGAAGCAGTGTTGAAGATACTGTTCGTACCGTAAATTCAGCCTCAGTTGTCCGTCAAGGCGATATGGTTATATTTTCTGTTGAAGCGGACGGTTTTCTTTATAATATGGTGCGTATAATGGTCGGCACGCTTCTGAATATAAATGAAGGTAAGATTGATAAAAACAGTATAAAAGATATAATAAAATCCGCAAACAGGCTGAATGCAGGTGTTACTGCGCCGGCTCAGGGATTGTTTTTGGATAAAGTATTTTATTGAGGTTGATAAAATTGCGTAAAATTAATGAAGAAAAAAAAGCTGTTGTAGATTATGATGACGGCATAACCCGTATTTATCCTGATGAAAAAGATGATGTTAAAGTAAAAAAATCATCAAAAAGAAAAAACAGCAAAAAAGATAAAAAAGCGCCTTTTGCCAATAATATTCTTATTCTTACGGTTGCTGTAATTTTGTTGCTCGTTTTTCTTATTGCAAACGGAAGCAGCGGAGGATTTGTTTCAACAGTCAACGGCAAAATGGTAGCCGCACTTACAAAAAATTCAACACAGGCCTTTGATTATTCCGTTGATGCTGAATCTGTTTATTCATTTTCGGATTATAATGACGGATTTGTTATTCTTACAGGCAACGGAATTGAATTTGTTGATTCAAACGGAAAAATGATTTCCCGTCAGCAGTATTCATACGGCAATCCCGGATTGGAACAAAGAAATAACAGATTTATGGTGTATAACCGCGGTGATTCAACTTATTCTCTTATGCAGAATACATCTCTTTATTCTCAGCAGTCTGTTAACGAGGATATAATCAATGCCGCAATCAGCAGTAAAAATAACTATGTTATCGCAGTAAAAAGGGATAATAATGCAAAAAGCATATTGTACGGTTTTTCCGGCAACGGTAAGCTTATTTATCAGTGGAACTGTTCAATCGGATATATTGCCGATGTCGCAATGAACGATTCGGGTTCAAAAGCTGCCGTAACTGTTGTTGATGCCGTTAATGCAGTTCTTTGTTCAACTGTTTATGTGCTTGATTTTGAGTATGATACGGAATATGCAAAATTTGATTATCCGGATGAAACAGTTTTGGGTACAAAATTCCTTTCAAACAAAAAAATACAGGTTATTACCGATAAAAGAGTATACCTGATATCTTCCAAAAAACAGGAAGTTGTTTATGAATTTGATTCATCCGACATCTGTTATACAAACATTGAGGACGGTGCATATACCGCAGTTGTTACAAAATCATACACTCTTGAGGATAGTTATATACTCAGTATATTTAATAAATTCGGCAAATTAAAGACAAGTGTTGAGCTTTCGGGCGAGGTGTGCGGTCTTGATTCATCGGGCAAGAGTATTGCAGTTCTGTTTAAAGATAAAACAGAAACATATTCTTCAAACGGTAAACTTGTGGGTACAGTAACAGGTTTGCACCTTAACGAAGATATTATAATAAACGGTAATTATCTTTATGTGTTATCGTCTGACTCTGTAAAAAAATACGCCGCATACGGCAATTCGGAAGCTGTGTATGATTATGAAGATTCTGCACAAGAAGATGAAGATTTGTATTATAACGAAGATTATGCCGAAAATCCCGAAGAGGAAACTTTGTAAGGTGATAGTATGAATTATATAATAGATATTATTTTAGTGGGAATAGTATTTCTCATTGTTTACTTAGGAGCAAAGAAAGGCTTTATTGTAACCGTTTTTGATTTGATTGCAGGTGTACTTGCTGTGATAGCGGCAAAATTTGCATCAACAGGTGTTGCAGATTTTATATATAACAACATTCTTAAAGAAAAAGTTATAGCTTTTCTTGCTGAGAAATATGCCGATTTGCAGGCAGGAATTGCAGGCGCAATAGACAACTCTGTGTCTGTTTTTAATTTCCTTCCCGAAGGCATACTTTCGTTTATACAGTCTGCAGGATTTCTTGATTCCGATGCTTTATCAGCAGAGATTCTCGGCAGTATAACAACTGTTGAACAGCTTGAGAGCAGTATTGTTTCACCTGTGCTTTTGTCTGTTCTGGGAATAATCTGTTTTGCAGTTCTTTCCGTAATTTTTGTTTTTGTTTTCAGAATTGTGGGCAGACTTATTTCAAAAGTTGTAAACATATCAAAACTTGCAGGCAAGCTTGATTCTCTCCTCGGCGGTGTGTGCGGTTTTGTAAAAGGATGTCTTTACGCAATAGTTATTGCGGCTGTTATTTGTGTAGTTTCATTTTTAAATGAAACCCTTGCATCATACGCGGCAGATTCATTTATTTGTTCTTTTATTGCTGAATTAATCGGATTTTAATTGAAACGGAGTGTAAATACCATGAAAGAAAAATTAGCATTTTGGTTTGAAAATTGGAAAACTATTCCTAATTTACTGTCATTTATCAGAATTTTACTTATCCCTGTATTTGCTGTTCTTTTTTACAATGAACATAATGTTGCAGCGGTAATCGTGCTTGCAATTTCCGGTTTTTCTGATCTTATTGACGGCAAAATTGCAAGAAAATATAATCAGGTAAGCAATCTGGGCAAAATGCTTGACCCCATTGCTGATAAACTTACAGTTTTTGCTATTGCAATAATACTTTTTATTAAGTTCTGGAATGCTGAAAATGATGCACTCCATTCCTTCGCATGGGTATTTCTTCTTTTTATCGGTAAAGATATTCTTATGCTTGTTGTCGGCGGAATTATGATCGTTTTGGGAATGCGTCCCAGTGCCGCAGAAATTTACGGTAAGCTTGCAACTGTTATATTTTATGTCGGAATGGTTGTTATAATGGCAGTAGGCCCCGAAGTCGGAGCGTTCAGAAATGTATATACATTACCCGATACAGCTATGATGGTGATAGTTGTTATTGCTGTTGTTGCTACATTTATTGCTTTTATCAGTTATATTCCCGATGTAATAAGACAGTTTGGGGAGCGTTACGGCTTGTTTAAATATAAAACAAAAAAATAACAGTTTTGTAACATTCTTGTTTTTGATTTTATAGTGTGTTAAAATTAACGAAAGGATAAATTCTGCGATGATCAATTTTAAAAAAATTGAAATGACGGACAAAGCAAAAGTAGATTACTATGTAAGTTCAGGTGATACTGACGGCAGTGTTTACAGTTTTGGCAGTTTGTTTTGCTGGGGTAGTTCATATGATATTGAAATAGCCGAATATAATGGTTTTCTGCTGATTCGCGGTAAAGATTCTTTCGGCAGATATTATGCATATCCGTCAGGTGCAGGAGATATAAAACCGGTAATTGAAAAAATAATTGAACTGTGTGCTTTGGAACAGACGGAACTCAGATTTGTTCAATTGCTTTCTCAAAACAAAGATTCTCTTGTGGAAATGTTTCCTGAAAAGTTTGAATTTTCTTACAACAGGGATGCAAGTGAATATGTTTACAGTGTTAAGAATATGGCAGAATTGCCGGGTAAAAAATTCCACGGCAAAAAAGGACACGTAAACGCTTTTTTCAAAAACCATGAAGACATTTCATGCGACCCTATTACTAAGGATAATATAAATGAATGTATTACAATAGCTCAGTCGTGGCTTTCAGCAAAAGATGAAAACGATGAATTATATGCGGAATTTGCCGCTATAGAAAAAGCTGTAAAGTATTACGAAAAGCTTGGTTATGACGGCGCAATTCTTTATGCTGACGGTAAAACTGTTGCATTCACAATGGGTGAAAAACTTAAAAATAATACATTCTGCACTCATTTTGAAAAGACTTTGCCCGAATACCGTGATGCATATCCCGTTATAAACAACGGCTTTACAAAGCTTATGCTTACATCTTACGATTATGTAAACAGGGAAGAGGATACAGGCGCACAGGGACTGAGAAAAGCTAAACTTTCATATTATCCCGAATTTATGTTGGACAAGTTTTCTGCCGTTATGAAGGATGACCCGTACAGACAATTCAGGGTAAGTGAGGAATGTATACCTCAACTTAAAAATCTGTGGCAGACTGTGTTCGGTGATACCGATGATGTGATAGATTTTTTCTTTGAGCATAATGTAAGTCTTGATAATGCTTATGTGTATATGGCAGACGGCAAGTGCGTTTCAGCTTTTTATCTTATAGAAGCCCCTGTAAAAGAAGGTTCAGAAAATAAAAAAGCTATGTATCTTTATGCCGCAGCAACATTACCTGAATACAGAAAACGCGGCATTATGGCGGAAATGATAAATTATGCCGTCAATAGGCTGGAAATGGCAGGATATGACTATCTTTACCTTTATCCTGCAAATGAAAAACTGTATTCATATTACGAAAAAGCAGGTTTTGAAGCTGTTTTTAAGTGCGGAATTTATCATATAAATTCTAATGAAATTCAGAATTATAAAAATGCAAGGTATTTTAATACAGTATTGTCATATCCGGATATGAGAGAGTATATCTGTGCTGAAAATTATGCTGATTTCGGTGTTGATTTTCTTGATTTTGCGTTACTTTGTGCAAAAAAATACGGTGTACTCAAAAGCGTAGTTTTTGACGACGAGGACAAGGTTTTTATTATAGGCAGTATTGGTGATGACGGCGCTTTGAATATTGACGAAGCATTTTCATCACAAGGGCAGACGGAGCATATACTTTCTGTTATTGCGGATATGAATTATGATAAAATTAATCTCAGAGTTCCGTATGATTTTGATTTCCTGCCCTTTGCTTTTGAAAAAGTAAATGCAGGTATGATGTATTTTCTTAATGAAAAAAATGATAAAATTTATTATATAGGTCAACCCTGTATGTAACGGAGGTTTTAGTATGGTTTATGTGTTTTTGGCAAACGGCTTCGAAGAAGTTGAAGCTATAACTCCCATTGATTATCTTCGCAGAGCAGATATTCAGGTTGTTACTGTCGGCGTTACAGGTAAAAGCGTAACGGGTGCACATAATATCACTGTTTTATGTGATGTTGAAGCAGATGAAATTGATATTTCAAAAGTGCAGGGAATCGTTCTTCCCGGAGGTATGCCGGGTACACTAAACCTTGAAAATTCAGCAGTTGTACAATCTGCAATAGATTATTGCGTTGAGAATGGTTTGCTCATTTCCGCTATTTGTGCGGCACCGTCAATTCTCGGTCATAAAAATCTTTTGAAAAATAAAAATGCCGTCTGTTTCCCCGGTTTTGAATCGGAGCTTTACGGCGCGAATATAACGGATGACTTTGCAGTTACCGACGGAAACATCATCACGGCAAAAGGTGCAGGTTCTGCAAGTGAATTTGCATATGAAATAATAAAATACCTGCGTGATGATGAAACGGCAGCAAAAATCAAATCAACTGTTCAATCATGTTACTGATAACGGAGAGGAGCTTATAAAATGGATAATAATGATTCACGTGTCAGATATGTGAAAAAAAATGCTGATAAAAAACAGCAAGAAGGTGAAAAAAGATCATCTTATTCAAGAAAGACCCACAGCCAGAAAACTGAGGTCAAGTCATCGAAGAAATTTACAAACGGTATGACCCCCGAAATGATTGTTGCTGAAAAAAGAAAAATTGCAAGAAAAAGAATGATTGTAAAAAACGTTAAAAGCGTAGGTATTATTCTTTCAATTGTTATTGTTATATCTGTCAGTGTTGCTTGTTTGGGAATTTCATGCTTAAATGATCTTCTTGCAGTTCATATTTCGGATGATGAAAAAATATCTGTTGAAGTTGTTATCGAAGACGGAATGGATACAGGTGATGTTATTGATGTATTGCATGATGCAGGTGCAATCAAGAATTCATTATTCTGTAAAATTGCCGCAAAATTTATAGGATATTCCGATGAAGGCTACATAGCCAGAACATACGAATTTAACCGTTCAATGGGACTTGAAAAAATGCTTAATGAAATCAAAGCAAAATCTTCTTCCGTTGCACAGACCATAACCCTCACGTTCCCCGAAGGTTATACCGCAGATCAGATTATTGATATGCTTGCGGAAAATAAAGTTTGTTCAAGAGAAAAGCTTCTTGCAGCTATAAATGAAACAGATTTTTCAGCGGACTTTGATTTTCTTAAAAATCTCTCTAACAAAGATGACCGTTATAATTGGCTTGAGGGATATCTTTTCCCCGATACTTATGAATTCTATATTGGTGAATCAGCAGTCAGTGTTATAAAAAAATTCCTTAACAATTTTAATAATAAATGGACAGATAATTATTCACAAAAAGCCGAAACATTGGGCTACAGTATGGATCAGGTTGTAAGAATTGCATCAATTGTTGAAAAAGAAGCAATCGGTTCCGATATGCCTGTTGTAGGTTCAATTCTTATAAACAGAATTAAAGCCGGAATGCGTTTGGGATGCGACTCAACAAGTATATATATGGATGGTAATACATCAGGTCTTACCGCAGATGATATTGCGGCATACGAGCAGATTTATGATACTCGTGTATGTACGGGACTTCCGGTAGGCTCAATATGTAACCCCGGTGTTGATGCTATTGAAGCTGTGCTTAATTCGCCCAAAACAGCATATTATTACTTCCTGCATGATAAAAATAATGAGCTGCGTGTTGGAAAAAATCTGGCAGAGCATGAAAATAATATAGCAATGTATGGTCTTGCAGGTCAATAAATATTGACAAATCATTTACCCAATGGTATAATGTAGCAGTAAAATTATAAATGAAGGTGAAAGTATGAGAAATTTTAAAAAGATTCTTAGCGTACTCGTAGCTGTAATTATGGCATTTTCCGGCTTAGCTGTTGCAATATATGCAGAAACAGCAGAAATCGGTGATAGCGGCAGATTGAACGTTATGAGCTATGATCTCCAGAGTTATCGCTCAATTGATGATGTTCTTTTTTCAATAACTGATGTTATGGAAGCAGGCTCAATCATTAATGCTCTTAAGTATGATATTGTTGCTGTTCAGGAAGATTTTGACGTAAAATGGCATGATTATCCCATTGGTGTTGATGTACCTGACTATCATGAGTTGTTTGTCCTCTCAATGAAAAATTATGCTGATGTTCTTGAAGATAACTGTGAAGAGGGCGATGTAATCGGCGGAATAATCGACGGTGTTGTTGATTCAGTTCTCGAAAAAGAACCTGCTGTTCTTGAAAGACATCAGACAATTACAGGCGGCGACGGCTTAGGTATTTATTCAACATATTCTATTTTTAATACTGACAGACAGAAATGGAATGTTTCAGAACACAAACAGGCAGACGGCGCTCCTCAGCTTTATGATACAGGCTTTGCAGTAACCACAATCAAGCTTGCAGAGGGCTATTACCTTGATATTTACAACGTAAGCGCAGACGAATATAATAATGCGGATGCGATCGAGGCAAGAAAAGCTCAGTTTGAACAGCTTGCAAATTATATTAAAAAGCATTCTGTTTATGATGAAGAACTCGGTGTTTATGACCATGCAGTTATTGTTCTCGGCAATCTTAACGCAGGTCTTTGTGAAGAAGAATCCACTTACGGTTATAACGGTATAATCAGTACTCTTATTGAGGGTGCAGATCTTAATGATGCATGGGCTGTAACTAACATAAGTGATATTGAAGAAGACCCCGATACTTATGATGCATATTATAACTATGCTGAAAATACAGAATTGACTTATGAACAGTCATTCGGTCATTATGACTCAGCAGAGAAGATTCTTTATGCAGACGGTAACGGCATAGACCTTTCATTAAATAACTTTGAGTACGCTGTAATTAAAGGTGCTGCCGGATCACCGCTGTCAGACCATTCAGCAGCAATAGCTCAGATTTCATATGAAATCGTAGAAAAGACTTTTGATTACGGTAATGAAAAAGATGACGAGACTCCCGATGTAGAAGAGACATGGCTTGTCAGATTCCTTAATTCAATTGCAAATATATTAAAAGCAATCGGTTATTTCTTCCAGAGTCTTTTTAGCTGATAACAAACAAAAAATTTAGGTTCCGCATTTGCGGAACCTTTTTTTTTGCTTAAACAGTATTTAAAATGACGTGAAGCATATATTTAAATCAACTTTACCTTTAATGCCTTCAACACTGCCACGGTCGGAATATTGCCATATGCCATATTCATAATAGAATTCAGGTGCTTCACCTTCAAACTGAGCATACCAGAACACATAATCACTGATAGATTCAAGGTTATATCTGTCGTATGCGTCGGAAAGATTGAAATAAACCGCGGGAGTGTAGCCTTCATTTTTTATTTTTTCACAAAAAGCGATTGCACATTGAGTTATTGCACTCGATGTCATTCCGTCTGTTCTCATTCCCACACCGGGATCGTTTTCCCAATCATATACAACAGGGTAATCAATATCGTACTTTTTAATAGCTTCAAGCACAAAATCGGCTTCTTCCTGTGCTTCTTCGGGATTGGTTGCTTGTGAGTAAAAATATACACCAACATCAAGTCCTGCGGCGGTTGCTTCTTTGATGTTTGTATCTGCCATTTCATCAATGCGTATATTGCCTGTTGAACCGTAACCTCTGAATCCGATTCTGATTATAGCAAAATCTATTCCGTCGTTTGCAACGGCTTTCCAGTCTATGTTTCCTTGATAGGATGAAACATCAATACCTGTTAATGAATTCACATTATCGTCCATATAAACCATTCTGCCGTCAATTTCGGTAAAAAGTTCTTTTGAATAAGAGCTTACAGGTACATTTTCGTAGTAGGGAATATTGCCACTTAAAAGCTCGGGCGAAAGTTGAGTTGTAGTAGTTTCCTCTTCTTGCTCCCATGCAATATTTATTATTGTAACAGCAGCAAAAGCACATAATATTATAACAGCGGCGGTGATATAGTAGGGAATAAGCTTTTTATTGCCTAAATTCATGTAAACATCCTTTCTTGTGAATATGATATTATAATACCATTTGCGAGTTGTTTTTACAACAGGAAAAATATTAAGAAAAAGAAAAGTTTTACTTTATAATTGACATATCTTTACTTTTTTTATATAATAATCTATATTAGTTGTACGTGCAGTTATGCATCGGAGGTGCTTTTTTTAATGGACAAAAAAAATAAACTTATAATTGTTATAAGTGCGCTGGTTGTTGTTTGTGTTTTTGCCGGACTTGTATTCAGCGGAATTATTGACCTTGCAAAGATTACAGGTGAAGAAGAAACTACTGACACATATGATGGTTTTATTTCTGATTCATATACTTACGATATATCTGCCACAGGCGATAAATACCTTCCGTATCTTAAAACAAATATAGAAAATATTTTCTATACAATGAATACAGATGGTGTTGTTAATTTCTTCGAGTTAAAAGCAAACACCTTCAATCCTATTGAAGCAACAGGAAAATATACAGCATCAGTTGTTCTCAGTGAAACCAAAATTTCTGCAGATATTACTTATTATCAAAAGGGTGATGAGATTTGCGGCTACGGTATTCACGTTGCAGAAGAGGGTGTTTATACACTTTATCCTTATGCATTGTTCTGTTTAAGAAACTATGATGAAAATTATTCAGGTAAATCATCTTCAAGCTGTTTACTTCTTATTGATACAACCCAAAAGGATTTTTACAGTAATAATAAGATTTATGAAGAATCTTTTATATTCAAATACAGTGATTCTTCCACATCAAGGTCAATTTCAGAGGCAAGCAGAACGGTTGGTATCAGCGGTGCAAAACGTGATGATTATTTTCTTATTAATGATATAACTGTTGAAAATTCTGTTGCTAATCAGCTGTTTTTCTCCGGCAGATTTTATAAGGAATCTGATAATACCGTTGATATTATGAGAACGGGCGGAAGCGGAAATCAAACAGACAATATCCGTGTTGCAAAGGATGTTCTCGGTTATTGGCTCTATAATGACGGTACAGATCTTACTTATGTAACTGTTGATGAAAATGGTAATGTTGCCGTTCAAAAACTTAATTGGAAGTCCGGCGATGTTAAAAATATTAAAACCTTTGACGGCGTTTCAAGGAATAATATTCTTATTTCCGGAAATTATATGTATATAAACGGGAAAAACATTGTATATAATCTTGTAAATGATACTCAGACATCTCTCTCATACAGTAAAGCAGATGCTCTTATTATTGATGCATTTGTTGCAGAGGGTGAAAATATCTTTATCAGAGGTTATGTTAAAGAGCAATATCCGGTAGGTATTATTGCAAACGGCGAATCGGGTAAAGTTGCGGTAAGCTATGCAAATGAGTTCTTCAAAGATGTTGTAAATCCTGTAATCCTTGCTAATGCACAACTTATGCTTACTGAACAAACTTCAGACGGTTATTCATTCTATCTATTTTAATTATCTCACATAACAATAAATTATTATAAAGGTGTGTGCAGTTATGAAAAAAATTATTTCGGTAGTTCTTTGTTTATTTTTAAGTTTTTCTGTTGTAATTCCTGCATTTGCAGCAAACGAAACAAGCATTGATGAACTTAGTGAATATCCTGTATTGCTGGTTGCAGGTTATAGTTCATCTGAACTTGTTATGACCGACGAAAATGGAAATGTATCACAGATATGGGGGCTTGATTTTTCAAAAATCGGCACAGTTGTAGAAGATGCCTATCTTGACCTTCTTGTGGGCGGAGCAAAAATGACACAGGGCGATTTTGAGTATCTTGGCTCTGTTTTAGGCGAAAAAGTGCTTGAAGTGCTCGAATATATGATGTGTAATCCCGACGGCACAAGCAAGTATAATGTTACAACTGCTGTTGAAAATACGGCAGAAGCTTCACAATGGTCAAATCTTCCCGTTGAATACAGAGCTGAAGAAGAAATTATGGCAGATATTGAAAAATATATTCCTGCTGAATCAATGTACCTGTATAATTGCGATTTCCGTATGGGAGCGATGGAAAATGCTCAAAGACTGCGTGTTCTTATCGAAGATATATGCGATTATGCAGATTGTGATAAAGTAAATGTGCTTTGCATAAGCCACGGCGGTCAGGTAACAGGTACATATCTCAGTATGTACGCAGATGACCCGAAGGTAAACAACTGCGTTATGTGTATGCCTGCTATGGGCGGTGCTGCACTTGCTTATGATATTGCTGTACAGAACGTTGCTTTTGACGAAAACACACTTGTAATGTTCCTTGAACACGGATTTAATATTGAAACAGATTTCCATTGGCTTACAACAGCACAATCTCTCGGATTCCTTGACGATTTACTTGAAGAGGTTGTACCGTATATATGCAAACTGCTTTATACTTGGAGCAGTATATGGGACTTTATACCTTACGAATATCTTGACGATGTAATAGATGTTGTAGATGCTGATTATTATTCTGAAATCATTGCGAAAACAAAGATTTTCCATGAAGAAATAATGGCAAACTATGATGTTAATCTTAAAAAAGCTCAGGCAAACGGCGCAAATATCTCAATTATTACAGGTTGCGGTATTGCTTCTGTTACAGGTTTACAGGAAAATACCGATGCTATTATCAGAACTGCAGATACAAGCGGTGCAACCTGTTCACCTTTCGGTAAGCGTTTTTCAGACGGCTATGTTACTTTAAAAACATGTTGTACTGATACAGCACACAGTCATCTTTCACCTTCAATGGAAATTGATGCTTCAACTTGTTGGCTTCCCGAGAACACATGGTTTGTAGACGGTCTTTATCACGGTATGGAACGCCATGACCCCTATTCTGCAAGCCTTATGTATAATCAGTTGCTCAGTGCTGAACCTTTAAAGAATGTTCATACTGATACTGCATATCCTCAGTTCCGTACAACATCCAATAATTCATCATCACTTTATGTAACTTTTGATAACGGTGCAGAAGGATATCTTGATTCTGATGATAAATATTTGCTTATAACAAATGTTACAACAGATTCACTAGTGGATATCTACTCCGTAACTTTCAACGGTATTGAGCTTAGCGTTGAAGATTTTATTGTAAAAACCATAAAAGCAGGTCAGACAATAAAACTTAAACTTGAGGGGGATATCCCTGCTGTAAGCCTTGTAAGAGGCTCTGTTACAATCAACTATCTTACTTACGGCTCAGTAACTCCTATCGGCACGGGAACTTTTGATTTTACAATTATGAACGGTGAAGCAGCTGAGTATGATGCTTCAAAGCCCTATTCCGATGTTGACTTTATTGCAGATATTAATGCTCCGGAGAATGAAAAATCTTCTCCCTTTGCAGCGATTATTTCTGCGTTCCGTAAGTTCCTTGACTATGTAAAAAAACTTATTGATCTTGTAACAAGTATTTTTTAATAGGGTGATTATATGAGAAATATCGAACTCGGCTGTTCAGGACTTAATGTACCTGCCGTTGCTGTTGGTTTTTGGCGTCTTAATTACAGCTATGATAAAAAGTATGTAGAGGATTTTATCCGTACTGCTATGGAAAACGGTGCAAATTTCTTTGACCATGCTGATATTTACGGCAGAGGTGAAGCTGAAAGTCTTTTTTCAGAAGCTATCGGAATGACTCCGTCGCTTCGTGAAAAAATGTATATTCAGTCAAAATGCGGAATCGTTCCCGGTAAGAGTTTCGATTTTTCAAAGAAGCATATTCTGGACTCTGTTGACGGTAGTTTAAAGCGTCTTAAAACAGATTATCTTGATGTGCTGCTTCTTCATCGACCCGATACATTAATGGAACCGGAAGAAGTATGTGAAGCGTTTGATACACTTAAATCAAGCGGCAAAGTCCGTAATTTCGGCGTATCTAATCAAAATATCTGGCAGATGGAGTATTTAAGATCAAATCTTAACGTTCCGCTTGTCGCAAACCAGATGCAGTTGAGTATTGTTCACTGTCCTATGATTCAGTCTGGATTTAATGTAAATATGTACAATGATTCTTCCGTTGACAGAGGTGCAGGAATTATTGAATATTGCCGTTTAAATAAAATTACATTACAGGCATGGTCCCCGTTCCAATACGGACTCGGCGGCGGCACTTATATGGATAATCCCGATTATCCCGGAGTTAATGCAATGCTCTCCGAACTCAGTGAAAAGTACGGTGTGTCAAAAACAACCATCGCTATGAGTTGGATTTTAAGCCATCCCGCAAAGATTCAGGGTATAAGCGGCTCTCTTAAAAAAGAAAGAATGCTTGATTGCCTTAAAGCGGCTGACATTAAACTTGACCGTGATGATTGGTACGCTCTTTATATGAGTAACAATAATATTTTACCTTAAAATCAGCCCCATAGTTTATGCTATGGGGTTAAAACTATTATACAGGAGATTATTATGTCTGATAAGTTTTCAAGAACACGGCTTCTTTACGGTGATGAAGCTGTTGAAAAATTTAAAAATTCACGTGTTGCTGTATTCGGTATAGGTGGGGTAGGCGGCCATTGTGTTGAAGCTTTGGTGCGAAGCGGAATAGGCTGTATTGATATAATAGATAATGATACCGTATCAGAAACAAATATTAACAGGCAGATTATAGCAACAACCGAATCTGTGGGTAAACTGAAAGTTGATGTTATGGAAGAAAGAATAAAATCCATAAATCCGCAGTGTATAGTTAATAAATATCCTATTTTCTTTTTACCCGAGAATGCCGATACTTTTGATTTTACGTCTTACGATTATGTAATTGATTGTATTGATACAGTCAGCGGAAAACTCGCTATCGTTAAAAATGCTTATGAGCTTAATGTTCCTGTTATTTCATCAATGGGGGCAGGGAATAAGCTTGATACGACTGCATTTGAAATTGCCGATATTAATAAAACCTCAGTTTGTCCTCTTGCAAAAGTGATGCGAAAGCTTTGCAGAGAAAACGGTATTAAAAAACTCAAAGTGGTTTATTCAAAAGAACCTGCAATAACTCCCCATATTATTGCTGATAATGATGAGGTTGCATCAAAACGCGTTACACCGGGCAGTAATGCTGTTGTGCCTGCTGTTGCAGGTCTTATTATTGCATCGGAAGTGTTGAGGGATTTAAGTATTGCATAATACAGAAGGTTGTATTATAATTTAGATGTAAGCTCACTTAAAGGAGTGTTTAAAATGAATTATGATGTTATAATTGTTGGTGCAGGCCCCGGAGGCATATTTGCTTGCTATGAATTGATGCAGTGTAAGCCTGATTTAAAGGTTGCTGTATTTGAAGCAGGGCATGCTTTAAACAAGCGTCATTGTCCCATAGATGGTGATAAAATAAAAAGCTGTATTAACTGTAAATCATGCAGTATAATGAGCGGTTTCGGCGGTGCTGGTGCTTTTTCCGACGGAAAATATAATATCACCAACGATTTTGGCGGTACACTTTATGAGTACATCGGCAAAAGACAAGCAATGGATTTGATGCATTATGTTGATGAAATCAATATGCGTTACGGCGGAGAAGGCACAAAACTTTATTCAACTGCAGGTACCCGTTTTAAGACCGTATGTATTCAGAATGACTTACATTTGCTTGATGCATCTGTACGTCATTTAGGTACAGATATCAACTATATTGTACTCGAAAATCTTTTTGCTTATTTAAAGGATAAAGTTCAGTTCTTCTTTGATACTCCCGTTGCATCTGTTAATGTTATTGACGGCGGTTATGAAATTGTATGTAAAGATAATTCATATACCTGTAAAGACTGTATTATATCAGTAGGCAGAAGCGGCAGTAAATGGATGGAATCTGTATGTAAAGAGCTTGATATAGCTACAAAATCAAACCGTGTAGATATTGGTGTACGTGTGGAATTGCCCGCCGCGGTCTTTGCACATCTTACGGATGAACTTTATGAAAGTAAAATTGTTTACCGTACCGAAAAATACGGTGATAAAGTACGTACATTCTGTATGAATCCCCACGGCTCTGTTGTAAATGAAAATACAAACGGTATTATTACGGTAAACGGACACAGTTATGAAGACCCTGCAAGGCAGACTGATAATACCAATTTTGCGTTACTTGTTGCAAAGCATTTTTCCGAACCGTTTAAAGATTCAAACGGATACGGCGAGTCAATAGCAAAACTGAGCAATATGCTCGGCGGTGGTGTTATAGTTCAGCGTTTCGGTGATTTGATAAGAGGCCGTCGCTCCACACCAAGCCGTATTGAAGAAGCGTTTGTTACTCCAACTCTTAATGCAACTCCCGGTGATTTGAGTCTTGTTCTTCCTAAGCGTATTCTTGACGGAATTATAGAGATGATATACGCTCTTGACAAAGTCGCCCCCGGTACTGCCAATGAGGATACCATGCTTTACGGTGTAGAGGTAAAGTTCTATAATATGGAAGTTGATGTAGATGAAAATCTTGAATCAAAATATAAAGGACTTTACATTATTGGTGACGGCAGCGGTATTACCCACTCTCTTTCTCATGCATCTGCAAGCGGTGTTCATGTAGCAAGAAATATTACATCTAAATAAGTTAAAAGTGGACAGTTATAACTGTCCACTTTGTTAGTTTGCAAGAATATATCGTATTTCAGGTGTTTTTCTGTACTTTTTGAATACGATTTTAATTTTATCAGATTCCACAGGCTTTCCGGTACAAACTTTTTTATGTCCTATAGCTTTTCCCTCTGCATATTTTTTCCATTTGCCCTTTATATCAATATAAACCGTGAATTCTTCTACGTGCTGACCGTTGCGTATGTTTTCAGCAATTACAACTTTATCAAACATTTCCGTTTTGTTAAATTGAATTATAATTTCCGGTTTTTTATCTCTTTGTGAAGGCATCCAGAATGAATCATCGTCTTTTGCTGTATTAGAGGCTTTGTATAAACCGCTTAATTCGCTTGATGATGTGATGCTACCGTCTTTGAGCAGATTATAGCCAAAAATAATTTTTAATTCATGACCGGTTGATTTAAGAATCTGCATTTCTGTGTCAGTAAGTTTGCCGCGCTTGTCGGGAGCGAGACCGAGCATCAGGTTTGTGTTGTTGCCAACAGTTTTTGTGTATAAAGCAAGCAATTTATCCTTAGTTTTTGAACTGTAATCATCGTCTTTCTTGTAGAACCAGCTTTTACGCATAGGTATTATTACTTCACATGGAGCCCAACGGAATTCAGTTTCTTTTTTTATAGCCTTGCGTGAGCCTATATCAATTTCCATTATTCCGTTTTTCTTTTGCTTTTTAGAGTAGGGAATTGTTCCGTCCTCATCATATGCGTATGATGCAGGAACGCAGCTCCATTCACATTCCCTTGTTACGCCTCTGCTGTTACCTAACCATCTTGCGTCAGGTCCGCGGAATGTTATGGCGCAATCGGGCTGATGCTTACGGATAATATCGTAAATGGATTTGTAGTCAATATCTATCTGTATTGCATCATCGCATCTGTCGTCAAGATAAAAACAGAAAAGCTCACCGTAATTTGTTACAAGCTCAGTAATCTGTGCCTGAAGATATGTATTATATTCGGGTGTGTTAAAGCTTTTTTCGTGCCTGTCCCAGATAGGGTAGTATATGCCGAATTTTAAAGAGCTTTTTCTTGCCGATTCGGCAACCATCTGCACAAGGTCGCCTCTGCCGTCAAGCCAATTTGAATTTTTAACGCAGTAATTGGTTGTCTTAGTTTGCCAGTTGCAAAAACCGTCATAATGCTTTGCAGTTATAACCATTCCGTTCATATTGCCGTCTTTGACAGCTTCTGCCCATAAATCTGTATCAAGATTTTCGGGATAGAACATTTCGGGTACGGCAAAACCGTCGCCGATTTCTCTTACTGTGAATGTGTTCATTCCGTAGTAAAATATTGCGTAAAATTCAGTATCCTGCCATTTTATCTGCCTTTCGGTAGGTTTTGTATCGGCAGCAATTTCATATGATTTCATTTCTTTCTCCCATATCAGAAAGCCGCTGTTTTTCGCAGCGGCTGTTGTTTATTATTTGCCGTAATCGTTGTTTGTTGCGATAATGTCAACACCTGTATTACAAACATTTTTAATGAAAATATCGCCTATTTTTACAGGTGCATTGACTGTTACTTTGTTGATTTCTTTCATAATATCAAATATTGCGCCTTTCGGAATAGGGCCGCTTGTTTTACAGGGAACAACAGGATGCTCACCGCCGTTAATTTTAACTGTGGAATGTATTGAGCGTACAGGATTAGTAATTTCAGTTCTTGCATAAGCATCACCGCGTTTGCAGGTGTTGCCTGTAACCGAAACAACTTCATCGTTTTCAATTTCAACAGTTATCTGACAGCCTAAAGGACAGGCTACACAGGTCATATCTTTTTTCATTTTGCTCAATCCTCCACTCTGACTTTGATTGTACTGTTCTCGTTAAGAGTTGCAAGAACAGAAGCAGGAATAACAACATTTTCCATTTCACCGGGAGCAAGCTTAACCTTTTTCTTAGATGAAAGAATATTGCCGTCAACCTCAACGGTAAGTTTTTTATTCATATATATTGCACCTACACGGAAATAAAGCTTGACATCTTCAGCAGATTTAATATTTACTTTCTGAGGTACAATATATCTTACGCCGTTTTCGGGTGTAGTATTGATGTAAACTTTTTCATCTGAATCATTACCGAGAATATATCTTGCCGCACCTTCACCTGCAATCTGGGATTCAAGTGTAACATAGTCAACAAGGTCGTGAACCTGAAGAACGTTACCGCAAGCAAAAATACCTTCAATTTCAGTTTCTCTCATTTCATTAACAACAGCGCCGTTTGTGATTCTGTCAAGCTCAATACCTGCTTGTTTTGTAAGCTCGTTTTCGGGTATAAGACCAACGGAAAGCATAAGAGTATCACACTCTATGTACTCTTCCGTGCCGGGAATGGGCTGTAATCTGTCGTCTACCTGAGCTATTGTTACACCTTCAAGTCTTTCTTTGCCGTGAGTTTCAATAACTGTTGTTGAAAGACGCAGCGGAATACCGAAATCGTCAAGACACTGAACAATATTTCTTGTAAGACCGCCGGAGAAAGGCATAAGTTCGCAAACAACCTTAACCTCTGCCCCCTCAAGTGTCATTCTTCTTGCCATAATAAGTCCGATATCGCCAGAGCCGAGAATAACAACCTTTTTGCCGGGCATATAACCGTCTATATTAACATATTTTTGTGCTGTACCTGCAGTCATAATACCTGAAGCTCTTGTACCTGCAATCTGTAATGCTCCGCGGGGTCTTTCACGGCAACCCATAGCAAGAATGACAGCTTTAGCCTGTATCTGAATGAGTCCGTCAACTGTATTTACCGCTGTAACAACTTTATCATCACTTACAGACAGTACCATTGTGTTGATTTTTACTTCAATATCTGTTTCTTTAACAAGTTCAATAAATCTTGCGGCATATTCGGGGCCTGAAAGTTCTTCACCGAAATAGTGCAGACCGAAACCTGTATGAATACACTGTTCAAGAATACCGCCCAGAGTTTCGGCACGTTCAAGAATAACGATTTTTTCTACACCGCATTCTTTTGCTTTAAGAGCAGCTGCCATACCTGCAGGGCCGCCGCCTACTACAACAAGGTCATAGTTAATCATTATTCTTCACCTCACTTTGTTTTGTCAAACAGAATGTTTGAATTTCCGCCGAATTTTGTAATTTCATTTATTTCGCATCCAAGCTCACGGGCAAGTATTTCAACAACTTTAGAGCCGCAGAAACCGCCCTGGCATCTGCCCATACCTGCTCTTGTTCTTCTCTTTACACCGTCAACATCTCTTGCGCCTGCAGGAGCTTTTATTGCATCAATAATTTCACCCTCGGTGATTGTTTCGCAACGGCAGATGATTCTTCCGTATGCGCTGTTTGTTTTAATAAGCTCTGCACGTTCTTCGTCAGTCATATGTCTGAATCTTACGGGAGCTTCTCTTGTATCATCATAATCAGCCTTAACTGTTGCGTCTGTGAAAATTCCTTTTATAATGTCCTCAATATACTCTGCAATAGCAGGTGCAGAAGAAAGACCGGGAGATTCAATACCTGCCGCATTGATAAGTCTTGAATTCTTTTCACTTATTCCGATGATAAATTCATGTGCCGCAGCGTGAGCACGAAGACCTGTAAATGATGTGATAGCATTTCTGGTATTAACAGAGGGAACACTCTTAACAGCATATTTTCTTACATCGTTAAGACCTGAATTTGTGGTAGCAACATTTGATTTGTCATCAATGTCTTCCGCGGTAGGACCTACAATAAGGTTTCCGTCAACAGTGGGAGATACAAGAATACCTTTACCCATTTTGCTTGGACACTGGAATATAGTATGGCTGACTGTATCACCAACTGAACGGTCAAGCATAAAATATTCACCTTTTCTGGCTGTGATGCTTATAGTATCGTCGCCTGCCATTCTTGCAAGGTCGTCAGAAAATACACCTGCGGCATTGATAACATATTTAGCTTCTATTTCACCTTGAGTTGTTTCAAGTGTGAGCTTGTCCTCAGCTGTTTTTACTGCTTTGACTTCACAGTTTCTTATAAATTCAACACCGTTGCTTACCGCACATTCAGCTGCAGCAATAGTAAGTTCGTAGGGACATACAATACCTGCTGTGGGAGCATAAAGAGCAGATGTTGCTTCGTTGCTGAGATTGGGTTCAAGCTTAAGCAACTCACTCTTAGAAAGTATTTTTAATTCGGGAACACCGTTGTTGATTCCTCTTTGAAGAAGAGATTTCAGATGCTCGTCCTCTTCTGCTGAAAAAGCAACTACAAGAGAGCCGTTATTCTTGTACGGAACATTGAGCTTTTTTGTTGTTTCGGGCATCATAGCACAGCCCTTGACATTCATTTTTGCCATAAGAGAGCCTTCTGAAGCATCAAAGCCTGCGTGAACAATACCGCTGTTAGCTTTTGTTGCCCCCATAGCAACATCATTACATTTCTCTAAAAGAGCAATTTTGAGATTGTACTTGGAAAGCGCACGGGCAGTCATACATCCTGTTACACCGGCACCTACGATTACTATATCGTACATAAGTCTGTATCTCCTTTATAATTAAATTTCATACATTAAATATTATAACAAAGCATAATTATAAAATCAATAGAATAAAATATATTTTATATATCAAAATTATGCCTGTCGTAAAGCATTGAGTATTTCATACGGTATTTTTAAATTGCCGTTACCTGTGCCGATATTATAGCCGTCTTTGTTTGTACCGTGAAAATCAGAACCGCCTGTGATTTTAAGCCCGATATCAGCCGCCATTTTTCTGTAACGTATACCCATATCATCAGTATATTCTGTGTGATATCCCTCTACGGCATCAAGACCTGAAGATTTAAGATGAGTCAGAATTGTGTATAATTCTTCGTTGCTTTTGCCAATCTGATTAAGATGTGCAAGAGAGGATTTTCCGCCGCACTGCTTTATTATTTCAATAGCTTTTTCGGGTGAAAGTGTAGTTCTTTCTACATATGCAGGTCTGCCGTGTTTTAAATACTTGTCAAAGGCTTCATTTATTGTAGAAACATAACCCTTTTTCAGCATAGCTTTTGCAATCTGACTTCTTCCTGTTACTTTTGATGTGGCTTCTGCCAGAATGTCGTCAACAGTTATGTTGATGCCGATATCTTTGAGCAATTCTGCAACCTTTCTGTTACGTATTTCACGCTGATATATCATTTCGTCAAGAATTTCTGTTATGGCAGGGCAGTCTATGTCAAATCCAAGTCCTAACAGATGCATTTCCGTGTCAGATGTAACGGAAAATTCAATGCCGGTTATAACCTCAATGCCATATTTTTTGCCTGCTTCAATCGCTTCATGCAATCCGTCGATTGTATCGTGGTCAGTGAGTGCTATTGCACAAAGCCTAGCATCTTTTGCGGCTTTAACAACCTGAGTAGGTGTAAAAGTTCCGTCAGAACAGGTGGAATGTGTGTGCAGGTCAATGTACTTACACATTTACATCATCCTTTCTGCAAAATCTTCAATTTCATCAAGCATAGAATTCATGTTGATTATGTATTCTTTTATTTCATCATCTCTTGAAAGCAATCGGGCAACTTTTCGTATTTGTCTGATAAAAGCGTAATTAACCTTGATATTTTCTGACAGCAACGGACAACTGCTGATTCCTCTTATGTCGGCTCTTACAGAGAATCCGTTTTCACCGATTACAGGGAAATACGGGTAAATACGGCAGGCGAGAGGTCTTGTTTTTCTGTCGCATTCTCCGTTGCAGACTACCATTTTGTATCCGAAATTGCCTTCACAATCAAGTATATTAAATTCGTCAATATCTTTTATTAATTCTTCTTCACCTGGAAATAAAAACATTCCTGTATTGCTGTCGCCCTTACAGCAGATGCCGCCGCAAAGTCTGCCGCAGTCGGTTGAAAGGGGAGTTGTTCGGTCAAGTAAGTCGTAAGCCTTTATTATAAGCAATGATTTGTTATTCATCAGTATCACCCATATTATTATATATCTTTTTTTATATGTGTGCAAGGTGAATTATCGTTTACATTTAAATTAAAAAAAGCACTGTCGGATGTTCAGCCAACAGTGCATAATTCTAAGCTATTCAAAAATCAAAATATATTTGCAATGAATCCATAAATAACTGACATTATATGGAAGAAGAAACCATATGCATCAAGCATCATTGTCATGATTGCCGGAATCTGTATATCAACACCTTTTTCTTCAATAACAGGCTCTGTGCTTTCGCCAAGTCCAAGTTCATAGAGTTCTGCAAGAACTTCATTTGCAATTATTTCATTACCCTTTGCGCTGGGATGAATTTCATCATCTGCAAAGTTCTCCATGTCATCACCAAGTGCCGAGCCCACGTCAACGATCACAATTTCTCCCGGATTTTCTTCATTGTAACGGGCGATCGCTGCATTGATTCTGTCTGCCCCCTCCTGATAAGGAGCTCTGAGATAGCCAGACTGGGGATTATAAAGTGTCTGCATAAGTATAACAGCATCTTCATTATATTCATTTATAATATTAATGATTTCGCAAAGATTTACATAAACATTTTCTGCGATTGCGTCATACTGTGAGTGATCACCTTTGACAATGGAATCAAACATAAGCCCGATAAGGTTGTTCATAAGGAAATCATTTCCGCCGATTGAAATACTGATAATATCAGCTTTTTTAAGATCTGCAATTACTGTTTCATTTGATAAACGATTTATAAGGTTTGCAGTTGTATGACCGGGAACGGAATGGTTTGCATACTCATAACCGTTTGTGTCTGCGACGATTTTACCGTAACAGGCAGCTTTTGAATTTGAAATGCCCGAACCGTAAGCTATCGAATCGCCAAGTACAAGATAAAACTTTTCGTCCTGTGCAAAAGCAGAAACACCAAATGAGCAGATAAGAATTGCCAGACTGAGAATAATAGCCGTAAATTTTTTCATTTTGAGTTGCACCTCTATCCTTTTTGGAAAATTATAACATAAAAACTCACGCAAGTCAACAAAGCACTTGTTACATTATATCACATTGACAGAATTTACTGATGTATGATATTATTATGTAAAGTTATTTCAATAAATTGCAAGGGTGTGTAACTGTGCTGTATAAAAAGTCTAATTCTGTCATAGAGCGTTCCTCAGATTGTTCGAATAAAGAATCAAATAAAATTAGTATTGTGAAATTACCAAAGACATACAGTATTATTTTTGCCGGACTATATCTGTTATTTCATTTGCCGATAATAGGGTACATTGGAACTAATAATTATTCCAAAAAGGAAATGATAGTATTTTTTATAACAGTAATGTTTATTTGCTTAATCTTTTTTATCAGCACTTTAAATTGGAAGATTACATATGATTCCAATGGATTTTCTTACAGAACATCATTTAGAAGAACTCTTAACTATAAGTATTCAGATATAGAAAAAATTAAACGAACAAAGAGCGACATGGTATTATTAAAAACTGCTAAACGGTGGCTTATTATTGATCCATACGCTGTTGGTAAAGATAATTTTATGAAAATGATTAAATAGATAATCAATATCTGCAAAACAATTATTACTTGAAATATTTTATTAAATTACAGAGGTGTGGGGTGTGGAAATGCAAGGATTATTTATATTACTATTTTTTTTACTCTTTCTCATTGATTCATTGGTTATTAGTTTTGCAAGAAAACTGTTATTTGATTTTTTAGTAGGTCAGAATAATAAAAAAATTGCTCGTAATATTCATAGACAACAAAAGTTCATAAATAAAATTACAATGAGATACATTAAAGCGAATTTAAATCAAAATTTATCTACATTTAAAATCTTTCATTGTATTTACATGATTGAGATTTTTACTCTTATCCCTCAATATATAATTCTATTGGCTATTTTTATTTTTGCAGGAAATTTTGCTAATTTTATATTGCTTGCATTTTTTGCAATAAAGTTTTTATTGTTTATTGTCTATTGGTGGCAATTTGATGCAAACAGAGTTTCTAAATTTAGAAAAAAATCATAAGTCAGCAAATCAATATTTTATATAAAATATTTTAAATAACTATTGACATTTTGTTTTGTCGATTGTATAATAACTCCAATACAGATTAAACGCAATGACAAGGCTAAAGGGTCATTCGCAACGGATTTTCAGAGAGCAGCCGTCCGGTGCAAGGCTGTAACCGTGAGTGATCGTATCTCTCCTTCGAGCGGTCGACTGAACACCGTCTTTGACGGTTGCGTAGGAAGAACGGAGCTTCATCGTTAAAGAAGTATCGTATTCGGCTTAATGCCCGATATGAGAAGAGTGGGTGATTTAATCACCAATTAGAGTGGTACCACGGACTTTACTGTTCCGTCTCTTTGTTTGAGACGGGGCATTTTTTGTTTTAGTGTAATCTGTATAAATTTCAGAAGAGGTGAACTTTATGAACGGTACTCAGAAGTATACAAGACAGTTTTTTATGCCGCCTGAGGTCAAAGGCGAATGGATGAAAAAGACTTATATCGACAAAGCTCCCATTTGGTGCTCTGTT
Source organism: Acutalibacteraceae bacterium (assembly GCA_045535305.1). Taxonomy (GTDB): domain Bacteria; phylum Bacillota; class Clostridia; order Oscillospirales; family Acutalibacteraceae; genus UBA1081. The sequence continues at coordinate 99,631 of JAZSLJ010000073.1, forward strand.
GACTTGCGAGACGGTAATCAGTCTCTTATTATTCCTATGAGTCTTGAAGAAAAAGTTGAGTTTTTCAAGCTTCTTGTAAAAATAGGTTTTAAACAGATTGAGGTAGGTTTTCCCGCAGCAAGTGAAACCGAATATCAGTTCTTACGTACACTTATTGAAAACGATCTTATTCCCGACGATGTAACAATTCAGGTGCTTACTCAGTCAAGAGAACATATTATTAAGAAAACATTTGAGAGCCTTAAGGGTATCAAGAATGAGAATCATGTAATCGTGCATCTTTATAATTCAACATCTGTTGCACAGCGTGAACAGGTATTCAAAAAAAGCAAAGAGCAGATTAAGCAGATTGCCATTGAAGGTGCAACTCTTTTTGACACACTTGCAAAGGAATACGGTGTTAAGTACCGCTATGAGTATTCTCCCGAGTCATTTACAGGTACAGAGCCGGAATATGCACTTGAGGTATGTAATGCTGTGCTTGATATCTGGCAACCCACAGCAGACAGAAAGGTTGTTATCAATCTTCCCGTAACAGTTGAACATTCAATGCCTCATGTTTACGCAAATCAGATTGAGTATATGAGCAACTATCTTAAATATAGAGAGAATGTTGAAATTTCACTTCATCCTCACAATGACAGAGGTTGTGCAGTTGCAGACTGTGAACTGGGGCTTCTTGCAGGCGCAGACCGTATAGAGGGTACTCTTTTCGGTAACGGTGAAAGAACAGGTAATGCAGATATCGTAACACTCGGTATGAATATGTATTCACAGGGTGTTGACCCCGAGCTTGATTTCTCAAATATGCCCGAAATCGTATCCGTATATGAGAAAGTAACAAGAATGTCGGTTTATGAGCGCTCGCCTTATTCGGGCAACCTTGTATTTGCCGCATTCTCAGGTTCACATCAGGATGCAATCGCAAAGGGTATGAAATACAGAGAAGACAATAACTGTGAATTCTGGACAGTTCCTTATCTTCCCATTGACCCCAAAGATGTGGGTAGAGAGTATAAGACAGATGTTATCAGAATTAACTCACAGTCCGGTAAGGGCGGTATCGGTTATCTGCTTGAAAAGCAGTACGGCTATATTCTTCCCATGAAAATGCGTGAAGATGTCGGCTACTGCGTAAAAGATGTTTCCGATAAAGGCCATAAAGAGCTTCAGCCTGATGAAGTTTTCGATGTGTTCAAAGAAAACTATGTCAATGTTATTAACGGACCTGTAAAATATATCGACTGTCATTTTGTCCGTAAATCCGATACAGTTGCTTATCTTACATTCGAAAAAGACGGCATAGTTGATGATATTGCAGGTAACGGTAACGGTAGTCTTGACGCTGTTGTTACAGCACTTCATAAAGGCGGAATTGAATTTACAAATCTTCAATATACAGAGCACGCTCTCAATACAGGTTCAACATCAAAAGCTGTTTCTTATGTGAGCGTTACTATGGCAGACGGCAAAGTAAGCTGGGGTGTAGGTGTGGACGACGATATTATCGTATCTTCTATCTATGCGCTGTTCTCAGCTATCAACCGTTACTACAAAAATAAATAAGGAGAGTATTATAATGGGAATGACAATGACACAAAAGATTCTTGCCGCACACGCAGGCCTTGAGTCGGTTGAAGCAGGTCAGCTTATAATGGCAAAGCTCGACCTTGTATTGGGTAATGATATAACATCACCTGTTGCTATCAATGAATTCAGCAAAAACGGATTCAGCACAGTTTTTGATAATACAAAAATCGCAATGGTTATGGACCACTTTGTTCCTAACAAAGATATTAAAGCTGCACAGCAGACAAAACAGTGCCGTACTTTTGCTAAATCATTCAATATTACAAATTACTACGATGTTGGCGAAATGGGTATTGAGCATGCTCTTATTCCCGAAAAAGGTCTTGCCGCACCCGGCGACTGTATTATCGGTGCAGACTCACATACTTGTACATACGGTGCACTCGGTGCATTTTCAACAGGTATCGGCAGTACGGATATGGCGGCAGGTATGGCAACAGGTAAAGCATGGTTTAAAGTACCTTCTGCAATCAAATTCACACTTACTGGTTCTCTGCGTAAGGGAGTTTCCGGTAAGGATGTAATTCTTCACATCATCGGTATGATCGGTGTTGACGGCGCACTTTACCGTTCAATGGAGTTTACGGGCGAAGGCTTGCATTCTCTCTCTATGGATGACCGTCTTGCTATGGCTAATATGGCTATTGAAGCAGGTGCAAAGAACGGTATTTTTGAGGTTGATGATAAAACTCTTGAATATGTAAAGGGCAGAGTAAACCGTGAATTTACAGTTTACAAAGCTGATGAAGATGCTGTTTATGATGAAGAATATGTAATCAATCTCAGCGAAATCGTATCAACAGTTGCTTGTCCTCATCTTCCCGAAAATACAAGACCCGCTTCGGAGCTTACAGATATTGTTCCCGATCAGGTTGTTATCGGTTCTTGCACAAACGGCAGAATTTCCGATATGAAAGCGGCTGCCGAAATTCTTAAAGGTAAAAAAGTTGCTAAGGACATAAGATGTATTGTTATTCCTGCTACACAGTCTGTTTATAAAGAGTGTATCAAGCTCGGATATATGGATATCTTTATTGACGCAGGTTGTGCAGTTTCAACTCCCACTTGCGGTCCTTGTCTTGGCGGCTATATGGGTATTCTTGCAGATGATGAAATTGCGGTTGCAACAACAAACCGTAACTTTGTAGGCAGAATGGGTGCAAAAAGTTCAAAAATTTATCTTGCAAGCCCAGAGGTAGCAGCAGCGACAGCTGTGGCAGGACACATCGTTGATCCCACGGAGGTAGAGTAATGAAAGTAAACGGCAGAGTACATAAGTACGGAGATAATATAGATACAGACGTTATCATTCCTGCAAGATATCTGAATACAGCTAATCATAAGGAGCTTGCGGCTCACTGTATGGAAGATATTGATACAGAATTTGTAAACAAAGTATCAAGCGGCGATATAATGGTTGGCGGTGCAAATTTCGGTTGCGGTTCTTCAAGAGAGCACGCTCCTATTGCAATCAAAGAGTCTGGTATTTCATGTGTTATCGCATCAACTTTTGCAAGAATTTTTTACAGAAATGCTATAAATATCGGTCTTGCTATCCTTGAATGTCCCGAAGCAAGCGAAAAAATCGCAGACGGTGATGAAGTAAGTGTTGATTTTGATACAGGCGTTATCAAAAACCTTACAAAAAATGAGGAATACAAGGCACAGCCTTTCCCTGAGTTCATTAAAGAGATTATCTCCGCTAACGGACTTCTTAATTCATTAAAGTGAGGATAAATACTATGAAAAAAGTTATAACTGTTCTAAAAGGCGACGGAATCGGTCCGGAAATAGTTGATGAAGCTTTAAAGGTTCTTGATAAAGTTGCTCAGAAGTATTCTCATGAATTTGAGTATAAATATGTTGATATCGGCGGATGTTCAATAGATAAATTCGGCGTGCCTATTACAGATGAAGGTATGGCACAGTGTAAAAATTGCGACAGTGTTCTTTTAGGTGCTGTAGGCGGCCCTAAATGGGATGACTGTCCTCCTGCAATCCGCCCCGAAAAGGCTTTGCTTGCTGTAAGAAGTGAATTAGGTCTTTTTGCAAATCTTCGTCCTACAAAGCTTTTTCCTCAGCTTGCAGATGCCTCTCCTTTAAAGCAGTCAATCGTAGGTAATGGCATAGATCTTCTTATTGTCCGTGAGCTTACAGGCGGTATTTATTTCGGTAAAAGAACAACAGGTGAAGAAAACGGCGAAAAATTTGCCGCAGACGAGCTTAAATATTCAGAATATGAAATTGAGCGTATAGGCAGAGTTGCTTTTGAATCAGCAAGAAAGAGAAGATGTAAGGTTTCTTCCGTTGATAAAGCAAATGTTCTTGATTCATCAAGACTCTGGAGAAGTGTTATGCATCGTCTTGCAGAAGAATATTCCGACGTTGAATATGAAGATGTGCTTGTTGACAACACGGCAATGCAGCTTATCAAGAATCCTTCAAGATTTGATGTTGCCGTTACAGAGAATATGTTTGGTGATATTCTTTCAGATGAAGCAAGTATGCTCACAGGTTCAATAGGTATGATGCCTTCAGCAAGCCTTTCAGAAGGTACACTCGGTATGTACGAACCTATTCACGGTTCAGCACCCGACATCGCAGGTATGGATATTGCAAACCCACTCGGCACAATTCTTTCTGCTGCAATGATGCTTCGTTATTCATTTGATATGATTGAAGAGGCTGATGCAATAGAAGCAGCTGTAAATGCCGTACTTGATGAGGGTTACAGAACTGTTGATATTATGCAGGACGGTATGAAGCAGGTCAAGTGTTCTGAAATGGGCACGCTTGTAGCAGACAGACTTTGATTTATGCAAAATTTTTAAATTTCAATAAATTATTCGTTATGCATTATGCATTTTGCAACATAACAAATACTTGCTATTTTCTATTTAATATATTATAATTAACAGTAATCTTACTTTTTTTGATGTACACAGTACATTACTAATTCAAAGTGTGGTGAAGTAATGAAATTATCAGGATCTGAAATTCTTGTCAGAACTTTGATAGAACAGAATGTAGATGTTGTTTTCGGTTATCCCGGCGGGCAGGTTATCAATATTTATGATACCCTCTATCAGCATCAGAATGAAATTAAACATATTTTAACAGCTCATGAGCAGGGTGCATCTCATGCGGCAGACGGATATGCAAGATCAACCGGTAAAGTCGGTGTTGTTATTGCAACATCAGGCCCCGGTGCAACAAATCTTGTTACAGGTCTTGCAACTGCTTATCTTGATTCTGTGCCTGTTGTTGCTATTACCGGTAACGTTTCGCTTCCTCTTATCGGCAGGGACAGTTTTCAGGAGGTTGACATAACGGGTATCACAATGCCTATTACAAAGCATAACTATTTTGTAAACAACGGCGAAGAACTTGCAGATACCATAAGAGAAGCTTTTAAAATTGCAATGTCCGGCAGACCCGGCCCCGTGCTTATTGATATTCCGAAGGATATTCAGACATCTCTTTATGAATATGAATCGGAACAGGCTGTTGGCTCTGATGAAAAATCAGCAGGAAACAGCGAAAGTATTGCTGAAGCAGTTGAGCTTATCAAAAACGCCAAAAAGCCTTACATATATTGCGGCGGCGGTGTTATTTCAGGTAATGCATCGGCAGAGGCTATTGCTCTTGCAGAAAAAATTGATGCAGTTATGGGGTGTTCCTTTATGGGACTTTCTGCTATACCTACTGATAATCCCAGATTTTTAGGTATGCAGGGAATGCACGGTCATTATGCGTCATCAATGGCACAGCATAATGCAGACCTTATTATCGCAATAGGTGCAAGATTCAGCGACAGAGCAACAGGTAACAAGGCAAAATATGCTCCTAAAGCAAAAATTATCCACATTGATATTGACAATGCGGAGATTGATAAAAACATCAATGTTGAATGCGGAATCTGCGGTGATGTAAAGTTTACATTACAGAAAATTCTTGAATCTGTTGAAAATAAGTCAAATCCCCAATGGATTGAACAGGTAAATGCATTTTCAGCCGAAGAAAAAGAACAGAGAGTTCTTTCATCTGATATGACTCCATACAACCTTATAGATGTCATAAACAGAACAGTTGATGAAGATACTGTTATCGCAACAGATGTAGGTCAGCACCAGATGTGGGCGGCACAGTATTGCAAATTCTCAAAAACAAGAAAATTTGTTTCCAGCGGCGGACTGGGTACAATGGGCTTCGGTCTCGGCGCGGCAATCGGTGCACAGATAGGTTCAGGCAAAAAAAGCGTTCTAATCACAGGCGACGGAAGCTTCGGTATGTGTCTTAACGAATTGGTTACCGCATCATCTTACAATATCCCCGTTGTTATTGTAATTTTCAACAACGGTGTGCTCGGTATGGTTCGTCAATGGCAGACTCTTTTCTTTGATAAACACTACTCAAATACCGTTCTTGACAGAAAGACCGATTTTGTAAAGCTTGCAGAAGCTTTCGGCATCAAAGGCTACCGTTGTACAGAAATGGCTGATTTTGAAAAGACTATGAAATCTGCTTTTGAAGATAACGGCCCTGTTCTTATTGAGTGTTTTGTTGATAAGGATGAAATGGTATTGCCCATGCTTCCTCCAGGCGGCTCAATGGATGATATAATCGTCGAAAGGTTAGGTGGCTGATATGGACAGACATATTCTTTCCGTTTTTGTTCGTAACCAATACGGTGTACTTGCAAGAATTTCAAGTATGTTCAGAAGACGAGGATTTAATATCGACACTCTTACCGTTGGTGCAACGGAAGATCCCGATTATTCGAGAATGACCGTTACATTTGAAGGTGATGATGCTGTTAAAAATCAGATTATACGTCAGCTTGACAAAATGCCCGATGTTGTAAGCATTTCAGAGCTTCACAGGGGCGACAGCGTTTCAAGAGAATTGGTTCTCATAAAAGTTCGCAATGCAAAAGATACAAGGCAGGATATCATGTCTGTTATTGATATTTTCAGAGCTAAGGTTGTCGATTACGGCACAGATGCAATGACTATTGAAATAACGGGTGAGTCCTCAAAAATTGACGCATTTGTAGAGCTTGTAAAAGAATTCGGAATAATTGAGATATGCCGTACAGGTATGGTTGCTCTTGAAAGAGGCTCAGGCAGTATTCTCAGCGATTCAAAAAAGTAAAAAAATAAAATAAGTAAATTATTTAAAGGAGATCTTTAATATGAATACATCAGCAAAAGTTTATTATCAGCAGGATTGTGACCTTAACAGACTCAGCGGTAAAACCGTTGCTATCATCGGTTACGGCTCACAGGGACACGCACACGCACTCAACCTTAAAGAGAGTGGCGTTCATGTAGTTATCGGTCTTTACGAAGGCTCAAAGAGCTGGGCAAAGGCTGAAGCAGCAGGCTTTGAAGTTTACACATCTGCAGAAGCAGCAAAGCGTGCAGACATCATCATGATTCTTATCAATGATGAGCTTCAGGCAAAGCTTTACAAGGAGAGTATTGCTCCCAACCTTACAGAAGGCAAAACTCTTGCATTTGCTCACGGTTTCAACATTCACTACGGTTGCATTAAGCCCCCCAAAGATGTTAACGTTATTATGATCGCTCCCAAAGGCCCCGGACACACAGTAAGAAGTGAGTATCAGGCAGGTAAAGGTGTTCCTTGTCTTATTGCTATTGAACAGGATGCAACAGGCGATGCACTTGATATCGGTCTTGCATATGCACTCGGTATCGGCGGCGCAAGAGCAGGTGTTCTTGAAACCAATTTCCGTACAGAAACAGAAACAGACCTTTTCGGTGAACAGGCTGTTCTTTGCGGCGGTGTTTGCGCTCTTATGCAGGCAGGTTTTGAAACTCTTGTTGAAGCCGGTTACGATCCCAGAAACGCTTACTTTGAGTGTATCCACGAAATGAAGCTTATCGTTGACCTTATTTATCAGAGCGGTTTTGCAGGTATGAGATATTCAATCTCCAACACTGCTGAATACGGTGATTACATCACAGGCCCCAAGGTTATCACAGACGAAACCAAAAAGGCTATGAAAAAGATTCTTGCTGACATTCAGGACGGTACATTTGCTAAGGACTTCCTTCTTGATATGTCTGATGCAGGTTCACAGGTTCACTTTAAGGCTATGAGAAAGCTTGCAGCTGAGCATCCCGCAGAGGTTGTAGGTGAAGAAATCCGTAAGCTTTACAGCTGGAACGACGAAGCAAAGCTTATCAACAACTAATTACAGCATATTTTCGCACCTCCCGATTAAATAATCGGGTTGGTGCTGTTTTTGCTAAAAGGAGGCAAATTCCCAATGGTTAGTGATTCACTTAAAAACGGCACAAATAATGCTCCTCACAGAGCGTTGTATCACGCACTCGGTATGACAGATGAGGATATCAGAAAACCTCTTGTCGGTATCGTAAGTTCATATAACGAGATTGTACCGGGTCATATGAATATAGATAAAATTGTTGATGCAGTTAAGCTTGGTGTGGCTTCTGCAGGCGGCAATCCCGTAGTTTTTCCTGCAATCGCAGTATGCGACGGTATTGCAATGGGACACAAGGGTATGAAATATTCACTTGTTACAAGAGATCTTATTGCAGACTCAACAGAGGCTATGGCTCTTGCTCACGGCTTTGATGCTCTTGTTATGGTTCCCAACTGTGATAAGAATGTTCCCGGTCTTCTTATGGCTGCTGCAAGACTTAATATTCCTTGTATTTTTGTAAGCGGCGGACCTATGCTTGCAGGCAGAATGGGCGGTGAGCTTATCAGCTTTTCAACTATTTCCGAAGCTGTAGGTCAGTATAACGCAGGTAAAATAACAGAAGAAAAACTCCATGAGTATGAATGTAAAACCTGTCCCACCTGCGGTTCATGTTCAGGTATGTATACTGCCAATTCAATGAACTGTCTTACAGAAGCCATCGGTATGGGACTTCGCGGCAACGGCACAATTCCTGCAGTATATTCAAGCAGAATTGAGCTTGCAAAGCACGCAGGTATGAAAATTATGGAGCTTGTTGAAAAGGATATCAGACCTCGTGATATTATGACAGAATCTGCATTTATGAATGCTCTTACTGTTGATATGGCTCTCGGATGTTCAACAAATACAATGCTTCATCTTCCTGCAATCGCACATGAATGCGGAATCGAAATTGACCTTGATATCGCAAACTCAATCAGCGATAAAACCCCCAACCTCTGCCATTTAGCACCTGCAGGCAGAAACTATATGGAAGAACTTGAGGAAGCAGGCGGCGTTTATGCTGTTATGAATGAGCTTAGCAAAAAAGGTCTTCTTGATACATCCTGTATCACTGCAACAGGTAAGACTGTAGGGGAGAATATCGCAAACGCATACAATCTCAACCATAAGGTTATACGTCCTGTTGAAGAGCCTTTCAGCGAAACAGGCGGTATAGCTGTCCTCAAAGGCAATCTTGCTATGGACGGCAGCGTTGTTAAGCGTTCTGCTGTTGCTCCCGAAATGCTTAAGCATGAAGGCCCTGCAAAGGTGTTTGATTGTGAAGAAGATGCACAGGCGGCTATTAACGGCGGTAAGATTGTACCCGGTGATGTTGTTGTTATCCGTTATGAGGGCCCCAAGGGCGGCCCCGGCATGAGAGAAATGCTCAACCCCACATCGGCAATCGTCGGTATGGGACTCGGAAGCAGTGTTGCTCTTATTACTGACGGTCGTTTCAGCGGTGCAACAAGAGGTGCGGCAATCGGACACGTTTCACCCGAGGCTGCAGCAGGCGGTATGATCGGTATTGTAAAAGACGGCGATATTATCAGTATTGATATTCCCGCAAATAAGCTTGAACTTAAAGTTCCGCAGGTTGAAATTGATGAAAGAATGAAAAATTTTGTTCCCAAAACAAAAGAGCTTTCAGGCTATCTTAAGCGTTATGCTTCAATGGTTGAAAGCGGCTCAAAGGGCGCAATAATCAATAAATAATATGAACAGATTAAAATTACTTGCATTAAAGCTCCATTCAGTTGCCATATTCAGAAATCTTCTTTCAGACGGTGTAATCAAAGCACTTTCAGAGCTTCTTGATTCTTTAGAATTTGGAACAACAAAAGAACAGGTTGATAAATACGGCAGTTTTGTCTCTGAGCTTTATGCGCATACCGATAATTTAAGTAAATATGTTCTCAACATCGTAACTGATGATGAAAATGTTTTCATTAAGAAGGTAGCGGCAGGGCAGATTGTTTCTGATGAGCTTAATGAATGTGTTAAAGAAGAGCTTTCTGTGTTCGGTGAAATATCCACTCTTACAAGGGAAGATTTCAGAAAATGCATTGATTATCACGGCTATCTTCCCGAATGGAAAACAGAAACAATAGATTTTGAGAATGAATATTTTAAACGTCGTGATGAAATCGGCAGATTCGGCTACGGAATCTATGCTAAATACCATATGTTCTGCATAAAAGACGGCGGTATTATTCCAATAAAGCATCCCGACCCTGTTACACTTGCCGATTTGTCAGGCTATCAGCAGGAGCGTAACGCTGTTATCAACAACACTGTTGCTCTGCTTGAGGGTAAACCTGCCGCAAACATCCTGTTGTCGGGTGATGCAGGAACAGGAAAGTCATCAACAGTAAAAGCAGTTGCAAATGAATTCAGAGGTCAGGGACTCCGAATAATTGAAGTCCGTAAGGAACAGATTGTGGAGATTCCCACAATTATTGACGAGCTCAGTGCAAATCCTCTTAAATTCATTCTGTTTATAGATGACTTGTCTTTCAACCAGGCTGACGATAATTTCAGTACGCTCAAAGCCATTCTTGAAGGCTCTGTTGCGGCAAAATCGGGTAATGTTGCTATTTATGCAACAAGTAATCGCAGACACATCGTCCGTGAATCCTTTAAAGACAGAGACAGCAGTGATGATATTCACCGTAATGATACGGTACAGGAACTGATGTCCCTTTCAGAAAGATTTGGCCTTATGATTACATTTGTAAAACCCGGTAAAGAGTGTTATCTTGATATTATGAAGAATATAGCAGTTCAGCACGGTATTGAAGTAACTGAACAGATGTGTATGGAAGCCGAAAGATTTGCTCTTGTAAAAGGCGGCAGAAGCGCAAGAACGGCAAAGCAGTTTGTCGACAGTATATTATCTCAATGAAAGGATGATTCAAAATGAAAAATATTCCCGTAATCAAAGCGGCAGTAGTTGCCGTATCAAGAGATTGTTTCCCTATGACACTTTCAGAGGGCAGAAGAAAGAATCTTGTTGAAGCTTATAAGAAAAAATATGGAGACATTTATGAATGTCCCGTATGTATCGAAAACGAAAATGATATGCTCAGAGCTCTTGAAGATGTAAACAATGCAGGTTGTAATGCTCTGGTTGTTTATCTCGGTAATTTCGGTCCCGAATCATCTGAGACGCTTCTTGCAAAAAAATTTAACGGCCCCGTTATGTTTGTTGCTGCGGCAGAAGAATCAGACTCAGACCTTATCGACGGCAGAGGCGATGCATACTGCGGTATGCTTAACGCAAGCTACAATTTAAAGCTCAGAAATATCAAGGCATATATCCCCGAATATCCCGTAGGTACAGCAGAAGAATGTGCAGATATGATTGCAGAGTTTATTCCTGTTGCAAGAGCAATTGTAGGTCTTCGCAATCTTAAAATTATATCTTTCGGTCCCAGACCTCAGGATTTTCTTGCTTGTAATGCTCCTATCGCACCTCTTTATGAGCTCGGTGTTGAAATTGAAGAAAATTCAGAGCTTGATTTGTTCGAGGCATTCAAAAATCACGCAGGCGATGAGAGAATTCCTGCTGTTGCGGCTGAAATGGCAGCAGAACTCGGTGCAGGCAACAAAAAGCCCGAAGTTCTTGAAAAACTTGCACAGTATGAAATCACTTTGCTTGATTGGGTTGAGGCTCACAAAGGCTCAAGAGAGTTTGTTACAATAGCAGGCAAATGTTGGCCCGCATTCCAGACACAGTTCGGTTTTGTTCCTTGCTATGTAAACGGCAGACTTGCCGCAAAGGGAATTCCCGTATCATGTGAGGTTGATATTTACGGCACACTCAGCGAGTACATCGGTGCTTGTATCAGTGAAGATGCTGTAACACTTCTTGATATCAACAATTCTGTTCCTGCAGATATGTTTAATGACTATATCAAAGGCAATTACGATTATACTCTTAAAGATACTTTTATGGGCTTCCATTGCGGTAATACCCCTATATGCAAGCTCAGCTTCGGTGAGATGAAATTCCAGCGAATTATGGCAAGAAATCTTCCTGTTGAGGTAACAAACGGCACACTCGAAGGCGATATCGTTCCCGGTGATATCACATTCTATCGTCTTCAGAGCACGGCTGATGCAAAACTTCGTGCTTATGTTGCTCAGGGTGAGGTGCTTCCCGTTAAAACAAATTCTTTCGGCGGTATAGGTGTGTTTGCAATCCCCGAAATGGGCAGATTCTATCGCCACGTTCTTATAGAAAAGAACTATCCTCATCACGGTGCTGTTGTATTCGGTCATTTTGGTAAGGCAATTTACAACGTAATGAGATACCTCGGTGTAGAGGATATCGGCTTCAATCAGCCTAAAGGCATGCTTTATAAAACAGAGAATCCCTTTGCATAATCAATAAAATCATATTTTTCCTCTTTAAAACATATTATTGAATGATATGTTTTAAGGAGGTTTTTTCTTGAGTACGCTTGTAGATGAACGGGCAATAGAACTCGGCGAGTATATTGTTGAAAACAGGGCAACAGTCAGAGCAACGGCAAAAAAATTCGGTATATCAAAAAGCACGGTACATTCAGATGTTTCAACGAGACTTAAAAAAGTCAGACCTTTATTATACAGTGAAGTAAGAAAGGTGTTAGATGATAATAAAGCACAACGTCATATAAGGGGAGGTCTTGCTACAAGAGAAAAATATCTTAATAAAAAGTGAATTACATAATGAGTGTGTGCGGGGCATGCACTCTTTTTTTGTATGATATCCGGAAATATTTTTAATAGTTATAATTATAGACTTATCTTAATTTTTGATTTATCTACTTGAAAAAAAACATAAAATATTGTAAAATATATTATCTATGATTATGTATATCGGAGGTTTTGTCAATATGTTTAATGAACTCAAAAAAGAGGTATATAAAGCAAATATGATGTTGCCTGAATACGGACTTGCTCCTTTTACTTGGGGAAATGCATCGGGAGTTGACCGCGACAGGGGAGTTATCGTTATAAAACCTTCCGGTGTTGCATATCCTGAGCTTACTTGGGAAATGATGGTAGTAGTTGATTTTGACGGTAATGTTATTGACAGCAAATACAATCCGTCTTCAGATACACTTACACATATTGAATTGTACAAAGCATTTCCTGATATTAGCGGTGCTGTGCATACACATTCAAAATTTGCAACAGCGTTTGCGCAGGCAGGTAAGTCTATTCCGGCTTTAGGTACTACTCACGCGGATTTCGCATACGGTGAGATTCCTTGCACAAGATGTCTTACCGAAGATGAAATTAATTCAGCATACGAAAAAAATACAGGTGTTGTTATTGCAGAACATTTTAAAAATAATAATCTTGATGCAAACGCAATTCCCGGTGTTTTAGTTCATTCACACGGAGTTTTTGCGTGGGGGGCTTCACCTGTAAAAGCATCAATCAATGCCGCAACACTTGAAATTGTTGCTGATATGGCACTTCATACACTTATACTCAATCCGCAAATGCCTGCGATTGACAGCTTTTTACTTGATAAACATTATAACCGTAAGCACGGAGCAAATGCTTATTACGGTCAGAAATAATTTAAAAGGAAATATAAAATGGTAGATTTTACACATCTTCATATACATACTGAATATTCAATTCTTGACGGTGCTTGCCGTATAAAGCCACTTATCAAACACGTTAAGGCTATGGGGCAGACGGCTATAGCAATAACAGACCACGGTGTAATGCACGGCTGTATTGATTTCTATAAAGCTTGTAAAGCAGAGGGAATCAAGCCTATTATCGGCTGTGAGGTCTATGTTGCGCCCAGAAGCCGTTTTGATAAAGTACATGGTCTTGACAATGCAAGATATCACCTTGTGCTTCTTGCAAAAAATTATAACGGATATAAAAATCTCATAAAACTTGTTTCAGCCGCATGGACAGAAGGTTTTTATACAAAACCCAGAGTTGACCATGAGTTACTTGAGAAATATCACGAGGACCTCATTTGCCTTTCTGCCTGTCTTGCGGGTGAAATACCGAGAGCTCTTTTGAAGAACGACTACGAAGGTGCAAAAGCAACTGCTCAATGGTATAAAAATGTGTTTGGTGAGGGTAATTATTACCTTGAAATACAGGATCACGGCATTGATGAGCAGAAGCAGACAAATCCCGATATTATAAAAATCGCAAGAGAGCTTGATATCCCCCTTGTAGCTACAAATGACGCACATTATGTTGCAAAAGAAGATGCTGAAATACAGAAGATTCTTCTTTGTATTCAGACAAAGCATACAATAACCGAAGATACGGGAATGGGCTTTTCCACCGATGAATTTTATGTAAAATCCGGTGAGGAAATGCTTGCACTTTTCCCTGAATATCCCGAAGCTATTGCTAACACAAATATTGTTGCGGATATGTGTAATGTTGAGTTTGAATTCGGTAACACAATTCTTCCCAACTACGATGTCCCCGATGGACAGACGCATTTTGAATATTTCCGCAATTTGTGTTACGACGGTTTTAAAAGACTGTACGGTAATGAAGCCCCTGCCGAGTATATGGAGCGTCTTGATTACGAGCTTGGAGTTATTGACTCAATGGGCTTTACAGATTATTTCCTTATTGTTTGGGACTATATTAACTATGCACGAAGTGTAGGTATTCCCGTCGGTCCCGGACGAGGCTCAGGTGCAGGTAGTATAGCCGCTTACTGTTGCGGTATTACAGCTATTGATCCGATGCGTTACAGCCTCCTTTTTGAGCGTTTCCTTAACCCGGAACGTGTAAGTATGCCCGACTTTGATATTGACTTTTGTTATGTACGCCGTCCGGAAGTTATTGAGTATGTTAAAAGACGTTACGGTGCAGATCATGTTGCTCAGATTGCCACATTCGGTACAATGGCGGCAAAAGGTGCGGTTCGAGATGTAGGACGAGTTCTTGGTATTGACCTTGCACTTGTTCAGTCTGTTACAAAGGAAATTCCTGGTGATCTGGGTATGACCATTGAAAAGGCTCTTGAAGCAAGCCAGGATTTCCGTAAGCTTTATGAATCTGATTCACAGCTTAAAAGGCTTGTTGATATTTCAATGAAAGTTGAAGGTATGGTGCGTAATACAGGTATGCACGCCGCAGGTGTTGTTATTTGCCGAGACCCTGTTGACGAGTATGTACCTCTTTTTAAAAGTGGAGAATCAGTTGTTACTCAGTATTATAAAGGTTGGGTTGAAAGCCTTGGTTTGCTTAAAATGGACTTTCTTGGTCTTCGTACTCTTACCGTTGTTACCGATGCTGAAAAGCTTGTACAGAAAAAAGTAAATAATTTTGATGTTTACGGTATTGATGTTGATGACCCCGAAACCTACGAAATGCTTGCGGCAGGCGGTACTAACTGCGTATTCCAGTGCGAATCTGCGGGTATCAGATCTCTTATGATCAATATGCACCCCAACTGTCTTGAAGATATTATTGCAGTTATCGCTCTTTACCGTCCAGGTCCTATGGATTTCATCCCCGGATATCTTGAAAACAGAGCGCATCCCGATGAAATAAAATATCACACCCCCGAACTCGCTCCCATTCTCGATGTTACATACGGTACAATCGTTTATCAGGAACAGGTTATGCAGATTTTCCGAGACCTTGCAGGTTATTCTCTCGGTGCATCCGACATGGTTCGTCGAGCTGTTGCAAAAAAGCAGGCAGATGTGCTTGAAAAACAGCGAAAATATTTCCTTTATGGCTCTGACGGCAGCGACGGCAGTTCTCCCTGCGACGGTTGCGTAAAACGAGGCATCACAGAAGAAGCGGCAAATGCTATTTTTGACGATATGGCTTCATTTGCTTCATACGCTTTTAACAAATCTCACTCAGCCGCGTATGCTTACGTAACTTATCAGACTGCTTGGCTTCGTCGTCATTATCCTTGTGAATTTATGGCGGCTATGCTTACGAGTGTCCTTTCTAACACTGATAAAGTTGTTCCGTATATCGCAGAATGCGGTAATCTTGGTATTTCTGTTTTACCGCCCAATGTAAACAGCTCCAGCGAACAGTTTACTGTTGAAGAAAATTCTGTGCGTTTCGGATTGCTTGCTGTTAAAAACGTTGCACAGTCATATATTGAACTTATCATACAGGAACGTAATAATAACGGTAAATACGATTCATTCTATTCATTTTGTAAGCGTACTTACGGAAAAGAATTCAATCGTCGTTCTGTTGAACATCTTATTAAAGCAGGTGCTCTTGACGGTTTGGGAATTAACAGAAACCAGATGCTTTCCATGATGGATAAAGTTGTAGAAAGTCTTGAATCTGACAAAAAACAGAGTGTAGACGGTCAGATGGGATTTTTCGATATGAGTCAGGAGCTTGCAAAAGCAACTGAACCCGAGGTTCCCGATGTAAAAGAATTCTCCGAAAAAGAGATTCTTCAGCTTGAAAAAGAAGCCACCGGTATTTATATGTCAGGTCATCCCATGACTGCTTATAAATCATTTGCAAAAAAGATTGGCGCGGCAAATGTAATTGATTTGCTTGAATCAGATGTGAATGCACCGCAGTCTTCAATGTATAAAACAGGCCAGCGTGTAAAAATATTAACAATTCTTTCGACTGTAAAGAAGAAAGTTACAAAGAATAATACTACAATGGCGTTTTTACAGGCTGAAGATGTTACAGGCTCCATCGAGGTTGTTGTATTCCCGAAAAAAATGTTACAGATTGCTGAATTACTCATTGAAGACAGCATAGTTATAATTGAAGGCAGACTTGAATTGAAAGACGATGAGGCTGCAAAAATTTCTCTTGATTCAATAGAGGTTGCTCCATCTCTGGATGAGGTCAAAATGGGCAAAATTGCAGCTCCGCCTCCGCCCGATTACACACCCATTGTCCGAGATATACCTATGTCTGCGGCTGAACCGCAAGAAACTGCACCTATCGAACCGAAGGCAGAACCAGTTGTTGCGGAAAAACAGCCTGTACAACAGGTTAAAAAAAGCTCAACAAGAGGCTTGTTCTTGCGTGTTCCGTCAAAAAATTCACCTTTAATGAAAGATGTAATGTCAATGATAACAGAGTTTACAGGACCTACACCTGTTCATTTGTATTTTACTGATACAAAAAAATATAACCTTGAAACAGGCATAAAAACATCTGTAACTGCATCACTTTACGGGAAATTGCAAAAACTTTTAGGTAATAGTAATGTTGTATTAAAAAACTGATAAAATATGTAAATTTTTGACGAAAAAATGCATTGACTATTATTACCAATAATATTATTATATATTTTGTATAAAATTAGAGTAACATTATGGAGGAATTTACCACTATGAAAACAATAGCTGTACTTACAAGTGGCGGCGACGCACCCGGCATGAATGCTGCTATAAGAGCGGTTGTAAGAACAGGCTGTGAAAACGGCATGAAAGTTCTTGGTATTCGCAGAGGCTATAACGGTCTTATGAACGGTGATATGTATGAGATGAATCTTCGTACTGTTTCCGATATTATTCACAGAGGCGGCACAATGCTTTATTCTGCAAGAAGCCCTGAATTCAAAACAGAGGCAGGTCTTCAGAAGGCTTTAGATGTATGTAAAGCAAACGGAATCGAAGGTGTTGTAGTTATCGGTGGCGACGGTTCATTCAGAGGTGCAAGAGATCTTTCTCTCCACGGTATCCCTACAATCGGTGTTCCCGGTACAATTGATAATGATATTGCTTGCTGTGATTATACAATCGGTTATGATACAGCAATGAATACTGTTATGGATATGGTTGACAGAATCCGTGATACAACAGAATCACACGACCGTTGCTCAGTTGTTGAGGTTATGGGCAGAAGAGCAGGTTATATTGCTCTTAATTCAGGTATTGCAATCGGTGCTACCTCCATTCTTATACCCGAAATTGATTTTGATATCGAAAAAGATGTTATCGAAAGAATGAAGAGAACTCAGAAAACTGACAAAAAGCACTTTATCATTATTGTTGCTGAAGGTGTTTCAGAAAAAATCGGCGGCGTAGACAACCTTGCAAAGCTCATTGAAGAGCGCACAGGTGTTGAAAGCCGTGCAACCGTACTCGGTCATGTACAGCGTGGCGGTTCACCCTCTCTTCGGGACAGACTCGTAGCAAGCCAGATGGGTAACTATGCAGTTCACCTTCTTATGCAGGGTATTGGTAACAGAGTTGTTGCAATGCAGAAAGAGGAAGTTCTTGATTTCGATATCTATGAAGCACTTAATATGAAGAATACAATTAATCTTGATCTTCACAGAGTTGCTCTTGAAATCTCAATCTGATTCAAAAAAATGCTCCCCAAAAGGGGAGCTTATTTTTTTTTATTGCTGGTAATATTCGCTTGAAATGATATTTCCGTTTGAGTCATAAACGATTGAGGATTTTCTTTCGCCTGATTCGTAATACTCCGTTACATAATTATTTTTGAGTGTTCCATCCGCATTATAATGTTTTTCGGATACCTGCTGTCCTGCATCGTTATATTCAAATGTTATATATTCCTGTAATATGCCGTCAGCAGAATATGTAGAGTATTTTTTAAGCTGATTGCTGTCATTGTATTCACTTGTATAATACATAAGTAATGAATCAGCACCGTCAAAACGCTCGGTTTTTATAAGAAGACTGTTCTTATCGTAAGTATTAACGGAATAGGAGAGTTTGTTACCGTCTGCGCCGTAACTTATGGCTTTTTCAAGCAAACCATTGTTATATATGCTTTCAGTTGTTCCGCTAAGCACATTATTTTCATCATAGGTGTAAAAATATACAATATTTGATTGTCCGTCAGGTGAAATGTCTTCCTTCGACATTACAGCACCGCTTGTTGTATATTTCATAACAGTATGTGAAACTACTTTATCATCATCCCATACATATTCTTCAACAAGATTGTTGTTGGTATCATAATATCTAACATTCAGATTGCCGTCGCTGTCTGTGGCGGTTTTTGTTATCAGATTTCCCGATGTTATAGTTGATGATTTTTCAATAATTGCAAGGATTTCATCATTGAATCCCGATTCCTGTTCTGTACCTATTTTGTCATTATCGCAACCGCAGAGAACACATGTCAGAAGCAGACTAAGCAAAATTAATACAGAAAATGATTTTTTCATATATAAATACCTCATATCAGAGTAATGATGCTGCATCCTTGTCTATGAAAACATGTACATTAGAATGTTTTTGAAGAATGGAAGCGGGACATTCGGGGGAGATTTCACCTTTTATCATATCGTGAACAGCCTGAGCTTTATCTGAACCTGTTGCAATGAGGATAATTTCTTTTGCATCAAGTATTGATTCAACACCCATTGTAATTGCTTCAGTGGGAACATCCTCTGCAGAAGCAAAGAAACGCTTATTAGCTTCAATAGTGCTTTCGGTAAGTTTTACCTTGTATGTACCTTTTGTAAATTCATCTGCAGGCTCATTAAAGCCGATATGTCCGTTTCTGCCAATACCGAGAATCTGAATATCAATACCACCCGCAGCTTTTATATCTTCATCATATGACGTACAGAATAATTGAACATCAACGGGATTTCCGTCGGGAACGCGTACATTTGATTCTGAAATATCAATATGATTAAAAAGATTTTCATGCATAAATGTATAGTAGCTGTTGCTGTCAGAAGCGGGAATACCGCAGTATTCATCAAGATTGAAAGATCTTACATTTTTAAAAGAAATTTCACCGGCATTATAAGCTTTAACAAGTTCATTGTATGTAGGAATAGGGGATGAACCTGTTGCAAGACCTAAAATTGCAGTATCGTTTTCTTTGATTTTTTCAATAATGATTTTAGCTGCAGCAATACCGATTTCCTGAGCAGAGTTAAAAATTTTTACATTCATTGGTTTCACACCTTTTCTTATTATAAATATAGAATAATATTACCATAAGATTTACTGTTTTTCAATGGATAAAAACAAATTTTTAAATTATATGTTTTATGACAAATTTTACAACTTTTAATCGAAGCTTATGTTATTAAAAGGAAAATTATCACAATATGTTTGTAAAATATATATTATGGTGTAAATAAATGGAAAAATTTTACAAAAATATGTTGACATTTATAGATTTACATGGTAAAATATGGCAAGATTTGGGAATGATGTGATGAAAAAGATGAAAAAAATGCATTAAAAATCAGAAAGGATTAAATCACATGAATCAACTCAAGGTATTGTTCACACAGGATCAGAATGAATTTTCTTCACATTGTATCAAAGCAATGACAGGTTACGGTTTTGACGTAACAGGAGTGCAAAAAGATGGCTCGCAAGTAATCAAATTTATAGAAACGCGGTGTCCCGATGTTGTTGTTATGGATGCGTTTATGCTTCATCTTGATGCTATTGCAGTTATGAAACGCATAAAATCAATGAAATTAGCAAAAGAACCGATTATGTGCATTTTATCGGGCGTAGATAATGCAGATTTTGAGCAACAATTGTTGTCATCGGGCGCAAGTTATTACTTTCTGAAACCTGTAGATCCGAATCTGGTAGCTGAGCGCATTTCTCAGCTCGGTCAGTGGGTTTTTAAAGAAGGTGTTTCAAAATCAACAAAGAACTTCTTTAAAAATGACGATTTGGAACTTACAGTGTCAGAAATTATGCATCAAATAGGTGTGCCTGCCCATATCAAAGGTTATCATTATCTTCGTGAGGCAATTATTTTATCAATTAACGATACAGCTATGCTTGAATCTGTTACAAAATTACTTTACCCAACAGTAGCTAAAAACTTTGATACAACTGCATCAAGAGTTGAACGAGCTATAAGACATGCAATTGAGGTTGCGTGGGATAGGGGAGACGTGGATGTTCTCAGTTCCTATTTCGGTTATACTATTCAAAATACAAGAGGTAAACCTACCAACAGTGAATTTATTGCAATGATAAGCGATAAACTTCGCCTTAAAATCAAGGCATCATAATTAATTAACACCGGGGTGATTATCCCGGTGTATTTTCTTGGTTATTATTAACAAATATACCTTATATTATCTGTATCTATTCACAATTGCAACTTTTTAATATCTATTTTAAAATATACAAAAAGGGGGACAGATGTATGAATAAAGTTGATTTTACCTCAACTAAACTTGCAGACGGTTTTTGGAAAAACAGAGTCGAAACCGTTTCAAGAGTAAGTGCAAAAAATGTTTTAAAAAGGTTTACAGAAACAGGCAGATTTGATGCCTTGACTTGTAAATGGAAAAACGGAGAGCCAAATGAGCCTCATATTTTTTGGGATTCTGATGTTGCAAAATGGATTGAAAGCGTTGCTTATATTCTTGAAAATGAAGAACAGTCTGAACTTGAAAAAGCAGCAGATGCCGCTATTGATGCTATTGCGTCAAGTCAGCTTGATGACGGATACTATAACTGCTGTTACATTTCTAAACATCTTGACAGACGTTGGACAGACAGAACAGACCACGAGCTTTACTGTGCAGGTCATCTTATTGAAGCTGCAGTTGCATATTATAACGCAACAGGAAAGAAAAAGCTTCTTGATGTTATGGAAAAGTGTGTTGAGTATATTTATAAGGTTTTTGTTGTTGACAAGTCTGCAACCTTTACAACTCCCGGACATGAAGAAATTGAACTTGCGCTTGTAAAGCTTTATAACTTAACAAATAATGAGCGATACCTTGAACTGTGTAAATTCTTTGTAGATAACAGGGGAGTCAATGATGAACAGGAATATAACGGAGTTGCTCATAAATATTCTCAGAGCCATCTGCCTGTAAGGGAACAGTTTACCGCCGAAGGACACAGTGTAAGAGCCTGCTATCTGTATATTGCAATGGCAGATCTTGCAAAAATTACCGATGATTATGAATTATTAATTGCCTGTAAACGCATATTTGATGATATTATTCTTAAGAAAATGTATATAACGGGTGGTATCGGATCTTCCGGCAGAGGTGAAGCTTTTACCGTAGATTATGATTTACCCAATCTTACAGCATATTCTGAGAGCTGTGCCGCACTTGCACTTGCGTGGTTTGCTCAGCGTATGACATTACTTGAAGCTGATTCAAAATATGCCGATACAATAGAACGTGTATTGTATAATAACGGTCTTTCATCAATTTCTCTTGACGGTAAGGCATTTTTCTATATAAATCCTTTAGAAATAAGAACAGAGCTTCTCGAAAGAAATACATCTCAATGTAATACTCACGAGAATTTACCGATTACTGAACGTAAAGAGGTTTTTGATTGTTCATGCTGTCCGCCTAATATTATAAGATTTATAGTGTCCGTTGCAGATTTTCTTTATATATATGATGATGAAACGGTGTTTGTTAATCAGTATATGGATAGTGAAAGTAATTTTGAAAATATCCGTATCTCGCAAAAAACATCATATCCCAATGACGGTAGAATAGAAATCTGCACAGAGAATGTAAAA
This sequence comes from Acutalibacteraceae bacterium, assembly GCA_045535305.1. Taxonomy (GTDB): domain Bacteria; phylum Bacillota; class Clostridia; order Oscillospirales; family Acutalibacteraceae; genus UBA1081. The sequence continues at coordinate 121,922 of JAZSLJ010000073.1, forward strand.
ACTCTTGCAGTACGAATTCCATATTGGTGTAAAGCTTATTCTATCAGCGTGAACGGTAATAATATAGATTATTCTCCTGTGTACGGATATGTATATATTGATTTGACAGATAGTGTAAATTCTGTTATCGTTGATTTTGATATGACACCGAGATTTGTTTATCCAAATTCAAATATTCGTGATTGCAGCGGCAAGATAGCCGTTATGAAAGGTCCGGTTGTTTATTGTGCAGAGAAAACTGATAATGATTTTAATCTTATGTCATTCAGAATTGATACAACTGCACCTGTCGAATCTCAATATTCTGATTTGTTCGGAACATATACTCTTAACGTGCAGGGTAAATTACCGGTAGTTGTCTCAAGTCTTTATTCCTTTGCAGAGGAACAGTATTTGCCTGCTACACTTAAAATGATACCGTATTTTGCATTCGCAAACAGGGGTGAAACCGATATGGAGATATATTATTTGCATTAATGCTTGAAATCTGCAAATAAATGTGATAAAATGCAAATACAAATATTACTATTTAAGGAGACTTTATTATGTTTAAAAAGTCAGCAAAAATCATTGCAATTTTTATGAGCATTCTTATGCTTACAAGTGTATGTGCTTGTGTTTCTTTTGCAAAGACAAGTGAAGAGGCAGATACACATCTTCAGTTTAATGAAGACGGTGAATTCAAAATTCTTCAGCTTGCCGATATGCAGGATGCATGGCCCATGAAATTAATCACAAAAAATCTTATTAAAGCAGCTATTGAAGCTGAACAGCCCGACCTTATCGTGCTTTCAGGCGATAACATCAACTCATCGGCAGGTGAATCAGCTGTTACTGCACCTATGGCTATCAATGAGTTTATGTCTATTTTTGAGGAATACGGTATTCCCGTTGCTTCAGTTTTCGGCAATCACGATGCAGAAGGTAAAGTTACAAGAGCCGATCAGCTGAAAATGTACGAAAAGTATGATTGCTTTATCGGTTGTGAAGGCGGTGCTTCAGGTAGATATACATCAGGTACTTACTATGTTCCTCTTTACTCATCAACAGATGCAGATGAAATGATTTTTAATATGTGGATGATCGACTCAGGCGACTATAACCGTGAAAATGATCTTGAAGGTTATGCAGCCGTAACAAAGGAACAGATAGAATGGTATAATGAAACTTGCAAAGCACTTGCAGAAGCTAACGGTAAAGTAGTTCCTGCTATAGCTTTTCAGCACATTGTCGTTCCCGAAATTTTTGATGCACTCGAAGTTACAGATGCTGAAAACGGAACCATCAGCAACGAAGTTGACGGTGAAATGGTTTATTATAAGCTTCCCGAAGGTGCAGTAGGTAAGCTTCCTGAATGGCCTTGTCCTCCTGCATATAACAACGGTGAATTCGATGCATTTGTTGAAAATGGAGATGTTATTGCTCTTTTCTTCGGCCACGATCATCACAATACATATGAGGTAGAATATAAAGGTATTGATCTTTGCAATACTCCCGGTGTAGGATTTGCTTCATATAACGGTGAAAATGTTGGTGTAAGAACAATTACACTTTATGAAAATGACCTCGAAAATTATGAAACAGAGGTTCACACATACTTTGATTATTTTGACAGTGATTCTGCAAGATATCTTTATGAACTCAATTCCGATACAACAGATGTTATGACAAAGATTAAGGCATTTTTCCTTTATGTATTTGAAATGATTAAGGAATTCATGGGTTTTTCTCTGTAAACTTAACAAAAGGAGCGGCATTAAGCTGCTCCTTTTTATGTTAAATTTATCTTGATTTGATAACCTCATATTATGTATAATGATTCTGAAAAATAGGGGAGGGATTATGTATGCGCACCCATATTCAGGAACTTGATATATATGATTTTGACAAAACTATCGTGCCTTTTGACAGCGGCTCTCTTTTTTGTATTTATGCGATGATTCATTATCCCAAAGCGATCAGAAATCTGCCTCGTATGCTGATTTCTGTATTAAAATATATGAAACATAAAAATCTTACTGTTATGAAAAGCGGTGTTTTCTGTTTTATACGTGATATTCCTGTTGAGAAAGCTGTTAAAAACTTTTGGAATAAATATGATAAATACATTTTTGATTGGGCGAAAAAAGCTAACAGAGAGCGCTATTCCGTTATTATAAGTGCAAGTCCGCAGTTTATTATTGATGAGGTTGCAAAACGAATAGAAATTGACGATTATTTCTGTACACAACACGATTCTGATGGCAAGATAATCGGGAATAACTGTCATGATAAGGAAAAGGTCAGGATTTTTAAAGAATATTATGCTGATTCAACCGTAATCAGTGTTTATTCAGACAGTATTGAAAACGATAAATATATATTTTCACTCGGTAAAAATTGCTTTCATACCGTAAAGGGGAAAATATTACCTTTTAAATTTGAAGATAAATACAAAAATGATAAAATCTCACTTTAAAAACACTTGACATATGCATATATTCCTATTATAATTAGTCTATCACAAAATCAGTTATTATGGCTGTTATTGGTGGTATGCACAGTTTAATGTGCAAAAAATTTATTTTACGGAGGTAATCCAAATGAAAATCAAAAAGATTTTGGCTCTTGTTCTTTCTCTTGTAATGGTTTTCTCCTTCGCTGCTTGTACAGATACTAAGGTTGATGAAGAATCATCAACAAACGATTCTGTTGCATCAGAAGGCACATTTGCAAAAGAAGGCACACTCAAAATCGGCGGCATTGGCCCCCTTACAGGTGATGCTGCTCAGTACGGTATGGCTGTAAAACTCGGCGCAGAGCTTGCAGTTGCAGAAATCAACAAAGCAGGCGGTATTAACGGTTACAAAGTAGAATTCCGTATGGAAGACGACGTTAACGACGCTGAAAAAGCTGTTACAGCTTACAACAACCTTAAAGACTGGAACATGCAGATGCTTATGGGTACAGTTACATCTACACCCTGTGCTGCTGTTTCTGTTGAAACTGAAGCTGACAATATGCTTCTTGTTACTCCTTCCGGTTCAGCAACAGACTGTATCGATCCCGACACAGCTTTCCGTGTTTGCTTCTCAGACCCTGCACAGGGCACAGTTGCTGCTGACTACATAAAGGATAACAACCTTGCAACTAAGGTTGCTGTTATCTACAACAGCTCTGACAGCTACTCAACAGGTATCAAAGATACATTCGTTGCACAGGCTCAGAAAAACGGTCTTACAGTTGTTGCTCAGGAAGCTTTCACAAACGACAGTGCTACTGACTTCAACGCTCAGGTAACAAATGTTAAGGCTGCAGGTGCAGAACTTGTATTCCTTCCCATTTACTACACACCCGCTTCTCTTATCCTTAAGCAGGCTAACGATATGGGTTACAACCCCATCTACCTTGGTTCTGACGGTATGGACGGTATCCTTGGTATGGAAAATATCGACACAACTCTTGTTGAAGGTCTTATGTATCTTACTCCCTTCATGGAAACAGCTACTGACGACGTAACAGTTAACTTTGTTACAAAGTTCAAGGCTGCATTCCCCGACCAGACTCAGTATATGAACCAGTTCTGTGCTGACGCTTATGATGCTATCTATGCTATCAAGGCAGCTGCAGAAAAGGCAAACATTTCTGCTGATATGTCAGTTTCTGACATCGGTGATGCTATGAAGGTTGCTATGACTGAAATCACACTTGACGGTGTTACAGGTTCCAACATTACTTGGGACGCAACAGGTGAGCCCACAAAGACTCCTAAGGTTGTTAAGATCGTTTCCGGTTCAGTTGCAGAGGCTTAATTTTTACTGATTAATATTTTCGGGTATGTCGCTGAAAAATGCGGCATACCCTTGCACAATGTTTGGAATGTTGTTTCAAGAGCTTTGAAACAAAGTATCATTTCTTCTCTGATGCCTTGTTTCAGGGCTTTTGACGAGGTGGGTATTTACATCACCCCTATCCCTTTAAAAGGAGCGAAAAATTTATGGTATTTCTTTCTCAGTTAATTTCCGGAATCAGTCTGGGCGGTATTTATTCACTTATTGCCCTCGGATATACTATGGTTTACGGAATTGCAAAAATGCTTAACTTTGCACATGGCGATGTTATTATGATCGGCGCATTTGTAATTTATATGAGCGTAGTTTCAGCAGGGCTTAATCCTGTTATCGGTGTGCTGATTGCAATGGTATTTTGTACTGTTTTGGGTGTGCTTATCGAACGTCTTGCATACAAACCTTTAAGACAGGCAACATCTCTTGCTGTTCTTATTACTGCTATAGGTGTAAGCTATTTCCTTCAGAATATGGCTCTTCTTATATTTGGCTCAGATACCAAACAGTTCTCTTCTGTTGTTAAACTTGAACCCGTTTCTCTTGCAAACGGTGAACTTGTTATTTCAGGTGAAACTATTGTTACAATCGCTGTTTCTGTTGTTATAATGGTAGCACTCTACCTTTTTGTTAACAAGACAAAGCCCGGTAAAGCAATGCTTGCCGTTTCAGAGGACAAGGGGGCAGCTCAGCTTATGGGTATTAATGTAAACGGTACTATTGCTCTTACATTTGCTATCGGTTCAGCTCTTGCTGCTATAGCAGGTGCACTTTTGTGTTCATCATATCCTGCACTCAGTCCCTACACAGGCGCAATGCCCGGTATCAAAGCTTTCGTTGCTGCCGTATTTGGCGGTATCGGCTCAATTCCCGGAGCAATGATTGGCGGTATTCTTTTGGGCATAATCGAAAACTTAAGCAAAGCTTACATTTCTTCACAGCTTTCTGATGCTATTGTTTTTGCAGTTCTTGTTCTTGTACTTCTTATCAAGCCTACCGGTATTATGGGTAAGAAGATCAACGAAAAGGTTTAATGTTGGGGGGATAAAGGTATGGCTAATAAATCAATTTCAAAGCTTAAAAATAAATCAGACAGTGCAACAAATACCGTAAAACCCTTTAAAGGTAAAGATCTTATTACTTATCTTATCGTAGCAGTATTTTTTACTGTTTTTCAGACTCTTTCCGCTACAGGTAATCTGAAAAACTCATTAAAAGCACTTCTCGTTCCTATTTGTGTACAGATAATTCTTGCAGTATCACTTAATCTTGTTGTAGGTTTCCTTGGTGAGCTTAGCCTTGGTCACGCAGGTTTTATGTGTGTCGGTGCATTTACAGGTTCTTTCTTCTCGGTTCTTATGAAAGATGTAATAACGGTTGAATGGTTAAGATTTACCTGTGCCTTTGCAGTTGGTGCTGTTTTTGCAGCTATTGCAGGCATTCTTATCGGTATTCCCGTTCTTCGTTTGAAAGGCGACTATCTTGCCATTGTTACTCTTGCATTCGGTGAAATTATAAAAACTATTGTTAATGCGCTTTATGTAGGTAAGGATGCTAACGGTTTCCATGCAGCGCTTGATTCAAGTAAGCTTGGTATGGAGTTTGACGGTAAAATAATTCTCAACGGACCTCAGGGTATTTCCGGTACACCTAAATCTTCAACATTCTTAATCGGATTTATTCTTGTAATGCTTGTACTTGTTATTGTAAACAATATTATGGATTCAAGAACCGGCAGAGCTATTATGTCTATCCGCGATAACAGAATTGCCGCAGAATCAGTTGGTATTGATATTACAAAATATAAACTCATGGTATTTACAATCTCTGCAGCTATGGCAGGTGTAGCAGGCGTTCTTTATTCTCACAACCTTTCAAAACTTACTGCTACAACCGCTAACTTTGGTTATACTATGTCAATAACAATTCTTGTTTATGTTGTTCTTGGCGGTTTAGGAAGTGTAAGAGGTTCTGTTATTGCAGCTGCATTACTTTATGCTCTTCCCGAGCTTCTTCGCGGTCTCAGAGATTACAGAATGCTTATTTATTCAATAATTCTTATTATTGTTATGATTTTCAACAACGGTTCATATTTTGTAGCTCTTCGCGAAAAACTTTCATACAAATTTAAAAATTCTAATAAAAAATCAACAGGGGAGGCAGCGTAATGGCATTACTTGAAGTAAAAAATTTAGGTATAACATTCGGCGGTCTTCACGCTGTTGACAACTTTAACCTCACCCTTGAAAAAGGTGCTCTTTACGGACTTATAGGCCCTAACGGTGCGGGTAAAACTACGGTATTTAACCTTCTTACAGGTGTTTATACTCCTACAACAGGTACATTTTACCTTGACGGAAAAGAACTTAAAGGTAAAAAGCCTGCAGAAATTAATAAAGCAGGTATTGCGCGTACATTCCAGAATATTCGTCTTTTTAAGAATCTTTCTGTTCTTGATAATGTTAAAATCGGTCTTCACAATCAGATGAAATATTCTACCATTGAGGGAATATTCAGATTACCCGGTTTCTTTAAAACTGAAAAGAAAATGAACGAAAAAGCAATGGAATTGCTCAAAGTTTTTGATCTTGACGGCAGCGCAGACACTCTTGCATCAAATCTCCCTTACGGTAAACAGAGAAAACTTGAAATCGCAAGAGCTATCGCAACGAATCCCAAGCTTTTGCTTCTTGATGAACCTGCAGCAGGTATGAATCCAAATGAAACAAAAGAACTTATGGAAACAATTCATTTTATCAGAGACCATTTTGACCTTACAGTTCTAGTTATTGAACATGATATGAGCCTTGTTTCCGGTATTTGTGAAGAAATTACCGTTCTCAATTTCGGTAAAGAGCTTGCAAAGGGTAAAACCGATGAGGTTCTTAAAAATCCCGAAGTTGTTAAGGCATACCTTGGGGAATAAGGAGGAGTATTTATGGCAATGCTTGAAGTCAGAAATCTGAATGTATACTTTGGTGTTATTCAGGCTATAAAAGATATATCTTTTGACGTTGATAAAGGGGAGGTTGTGGCTCTTATCGGTGCTAACGGTGCAGGTAAAACAACAACTCTTCACACAATAACAGGTCTGCTTTCTCCCAAAAGCGGCAGTATTACTCTTGACGGTAAGGATATTACAAAAGTACCTGCTCATAAAATTGTAGGTATGGGGATGGCTCATGTTCCCGAAGGAAGACGTGTTTTTGCATCACTTTCTGTGTATGATAACTTAAAAATGGGTGCATATACAAGAAAAGATAAAAAAGAAATCAACGATTCTCTTGAAATGGTATTTGAATATTTCCCCAGACTTAAAGAACGCCGCAGTCAGGTTGCAGGCACACTTTCCGGTGGTGAACAGCAGATGCTTGCAATGGGCAGAGCTCTTATGTCAAGTCCGTCCATTATTCTTATGGACGAACCTTCAATGGGACTTTCACCTTTATATGTTGGTGAAATATTTGAAATTATAAAGAAAATCAAAAAAGAAGGTGCAACCGTTCTTCTTGTTGAACAGAATGCAAATATGGCACTTTCCGTTGCAAACAGAGCGTATGTTCTTGAAACAGGTAAGATCATTATGGAAGGTAACGCTTCAGATCTTCTTAATGATGAGCGAGTTCGTAAAGCATACTTAGGTGCATAAATTCAACACATAAAAAAACAGAGATAGGCAAACGCTTATCTCTGTAATTTTTTTATTGTGTTGATGTATTGGTGTATTGATAATTTCTTGAAATTATTTAGAAATAATTTCTCCTGTCAAACTGTCAATTATAATTTTTTCAACTACTTCTTTTGTTTCGTATTTTTCTTTTGTACAAATGATTCTGTTTTGTTCTTTTTCATAGGTCATTCTGTAAACATATCTCACATTATCTTCAATAGCTTCATAATAACCAACATCATAATTATAGGGAAGATTATATTCAAGAATTTTATTTGATACCTCAACAGATACACCCATATCAGTAAGAAGTATATGTTCTACTTGTGAATAATTTCGAATTTCTTCTGTCCTGCCGATTTCATCAAGATACGCCTGCGCGTAGACTGTACATTGTGTCCAAAGGCTTTCATAATCTTTTTCGGTTGGATTCATAACACGATATTGATATTTCTTAGGAAACATCTCTTTAATTGATGGTACATGTCTTGACCCATCCTCAGCGTATTTAACATTTAACAATTTATAACCTACAGTCGTTTTTTCAAATGTCATCACAGCGGGAATTCTTCCACCGCTTTGTGAAACAAAATACCCATTCATAAAACCAAAATGATTGTATTCTGTAAGTACATAAACCGTGTATATGTTTTCATTAACATCAGTACCGTAAATTATATGACCTTCCGTTGCACATTCTGTTCCGAGGTTGTAATATTTTTCTTTGTTATCATCAAGTATTGCCATAGAAACTGCTTCGTCGATGCTTTGTGTTTGAATAAATGAAAAGGTAAGGAAATTCATATAATTTGCATCAACAAGTTCAACTCCCACAGAATCTTCCCAAACAATTATTTCTTTTGCCTGTTCTCTTTTTATTTGTTCAACCGGAAAAACCTCTGCTCCTGTTAATTGAATAGTCAGACTTCCTTGTTGAAGATTACATTCTGATATTACAAATTGTGTACCGTTAGGGAGTTCACCTTCTGTACCGTTAAGAACATCGAAAATAAAGGTTTCTGTTTTATCAGGAAGTTGTGTTGTTCCTGTGTATGTATTAACTACAACTTGCAATGAGTAGCCAGAGTCATAGTATTCTTTGTATTTTGTATCAGATTTCGGATTAGTCAAGAAACAAACAGCAACAGCAATACTTGCAATTATTGCAACCATAATAATCCAAAATGCCGGTTTCTTATAATTCAATACAGATTTTACTCTATCTTTTACCCCTACCTCACCGAAAGCGATAGGACAAGCGGCAATCATTCGTCTGTTTACACTGCAAGCAAGCAGAGCCTCAGAATAGTCTGCACGTTGTTCATTGTTAAGCTCTTTTACAACCTTTTCATCGCAGGCAAGCTCAATATCACGGCAAAGAAGAATATAACCCAACCAAACCATTGGATTGAACCAATGTAGTGTGAGAATCAAGAAACCAAGCGGTTTCCACAAATGGTCTTTCCTGCGGATATGTGCCTGCTCGTGTGCAATAACGTGCTCCATATCCTGAGAGTTCATATTAAAAGGTAAATAGATTTTCGGCTTGATTATACCGAGAACAAAAGGTGATGCTACAGCTTCACTCTGATAAATATTATCACGAAGTAAAACTGCAGTTCCTATTTTACCCTTTAATCTTAAAAAGCTCACAAGAGTATAAATTAAGAGAGCAGCAATACCAATAACCCATACAATTGCTAATATGGTAGTAATATCTACGAAATTGCCCATCGGTCTTGTTACACCTTCAAAGTAGTTGCCCTGAAGATAACCATTCACCTGATTGTCTATAACAGGAACACCGGAATCGATATGCGGTCTTGGAGAATCGGGTGTTTTTGTAATAGTTTCAGCACTTGGGATAAGGCTGAATATGCTTTCAAATGAGAACGGCATAATAAGTCGCAGTCCTGCAATTCCCCAAAGCACACAATTTACCCATTTAGGTGCCTTTTTCAACACAATTCTTAAGAGAATAATTGCAAAAACAATCCAACAAGCAGAAATGCTCATATTGACTATTTTTAAAAATATGTCATCCATTACAATTCTCCTTTCCTAAAGCGGTCAATCATCTTTTGTACTTCATCGATTTCCTCTGATGAAATTTTCTGATGCTTTGTAAATGCTGCAATAAATGCCGGAAGAGAACCTTCAAAGGTTTTTTCAACCATTTCATTGATTTGTGATGCCTGAATTTCATCTTTAGAAACTAAAGATGAAACAATGGTGTTTTCGTTTTTCAATACACCTCTTTCAGACAAACGCTTGATAACGGTGTATGTAGTGGTAGGTTTCCAGCCTAACTGCTCTTTACAAAGTTTAACGAGTTCACTGCTTTTGATTGGTTCGTGCTCCCACAGAATCAAACAAAAACGGTATTCACTTTCAAATATTTTTGGTGTATCCATATTAATTGCTCCTTTCTCTAATCTATTAGAGTATATCTATACTCTAACACATTAGAGCTAAAATGTCAATATGTTTTGGATAATAAAAAAATAGCGGTAAGGATTTAACTCCATACCGCTTTCTGTGATTTATTATTTACTTTTATAATACAAAAGACAATGGCAATAACCTTCAAATTCGGGGTCTGCAATCTGTTCTTTAAATTCTTTACACATGCATTTTGTGTCTTCGGATTGCTTTAACTTACAAGGGCAGTAACCACCCGTGCGTTTAAGACCTTCTTTTACGGTTTTTACTACGTCCTGATTCTCGTTAAGTCTGATTTTCATAAATTAATAGTTTTCTGCTTTTATTTCAAAATATGCCTGAGGATGAGCGCAAACGGGGCATACCTCGGGAGCCTGCTTACCAACAACAATGTGTCCGCAGTTTGAGCACTGCCAGATTTTTTCGCCATCGCGAGAGAATACAAGTCCGCCTTCAATGTTTGCAATAAGTTTTCTGTAACGCTCTTCGTGTTCTTTTTCAATCTTTGCAACTTCTTCAAAGAGATATGCGATCTGATCAAAGCCTTCTGCTCTTGCGTCAGCAGCAAAACCTGCGTACATATCTGTCCATTCATAATTTTCACCGTTAGCAGCATCAGCAAGGTTAGCAAGAGTTGAGGGCATACCGTCGTGAAGAAGCTTAAACCAAATTTTTGCGTGTTCTTTTTCATTACGGGCTGTTTCTTCAAATAGCTTGCCTATCTGAACATAACCGTCTTTTTTTGCCTTTGATGCATAGTAAAGATATTTTGTGTGTGCCTGTGATTCACCTGCAAAAGCAGCCATAAGATTCTTTTCAGTTTTTGTTCCTTTAATGTCCATAGATGGATTCTCCTTTGTATTTGATTTATTATTTTCAATAGGTTCAAAATCTTCCGCACCGTGTTTGCATATCGGGCAAACAAAATCATCGGGTAATTCATCACCATTATAAACATAACCGCAGATTTTACAGCGATAACCTGACTTTTCAGCGGATTTTTCCGGTTTAGGTTTAACATTTGCATGATAATAAGAGTAGGTCATCGACGGTAAATCAGAAAGTATTTTTGCATCTGTAACATCGGCTATAAACATAGTATGTGTAATTAAGTCAATGTTTTCAACAACAGAGCAAGAAATATATGCATTGGAATATTTATTTAAATAGGGAAGACCGTTTTCGGCAGTAGATATGTTATTATCAGCCTTGATTTTATCCACATTTCTGCCGCTCTGAAAACCGTAATGCTTAAAAACATCAAAGGGGGCGGAAATATCAAGAATAGAAATGTTGAATTTCCCGGAATCTTTGATGATATCATGGGTAAAATTTGTCTTATTTACTGTTACGGACAGTCTGTTCGGTGTAACTGTAACTTGCATAGCGGTGTTTATAATACAACCGCTTTGATTTTTGTTGTCAACGCTTGTTAAGACAAAAAGACCGTAGCTTATATTAAACATCGCATTATTATCCATTTGCTCATCTCCTTGATTAATAATAGGAATTATTCCTGTTATTTAGATTATATATCTATTATTACCAAAAGTCAACAGTTTTATAAAAAATTTTTGACCGTTTTTTCAAACGGTCAAGGAATTGTTATTTACCGCATCCGCAACCGGATGAACAGGAGCCGGACGGGGTGTATGAATCAAAATCAGATTCCTTTTCGCTGGGTGGGAAAAATTCGCCCACAGGGAACTTGATTTTTCTGAAGGAGTCGCAAGGATCTTCAGTATTGCAAGTGCATTCTTTATTTGGCATACAGAAATCGTAAGCAGGAATAAGCATCTGTACATCACGTTCAAGCTGAACGATTGTAAAGAGTCCGATTGTAACTCTGACTGCTTTTTCTGTGCATTCATTAACGAATCTGCCCGAGTATGTGCGTCTTACGCAGTTCGGAACACAGCAGGAAATATCAGCAATATTGTTACAGCAGTCGCAAGGTCTGCAAAGTTTGGCATCAAGACAAAGAGGCTCGGCAACCTGTATTTTTGCTCTGGGGTTGCTTGAAACCACAGGCAGATTTTCACCGTTTTCTTTGTCGCAAAGTTCAGATGTGAAAATTTTTACATTTCCGTCGCTGCCAAAAAGAATACATTTTTTAGAAAATACCGTAAGACCGCTGACAGATTCAGAAGGGCAGTTGGGTGATGTAATAACCTCAAGATTAACGCGGAAAAAGAATGTTAAGTCAACGGTGTAAAATCCTCTGTTAAAAGGTACACAATCCACATCAGAGAAAACACTGATAACCTCGCATCCTTTACATTTGATAGCCGTTGCTTCGTCAATAATCTGCTGAGCGCAATCAGTAAAATAAACTCTCATGTCTGCAAGACAGTCTTTGTCTGCACAGGAATCATAGACTCTTGATGTATCAATGCAGACAGCTTCTTTTATTTTTTTGCATGATGTATCGTAATCGTTCATAAAAAATCCTCCCATAAAATGATTTCAATACATCTTATGGGGGGAACTTTGTTTTTGTTACTGTTATAATTCAGTTTTTACAGGAATTGAGCCGTTTTCCATTGATTCGTCGGCACAGAATACTACAAGATGACCGAGTACGGAATCATCTAATGTCGTGCACGATATTGACGGCTTATCATCTGTTACATATTTTATAAAATCAGCAACAAGCGAATGATCACCACCGCCGTGGCCTATTGAAGCGGAATGACTTTCTGACAAATCAACAACTCTGTCTGTATGGTCATTTTCTTTATGAGGATTTATGTATGAAACGGTAAATTTCTGGTTTTCAAAAACTCCGTTTATTTCACCTTTAGTACCAATGATACGAACAATTCTTTTTGAAAATGCACATCCGGCTGTAAGGTTGTGTGATCCTGTTGCACCGTTGCTGAACTTAACCATAACAGTCTGATGATCAACAACATTATTATCGCATTTATAAGCACATTTACCGTATGGACTGATATTTTTAAGATATTCGTATTTTTCATCGTATGATGCATGGTGAAGCTCAGGCCATACATAAAAATCCCATTTTTCGGGCATATCAAGATAGATTCTTCTTGCGGAAAGATTGCAGGTGTCAACATATTTGCAGTCAACCATGCATCTTTCACCTGCACCTTCAGGAGCGTTTTCAGCTTTGAAATACTGCAGAGAACCTGCGCTTGTTACCAATTCGGGTTTCACATCACCCATTAACCACATCATCAAGTCTATATCATGACAGCATTTTGCAAGAAGCATAGATGTTTTTGACTTGTCGGAATTTGCCCATTTACCTCTTACATAAGATGTTGCGTAGTGATGATAGCTTACATCTTCACATAACTGAATATTGATAATATCTCCGATTTCACCGCTGATGACTGTTTTCTTTATTTCTTTGTAAAATTCGGAGTATCTTAAAACATGACATACCATAACCTTGTTGCCGTTTTCTTTTACAACATCAACAAGTTCTCTCATTTCTTCCTTGTTCACGGCAAAAGGCTTTTCAAGTAACATATCATAACCTTTTTTTAACAGAGGTATGGATGTTGAAACATGGTCTTTATCCATCGTTCCGTTGATTATAACGTCTGCGAATTTATCCTTTTTTGCAAGCTCATCAGCATTTTTAAAGCAGTTTTCAGTCGGAATACCGTACTTTTCAACTGCTTCATGCACTCTTTCTTCGTCGGGATCTGCAATACCGACAATTTTAAGCTCATCAGGATGCTCTAATGAGTAGTCTGCGTAAATGATTGAACGGTGTCCTGCACCGACAATAATTGCTGTAATAGGTTTCTTGCTCATAATAACTATTCCTTTAAATATCTATAATTATTACATTGTGATTTGTGTATGGGATGAATTTATGAATTATATCATCAGTTTTTATTTTTAAAGTTGATGTATTTTTGCAGGGATGACAGCCAAAATATTCATTTTTAATTAAGTCTGAATCAATGGCAACCGTTATATTACGGTTGGTGTCATTAATCAAACCCAAAATGCTTACCGAGCCCGGTGTCATACCGAGATATTCCATAAGTTCTGCGTCTGATGCAAATGAAAGTCTGCTTGAACTAACTTGTCTTGATACTTTTCCTGCTTCGTATTTTTTGCCGCCTTCAAGCAAAAGCAGACAATACATACTTTTCTTATTGTTGGTAAGAAACAGATTCTTGCAAATTGAAACATCAAGCAGTTTTTCAACTTTTAAGCATTCACTTATCGTTGCAGCAGGAGAGTGATCTGTTCGTAAAAAATGAATGTTTAATTCATCAAGAACATCATACACCCGTTCTTCAATTTCTGTTCTTTTATCTGTTGGACGTGAATCATACAACGAAAAATCCATTAAATCACCCATAAATGATTTTCATTAGAATATTAGCACAAATTCCCGTTTAATTCAACATCTTTTTGTAAAATTATAAAACAAATTCTGCGTACTTAACTGCAAGTACGCAGAAAAATATTTATTAATTTTCAGTTGAAAGTTTTGCAGTAATTTCACTCATTTTATCATCTGTAAGTTTGAACTTTGTTGAGAATATAATAAGCGAAGCAGCCATCAGAATCATAGGTAACACAAGCATCATAACAGTAATTGCAGAATGTGCCATTTCGGGGTTTGCGGAGTGTAAATCACCGTCATAGTGCGAAATTGAAAGACCGGAATAAAGAATGATTGTCTGTACGGTATATGCCATTTTCTGCAGAAAACCTTTCATTGAAAATGTAACCGATTCTGCTCTGTAACCCATTTTGTATTCGCCGTAGTCAACAATGTCGGCAAGGAAAACAGTTTGTGATACAAACATTGAAGCCGTACCTATCTGAGCTATAAGATATGTAATACCCATAGCGGTTATGCTGCCTGACTGACCTGAAATGAACATTCCTATGTAGCCTGCAATCGCAAGTAAAAGCGAGAATTGATATGTTCTTCTTCTTGATGTGAATTTCATCATAATGGGGATTACTGCAAGTCCGAGAATAGAGCCGACTGCACCGAAAGTGTTAAAGCCGCTTTGGCTTGAACTATCGCCTACAACAACATCAAAGTAATATGCACCGACACCTGAAATCATGTAGAAGCCTGCATTTGAAAGCATTGCGAAAAGAATAAAAACTCTGAGCTGATCGTTGTTTTTAATAACCTCAAAAATTTTCTTGAAAGAGAATTTTTCACCTGAGGGTGTTCTGTGTTTTTCTTTTGTTGTACCTACGCTAATAGACGAGAATATAATCAGACCAACAGCACAAATAATTGACATTATTGTAAAAGTGCGTTCATCATAAACAGCTTCACCTGTATTTGCATCTTTTGTTATACTTACAAGTCCCACAAGAATAGGAGCACCGATTGATACAATACCTTGACCGAGACCGGAGAATGTTCTTGCTATTGTTGCAATAAGACTGCGCTGTTTTGCGTCATTCGTAAATGAGGGCACCATTGACCAATACGGAATATCGGCAAGTGTGTTTGACATTCCCCAGAATACATACATAAATGCGATATATGCATAAAGAGCCGCGCCTGAAAGATTTAAAATGTTATTGAACAGTAAACCTAAAATTATTGCATTAAGTAATGATCCTATAAGAATCCAAGGTCTGTATTTACCCATTTTGAATTTACCGTTATCAACAATAGAGCCCATCATCGGGTCATTAATACCGTCCCAGATTCTTGCTATAGGTGTAAGAATAAGCAAGAAGTTTGAACTTAATTTCAAAACGTCGGTAAGATACTTGTTAAGATATGAATAAAACATACCGTAGCTGAGATCAAGACCGATCGCACCTGAGCCGTAACCGAGATATTTAAGTATACCGTCTTTTTTCTCCTGTGTTTTTTTAGCCATTATCAATACCTCCAAATCTTATCATAATGATATAATATTTGAGAGAAACTATCAAGCAAAATATTAAAAAATTATAAAATTTATTAACTACCTTGTAATTTTGCTTCGGATAGTTTATAATAACTTAGATTAGGGTGATAAAATATGCTTAAAAATATATTACATAATAAAAAAATCATAATAGTTATTTCAATATTGTTAGTTGTCGTGGCCGTAGTTGTTACTGCAGTGTGCTTACATTCATCTGATAATGAACAGCAGACCGAGAAAAATACCAATACCCAGAATACCGAGCTTAACGGAAATGAAATTCTGTCGGGAGACAGCACATTTCTTGTGGTTGTTGTTGGCGAATCTAATGAAATTGTGTATCCGTTCCTTGCAGATTTTAAAATTTATTCGGGTCAACTTATTGTTACTCCCTTATCTGTGGATACTGTAGCCGCAGACGGCAGAACTTATGCTGAAAGTTATGCCTACGGCGGAATAAATATGTTGCAAAGTGCCGTAGAAAACGGAAGAAATATCGATATCGATCGCTATGCCGTAATAAATAAGTCTGGTTTCAATCGTTTAACCGAGCTGATGGGTGAAGTAACACTTTATATCAATGAGAATTTTACTTATGATACATCTGACAAAACTTATACTGTAACTAAAGGTGAAAACAGTATGGGTTCTGATATGCTGTTCACTTATATTTCAATTCTTGCAAAGCAAGATAACAGTGAAAAAAACGCAGCTCAGGTTATTTGTAATGTTATAAACTCTTATATTGAAAATGTTGATGTGTCTGATGCTGAAAAACTTTTCGGTGATGTTACAAACTGTTTTTCAACCGATTTGACTATATCCGATTTTTATTCAGCAAAGAATGATATTGAATATCTTATTAACAATGGTTTTGAATGTATAATATTTGATGATGTTAATGTGTAAATGATGAAAAATAAATTTTATAAAATAGTTGTAACTGTGTTGTTAGCTGCAATATTTTTGTTTGTTGCAATACATCTTTACAATGATAAAACAGTTTCCGAAAAAATAAATGCATACTTTTCTGTATTTATTTTTCCTAATGATTTCAGTAAAGATAATCAGCCTTTCTCTACTCACAATTTTAATGAATTAACCAATATTGAGCGCCAGGCATATATTTGTATCTATAATAATATTTCAACGCATCCGAAGTATATTAAAATTCCCGCACTTACAAGTGAGGAATTCAACAGGGTGTATTTTGCCGTAAAAAATGACAATCCGAATATGCTTTGTTTCAGTGATTCCTGTACGATGTCAACCATCGGCTCTGTATGTCTTTTGCAACTCACATATAATTGCGATGTTGATGAATGTAATGAAAAACAGGCATTACTCATGAAAACCGTAGATTTTATTGTTAATGAAATGCCTGATTTTAATGATGATTACAGTAAAGAATTATATATTCACGATTATATTGTAAAAAATTGCACATATAAAGAATCAGAAACTGCATCAACTGCGTACGGTTGTCTCGTTGACGGCGTTGCTGTGTGTTCAGGTTATTCAAGAGCTGCCATGCTTCTTTTTAAACAGGCGGGTATAGATTCAATGCTTGTGGGCGGTAACGGTCATTCTGAAACGCAGGGTACAGTAAGTCATATGTGGAATATTGTGTGGATTGACAATGAAGCATATCATCTTGATGTAACATGGGACGACCCTGTAAACGAAGATGAAAATTATCTGAGTCATATGTATTTTAATTTGACCGATGAGCAAATTTCAGATGATCATTCCGATTATACATTATCTTTTGAATGCAATTCCGACAAATACGGTTATTTTCAATATAACAATCTTATGTTTGACGCATATGATGCCGGAGTTCTTGATACAGTTAAATTTAAATTGTTGAATAATATAAATAACGGCAGTAATTATATAGAGTTTTCATTCAACAATGAAAGTGCGTATGAATCCGCTGTTGATAATTTGATTGATAATACAAAAGTGGGCGCAGATATTTATAATGTTCTTGCCTATCTATCAAAATATGTTGTAGGTAATACGGATGTATCCAGAGTGATACTTACTCATGATGACAATAAAAGATACATCAGAATGATGTTTAATAATATGGAATAAAGGACTGTTTATTTTGGATAGTGAAAAAATTAAAAAAGCTGTGCGTGATATTTTGGAGGCAATAGGTGAAGATCCTGACAGAGAGGGACTTGTTGAAACTCCGGCAAGAGTAGCTGCAATGTATGAAGAAATTTTTGCAGGTCTTTCAGATAATCCTAAGAATTATATGAAGGTGTTTACCGAAACAGATAACGATGAAGTAGTTGTTGTTCGTGATATACCGCTTTATTCAATGTGTGAGCATCATTTGTTGCCCTTTGTGGGTAAAGCACATATCGCATACATTCCGTCAGACGGAAAAGTTATAGGACTTTCAAAGCTTGCAAGAATTGTAAACTCTTTTGCAAAAAGACCTCAGTTACAGGAAAGAATAACATCTCAGGTTGCTGATTTTCTTGATAAGGAATTAAATCCTCTCGGTGTTGCAGTTGTGGTTGAAGCAGAGCATTTGTGTATGACTATGCGCGGTGCAAGAGCCGCAGGTGCAGTAACTCAGACATCAGCTTTGCGTGGTATTGCAAAAAGTGATGCCCGTACCAGAGCTGAAATTATGTCGCTTCTGAAAGGTTAAGGTGAATATTATGTATAAAAGAATTATTACCGTTATTTTAACTTTTTGTATAGTGTTCAGCTTGTCTTCTTGTTCTGCAAAAGAATCATATTATATTTCAGATGACAATACACAGTACCTTGTTTGCAGAGATGCAAACGGTGATATTGTTATTAATGACAGCGGCAAATTACTTGTTTATACATTAAACGAGAACAATAAAAAAGTAAAAGCCGATTCGGGTGAATATCTTACCGAGTATGTAGATTTTAACGGACAGGTTGTTTCAGACGGCACTGTTGAAACTGCGGAAATGCGTTTTTCTCTCCCGTCAGGTTTTGTAGAAAGCCGCGAGAATCCCGGATACTTTTATAACTCTGCATACCAAGGTGAAATTTTCATAGATTACTATGCAAACGGTATGGATGTGCATATTCAGTCGCAGGAAAAGAATTGCGAGGATTTACTTGAAAGCTTTGGCAGTGAAGTTTTTTCATATAAAAAATATACAGTTGAAATAAGTGATATTGAGTGTACCGCATTCAGCAGTCTTTCTACTACATCTGAATATTATAAAAATGCCTTTTTCTATTTCATTCCCTATGATACCGGTTATTACGTTATTAACTGTAATATAAATACGGATTACAAAAATAAGGTGAAATTTGATTCATTTGCAGAATCTATTACATTAAAGGGTAATTGATATAATTTACATATTATGAGGTTTGATTGTTCTTTAAAAAAAGTCAATCGACCTCTTTTATTTTTCTGCTTGTTATGGTATAATAATATGAAAGTATTTTTTTAAGTGTTTGAGGCGTTTATGGATAAATTTATTTTACATTCAAAATATAAGCCAACGGGAGATCAGCCGCAGGCAATAGCTGAGCTTGTTGATGGTGTAAATAACGGATACAGTGAACAGACGTTGCTGGGCGTTACAGGCTCCGGTAAAACATTTACAATGGCAAATATTATTGAACGTGTCAACAGACCCACGCTTATTCTGGCTCATAACAAAACTCTTGCGGCACAGCTTTGCTCCGAATTCCGTGAATTTTTTCCTGAAAATGCTGTTGAATATTTTGTTTCTTATTATGATTATTATCAACCCGAAGCGTATATTCCCACAACCGATACCTATATCGAAAAGGATTCTGCTGTAAATGATGAAATTGACCGTTTGCGTCATTCTGCCACATCATCACTTGCAGAGCGTCGCGATGTTATTATAGTAGCAAGTGTATCGTGTATATATTCTCTCGGAGATCCCATTGACTACAAAAGTATGGTTATTTCACTCAGACAGGGTATGGAAAAAGGCCGTGATGAACTGATTGAAAAACTTGTTGACCTGCAATATGAACGAAATGATATAAATTTTACAAGAAATAAATTCAGAGTACGCGGTGATATTGTTGAGATTTTTCCTGTTTACACTTCTGAGTTTGCTATAAGAGTAGAATTTTTCGGTGATGAGATAGATCGTATTTCCGAATTTAATCCTGTAACAGGTAATATCAATAATGTTGTGTCCCATGTTGCTATCTATCCGGCATCGCATTATGTTGTTTCAAAGGAAAAGCTTGAAAATGCTATTAATGAGATAAAATATGAAATGTCCGAGCGTGTTAAGTTCTTTGAATCGCAAGGATTGCTTCTCGAAGCACAGCGAATAAAACAGAGAACTGAATATGACATAGAAATGCTGCGTGAAACAGGTTTCTGCAAAGGTATAGAAAACTATTCGGCAATTATGTCAGGAAGAAAAAGCGGGACACCGCCGTTTACGTTAATAGATTATTTTCCCGATGATTTTCTTTTATTTGTTGATGAATCACACGTTACATTACCACAGGTCAGAGCTATGTACGGCGGCGATAGGTCAAGAAAAGATACTCTTATAGGGTTTGGTTTCAGATTGCCGTCTGCATATGATAACAGGCCTCTTAAATTTGATGAATTTTACGAAAAAATCGGGCAAAAAATTTTTGTCAGTGCAACTCCGGGTGATTTTGAATTGTCCAAAAGTTCTCATGTTGCTGAACAGGTTATTCGTCCTACGGGATTGCTTGATCCTGAAATTGATGTAAGACCTGTTGATGGGCAGATAGAGGATCTTATTTCAGAAATTAATATAAGAGTTGAGCGTAAAGAACGTGTGCTTGTTACTACACTTACAAAACGTATGGCTGAAAGCCTTACTGATTATCTTACAGATTACGGCATAAAGGTAAGATATATGCATTATGATATTGATACTATTGAACGTATGGAGCTTATCAGGGATTTACGACTGGGTGAGTATGATGTTCTTGTAGGCATTAATCTTCTAAGAGAAGGGCTTGATATTCCGGAAGTATCACTTGTAGCTATTCTTGACGCAGATAAAGAAGGCTTTTTGCGCTCGGAACGTTCTCTTATACAGACAATAGGCAGAGCTGCAAGAAATTCACAAGGCGCGGTTATAATGTATGCAGATACTGTTACTCCGTCAATGGAAGCGGCTATAAGAGAAACTTTAAGGCGTCGTGAGAAACAAAAGCAATATAATGAGCAACACGGTATTATTCCTCAAACTATTGTGAAGGCTGTGCACGATGTTATTGAAATAAGCTCAAAGGGCGAAGTTAATACAGTAACAGGTAAAAAACTTTCTAAAAAAGAAAAGATTGCTTTAATAGAAAAACTTACAAAAGAAATGAAAGCAGCAGCAAAACTGCTTGAATTTGAACACGCGGCATATTTGCGTGATAAGATTGAAAAATTGAAACAGGAGATATAAATGGTACAAAAAAATATTGTCGTCAAAGGCGCAAGGGAACACAATCTTAAAAATGTTGATATTGAAATACCGAGAAATAAGCTGATAGTCTTTACAGGGCTTTCCGGCTCAGGTAAATCATCTCTTGCTTTTGATACAATTTATGCAGAAGGTCAGCGCAGATATATAGAATCCCTTTCATCTTATGCAAGAATGTTCCTCGGTCAGATGGATAAACCCGATGTGGATTCAATAGACGGTTTATCGCCTGCAATATCTATTGATCAGAAAACTACATCTAAAAATCCCAGGTCAACAGTAGGTACTGTTACTGAAATTTACGATTATCTGCGTCTTCTTTATGCAAGAATCGGTATTCCGCACTGTCCGATATGCGGCAAAGAGATAAAACAGCAGACAATAGACCAAATAGTTGATAAAGTCCTTGAAATGCCCGAGGGAACAAAAATTCAGATTATGGCTCCCGTTATAAAGGCAAAAAAAGGTACTCATCAGAAAGAACTTGCAAGTCTTAAGAAATCAGGCTATGTCCGTGCAAGAATTGACGGTAATGTTTATGACCTTTCGGAAGAAATATCTCTGGAAAAGAATATAAAGCATACGATTGAAGTTATTGTTGACCGAATAGTTATTAAAGACACTGTAAGAAGCCGTCTTGCAGATGCTGCCGAGCTCGCGGCTAAGCTCTCGCAGGGAACTGTTCTCGTATCTGTATTTGATGGTGATGAAATTCTGTTTTCACTTAATTATGCATGTCCCGAACACGGTATAAGTATTGATGAACTTTCACCGAGGATGTTTTCTTTCAATAATCCTTACGGTGCCTGTCCCACTTGTACAGGTCTCAGCTTTTTTATGAGTGTTGACCCGTTACTTGTAATTCCAGACAGAAAAAAATCAATAACGGACGGTGCAATCAAAGCTCCCGGTTGGTCTAAAGCTGATTTTTCATCTATTGCAAAGATGTATTTTGATGCCCTTGCTGAAAAATATCATTTTTCTCTTGATGAGCCTGTGGAAAACTTTTCAAAAGAAGCACTTGATGCTCTTTTATACGGTACTAAAGGCGAAAAGCTTATAATGAGAAGAACTACTGCATACGGCAGCGGAAATTACAATGCAGAGTTTGAGGGGATCATAAATAATCTTGAACGCAGATATAAAGAAACCACTTCTGATTGGTCAAGGAGCGAAATAGAACAGGTTATGACAGCCTGTGAATGTGCTGAATGTAAAGGCTCAAGACTTAAAAAGGAAGTTCTTGCAGTAACGGTCGGCGGAATAAATATCGATGAGTTCTGCCGTATGTCTGTTAAAAAAGAAATTGAATTTATTAATAATCTTGTTCTTAATGACAGAGAAAAGGTGATTGCAACTCAAATTATTAATGAAATCAAGTCAAGACTTAATTTCCTTTGCTCCGTCGGGCTTGATTATCTCACACTTGCCCGCTCAGCAGGTACACTGTCGGGCGGTGAAAGTCAGCGTATCCGCCTTGCAACACAGATCGGCTCTGCACTTATGGGTGTTTTGTATATTCTTGATGAACCAAGTATCGGTCTGCACCAGCGCGATAATGATAAATTGCTTGAAACTCTTTGTAATCTCAGGGATTTGGGTAATACACTTATTGTTGTTGAACATGATGAAGATACTATGTATGCGGCTGATTGCATTGTTGATATCGGTCCCGGTGCAGGTATTCACGGTGGAGAAGTTGTATGTGTCGGCGATGTTGAAAAAATCAAAAAGTGTAAACAATCAGTTACAGGTCAGTATCTCAGCGGAGTGCGAAAAATTCCCGTACCTGGAAAAAGAAGAAAAGGTAACGGAAAATACCTTTCTGTTACAGGTGCAGCAGAAAATAATCTGAAATCAATTGATGTGAATATACCTCTCGGTTTATTTGTTTGTGTTACTGGAGTTTCAGGCTCGGGTAAATCATCTCTTGTTAATGAAATTATCTATAAAAAACTTGCAGCAGAGCTTAACGGTGCTAAAAAATTTGCCGGTAAACATAGCGCTGTAAGCGGAATTGAATTTCTTGATAAAGTAATCAATATTGACCAATCACCAATCGGCAGAACGCCTCGTTCAAACCCTGCCACATATACAGGTGTGTTTACAGATATAAGAGAATTGTTTGCTCAAACACAGGATGCTAAAATAAAAGGTTATTCTGCAGGAAGATTCTCATTTAACGTTGCAGGCGGCAGATGTGAAGCCTGTCAGGGCGACGGTATAGTTAAAATAGAAATGCACTTTTTATCGGATGTATATGTGCCTTGTGAAGTCTGTAAAGGTGCAAGATATAACCGCGAAACTCTTGATGTTAAATATAAGGGCAAAAGCATTTATGATGTGCTTGAAATGACTGTTGAAGAAGGTCTCGCATTCTTTGATGCTCAGCCGAAAATAAAGAGAAAACTACAGACATTATTTGATGTAGGACTCGGTTATGTCAAGATAGGACAGCCTGCAACAACTCTTTCGGGTGGTGAAGCACAGCGTGTAAAACTTGCTACAGAACTTGCAAAAAGAGCAACAGGTAAAACTCTCTATATCCTTGATGAGCCTACTACGGGACTTCACGCTGCGGATGTACACCGTCTTGTGGATATAATTCACAAACTTGCAGATGCAGGGAACTCTGTTGTGATAATTGAACACAATCTTGATGTAATCAAGTGTGCAGATTATATTATAGATTTAGGTCCTGAAGGCGGCGATGGCGGCGGTGAAATCGTTGCGCAAGGTACTCCTGAGGATATAGTTAAAGTTGAAAAAAGCTATACAGGCAGATACCTTAAAAAATATTTGGAATAAAGGATGTTTAAAATGAAAAAGATAATAGTTTTAATCCTTGCAGTGCTGATTTGTTTAATGTTTTCAGCTTGCACTGATAATACAGATGTGTTTTCTGAGAATGAAACAAACGGTGATGAGGCGTCTTCGCAGGAATTGAATGAAAATGATAAAAATGAAGACTCATCTTCTGCAGGTTCAATGAATCTTGAAAATTATACATCTGCTTATGTTGAGCCAACATTTAAAATGGTTTCAAAGCTTGCTGAATGTTATGATTATTTTGAAACAGAGCCGACTGATACCGTAACAACTGAAAAAAATGATGACGGTACTGTTAAATTGATAACCGTTAAAGATGAAAACGGCAATCTTAAAGCTGATATGAAGTTCACATATAGTGATAAAATTGTTGCTACGGCAACTTTTTACGGCGCTGACGAAAGTACAGAAAAAGTAGCGTTTGCTTTCTATGATGAAAACAGTCTTAGCATCGCAGCGTATGTTGGCAGTGAATCCAAAATGAGCTTATATTTCTACAATAAAGACGGTTCATTTAATTCGTATGTTGACAGTACAGGCTTTTCATCACTTATTTCAGGTGCAGTTATGGAAGGTTTGGGTAATGCATTCTCTTAATAATTTATCAATAATCTATTGACATAAGCACTATCCTTTGGTATAATTAATAAAAATCTCTGATTCGGTTATCCGGCAGGCAAATATGTCTATTTGGGTTCTGCCATTCATTTGGTGGAATTTTATTTTGAGCCGAAAGAGAAAATGGTGGTTTTATGGCAATCTTATTCAGCGGCGCAACTGTATATACAGGTAAAAAGTTTAAAAAAGCCGATATTATTGTTGATAACGGTAGAGTTGTTTCTGTTGGTGATGCTGTCAATTCATTTGACGGTCAGGTTGTTGATTGTAGCGGTAAGTATATTTTTCCCGGTTTTGTTGATGTGCATGTGCATTTCAGAGAACCGGGTTTTTCTTATAAAGAAACAATTCGTACAGGTTCAGCAGCAGCGGCACGGGGAGGATATACCTCTGTATGCACTATGCCAAATCTCAACCCTACTCCTGACAATGCAGAGCATCTTAAACAACAGCTTGATATAATCAAAGCTGATGCTGTTATCAATGTTTATCCTTACGGCACAATTACAGTCGGTCAGAAAGGTGAACGACTTTCGGATATGGATGCTATGGCAAAAGATGTTGTTGCTTTTTCCGATGACGGCAGGGGAGTACAGAGCGATGATATGATGCTTGATGCTATGACAACGGCAAAAAGTCTTGGTAAAATGATTGTTGCCCATTGTGAAGTTAATGACTTGCTCAACGGCGGATATATTCATAAAGGCGAATATGCTCAACTGCATGGCCACAGAGGTATCTGTTCTGAAAGTGAATGGATGCAGATAGCAAGAGATATTGAGCTTGTTAAGAAAACAGGTGTTGCTTATCACGTATGTCATATTTCAACAAAAGAAAGTGTTGATATAATCAGAAGAGCCAAAGCTGAGGGTGTTGACATCACTTGTGAAACAGGTCCGCATTACCTTGTAATAAATGATTCTCAGTTGCAGGAGGACGGCAGGTTTAAAATGAATCCTCCCATAAGAAGCGAAAATGACAGATTAGCACTTATTGAAGGAATCATTGACGGTACTGTTGATATGATAGCAACTGACCACGCTCCGCACTCGGCAGAGGAAAAGGGCAGAGGTCTTGAAAAATCTCTTATGGGCGTTGTAGGTCTTGAAACTGCTTTCCCTGTTTTGTATACCGATCTTGTATTAAACGGTGTTATTTCACTTGAAAAATTAATTGAAATTATGGCTATAACTCCCGCACAAAGGTTCGGATTCGAATGCGGAATTGAAGAATCAAAGTGCGCAGATTTTTGTATTTATGATTTGAATGAAGAATATGAAATCAATCCCGATGATTTCGTTTCAATGGGTAAAGCAACTCCCTTTAAAGGTAAAACCGTAAAAGGTAAATGCTGCATGACAGTTTGTTCGGGAAATATCGTGTATAAGGACTGAAATTATGAAAAATGTTATTTATACCATAGCTTCAAATGAAAAGCTTACAGAAAATGTTTATAAAATGGTGCTGAGCGGTGATACATCAGCTGTAACTGCAAGCGGCCAGTTTATTAATATTCAGCTTGCAGGTCATTATTTAAGACGTCCTATTTCAATTTTTGATTGTAATGAAAATGAGCTTTCAATAATTTACAAGGTTGTGGGTGTCGGTACAGAACAGATGTCAACCATGAAAGCCGGTGAAACACTTGACTGCCTTGTAGGTCTTGGTAACGGTTTTGATTTAGCACTCGCAGGTGATAATCCCGTTGTAATCGGCGGTGGTGTAGGTGTTCCGCCTATGTTTTATCTTGCAAAAAAGCTCATTGAACAAGGCAAGAACGTAACTGCAATACTCGGCTTTAATAAAGCTGACGAAATCTTTTGTAATGATGATTTTGAAGCAATCGGTGCAAAAGTTTTCGTTGCAACTGCTGACGGCAGTGTTGGTGTTAAAGGTTTTGTAACAGATGCACTTAAAGATATTGATTATTCATATTTCTATACTTGCGGTCCTGAGCCGATGCTTAAAGCTGTATATAACAATACTAACACATCAGGTCAGCTCAGCTTTGAAGAACGTATGGGTTGCGGCTTCGGTGCTTGTATGGGTTGCTCTTGCAAAACAAAATACGGAAACAAACGAATCTGTAAAGACGGCCCGGTTCTTGTTAAGGAGGAGATAATATGGTAAATACAAAAGTTAATTTAAGCGGTCTTGTGCTTGATAATCCGGTTATCCCCGCAAGCGGTACATTCGGATTCGGTTATGAGTTCGCAGAACTTTACGATATAAATATTCTCGGTAGTTTTTCTTTCAAGGGAACAACAAAAGACCCTCGTTTCGGCAATCCCACTCCAAGAATAGCAGAATGTTATTCCGGTATGATAAACTCAGTAGGTCTTCAGAATCCCGGAGTGGACAAGGTTATTGCTGAAGAACTGCCCAAACTCAGACAATGTTTTAACAAGCCTGTAGTGGCAAATATCAGCGGTTTTTCACTTGATGAATATGTGTATACATGCGAAAAAATCGATAAAGAAGAACAGGTTGGTATAATCGAAGTAAATATCAGCTGTCCTAATGTTCACGGCGGCGGTATGAGCTTCGGTACATCTGCAGAATCTGCCGCAGAGGTTACAAAGGCTGTAAAGGCTGTAACTACAAAACCTGTTTATATAAAACTCAGTCCCAATGTAACAGATATTGTATCTATTGCAAAGGCTTGTGAGGAGTCTGGTGCAGACGGCATCAGTATGATTAATACTCTTATGGGAATGAGAATAGATCTTAAAACAAAAAAGCCTGTTGTTGCTAACAAATCGGGCGGATATTCAGGCCCCGCAATATTTCCTGTTGCTGTTTCAATGGTTTATAAAGTATATGAAGCTGTAAATATTCCGATTATCGGTATGGGCGGTATTTCAACAGCAGAAAATGTTATTGAAATGATGCTCGCAGGTGCAACTGCAGTTGAGGTCGGTGCGGCAAACCTTATCGACCCCTTTGCAAGCAAAAAGATTATAGAGAATCTTCCTGCAGCTATGGCTAAATACGGAATCAATGATTTAAATGATATAATAGGAGGCGCTCACTAATGGGTAAAGATGTTATTATCGCTTGTGATTTCGCAAGCAAAGAAAGTTGTTTAAAATTCCTTGATAATTTTCAGGAAGAAAAACCGTTTGTTAAAATCGGTATGGAGCTTTTCTATGCAGAAGGTCCTTCAATCGTAAAGGAGATCAAGGCAAGAGGACACAAGATTTTCCTTGACCTTAAACTCCACGATATTCCCAATACTGTTAAAAAATCAATGTCTGTTCTTTCTGCCCTTGATGTTGATATGTGTAATCTTCACGCAGGTGGAACAATCGCGATGATGGAAGCTGCAATTGAAGGTCTTACAAGACCCGACGGAACAAGACCTATCCTTCTTGCAGTTACTCAGCTTACATCAACAAGTGAAGAACGTATGAAAACAGATCTTCTTATAGACAAGCCTATTGATGAGGTTGTTATGCACTATGCCATGAATGCTAAAAAGGCAGGTCTTGACGGTGTTGTATGTTCACCTCTTGAAGCTCAGAAAGTTCACGGCATCTGCGGTACAGAATTTTACACAGTAACACCCGGCATCAGATTTGCAGACGGTGATATTGGTGATCAGGTTCGTGTAACAACACCCGAAAAGGCAAAGGAAATCGGTTCAGACTACATTGTTGTCGGCAGACCTATTACTGCAGCTGAAGACCCTGTTGCAGCATACAGAAGATGCGTAAGTGATTTTGTTGGTTAATGAGTAATTTTTGAAAGGAATTGATATATTATGCAGAAAAAAGTAGCAAAAGCGTTATTGTCAATCGGTGCGGTATTTTTCCGTCCCGAAGAACCCTTTACATGGGCAAGCGGAATCAAGAGTCCTGTTTATTGTGATAACAGACTTATTCTTACAGCGCCCGAACACAGAATAACTGTTGAAACTGCAATCGCAGAAACAGTTAAAAAGGAATATCCCGAGTGCGATGTTCTTATGGGTACAAGCACAGCAGGTATTGCACATGCGGCTATAGCAGCCCATCTTCTCGGTATGCCTATGGGTTATGTTCGTTCTGGTAATAAAGACCACGGCAGACAGAACAGAATTGAAGGCAAGCTTGAAAAGGGGCAGAAGGTTGTTGTTGTAGAAGACCTTATTTCAACAGGCGGAAGTGTTATTGATGTCGTTGACGCTTTACGTGAAGCAGGTGCAGAGGTTCTCGGTATTGTAAGTATCTTTACTTACGGTATGCAGAAGGGCATTGACAGACTTGCTGCAGCAAATGTTAAAAATGTAAGTCTTACTAATTTTGATGTTATTGCAGAAGTTGCAGCAGATGAAGGTTATATCAAACCTGAAGATATTGCAAGACTTATCAAATTCAGAAATAATCCTTCAGATGAAAGCTGGATAGGTGCTGCAGAATGAGAAATCTTATAGATATTCTTGAACTTTCAATTGAAGAAATCGATGAACTTGTTGATGTTGCAAAGGATATTATCGCTAATCCAAAAAAATATGCAGAAAAATGCCACGGTAAAACTCTTGCAACACTCTTTTTTGAACCTTCAACAAGAACAAGACTGAGTTTTGAAGCGGCAATGTACGGTCTTGGCGGTAATGTTCTCGGTTTTGCATCATCTGACAGTTCTTCAGCAGCAAAAGGTGAAAGTGTTGCTGATACAGTCCGTGTAGTAAGCGGTTACGCTGATATTATAGCTATGCGTCATCCAAAAGAAGGCGCACCGCTTGTTGCATCCATGCACTCACTTATCCCCATTATTAATGCAGGCGACGGCGGACACAATCATCCTACTCAGACATTGACAGATTTGCTTACCATCAATCGTGAAAAAGGCAGATTTGATAATCTTACTGTT
Organism: Acutalibacteraceae bacterium; assembly: GCA_045535305.1. Classification (GTDB taxonomy): domain Bacteria; phylum Bacillota; class Clostridia; order Oscillospirales; family Acutalibacteraceae; genus UBA1081. The sequence goes on from JAZSLJ010000073.1 coordinate 151,497, forward strand.
GGTCTTTGCGGTGATTTAAAATTCGGCAGAACAGTTCATTCTCTTATCGGAGCTATGGCGAGATATAAAAATGTTAAATTTGTTCTTATATCACCTGATGAGTTGAAGATTCCCAGCTACATAAAACAGGAAATACTTGAAAAGAACAACATTGAATATATTGAAACAAGAAGTCTTGAAGATGCTATTTCAGAGCTTGACATTCTTTATATGACACGAGTTCAGAGAGAAAGATTTTTCAACGAGGATGATTATATCCGTCTTAAGGATACATACATTTTATCTGCGAAAAAGCTCGAAAATGCAAAAAGCGACCTTTCAATTCTTCATCCGTTGCCCAGAGTTAACGAAATTGCTGTTGAGGTCGATAATGACCCGCGTGCATGCTATTTTGAACAGGCACTCAACGGTAAATATATCAGAATGGCATTAATTCTTAAACTGTTAGGGGTAGAATGAAATGATAGTAGGTACAATTAAAAATGGTGTTGTTCTTGATCATATCCATGCTGGCGGAGCTATGATGATTTACAAGGCACTTAATCTTGATAAACTTGAGTGTCAGGTTGCAATTATCAAGAATGCAGACAGTGTTAAAATGGGCAAAAAAGATATTCTTAAAATATGTGAACCTATTGACATTAATCTTGATGTTTTAGGATATCTTGACCCCGGCATTACAGTAAGCATTATTAGGGACAGTAAGGTTGTTGAACGCAAACATCTTTCCTTGCCTGAAAAGGTTACTGATGTAATTAAGTGCTCAAATCCCAGATGTATAACATCTGTTGAGCAAGAGTTACCCAATATTTTTAAGCTCACAGATTCTGCAAACAGAGTTTACAGATGTATCTATTGCGAATCAAAGTACAAAGATCAAGGCGATATTAAATAAAGAAAATAGAACCGAGTTGACTCGGTTCTATTTTTTTATGTCATAAATAAAATCAACAAGCTTCATTCCGCCGTAGGAAAGCAAACATGCAAGTCTTACACGTATTTCGGACTTTTGATTTTTGATAACATATTTTCTATATTTTTTAATATTTTCTACTATATGTTTTCTTTCCGAAAAATACTTATCGGGGCAGTTTCGAAGCTTCATGTATACCCAAAAATTATTTTCTATAAGGCGGTTAACAAGGGCATAGAAAAAATCTTTATTGTATTTTTGTTCGTCGGAATTGATTATGTAATCATATAGCTTAACATAATCATAAAACTTAATATAGTTAGCTTTTTTGTTTGTTACACTTGTTTCCTGTTGAATGTAATAGTAAAGAGGTTTGTCAGTATGCACTATGTTATTAGCTTGTGTAAAAGCGTTGTAAACAAATAATGTATCTTCACCCATAATAAGTTTCTGAAAACGAAGAGCATTAAACATTTTGCTGCTGTAAAGCTTGCTACCGCTAGATGCAGAACAAGTCTTTCCGTAAAACATATCGGTGATAGATTCAATTCCTGTTTTTACAACAGGTAATTTTGTTGCATCATCAATAAATTTTACTGTGTTTTCAGTATTATCAAGCTCAATTCTTTTGTGACAACAGGTAGAAATATCAGCATTAAATGCAACTATTGCATCAAGCATAGTTTTTATGAAATCCGTAGCAACAGTATCATCACTATCTACAAAAGTAAAATAATCGCCTGACATTATTTCTAATCCTGTGTTTCTTGCTGATGATACACCGTTGTTTTCTTTGTGAATTACAATGATTCTGCTGTCAGTCGCTTTTAATTCGTCGCATATAATACCTGAAGAATCAGTAGAACCGTCATCAATTAAAAGAATTTCGATATTTTGATGAGTTTGCGCACATATGCTTTCAACACATTTTTTTATGTATTTTTCCACATTGTATACGGGAATAATTATCGAAACTTTAGAGCTGATCAAGCTTGCTCCTCCTCGATATTTTCTGAATCGCTTAGGTTTTTATCTTTATTAGCTGCAATTTTAGATAATTTCTTTTTTTCAATTATATCATAAATGATTTCAATTACAATCATCAAGAACATTAATTGAAATACTAATGTTCCTAAATATTGGTTGAGATGTGTATTGTATCCGATTCCAAGGTTTTTCACAAACGCTTTTACGGGCTCCTGATAGTAGTACCAAAGTACCGGCAGGGGGGTGAGTAATAATGAAAAACACACTATGTGAAATTTATCAGAATATTTTCTTTCAGTTGTTCCGAAAAGAAAAATAAAAAACGGAATCAGTAAAAATGATAGTGCATATGAGCTTGATGCAGAAGGAATATTGAGCATCAGATAACTGATAAGAAAAATTTTCTTCCATTCGGTTTTTGTTATAAATGCACTTATTAATGCTATAATTTCGGTAATTCCGCAAACAATTTTTGCTATTGTTGAGCCATTATCAAGTCTAAGCATAAATATAAAATTTTGTATACTTACACTGCTGAAATTAAGACTGCTTTTTTTCTTCGTTGCAAATGAAATAAGATTGTTAATAATCTTCATGATTGCAGAGGATGTTCCTGAATCTGCCATTGATGCAGAATTTATCTGTAATAGTGACGATATTGATGCTGCGGTTGAACCTGATGTGTTAAATTCTTCAATAAAGAATGCAATCGGACCGATAACAATAATAAGACCGTATAAAATAGTTCTTGCGGCTTCTTTATATTTTTTTTCAATTATAAGCGTTAAACCGAAAATTGCGGGGTAAAGTTTTATTCCTGCAGCCACCGCAAGTGCAATATATGAAAGCTCTCTGACTAATGGATTGTGCGAATCTTTAAAGAAACAAAAGAACATTGAAAGTATAACACTAAGTATGAGAATATTACCTCTTTCAATGCAAAACATAACAGGAAAGGATACAATCATCATAAATGACAAAATTGATGCCTGCAATTTAAATTTTCCGTTTTGTTTAAGATTAACATAAGATTCAATAAGTCGTACAAGGCTGATAATACAGATAATCGCAAACAGAAAATATATCATTATGCACATTTCGTCATATTGAAGGGATGTTCTCAGATTAAAAGGCGACGAAACAAGTTCAGGGTTAATCAATTTTGATATAATTCTGAAAACAAGTACACAAAGTGGAGGATAAATATTGTTTCTTTCCGTGTAAACATTGGATGAGCCGCCATCACGGATAGAGTTGAAAAAATCCATGAACATATCAGTATAGCCATTACTATGGAACAACTGTAATTTCCAGGAATCGCCGCCCGTCATTGCGGCTAAAATAATGCAAATAAATAGGCTTACAATGAAAAATATTATAAAAAACTTAACTAAACTAAGTGTTGTGGTTTTTTCTTCAGTATTTATTTTTTTTGTTAGAACCGATTTTATTTTTTTCATGTTAAAGTCCTTTCATTAATACCACATAATTACATTTATTTTAACATATAATATTATTTTTTTCAATATTTTAATAACTTTTTATTATAAATTTGTGAGGCTTAATGCAGTCAATCACGATTATCACAAAAATGACGGTTATTCAATTTAGAATAACCGTCATTTAATGGCGCGCCGGAAGGGACTCGAACCCCTGACCTACTGGTTCGTAGCCAGTTACTCTATCCAACTGAGCTACCGGCGCGTATTTATTAGTGCCTAAATATATTACCACTCTTAATAATAAAAGTCAATAGGTATTTTTAAAAATAAAAAAAATAAATTTATAAATTGAAATACTTATTCATTTGTGTTATCATTTGTTAAGGTGATAATTTATGCATTTGCAAAAAAACGCAGCAGCAATTCATGATATATCCGGATTGGGTAAATGTTCATTAACGGCGGCGTTGCCGGTTTTATCTTCGGCAGGTGTGTCGGTTGGCGTGCTTCCTACCGCTGTATTGTCAACACAAACAGGTGGTTTGAATAATTATACTTACCGCGATTTAACGGCTGATTTAAGAGGTATAATGGCTCATTGGGGCAGTATCGGCATAAAATTTGATGCAATATATTCAGGATTTTTAGGCTCAGCGGAGCAGGTTGATATTGTACTCGATTTTGTAAAGGAATTCAAAAAAGAGAGTTCTGTTTTTCTGTGTGATCCTGCAATGGCTGACAACGGAACATTATATAATACATTTGATAATTCTTTTGTTGAACAGATGAGAAAACTTTGTTCAAAAGCTGATATTATAACACCTAATGTTACAGAATCTGCATTGCTGCTGGAATATGAATATGTAAAACCGCCCTATACAGTGGAATATATTGAACAGTTGATTTATGCATTATCTGATTCTTTGAGTGTTGAAAATATTGTTCTTACAGGAGTCGAATTGCCTGATAATCAAATCGGTGCTGCTGCATACAACAGAAAAGCAGGCAAGATTTCCTATTCGTTGAGGAAAAAAGTTGACGGGATGTTTCATTCAACAGGCGATTTGTTTGCAAGTTCTTTACTTGGTGCAATACTTAATGATTTTGATATAAACAAATCCTGTGAAATTGCCATTGATTTTACTGTTTCGTCTATTAAAAAAACGGTTGAAATCGGCGGAGATTCCCGTTTCGGACTGTGTTTTGAAAAATGCTTGCCCGAATATATGAAAAATTTGGAGCTGATATAGATGCCTACTTTGAATATTGTTCTTGTTGAACCCGAAATTCCTCAGAATACGGGTAATATTGCAAGAACCTGCGCCGCAACAGGTGCAAGACTGCATATTATTGAACCGATGGGGTTTAAAATTGACGATAAAAAGCTTAAACGTGCAGGTCTTGATTATTGGTATCTGCTCGACATTACATATTATAAAAACCTTGATGATTTTTTTGAAAAAAATGCAGGCGGTAATTTTTATTACTTTTCTACAAAAGCAGATAATGTGTATTCCGATATTGAATATCCCGATAATTCATTTTTATTTTTTGGCAAAGAAACAAAAGGTCTTCCTGAATCGCTCCTTTATGCAAATCACGACACAACTGTTCGTATTCCTATGATAGATGATGCAAGAAGTCTTAACCTTTCAAATTCGGTAGCAATAGGGGTTTATGAGGTTTTAAGACAGTGGAATTTTCCTACTCTTCAGGAAAAAGGACAATTACGGGATTATAAATGGTAAAGACTTATGAGTGATATTAAATTTTTGACTGTTTTTGATGATGAAAAAGGAAGTATTCTTAACGGACCGCATATGTACGGCTATAAACTTGCTTATTTGCCGGTGTTTTATAAACATAATGATGAAGCATTCATTGACGGTATAAATTCAACAGCGCGTCAATTTTTTGATGTCCAATCAGATGTTGAATCTTTTGGTATTGATTCCGGCGTTTTTCAGCATGTGTATGAATTAACGGCAAAACGCGGATATAAAATGATGATTGTTATTTGTCCGAGCGGTAAATATTCTCCTTATTATAAAGAAGCGATTAAAGCAAAGAAACGCTATTTGCGTAATTGTGCAGCGCAGAATAATACAGATATAATGGATGTTTGTGTTTTCGACAGCCATTCATTCGGAATAGCACCTATCCAGATAGCAAATAAACTTGCAGATATGTATTCAATTTCCGCGATGCCTGAAGATCTGTTGCTTGCATATACAGAGCGATTCATTTCAAGTGCTGTAACATATGTATTAACTGCATGTGAAAATTCACTTGATGCTTACTGTAATATTCGAGCATATAGAGTTACATCAAAGCGAATCTTTGAACTAAATCTTCATTCGGTTGCTCCTGAAATTAAAATCAATAACTTTCTAAATCTTGTAAGCAAAGCTGTAAATAAAAATAATGGTAAATTTGTTGTTTCAAGTGGCGATGGATGTGTTTTTACAGATATAATACTAAACAAACTCAAAAGCGAATACGGCTTGGAAACAAACATGAATACACAATATTCTATACCAACCACTAAAATGCTTGGACTAAATACAATTTGCATACATATTGGAGAGTATATTGATTTCAATTAATTGTTACGTAATTGTTGCAAAAATGTATAAAATAAGTAAATTTATTTAAAATCTATTGAATTATTTTTTAAATATGTTATTATTGTAAATGAGATTTAATGTCTCAAATATATTATGTAAGGAGAGAATTACAAATGATGGAGTTTATCCAGAAGTTTATCGATTTTATCAACAGCATCATCGCAAAAATCAAGGCTTTAGTTGCAGAAATCAGAACAAGAAACGACGCTTAATTATTTTTTTGATGTTGCAAGGCTGTCTTTTGACAGCCTAACTTTTTTTATAAATTTTAGAGTCGGTCAAAAGACCGACTCTGTTTTTCTATTCAATTGCTTTTAATGATGTAACCATATCAATATCCGTCATTTTTCTGTGCATAATCAGATTTACAATTATAGAGAACATTGAGGTAACTATAATTGCAATAAGATATGTGTACCATTCAAGCGTCTGTACATACATTACTGTATCAACGGCGCAGAAAATTATCAGTAATTTGTGTACGAATACACCAAACAGTAGTCCGAAAAGAATACCGAATATGGTGAGTATAATATTCTCTCTGTATATATAGGAAGAAACTTCATTGTCGTGGAAACCAAGAACCTTTATTGTTGCAAGCTCTCTGTGGCGTTCTGAAATATTGATACTGCTTAGGTTGTAAAGAACAATAAATGCAAGCATACCTGCGGCAATAATGAAAATAAGAATTATTACACTCAACACATCAATAACTTCATTAAGAGTGTCTATCGTATCTGTAACATATGCAACAGCGTTGATGCTTTCATGTGCCATAAGCTCTGTTGCAAGTGCTGATTTTTTAGTAGCAGAGTTATCACTTGTTGTGTTGTCTGCAAGGACTGCATCAGAAACATTACCTATTGCATAATTGTAACCTACTGCGTCCTGGAACAGATATTGATATAAGTCCTGTGAGAGGTATACATAGCTAAATGTATAGTTTTCTGTAATTCCGGCAATAGGTATGCTGATTTTTTCACCATCCGCGGTTTCAATCCATATACTGTCGCCGATTTTTGTGTCAGTATTATTGGCAAACTGTTCAGTTATAATAGCACCCGTACTGTCAAGTGTAAGTTTTTCACCTGTTGTTCTGTTCTGCAAATTAATATATTCGGAAATTTTATTTGAATCCTTCGGAACAAACAGATAAACATCTTCTGTCTTATCAGTTCTTTCAGATCCGCCTGTTACAGACTGAATGGAAGCGAGCATTAAGCTTGTGATTCTTGAATCCTTATTGAGTGTTTTCACTATCTCAGAATCATCAGTTTTGCTGTCTGCAAAGACAATCTGTATGTCATAATTTGAAATACCGCCTTCATCGTATTGTGCCTTCATCAGACCGTTAATAGATGTATAAAGTCCGCAACTTGCGAGTATAAGGGCAGTACATCCGCTGATTCCGAAAACAGTCATGACGAAACGTGTCTTTTTGCGGAAAAGATTTCTTATAGTTACTTTGCCGGTAAAACTCAGCCTGTTCCATATGAATTTTATTCTTTCAAGAAGAACTCTTTTACCCGGCTTTGGTGCTTTCGGACGCATAAGAGCAGCTGAGTTCACTCTTAATTCACGAACGGCAGCAATAGCCGCAGGTATAATTGTTGTTGCAACGGAAATGACCATAGCAAGCAAAATATATGACACCGGGAATTCATATTTGAACATGGGGATTGTAAACATTATTGAATATGCTGTAGAGATTGCGTAGGGGAGTGCGTACAATCCGATAAGAATACCTATTAATGCACCGATAATGCTTGCAAAAAGAGCATATATAACATATTTTGTTATAATTGAATTATTGGAGTATCCCATTGCTTTTAAAGTGCCCATTTGCGTACGCTCTTCTTCGACCATTCTTGACATGGTTGTAAGGCAAACGAGTGCCGCAACTATAAAGAATATCAACGGGAATATATTTGAAAGCACATTTACGGTGTTAACAGCATTTGTATAGCTTGTGTAGCCGGGTGTATCGTTTCTGTCATAAACATTCCACTTCGCGGTATCTAGCTTTTTGTAAGTATCTTTTGCTTTTTCTATTTTGTTTTCTGCAATAGTAAGCTGTTGTTCTGTAGATTTTTTAAGACTGTTATATTGTGTTTTTGCCTGTTCAAGATAAGTAGGCGCACTTGCAATAACTGTTTTAAGTGTCTCAAGACTGCTGCTTACTGAATTCTGATTTATCATAAGTTCAATCTGAGCGGCTGTGAGTTGTGATTGACTACCTTCTATTTTGTTATAAACAGAATTAAGTTCTTCATATGCTGCATCAAGTTTACTGTCAGCATTATTATAGGCATCCTTTGCCGCCGCAAGAATAAGAGCAGCCTGCTGGCATTGAGAGTAGTATGTATCAAGTGTTGTCTGTGCATCTTTTAACTGTTCTTCGTAAACTGCAAGCTGACTTTTCTGCTGTTCAAGATACGGATTTATAAGTGCAATAGCCTCAGTTGCCATACTTACCGCAGAAAGTGATGAAATTGATGCATATAAGTCCGGATTTATGCTTTGTAAAGTTGCAAGTACAGATGCGAGTTCACTGGAATCCATTTGTCCGTTCTGAAAAGCTTCAAGGGATGTAAGAATACTGTTTGCCGATTCAATTACCGATTTTGTGGATGTAACAAGCTGGCTTGCAGTATTTTTAGCAGTTTGGGCAGAGTTAAGCATAGATTCTACCTGATTATACTGAGTCTGGGCTTCAGTATAATTCTCATACATGTCCTCTTGTGCTTTTCTTGCCGCTTTGTATTCTTCAAGCATTGTATTATACTTTTCAACAGCGGCATAATATTCTGCTGTGCTGCCGTTGAATTCACCTTCAGCAAGTCCTAACGCATTTGCAGCTTCATTTACTGCAGCGTTATATGAGCCCTGAGGGTCATCAACATATGATTGGAATAAATCAATCTGCTCCTTGGCTTCTGCAAGGCTTGTCTGGATAGTATTGTATGCTTCAGTATACTGTTTTTGTCCGTTAATAATCTGTTCGGGAAGTGTTTTCTTTAATAAATCAACGCGAGTTTTTATAGGCGTCTTGGATGCCTTGCTGATTTTGTCTGCCACAGATGAAACAAGCTGTTTGTATTCGTCAGAATCGGAATTGTATTCATCTGCACCTTTAACAGTTACATATATTTCACTGTAATAGTCAGATGTGAATGCTGATTCAGGGATATATATGTATGTGCCTATTTTACCGCTGCCTACAAGGCTGTTGCCTCGTTCAAACGACAAATAATAAGGAGAAGATATAATACCTACTATTTTAAATTGGGTAACAGCAAGTCCGGATAAATCGGTGTTTGAATCAGCTTCAAGAGAGATAGTATTGCCGATTTTGAATGAATCGGGTGTTGAAAGTTCGCTTGCATCAACAAGACATTCGTTGCTGTTTTTTGGGTATGAACCTTCAATAAGTGTAGGTCTGTTGATAAAATTAACATTATCTCCGCCGTAATAATATTCCTGCAGATGTGCAAGGTTTATGCTGTATGCTCTTGTGCTGATTTGTGTACCGTCAATATCTATTTCGGGTTTACCGTTTACAAGTACAAGCGCATCTGCGAATTTTGTACCCATTACGCCTTCAACGCCGTCAACTTTTTTAATTGAATCAACATCGGTAATAGCAAGACCTATCGGGGATTGGATTCGTAAATCCATAAGATTGTTCGTTTTAAAATATTCATTAACGGTTGTCTGCATAGACGGGCTTGTTGCTTTCATACCTACAAAAAAGCCTGCGCCCAATGCAACAATCATTATAATTGATATAAATCGTGTAACAGAGTGTCTGATGGTTCGAATTATATCAAGTAAAAGTGCACTGCTCATTTATAATCCTCCATTACCATTCAATCATATCGACGGAAAGGGGAGTTTCGTTGATTTCAATTCGGTTAACCCTACCGTTTTTCATTGTAATAACTCTGTCAGCAATCGGAGTGATGGCCTGATTATGAGTAATAATTATAACAGTCATACCTGTTGTATGGCATGTCTGCTGAAGAAGAGAAAGAACCTGTTTACCTGTTTCATAGTCCAATGCGCCTGTAGGTTCATCGCATAAAAGAAGCTTGGGATTTTTTGCAAGTGCTCTTGCAATAGCAACACGCTGTTGTTCACCGCCTGAAAGCTGAGAGGGGAAATTGTTAAGTCTGTCGCCAAGACCGACTTTTTCAAGTACTTTAGCGGGATTTAATGAGTTGTTGCTTATCTGTGTTGCAAGCTCAACATTTTCAAGTGCTGTAAGGTTGGGTACAAGGTTATAGAACTGGAAAACAAAGCCTACGTCATAACGTCTGTAATCTGTAAGCTTCTTTTTGTTGTAATTAGTGATTAATTCGCCCGCAATTCTTACTTTACCGTCGTTGCAGTCATCCATACCGCCGAGAATATTCAAAACCGTTGTTTTGCCGGCACCGCTTGGGCCAACAATCATGCAAAGCTCTCCTTGTTCAACGTTAAAGGTTACATTGTCAACTGCATTGATAACGATTTCACCCATTCTGTAGCGTTTGTAAACTGATTCCATTTCAATGAAACTCATTATTTTCTTCCTCCGTTTTGTTATTTAATTGATTTTTGTAATTTTTGAAGTACATTTGATGCTGCCGTACCTGCATAATTTAGACCGCTCCCGCTGTTTTCAAGAACAGCAACAACTGCATACGGGAAATTTTCGTCATAAGAAAAACCTGCAAACCAAGCATGAGGCTTTTCGTTATCTCTTTCTGCCGTTCCTGTTTTTCCGCACATTTTCAGATTACCGAAAAAGTAATCTCCGTAAAAGTCAGAAACTGTTGAACGCATCATGGTTTTTAGTGTTGCGGCAGTAGATGGATTGATATTTATACCTGAATCTGCAGTCTTTGCCTGATATACATATCTTCCGCTGTCATTTGTAACAGAACTGACAAAATATGGTTCATAACAAGTACCGCCGTTTGCGATAGCACACACATAAGTAAGAAATGCGTATGGATTTACAAGTGTTGTAGATTGACCTATACCGGCCCAGCCTATTTCACTTGAATTGCTTTTTGAGTCAACTCCGAAAGAACCTTTGTAAGATGTTATTCTGTCAGATGTTTTATGAGATTTATCAAGACCTGCCTGTGAAAAAGCACTATTAAGCGTTTCAGCACCTAATTCATCAGCAATAATTGCAAATGCAACATTACAAGACCTGTTGAGTGCTTGTTCAAAAGTTATTTTTCCGTGTGTATTATTACACACGATTTTTCCGCCGTCGCTCATGATATGACTGCCGTTACAGGTGAATGAACGAGTAAAAATGTCATCAATATTTTCTATTGCAGCCATTGCTGTTACAATTTTAAAAACAGAGCCCGGTGTATACAAACCGCCGTACAGTCTGTTTATATAAACACCGTCAAAATCCTTGTTTGTGTCAATATCTGCAGGTTTGTTATACATATCATAAGAGGGAGATGTTGCGATACAAACTATTTCACCTGTTTTATAGTTGCATACGGCTATTGTACCTTTGTAAGGTCGCAACTGTTCATAAGCATAGGCACATAAATCAGCATCAAGAGTTAGATTCAGAGTATTTGAAGAATCCTTATTAAAACCATAAATCAAGCTGTATCCTGAAAGTTCATTTCTGAAAGTGTCTTGTAAACCGCCGGATATAAAACCTTTATTGTCGCCGATTATATGCATAAAGGCTTTTCTTACAGTTTGATTGTCGCTGTATTTTCTTTCGCCGTTAACTGTTGTTGCAAGAATGTTGCCATTGGAATCAACTATGTCGCCTGCGTTTATAAGTATGTTATCTTCGTAAATATGCTGATTGACTGATTTTAATGCGTAAGTGTTTGCGTTGGTAAACATTGAAAACATCAATAACGCAACAACCGCAAGAAAAAGAGCTGTAACTCCGACTAATAACAGAATTCGTTTATTGATTGTTTTCATCTTTGTTTACCCTCCAATCTGTTACGAGGGGTTTCGGGGTAGGACCTTGAATCTGCCGCTTTGATAAATGCAAGCAATCCCCAAGAGCAAATCATACTTGAGCCGCCTCTGCTTACAAAAGGAAGTGTTACACCTGTAAGCGGTAAGAAATCCGTAACACCGAATACATTAAGTGCTGTTTGCACAATTATCATACCTGCAGCAGCACATGCGGCTATTGTAAAAAATGTAGATCTTGCAAATTTTGCATTGTATGCTGCTGCCAGACAGACACCGGCAAGACAAGCTACAATAAGAAAGCCCGTAAGCATACCTAATTCTTCACACACAAGACCGAAAATAAGGTCTTCTGTTGCCGCAAAAATTTCTCTGAGATGCCCGTTACCGATGCCAACGCCAAAAAGACCGCCGCTTGCAGAATAAATCAATGTTCTTGTCTGCTGATAACCGCCGGAATCATACATATGCTCCCATATATGCCTGTAACTTGCAAATCTGTTAAGAATGTATGATTTCATAGTAAGTACAAGTATAACGCCTATAACTGCAGCAGTACATACAAGAACTATTGTTCTTATATCGCCCGAGCGAAGAAATGCTATGAGAAGAAAAGTTGCAAAATAAATAAGTGCAGTTCCGAAATCGGACATAAGTCCAAGCAAGCCTACACATCCTACGGAGAAGAATACATAAGCGGTAAGAGAACGTGATGACTGTAATTTGTCAAGAGTTGCCGCTCCTACATAAATAAACGCAAGTTTAACAAATTCGGAAGGCTGAACAGAGATTGGACCGATATATATCCAGTTTTTTGCTCCGTTTGTATATGATGCAAAAACGAGGGTAAAAGCAAGCAATGCAAGAGAAATGATTGCCATCGGCATTCTTAACACACTTGTTCTTGTTGTGCTTCTCATATACAAAACCATTGCAATATAAACAGCAAGCCCTGCAAATATTGCAATAAACTGAGTTTTTGTTTTTGAAGGTGAAACGCTTGCTGTAACAAATAAGCTTATTGATGATAACGCAAACGCTATCATTTCAAGGCTTATATGACGGTTTTGCACTACTGCGAATAAAAAATAATATATCCATTCCGCAATTATGAACGTTGCAAAATAAATAAGGAATTCAGCGAAATATTCATTGTTCTGACTTAATACGCAGTAACTCATTATCGCTTGGTATATTGTAAGAAAAAGCATTATGAGCAGACTCATAAGACCGTATAAACTGCCGGGTTTGCCGAAATAAAGTTTAGTATTTTTAGTGGTTTCCAATCTGCTCACCTCACTTTGTTATTTTATTTTTTTAGAAGTAGTTGTTTTCTTTTGATTTACAGAAGCATTATTGTTGCTTGTTGCGGTCTTTTTATATTTAACTTGACTTTCGGGTGATTGTTTTCGAGTTTTCTGTACAACGTGTTGTCTTGTTGTAACTGCGGTAGAGTAAAAAACATATTTTTTACTGCCGAAATTAATTGTATCCCCATCATTGAGTAGTGCTTTTTTTTCAATTTTTTTGCCGTTTACAAGTACACCCGATGTAGAGTTTGTGTCAAATATTGTCCAGCCGTTTTTTCTTTTTGATAATACTGCATGGAATCGTGATACTGAAGCGTCAGCAATAACAAAATCACAGGCCTTTGCTCTGCCTATTGATGTTTCAGACTGGCTGATGTCAATAATATGGCCGCTTGATGCTTCAACAAGACTTGCTCTTATAGTTCGTTTTGCAGGCTTTATAAATAAAGAGATAACTGAAGCCAGTAAGACAAATGCTAAAAGCGCAAATAATATTACCTGTATAAAAAAACTGTTATATTCAATGGGCATTGACATCACCTCACTATACGACATAATCACAAATATTATATTATTTTTTTTAATAAAAGTCAATCTATATATTAAATATTTAATTACCTTATAATAGTTATTGACTTAATGTATAAAAAAGTTGTATAATTACTTAAAAATTGTAAAGGATGAAAAAATATGTCAATATCAATATCGGATTTCGGCATTCTTGCTGATGGCAGAAAAATCGAAAAGTATACCATAACAAACTCTAAAGGTTTATCAATATCTGTTATAACTTACGGTGCCACTCTTTTAACTGCATCAGTTCCCGACAAAAACGGTGAATTTAAAGATGTTCTTGTTGGCTTTGACGATTTACTTGGATGCGTTGAGCGTACAGATTATCAGGGGGTTATTGTTGGCCCTTACGCAAACAGAATAGGAAATTCTGAATTTAACATTGACGGAATAAAATATAAACTGAATTCAAATGAAAATCAGGTTACTTGCCTTCATTCATGCGGCGAGTTTAATACTGCTGTATGGGCTGCTAAAATTGCAGGGGAGTCAACTGTAGAATTTGAATATACGAGCCCCGACGGTTTAAACGGTTTTCCCGGAAATGTTGCAGTATCCGTAAAGTATACATTAACAGATGAAAATGAAATCAAACTTGAATATTCAGCAGTTTCAGATAAAAAGACAGTGTTAAATCTTACAAACCACGTTTACTTTAATCTTAACGGTTATGATTCAGAAACAATTCTCGACCATACTATGTTTATCAATGCTGATTATTATACACCTGTTGTCGATTCATTAAGTATTCCTACAGGTGAAATTGCTCCTGTGGAAAATACACCCTTCGATTTTAGAAAAGCTCAAAGAATCGGCGACAGAATTGATGATGATTTTGATCAGCTCAATTATACCGGCGGTTATGACCATAATTTCTGCATTAACGGTTATGATGGTACACTTAAAACAGCTGCAGTTGCATATGACCCTGCAAGCGGCAGAAAGCTTGAGGTGTTAACAGATCTTCCCGGTGTTCAGTTTTATGCGGGTAATTTCTTAAAAGGTACATTGGGTAAAGATGGCAAGCCCATGAACAAAAGAAGCGGATTCTGCCTTGAAACACAGTATTATCCCGATACACCTAATCATGCTAATTTTCCGCAGTGTACATATGATGCAGGCGAAAAATATCAAACTGTAACAGTTTTTAAATTTTCTGTTGAATAAATGTTGTATTATTGGTAAATTTCTATTGCAAATTTAATGTAGTTAGTATATAATTACTTTGTATAAATAGTAGGAGGTACCGCCTTATGAAAAAATTTTTAAGGAGGAGTCTTTGTGTACTGTTAAGTATTGTTATGATTTGCAGTACATTTGTAGCTGTTGTTGCTGCTGACATTGATTCCAAAACTGTTACACCTGTAGTTGTTATTAATGATATTGATGCTAACCCCATCTACAACACAGACGACGGCACAGTTATTTTTGATTTACGTAATTATGATTATGACTTATTGTTCACATCCGGATTTTCATCAGAATTTGCTAATATTATAGCCGAAGATGTTATCAAAGATATAATTACTGATGAACTTTCAGTATCAGACATGGCTACTGCTTTGCTTGGTGCTTTCGGATATAACGATGACATAAACAGCATAATTAATTCTGTTATAGATATTGCTATCCAGCTTCTCGGCAGTGCAGATCTTTCAAACCTTGATATTTCAGCAATTCTTTCATCGATCGATCTTAAAGCATATTTTTCCGCTATGTTCGAAGATATCAAAAAAGATATTGAATTGCTTGATTATCTTGAAATGAATGAAGATGGTTCTCCCGCATATGCATTTACAGGTGCAGTGGTTTATGATAAACCTCTTGAGTATTACTACGAAGAGAATTATGAAATGGCTCATTCTGTCGCAGGTTCTGTAGGTGAAAGTATTGCCGAAAACATTGGCTATGCAAATACATACGTATTCACATACGATTTCCGTCTTGATCCTGCATTGAATGCAGAACTTCTTGATGAATATATCAGCAATTTAAAAGAAACAACAGGTGCAGATAAGGTATCTGTTATTTCTGAGGGATACGGTTCTGTTATTGCAACCGAATATCTTGCAGAATATGCTGATAATGCAGCAGAAAACGTTAAAAATTTCGTAACAGTATCATCTGAATTCCTCGGAACATCCGTAATGGGTGATTTCTTCAAAGGTGATATTGCAAAAGAAAGCATTTTCTCTGTAACAAATTTCACAAGTGCATATATTCGCTATACAAATGATATTTCAGACAATCCCATTACAGCGTTTATTATGTGGCTTCTTAATTATATTATGAACAATGAATGGGAAGCTCAGGATTTCTGTCTGGATATTGCAGAAGCACTTAATGAAGGTTATGATTTTATTGATGCTGCAGGAGTTCTTGATCAGTTAGGCTATATGCCCGGTCTCTGGGCGCTTGTTCCCGTTGATGATTTTGATGCAGCGCTTGATAATATGTTTGACGATGAAATCAATAAGACACTTTATGAGTCAATTGTTGATTTTAAAGACAACCAGGAAGACTATGCAGACATTCTCCTTAATGCAAAAGACCGTGGAATAAATGTTTCAATTGTTGCAGCATGGGATCTTCAGATTCTTCCCATCGGTCAGAATGTAAGCGTACAGAGCGACGGCGTTGTTGATACTGCATACGCATCATTCGGTGCAACATGTGTTGATCTTAATAATGTTGCTGAGGCAATGCTTGCAACTCAGACTAACATTGATGATCACGACCATATGTCAGCTAACTATGATATGCTTACACCTTGGTATTCATACGCAGGTGCATGTTATTACATTGATGCTTCAACTTGTGTTCTTCCCGAAAATACATGGTTTATCAAGAATATGAAGCATGGCACATTTGATCCTATGAGTAATTGTGCAAGATTCCTTGCATGGCTTGTAACTGCTGATTCAGAGCGTACAGTATGGCAGGATGCAGCTTATAAGCAGTTTATGATATATAACAGATATGTTAACCCCGGAATTTTGATGTCAGATGGTTTTGTTTCTCCCGATTCTGATGTTGTTCCCGGTAAGTATATCCTTGGCGATGTAAACCTTGACGGTATAATCACATCTGTTGATGCAAGACTTGCTGCAAGATTTGCAGACGGAACAGATGATTATGAGGTTGGCACTGTTCAGTTTAAGAATGCAGATGTTGATGCTGACGGCACTATTAGCGAAGCTGATGTTCAGTATATTCTTGATATGTCAACAGGTATTATAAAAGAACATTCTATCGCAATTAAGGTTGATGCTGATAATGAAGAAACAGGTATGAATGTTTCTGAAAGTGAGATTGAGCTTATTCCTGTATATAATTCAGTTACAAATCAGCTTGAAATCACAGTTTCAGTCCTTAACGCTGTCGGAACATATGCAGGTAATTTTGTTGTAAACTACGAAGAACCTATGCTTACATATGCTTCTGCTCAGGGTGCTGAAATTGATAATGTATATGTTTCTGCAGGTCAGCCTCACGATTACGGCAAAGTAGCAACTGTTGCTTATGCAACATCTAAAGCTATCACAGCAAAACAGTGTGATGCGGAAGGCAGACTTGCTATTGCCACACTCTATTTTGATGTAGCAAGAAAAGACCTTACACCCACAACTCTTTCCGCAGGTTCTACATATTTCTATGATAACGGTTCAGCTGTATATGTTAAGCCTGTAGAACTTGATCTTGATGAAGATTTCTTCTTCATGCTCGGTGATGCAGATAATAACAGACAAATCAATGCAGGTGATGCAAGATATGTTTTAAGAGTTTCTGCTTTGCTTGAAGACGCTCCCGATGATATTACATTTAAGAGATGTGATGTTGATAAAGACGGCGTAATTACAGCAGAGGACGCAAGACTTATTCTCAGAGCATCTGCCGGTCTGATAACATCATTCTAAAAATTTAAAATTAATAAAATTTCACCGTGTCTGATTGTTTCAGATGCGGTGAAATTTTTATTATATATGTAATATTTTATAAATATATGGTTGATTTTTATATAAAAACTGTTATAATTAACTTAATAATATATTGTTTGGAGGTTTTTTATGAAAATCACATTTATGGGTGCAGGAAGCACAGTTTTCGCAAGAAATGTAATTGGAGACTGTATGTGTACAGAAGCATTGAGAGATTCTGTGTTTGCACTTTATGATATTGACGGTGAACGCTTAAAGGAAAGTAAAACCATTCTTGAAGCTATGCAAAAATCTAAAGGCGGCTATGGTAAGATTGAGTGTTATTTAGGTGTTGAAAACAGAAAAGAGGCTCTTCGCGGCGCATCATTTGTTATTAATGCAATTCAGGTTGGTCTTTATGACCCTTGTACAATCATCGATTTCGAAGTTCCGAAAAAATACGGTCTCAGACAGACTATCGGTGATACGCTCGGTATCGGCGGAATTATGAGAGCTTTAAGAACAATACCTGTAATGGCTGATTTTGCAGCAGATATGCAGGAAGTTTGTCCTGATGCTTATTTCCTTAATTATACCAATCCTATGGCTATGCTTACTGGTTATATGCAGAGATATACAGGTGTAAAAACTGTAGGTTTGTGTCATAGTGTTCAGACTTGTTCAAAAGATTTGTTTGAACAGCTTGGTATGCAGGATAAGCTTGAAGGCAGAAAAGAGCTGATTGCCGGTATTAACCACATGGCATGGTTGCTTGAAATCAAAGATAAAAACGGTGTAGATTTGTATCCCGAAATCAAGAGTCATGTAGAAGAAAAACTTGCAGATCCTGATTTTACAAACAAAGTACGTCTTGAATACATAAAGCATTTCGGATTTTATTGTACTGAATCAAGTGAACACAATGCAGAGTATAATATGTTTTATATCAAGAGTAAGTACCCCGACCTTATAGCAAGATATAATATTCCTCTTGATGAATATCCGCGCAGATGTGTAAATCAGATTGCATCATGGAAAAAAGAGTATGCAGAAATGCTTGAAACAGGTGTTAAAGAGCATAATCGTTCTAATGAATATGCATCGCACATTATGGAATCTATTGTTACGGGTGTACCTTATCAAATTGGTGGAAATGTAATCAATAACGGTCTTATTACAAATCTGCCTGCTGAGGCTTGTGTTGAAGTTCCTTGTCTTGTTAACGGTTACGGTATACATCCATGTCATGTAGGTGCACTTCCCGTACAATGTGCAGCTATGAATATGACAAATATAAATGTTCAGTTGCTTACTATTGAAGCTGCAAAAACACTTAAGAGGGAACATATCTATCAGGCTGCATTTCTTGATCCTCATACAGCAAGCGAGCTTGATATTGACACAATTAAGGCTATGGTTGATGATCTTATTGATGCACACGGAGATTATCTTCCTGAATATCATTAAAACTATAATTAAGTGGTGAACTATGAATAAATTATCTAGAATATTAGCTATTCCTATAGCAACATTTATATTGTTCTCATTATCTCTGACCTCTTTTGCTCAGGAATCTATACAAGGAAATGGAAATAATACTTCCAAAAAGAAAGCAATAGATATCAGTAATGCTATGGTTACAGATAACCTCCTTAATGAAGATTCAGTTCGTTGGTATAAATTTGTTCTTTTGCAAGATAATAGTGTTTTTCTTAATTTTACAAATGAAGATGATGGTGCTTATCAGTATTGTTGGTATATGTCAATTTTTTACTCTGATGGCAAATCAGTTATAAAAGAAGGTTCAGTGGAAGGAAAAGGTAAAAATACTGTTATAGAACTTGCTGATCTTGAAGCAGATACATATTATATTAAAATTCAGCGAGCGATTAATGGAAACCCTTTGATGAATGGGTTCTCTGACAGTAATTATTCACTTTCAGTTGTCGATCCGTATGAAAACAGAATCTTGTTAAGCAACGGAATTTGTGAATTGGATAAAGAGGGTACAATTTTTTGTGCAATTAACAATGTTTTGTATCAGAAAACATATGACGGCAAAGCTTATGCTGCACTGTATTATTATAATGATAAAACCTGTCTGATTCTTGTTGGAGAAACAGAGGATAGTGTTATTTCTAATGTAATGGGTGAAGGTGCCTCAACATCATATGACGGAACAATAAATTATTACGGAGTAACATATTATTATAAAACTAATCACTCAAGAGTTGACGGACTGGTTAATGATGCTCTTAGCCCGAATTTGTATTTATGTAATGATGGTAAAGAAATAATGCCTAAAAGTGCGGCAAAAGAGATAATCAGATATATAATGGCTGATGAGCCGTCATCAGGTTTATTGCTTGGTTATGTCGGAGTTGAACTTGAAAAATCTGCATTCTTTGTAATGGGTGGAATAATTGTAATACTTTCAGTTGCAGTTATTTCTTTATTAATCAGTAAACGTAAAATAGCAAAAGAACGAGATAAACTTAAAGAGTTGCGTTCTAATTCTACTTCGGTTTCAAATTCTTCATTAAATTCTTCACAATCATCATATTCACTCTCTATATACTCATCATCAACATCTAACTCGGATTTTGAAAAGAATCTTAACGATTTCAATGATATGCAAACTGTTATGTCTGCCAGAATTGTTAACACACCGGGTTATGATCCGGAAGGTTTTACATCGAATGTGCAATCTTATGATGACTATCTAAATACAGTTGATGATTTTCCTGATCCGGGCAGTATATGGTAGGAGGATTTTAATTGAATAAATTATATATACGTGGAATGGCAGGTCAGTATTGGTATAATTTTACCGAATTGTTGGCTTTGTCATTAACATACAGACCTATCCCAAAGGATATAGTTTATACAAAAAAACTTCGCTACGGAAAAGATAAACAACAATATATTGATACCTATGTAAGAAAAGATTGTGCCAACGAGAAGAAACCTTTGCTGATATATATTCACGGAGGTGGCTGGATTTCAGGTATAATGGAAATGCGTAATAATTATGCTGTGGAATGGGCTAAAAAAGGTTATTTTGTTGCTTCTGTCAATTATACATATGCTCCGCAGCAAGTTTATCCGTTTCAGCTGAATGAAATTTTTTCAGCAATAGACTTTATTCTTGATAATGCAGATGAATTCGGAATTGATACTGACAATATTGTGTTGGCAGGGGAGAGTGCCGGTGGCTACTACATTGCATATGCCGGTGCCTGCTCAAAAAATCATACAATTTTTGATAAACTTAAAATTAATTTCCGTAACAAAGATTTGTTTAATGTAAAGGCTATTGTTTCTCATTGCGGATGTTACAGCATTGACCGCATTACAGATACCAATAAAAAGCAGTCAAAATTTCCCGACATAAAAATGATGGCGTCTGCATTTATGGGAATGCCGATAAATGAAATAAGGGATGCAATTTCAGCAGACACAGAAAATCTGATTTCACCTGTTATCACTTCTGATTTTCCGCCTACATTTCTCACCTGGGGTGATAAGGATCTACTCAGATATGAAGCATTTGATTTTGCTGATGAGCTAAAACAAAATAACGTTCCGTATATTCTTTATAAATCTGACGGAGTTATAGGGCTTCACGCATGGTCTATTGTTACTATATTTAAAAAGAGTAGGATCTGTCTTGATGAAACATTCAAATTTGTAAATCAGTATATAAAATAAAACTGTTAAACGGTGTTGTGTTATGATTGCACAGCACCGTCTTTATATATTTTTGATCTGTCATACATAAAAAATCGACAGCCTTTCGGTTGCCGATTTTTATTAATGGGAAATTATTCTTCTGTTGTTTCTTCTGTTTCAGCTTTTGCAAGAAGCTCGTCAATAGAGATGGGAGTTCCTTCGGGAATTTCATCTTCTTCTACGGGTTCTGCAACAACTTCTTCTTCAGGCTTTGCAAGCAATTCTCTGATAGAAAGTGAAACATGTCTCTTCTGGTTGTCAATAGCTGTAATTTTTACAGTTACCTTATCACCTATGTTAAGTTCATCCTGAGGTTTCTCAACTCTGTGATTTGCAATCTGTGAAATATGGATAAGACCTTTGATTGCGGGAGTGATCTGTGCGAATGCACCGAATGTCTTAAAGCTTGCAATTTCAACCTCAATAACGTCGCCAACATTATAATCTCTCTTGAAGATTTCCCACGGATTGTCTTCAATTTTTCTGTGGCTGAATGAAATCTTGTGAGTCTCTTCGTTAAGGCTCTTGATTGTAACTTCGATTTCATCACCAACATTAACAACGTCAGTAGGATGCTTGATTCTGCTCCATGAAAGCTCAGTAATGTGGCAAAGACCGCGTACACCGGGAGCGATGTCAACAAATACACCAAAATCTGCTACAGAAGCAACAGTACCTGTGTATGTCTGACCAACTTCAGCATTTGCCCAGAAAGCTTCTCTTGCTGCCTTGCGCTCTTCTTTTGCTACGAAATTGATAGAACCGATAATGTTTCTCTTTTCGCCTGCATCAAGAACTTTGAACTGAACCTCTTTACCTTTAAGAGTGTCAAGACTTTCATTCTTAGACATTGTAGCCTGTGAAGCGGGGATAAATACTCTTACACCGTCGCTTACAACGATAACGCCGCGCTCAAGAATTTCAGAAACTACGCCGGTAAGAACTTCGCCGCTTTCCTTTGCTGCTGCAATTTTTGCTCTGTTTGCTTTTGCGTCATAACGCTTCTTTGAGAGAGTTACCAAACCCTCAGCGTCGTTTGTTTTCATAATGATGAGATCAAGTTCGTCGCCAACTTTTACTGCTGTTGCAGGATTAACTGAAGGATCTGCACTGAATTCATCATAGGGGATGATACCTGTCTGCTTTCTGCCTATATCGACCTGAATTTCAGTAGGTGTAACACGAAGAACGATGCCTACCACCTTCTGATTTTGATTGTTAGTTCTTGCTTCTTCGTCAGCCAAAAGCTGCTCGAAAGTCATTTCTGAATCAGCGACAGCCTGTCCACGAGCTTCAGCAGATTCAACATTGTTTGTGATTGTTTCGGACATTTTAAAAATTACCTCCTTTATAATGCAGACAGGAGTTGATGCTCCTGCCGTAACGCCAACCTTGGTACATCCGCTAAAATCAATATTTTTTAATTCGTCAGCGGATTCGATGAGAACAGTTTTTGTGTTTTTTTCGCACACAGCTTTAAGTTTTTGTGTGTTAGAACTGTTTTTACCACCAATTACTACCATTATATCACAAATGCGAGACAAATTGCAAGCCTCTTTTTGTCTTTTTGATGTAGCATCACATATTGTATCAAATATTTTTATATTTGTACAGTCTTTTTTTATTATTTCTAAAGATTTTTTGTATTCTTCTGTATTAAACGTTGTCTGGGATACAAAAATAACCTCAGAATTTTTTAATTCGGGATGTTCGTAAAGAATCGAACAGAGTTCATCGCTGTTTTTGAATACATAGGATTCACCTTTGCAGTAGCTTCTGAAGCCCTTGACCTCTGGATGATTTTTATCACCCGCAATCAGAACTGTATTTTCCACAGATGATTCACTGTTTACAATATTCTGAATTTTTTTCACAAAAGGGCAGGTGGCATCGGTAAAAGATATACCGCTTGATTTGATTTTTTCAATCTCAGTTTTTGTAATGCCGTGAGCTCTTATAACCAATTCTCCGACATCTGATACATCATCGACAGATTCTGCAATTACAACACCTCTGTCGTTTAATGATTTTATATACTGCGGATTGTGAATAAGCGGACCGAGAGTTGTTACTTTTTTACCGGCTGATAAAAGTTCTTCAACCTTATTAACGGCTCTGTTTACGCCAAAACAAAATCCTGCAGTTTCAGCTACAATTATTTCCATTTTACACCTTTATTTTGCTTGCAATAGCATCTATTGATTCTTCTAAAGTGAGGTTGCTGCTGTCAATAAATATTGCGTCTTCAGCCTGTTTTAATGGTGCAATTTCACGGTGTGAATCGTTATAATCACGCTGTATAATTTCATCAAGGAGGGCCTGATAGTCAACATCATTTCCTTTTTCCTTTAATTCGATAAAACGTCTGTTTGCTCTTACCTCTGCAGATGCTGTAAGGAAGAATTTATACTGTGCATTGGGAAGAATTACTGTGCCTATATCTCTACCATCCATTACAACATTGTATTTTTCTGCCATTTCGTGCTGGAGATCAAGCAAAAATGCTCTTACTTCGTGGATAGCAGATACATTAGATGCTGCCATTGATGCTTCGGGAAGTCGTATTTCTTCAGAAACATCTTCACCATTAAGGAATACGCGCTGTGTACCGTCAATGTATTTAAGTTCAACTTTTGTTTCGGGGAGTAAAGCTGTTACTGCAGCTTTATCTGTTGTGTCAATGCCGCGTTTTAATGCATTTACACCTATTGAACGGTATAATGCACCGGTATCTACATAAATAAAACCAAATCTTTTTGCTACTGCTTTGGCAACTGTGCTTTTGCCTGCGCCTGCAGGACCGTCTATTGCTATATTAATCATTTGTTTACACCTCTTATACTGATTTGCCGGCAAGAACACCGGTAGAAAATGCTATCTGAAGATTAAATCCGCCTGTATAGGCATCTACATCAATCACTTCGCCTGCAAAATATAAGTTTTCGCACAATGTTGACTGCATAGTTTTCGGATTGATTTCTTTAACAGAAACACCGCCTGATGTAACGATTGCTTCCTCAATAGGTCTGAATTCTTTTACATTTACGGGGAAATGCTTCAGTAGATAAACTAAATCCTGACGCATATCTTTCGTTATCTGATTTACTTTCAAATCTGTCGGTATTCCGCTTAATTTAACTACTATGGGAATAAGTTTATGAGGCAACAGTTTTGAAAGTGCATTTGCTATTGATTTGTTTGCATTTTCTGCAAAATCACGTAGAACTCTTGCGTCTAATTTTTCATTTGTAAGTCCGGGTTTTAAGTCAATTTCCAATGAATATTTACCGTCTTTGATATTCTTCATATGTGAGCTTGCACTTAATATTACAGGGCCGCTCACACCGAAATGTGTAAACAGTAATTCACCAAAATCATTAAATACTTCGTTGTAAGTGTCATTATCTCTTACGGTAATTGAAATATTTTTTAATGCAAGTCCTTGGAGCTGACCTGTCCATGAATCAGATGTAACTAACGGGACAAGTGCAGGTTTTAGTGGAGTAATCGTATGACCGCATTGTTGTGCAAGTGAATACCCGTCGCCGGTTGAACCTGTAAGGGGGTATGACTTACCGCCTGTTGCTACTATATATTTATCTGCTTCATAAATATTTCCGTTTTCATCTTCAGCAGAAATAATACGGTTATCCTGTGTGGTGAATTTTACGATTCTTGCCTTTGTTTTTTTTACACCGCTGTTTTTTATAAAACTGTCAAGAGCATCAACAATATCAACTGCTTTGTCAGATGCGGGGAAAACTCTGTTGCCTCGTTCTATTTTGAGCTCAACACCTGATTCTTCAAAAAAATCCATTGTATCATATGGCATAAATCTTGAAAAAGCACCGTATAAAAACCGACTGTTAACAGGCACATTTTCTATAAGTTCATTAAGGAGCGAGCAAGCATTGGTTACATTACATCTTCCTTTTCCTGTTATCATAACTTTTCTTCCGATTCTGTCATTTCTCTCGGCTAAAAGTACATTATGGCCATTTTTGGCCGCAAATCCTGCCGCCATACATCCTGCAGCTCCGCCGCCTATTACAAGAACATCATATTTCATTACAAAATCCTCCGCATTAATAGAATAATTGTACTATTTTTTTTTAATTAATTCAATATAAATTAAAAATTTTATTGAAATAAAATCTGATTTGGTTTATTATGTATATAATAAAAAAATTTGAGGAGAAACAGATATGGGTATTGATTCTGAAATTTTATATTATAAAAAACCTGCCAAAGTGTGGACTTATGCACTTCCTATAGGTAACGGTAAAATAGGTGCTATGATTTACGGCGGTGCACAAAAAGAGCTTGTATCTCTTAATCACGATGAACTCTGGACAGGTTATCCTCGTTCATATGCAAATATGTGTTCTTACGACAGCTTTGTAAAAGCTCGCGAACTTGCTTTACAGGGTAAACTTAACGAAGCAGAAGCTTTGCTTGAATCAAGTTTTGAGGGCTATAATTCACAGGCATATGTTCCTTTTGGCGACATTGAAATAACTTGTGTTAAGGGTTTTGTTAAAAACTATTCAAGAACACTTGATATTGTCAATGCAATACATACAGTTAAATTTGAAAAAAGCGGTGTTACATATAAAAGAGAGAGTTTTGTTTCTGCTGTTGAAAATGTAATGGTTATGCATTTTACCGCAAGTGCATCAAAGGCTATTAATTTTACAGCAAAAATGAAATCTGAGCTTAAATACAACACTTCTGCTCTTGGCGATTGTTTGATTCTTGACGGTACTTGTCCGTCTAATTCTCCCTGTAATGAAGAATATGAGTCAGCTGATTATGAACGTTATTCAAGCGATCCCGCAAAAAAAGGCATGAGCTTCAGAGGTGCTCTTAAAGTTGTTACCGACGGTGAGGTTGCCTGTTCTGATGACGGAATTGTAGTAAAAAATGCAGATTGTGCTACACTTTATTTTACCTGCGAAACAAGCTTTAACGGTTTTGATAAGCATCCTAACCTTGAAGGAAAAGAATATAAAAATGCAGTAATGGAAACTATTGATAAGGCAGTCAGTGTTCCTTACGAAATTGTAAAAGCAAGTCATATTAATGATTACAAGTCATATTATGACAGAGTTAAGCTTGATTTGGGTACAAAAAATAAAGAGAATATACCTACAGATAAGCGTCTTGCAGAGTTTTCAGGTTCGCGTGAAGATTTGGGGCTTTACTCATTACTTTATAATTTCGGCAGATATTTAACTATTTCAGGTTCAAGAGAAGGAACTCAGGCAATGAATCTTCAGGGAATCTGGAATCACAGAGTTAATCCGCCATGGAGCTCAAACTATACAACAAATATCAATACCGAAATGAACTATTTCCCCACTCTTATGATTGATATGCCTGAAATGCACCTGCCCCTTATAAACTTAGTAAAGGAAATGAGTGTTGCAGGCGAAGAAACAGCAAGAGAAATCTATCACGCAAGAGGATTTACAGGTCATCATAACTGTGATATATGGAGATTGACGACACCTGTACAGGGTAGCTCACAGTGGTCGTTCTGGCCAATGGCGTCAGGTTGGCTTTGCCGTCATGTGTATGAGCATTATGAATACACACTTGATAAGGATTATTTAAAAGAAACTGCATATCCTATTATGAAAAAGGCAGCTGCATTCTATCTGGATATGCTTGTTGATGACGGAAAAGGATATCTTATGATTGCTCCCTCAACATCACCCGAAAATGAATTCTGGTGGGAAAAGAAAAAATGTTCGGTTTCCAAGACATCAACAATGTCTATGTCAATTATTAAAGAGTTGTTTATTAATTGTAAAAAAGCAGCAGATATTCTTGGCATCAGTGATGAAATTATTGATGAGATAAATGAAAAACAGCCTAAGCTTTTACCCTTTATGATAGGTTCAAAGGGAGATTTACTTGAATGGTATGATGATGTTGAATGGTGTGAACCTCATCACAGACATGTATCACATCTTTACGCTCTTCATCCTGCAAGACTTATAAATCATGAGGATACTCCCGAACTTATTGAAGCCGCTAAAAAGACGCTTGAGTACAGAGGTGATAACGGTACAGGCTGGAGCCTTGGTTGGAAAATCAATTTCTGGGCAAGACTCTGGGACGGTAATCACGCATTAAAGCTTATTGATATGCAGCTTCGTCCTGTTGATAACAAATATGTAATCAATTACAAAGGTGGCGGCGGAACATATCCCAATATGTTTGATGCACATCCTCCTTTCCAGATTGACGGTAATTTCGGCGCTGTAAGCGGTATTACAGAGATGCTTATGCAGTCAACGGAAGACACTATTTACCTTCTTCCTGCACTTCCCGATAAATGGAAAAACGGCTCTATAAAAGGCCTTCGCGCTAAGGGAAATATTAAAGTTGATATCGAATGGAAAAACGGCAAGCTTGCAGATTATAAACTCTCAGGTGATACAACAGGTAAGAAAATTATTTATGCCGGACAGGTGATTTGATTTTGAAATCGATTACAGATGTATTTAAAATAGGCTTGGGCCCGTCAAGTTCTCACACTATGGGGCCTGAAAAAGCCGCAAGAGTTTTTCTCTGTGAAAATCATGATATTGATGCCGTAAAAATAGTTCTTTTCGGTTCTCTTGCCAAAACAGGCAAAGGACATCATACTGATATTGCAGTGGTAAGCCCTTTTGAAAATATAAAAACCGAACTTGTTTTTGATGTTGATACAGAGGACTTGCCCCACGAAAACACGCTTGATTTTTATGGCTATAAAAATGGTGAGCAAGTTGCATATATGCGTGCAATGAGTATAGGCGGCGGCGATATATCTATTCTCGGCAGACCTGATAAAGAAAAACTTAACATCTATACGGAAAACAGTTTTTCACAAATTGCCGAATTCTGTAAGCATCATAATATGCGGATAAGTGATTATGTGTATATGTATGAACCGACGATTAAAGATTATCTTTATGAAGTTTGGTATGCAATGAAAGACTGCATAGAAAAGGGGTTGTCTGTTACAGGAACTCTCGACGGTGGTCTCGGCGTTGAGCGAAAAGCACAATACCTTTTCAATCAGCGTCATATAGACGAAAGTGAAGTAACGAGGGAAAATCGCACTGTATGCGCTTATGCATTTGCTGTAGGTGAACAGAATGCATCGGGCGGAACAGTTGTAACTGCACCAACTTGCGGTGCAAGCAGTGTATTGCCTTCGGTTCTTAAATATATGCAGGAGAAAAAACGCTTCTCAGATGAAAAAATAATAGATGCGTTAGCTGTTGCAGGTATTATTGGAAATATAGTTAAAACCAATGCTTCTGTCAGCGGTGCTGAATGCGGTTGTCAGGCTGAAATCGGTACAGCCTGCTCAATGACAGCTGCTGCACTTGCCGAATTGTTTGAAATGGGAATTGATCAGATTGAGTATGCGGCAGAGGTTGCGATGGAACACCATTTAGGTCTTACCTGCGACCCGATTAACGGACTTGTTCAGATTCCCTGTATCGAAAGGGGAGCAGTTGCCGCTATGCGAGCAATCAATGCGCTGAATCTTGCAAATTTCCTTTCAACTACACGAAAAATATCCTTTGACCTTGTTGTTGAAACAATGTATGAAACAGGAAAAGATTTGAAGCATACTTACAGAGAAACAAGTGAAGGCGGTCTCGCAAAGCTTTATCAATAAATAATAAAGAGGACTGATGCAAAAGCAAAAGTCCTCATTTTTTTTGTTTAATTAACCGTTTATTACATCTGTCATGTCATACATGCCGCTCTGCTTATCTTTCATATAAACAGCAGCATTAACTGCACCAACTGCAAAAACGTTCTTAGAAAGAGCTGTATGGCTTAATTTGATGATTTCATCGTTGCCTGCGAAAATTATTTCATGCTCACCAACTATTGTTCCGCCTCTTATTGAGTGCATTCCGATTTCGTGTTTGTCTCTTTTCTGAGAACGGTCATGTCTGTCATATACAAGCTCTGGAGTGTAATCAAGACCTTCTTCAACTGCTTTTTCAAGCATAATTGCAGTTCCGCTCGGTGCATCAAGCTTTAAATTATGATGTGCTTCAACAATTTCAACATCGAATGAGCCGCCTAAAATTTTTGCCGCAGTTTTTGCAAGCTCAGAAAGAAGATTAATACCTAATGACATATTGCCTGAACGGAACATTGCAACGGATTTAGATGCATCTTCAATCATTTTGTTTTGTTCTGTTGTATATCCTGTTGCACAAAGTACAGCGGGAATATTATTTTTTACAGAATAATCAAGAATGGACTGTAACGCTGAAGGATTTGAAAAATCTATAATAACATCTGCATCACAGGGTACTTCATTAAATGCAGGGAAAACGGGATACGGAAGTTTGTCGCATTCGCATACATCAACACCTGCAACAATTTTTATATCGTCTCTGTTGCTTGCCGCATTGGTTACAGCATTACCCATTTTACCGCAACAACCGCTTAATATTACTTTAACCATATTCAACACATCCTATATTTTATTAAAACAAAGTCGGGCAAAATCAATTACCCGACTGAAACTATTATTTTGCAAGGTTATGATTTTTCAGTGCTGCATAGAGTTTAGCTTTTGATGCATCATTCATAACACCGAGAGGCATTCTGCATCTGCCTACATCCCAACCGCACATATTCATAGCTTCTTTTACGGGAATGGGGTTTACATCGCAGAAAAGAGCATCACAAAGGTCAAGATATTCAAGCTGAAGCTTTCTTGATTTTTCAACATCACCGTCAAGATACGCTCTTGCAATATCGTGTGCAGCTCTGGGAGCTACGTGTGAAAGAACTGAAATAACACCTTTGCCGCCAAGAGCCATAATAGGAAGAATCTGGTCGTCATTGCCGGAGTATATAGTAAGGCTATCACCGCAGAGAGCCGCAACTTTCTGGATAAAGGAAATATCACCGCAAGCTTCTTTTGTTGCAACAATTCTTTCGTGCTTTGCAAGCTCTACATATGTTTCGGGTTTGATTGTCATACCTGTTCTGCCGGGAACATTATAAAGAATTATGGGAGCTGAAACTCTGTCAGCTATATAATTGTAATGCTCTATAAGTCCGCTCTGAGATGTTTTGTTGTAATAAGGTGTTACCATAAGAAGACCGTCAACACCAACACTCTCAGCCTCATTTGAAAGCTCAACAGCATAGAAAGTATCGTTAGAACCTGTACCTGCAATAACAGGTACTCTCTTTGCTGTAACATCAACACAGAATTTCATTGCGTTGATGTGTTCTTCGGTTGAAAGGGTAGAGCCTTCACCTGTTGTACCGCATACAACAATAGCATCGGTTCCGTTTTCAATCTGGTAATTTATAATTTTTTCAAATTTATCATAGTCAATCTTTTTTAAGTCCTCGGTAAAGGGTGTAATAATTGCTATGGCGGAGCCTTCAAAAATTACTTTCTTTTTCATAATGAATCTCTCCTAAAAATCAGTTTTTGGGTTCAATATAACCCTCTGCACAAAGAAGTTCAGCAAGAAGAACTGCACCGCCTGCCGCACCTCTTAATGTGTTGTGTGAAATACATACAAACTTGTAGTCATACTGAGAATCTTCTCTTAAACGGCCTGTCGAAATTGCCATGCCACCCTCAAGCTCTCTGTTAATTTTAGTCTGGGGCATATTATCTTCTTCATAATAGTTGAGGAACTGTTTGGGAGCGTGAGGAAGCTCAAGCTGCTGGGGTCTGCCGCTGAAATTCTTCCATACATCAAGAATTTCTTCTTTAGTTGGTTTGTTTTCAAAACGTACAAAGCAAGCAGCCATATGACCGTCTGAAACGGGAACTCTTAAACACTGTGCTGTGAAATGAGGTTCTGATGCGGGAACGATTTTGCCGTCAATAACTTTACCCCAGATTTTAAGAGGTTCTTTTTCGCTCTTTTCTTCTTCGCCGCCGATATAAGGGATAACATTGTCAACCATTTCGGGCCATCTTTCAAATGTTTTGCCTGCGCCGGAAATTGCCTGATAAGTACATACAAGAACATCTTTAACACCGAATTTTTCATCAAGAGGATAAAGTGCGGGAACATAGCTCTGAAGTGAGCAGTTTGACTTAACAGCGATAAATCCGCGTGTTGTACCAAGACGCTTTTTCTGTGATTCGATGATATCAAGATGAGCATTATTGATTTCAGGAATGATCATAGGAACGTCATCTGTGAATCTGTGTGCGGAGTTGTTTGAAACAACAGGACATTCAGCCTTAGCATAAGCTTCTTCAAGGGCTTTGATTTCGTCCTTTTTCATATCAACTGCACAGAATACAAAGTCAACTGCATCTGCAATTTTCTGAATATCTGATGTTGCATCAAGAACAATCATATCCTTAACAGCCTCGGGCATTTCTGTTTTCATAACCCATCTGTTGCCGAGTGCTTCAGCATATGTTTTGCCTGCTGAACGGGGGCTTGCTGCAAGAACAGTAATGTCATACCAGGGATGGTCTGCAAGAAGCGTAATAAAGCGCTGACCAACCATACCGGTTGCACCGATAATACCAACCTTATATTTTTTCATTTTTCATTCCTCCGAATTATTAAAAAATTTAAAAATTACTCTTGTAATTGCACCGTAATTGCAATATAATATACGGGCATCCTTATAATATTATATATATTATCACTAATGAATTCGGGTGTCAACTTAAATAAAAGATTTTTAGAAAATTGGTGCAAAATATATGAAAAAATCAGATTTTTATTTTGAATTACCTAAAAATTTGATAGCTCAGGAGCCTATTGAAAACAGAGATTGTTCAAGACTTTTGCATCTTGACAGACAAACCGGTGAAATTGAACACCGTCATTTTTATAACATAACCGATTATTTAAAAAAAGGTGATTGCCTTGTTCTCAATAATACAAGAGTTATGCCTGCAAGACTTTACGGAATAAAACCAACCGGTGCAAAGGTTGAGTTTTTGTTGCTTAATAATCTCGGTAATGATAAATGGGAGGTTATTACGGGGCCCGGCAGAAAAGCCAGAGAGGGTGATACCTTTGTTTTTGGCGAAGGTTTACTCAGAGCCGAAGTGCTTGAAGTTCTTGAAAACGGCAACAGAATAGCAAAATTTTCTTACG
This sequence comes from Acutalibacteraceae bacterium, assembly GCA_045535305.1. Taxonomy (GTDB): domain Bacteria; phylum Bacillota; class Clostridia; order Oscillospirales; family Acutalibacteraceae; genus UBA1081. The sequence continues at coordinate 184,079 of JAZSLJ010000073.1, forward strand.
ATGCTTCAAATATATATGAGGTGCTTGATAAAATCGGAGAAATGCCTCTGCCTCATTACATAACACATGAATTGAATGATAAAGAACGTTATCAGACTGTTTATTCAAAGGAATTGGGTTCTGCTGCAGCTCCTACCGCAGGTTTACATTTTACCCCTGAACTTATCAGAAAAATAGAAGATATGGGCATAACTGTTGCATATGTAACTCTGCATGTTGGTATAGGTACATTCAGACCTGTTAAGGCAGATAATATTGAAGACCATGAAATGCATTCGGAGCATTATTGGGTGAGTGCAGAAACTGCTGAAAAAATAAATAATACAAAAAGAAACGGTGGCAGAGTTATTGCCGTAGGTACTACATCTTGCCGAACTCTCGAATCTGCAAGTGATGAAAATGGTATGATTGCAGAATGTAGCAATTCTACAAACATTTTTATTTATCCGGGATATAAATTCAAATGTATTGACGGGATTATCACGAATTTTCATCTTCCCGAAAGCACTCTTATTATGCTTGTTTCTGCTTTTGCAGGCAGAGAAAACGTTTTGAATGCATATAATAACGCTATTGCTGAAGAATACAGATTTTTCAGCTTTGGTGATTCAATGGCAATACTTTAAAAGAGGTTAATTTATGTATAAACTTATTAAAAACTGCGGAACTGCGCGTCTTGGTGAATTTGAAACAGTACACGGTACGGTAAAAACTCCCGGATTTATGAATGTAGCAACGTGTGCCGCAATAAAGGGCGGATTGTCTGCATATGACCTTAAAGATATAAACTGTCAGGTTATGCTGTGCAATACTTATCATCTCCATGTTCGTCCCGGTGATGATGTTGTGTACGATATGGGCGGATTGCATAAATTCACAGGTTGGAACGGCCCTATCCTTACAGACAGCGGCGGATTTCAAGTGTTTTCACTTTCATCATTAAGAAAAATTAAAGAAGAAGGTGTATATTTTCAGTCCCATGTTGACGGAAGACATATTTTTATGGGCCCCGAAGAAAGTATGCAGATTCAGTCGCATCTGGCATCTACAATAGCCATGGCTTTCGATGAATGTGTTGAGAATCCTGCTGAATATGATTATGCAAAAAAGTCCTGTGAAAGAACTACACGCTGGCTTGTGCGCTGTAAAAATGAAATGAAGCGTCTAAATTCTTTGCCCGAAACAATAAATAAAAATCAGTTGCTTTTCGGTATAAATCAGGGTTGTACATATGATGATCTTCGTGTTGAGCACATGAAAGAAATTGCAAAGCTCGACCTTGACGGTTATGCAATAGGCGGTCTTGCAGTTGGCGAACCTAAAGAGGATATGTACCGTATTATTTCCGCTGTTGAGCCGTATATGCCTAAGGATAAAATACGTTATCTTATGGGGGTTGGAACACCTGGAAATATAATAGAAGCAGTTAAAAGGGGAGTTGACCTCTTTGATTGCGTAATGCCCAGTAGAAATGCGAGACACGGACATTTGTTTACATGGAACGGTATCATTAATCTTAACAACGCTAAATACGAGCGTGATGATTCACCGATTGACAGTGAATGTGATTGCCCTGTATGTAAAAATCATTCAAGAGCATATATCAAACATTTATTTAAGGCAAAAGAAGTTCTTGCGCTGCGACTTGCGGTTACTCATAATCTTTATTTCTATAATAAACTTATGGAGAAAATCAGAGATGCATTAGCTAATGACACGTTTGATGAATTTTATACAAAATACGTTGATTTACTTGATACAAGAATAAAATAATTAAAAATTTTACTTGAAATCTTATTTGAATTGTATTATAATAGCAACAATATTGTTTAATTCGGAGGAATTGTAATGGATTTATTATTTAAAGTTCTTGAAGAGGAAGCTACAGCTGCTAATTCACCATGGGGTACAATCTTAATGATGGTAGCACTTTTTGGTGTTATGTACTTTATGATGATCAGACCTCAGAAAAAAAAGCAGAAAGAAGAGCAGGAAATGCGTGATGCTATTCAGATAGGTGATGAAATCACAACTATCGGTGGTATCTGCGGCAGAGTAGTTACTGTTAAGGAAGATTCACTTGTTATTGAAACAGGTGCTGACAGAACAAAAATGAAGATTACTCGCTGGGCTATTCAGACAAATAACACAGCAGATGACAGAATTCAGGCTGAAAGAGCTGCTCAGGAAGCTGCTAAAGCTGCAGAAAAAGAAGCTAAGGGTAAGGGCAGACGCAAGAAGAAAGACGAAGTTCACGAAGGCGACGAAACTCCCGAAGCATAATTTTATAGTAATATTATTAATTTTCCCTTCATATCTATTTACAGATACGGAGGGATTTTTATTATGCAAAAAAACAGAAAACAAAAAAGGAATATGTCAAATAATTCATTGATTACAGTCCTTATAAAAAGTTCAGTTATCGGTATGCTTGCATTTGTAATTATGCTTGCAATTTTTTCGCTTGTAATAATGAATTCTGAAATTGCATCACATAATTTTTTTATTATGGTGCTTGTTGCATCAGGTATTGCTGCAATTGCTTCTTCACTTGTTTCAAGCATATTTGCAAACCGATACAGTCTGATTACGGGTATGCTTGCGGTTATTATAATTACATCAATTCAGTTTCTGATTTTATTGTGTTTAAATAATGCAGATTTGTCCATGAAAGTATATTTAATGTTCCCGATAAATTTTATTGCAGGATTTTTTGGTTGCGTAGCAGGTACAAATATTATCAGAAAATAATAACAGAGCGGAGAAATAATAATGAAAATAAAAGCAATTCGATTAACAAAACACAGAGATTTTTCTTCTGAACAAGAAACAGAACTGAAAAATATGATAATTATAATTGCATTGTTTACAGCAGGTATGATAATTGGCTCGGGAATAATGCGAAAGGGGAGTAGCGAAGCTCTTTTAGCCGATTTTTCATCAATATTTGATGTTTTTGCATCAAACAGAAATGAATTAAAAGCCTATAAAATATTTATCAATTCATTATTTACCAATTTATTGTTTGTTTTTTCATTATTTTTTTCGGGATTCAGTTGCATCGGGATTCCGATAATTTACATATTGCCGGTAATAAAAGGTCTCGGATTGGGAGCGTTGTCGGGATATCTGTTGACAATGTATTCAATGAACGGAATGGGATATTATTTGCTCACAATTATTCCGTCAGGTATTGTTTCGGTTTCGGTTGTTCTGCTTGCCGGATGTACATCTGCTATCATGTCAAAAGAGCTTTTAGGCATTGTATTAGAAAAAAGACAGCCGAACAGCACAACCGCCATCACATATATTAAAAAATATGCAATTTTTTTTGCAGGTATGGTGCTTGCTTCGACTGTAGAAACAGTGTTTGTTAAGGCTTTTTCTTATCTGTTTGTGTTTTAGCAGGCTTAATTCCGGACAAAGGATTGCTGTCTATGGCATCTTTTTTTTGTGTATCGGCAATATGTGTATATATTTCTGTTGTACTTAGGTTTTCATGCCCCAAAACATCTTTAAGTACAAGCACATCAACATCGCCGTACTGATACATAAGCGTTGCGGCTGTATGTCTTAATTTATGTGTGGATAACCCCATATTTGACAATCCGGATTTTTCCAAAAAAGAATCAACGATATGCTGTACAGTTCTTGTGCTTATGCGTTGTAATCTGTTGCTTAAAAATAAGGCTTTAGGATCTTTTACACCGTCTTTGGGACGAATATTCATATATGACTCGATTGCAGACATACAGGCATCATTAAGATAAACAATTCGTTCTTTGTTACCTTTACCTATAACACGCATTGACTTGTCAGATCTGATATCAGACTGATTAAGGCCCACAAGTTCAGATAATCGCAAGCCGCAATTAAGAAAAATGGTAATAATTGCGTAATCGCGTTCTTTATTTTTACCGTCTACGGAATTTAATAAATTTATACTTTGCTCAAGCGTTAAATATTTGGGCAAAGTTTTTTCTTTTTTAGGCGTATCAAGAGCTTTCATCGGATTTTCTTTAAGAATACGGCGGTTTTCATGTAAATATTTAAAAAACTGTCGGATTGCAATAACTTTGCGCGAACGTGTTACAGCAGAATTATTTTTTTCGTTTTTGCAATAAGATAAAAACTGATAAGCATCACTTAATGAGATTGCTTGAAAAAATTTTTCATCACAAAATCTTATATCAATTTTACCCGGTTCGCATAATTTTTTTTCAGCAACTAAAAATGAAATAAATTCACGAAGATTAATTGAGTATTCAAAAACGGTTTTTTTAGATCTGTTTTTAATTGCGTCTATGTAAAGCAAATAATCACACAATAATTGCGGAAAAGCCTCATAATCTGGCCTATAGTTATACATATTGATTTTTCCTCCTTTTTTACTCTCCTAAATTGCACAAAACATTTATTTTGTGCAATTATATCACAATCGTTGGCACTTGTCAATACTCTGCTTTTATGTTGAATTTTTAATTTTGTTGACAAATAACAAAATATATTATAAAATTTTCTTGCTACTTTTTTTGAGGATTGATATTATGTGGTTTATAAAAAAACATAAGTTTATTGCAAGTGTAATTGCAGTTTTATTGATTTATTTTATTTCTTGTACAGGATTGTATTTTTTTGAACCTGTCAGTTATTCTGCGCCAGATTTAAATGATTTTGCTGAATATTTTGAAATGTATTCTTATTACAGCCAAAATTCTGATGATGAATTTTATATCAAGCAAATATCGACTGATGATATTTTATCTGTCGATAATGATATCAGACTTAAATATGTAAAAAATACTGCTATTGCTGTTGCTTATGATGACGTAACATATGACGATGCGGCTACCCTTCTTGAAAAATATAATGCAAAAATCTGCGGATATATTAAAAGTGTCAATTTTTACCAGATTGAATTTATGAACGATATTTCATATGATGAGTTGGTTGAAAATTGTAATAAATTGACAGATTCTAAGATTTTTTCAATAGTTTTACCTGATTATTTTGAAGAAATGCCGACTGATTCCGAAATTAGTACATCTTATTCATTTTCAAATGATAAATATTATTATGAAATGATTAATGCAGATGAAGCATATGATATTTATTATCAGTATAGTAATGACGTTAATGTCGGTATTATTGATACTTTGATTGATTATAATAATCCTCTTTTAGATATAGTTAACAGCGATTATTATACAACCGATTCCTTGAAGTCTTCTATACTTTACGGTGCAGAATCACACGGCACTCACGTTGCAGGCATAATAAATGCAATACATTCTGATGAAGTGTGCGGAATGGCATCAAATGCCGATATTTACTCATATAACGGTGTCAATGTGTCAACATCATATTGGATTACATCTGTTTGTGATATGTTACTCAGGCAAGATGTTAAGGTCATTAATATCAGTATGGGATACAATTCATATATAAGTATTTCTGCGCAGCTCGGAGATGAAAATGCTGTTGAATATATAAAAAACGGAAATGTTTTATTTTCAGAGATTTTGTCAAATATTATAGACCTAGATAAAGAGTTTGTTATTTGTATTGCGGCAGGCAACAGTACAACAACTCCCCTTTATAAAACTGATTCTGCTTATTTCGGTTACGGTGATAAAAAATTACTCAGTAAAATTGATATATTCGGCATTTTTGATTCTTGCCCCGAATATGTTGATGCAAAATATGCATTTTTGTTTTCCGAATCAATGATTAATGAGGTAGCAGACAGAATAATTACTGTTGGTTCTGTCGGTGATGACTGTTCATATACATATTATTCTAATGCCGGTAATGTTGATATTGTTGCACCCGGTGAACATATTACAAGTACTGTGCTTAATAATAAATTTGATGTGATGTCGGGTACATCCATGGCTGTACCGTTTGTTTCAGGTACGGCGGCAATGATGTTTACGGTAAATCCGGATTTGACAGGTGCTCAGGTTAAGGAAATCCTCATTTCTAGTGCAACAAAAACTGTTTCTGCTTATAATTACGACTACCCTGTTCTAAATTCGGGTGCGGCAGTTGCTTTGGCTGCAAAGTAATAATTATGATAAAAAAATATTTGATTGTAGCCGTCGGATTTTTTCGTCGGCTATTGTTATTTTATTTATTATGTGATATAATTTAATCAGTAAACAGAAAGGATATAATTTTATGATTTATTACATTTCAAACGAATACCTTGAAGCAGGTATAAAAACTATGGGTGCAGAACTGACAAGTGTAAAGTCAAAGGAAACAGGTTTTGAATTTCTTTGGCAAGGCAATCCTGATGTGTGGTACGGTCAGTCTCCTGTACTCTTCCCTATTATAGGCAGAGTTTTCGATGATAAATATTATCTCGACGGTAAAGAATATACTATGCCGAAGCACGGACTTTTCAGAAAGCGTGAAGCACAGCTTTATTCTCAGGAAGAAAGCAAAATAACTTTTGTTCAGACTGACAATGAAGAAACACTTAAAATTTTTCCGTATAATTTTGAGGTTTATGTTACTTTTGAACTTATCGGTAAATCTATAAAGGTAACTCACAGTGTTGTTAATAAAAATGACAGAACAATGTATTTCTCAATCGGCGGACATCCCGGCTTTAACTGTAAAATCGGCGACAGACTCACCTTTGATGAAAATGAAACCCTTGATACCGTAACAATCGATACCGAGTGTCTGAGGACCGGTGAAATGATTCCTGTTCTTAATAATGAGAAATCATTTATTATAACAAAAAACATTTTTGACGGCGATGCATTGATTTTTAACGGTATTAAATCAAAACATATCACGCTCGAAAGTGATGAGCATAACCGCAAGGTTATATTTGATATGGGCGGATGTCCTTATCTTGGTATATGGGCAAAGCCTAATGCACCTTATGTATGTATTGAGCCCTGGTGGGGCGTAAATGATGACCATAACAGAAAAGAAGATTTTTCTCAGAAAGATTGCATACAATCAGTTGAAAAAGGAAAAACTTTTAACTGTTATTGGCAGGCTGAATTCACAGAATAATAGTATAACTGTGTTGACATAAGATATAATTTTTGATAAAATGAATCAGAAAAAATACGATTGGAGAAGAAATTATGGACGAGGAAATCATGATGAATGACGGCATAGAAGAAACATACGAACCTTTAATTGTCAGCATTGTTGATGAAGAAGGCGAAGAGCATATTTTTGAAGAGCTTGATACACTTGAACTTGATGACAAAGAATATGTTGCACTTCTTCCCATTTATGAAGATGATGACGTTATGGACGACGGAGAGCTTATAATTCTCAACAGAGTTTATGACGGTGATGAGATTTATCTTGAACCTATTGAGGATGAAGATGAATTTATGCGTGTAGGCAAAATGTTTGAAGAACGTCTTGCTGATATGTTTGAGTTTGATGATGAATAATTAAACTTTTGCCTGCTGTGTTCGGTAGCTGACATCTCTTTTAACCCTACAATTTTTTAAATGGGAGCTTGGCTCCGTTTTCCGGGAATGCAGACCTCCCGTACCTTTAAAACAAAAGGACGGACGTTGGGAGCACAAAAGTTAATGGGCGGCACCCACCCTGCTAAGACGCAGGTTATAACAGGTGTCAGTCGGCATAGCGGGTTTTTACCAAAAATCAAATCTCCGAAGTCTTAACTGATTTCGGAGATTTTTTTATATATAAATTATAAATTGGCTACAACTACAACAGGATAATGATCTGAGGGATAAAGATCACCGGGATATAAATCGCGTATAACCTTGTATTCTTTTATTTCAATATTTCCCTTTTTAAAGCAATAGTCAATAATAGAATGTTCATGCTCGGGATTGTCGTTAGCGAATACATCGCAGTGATATGTAGAACCGTTATCTGTAACATCGGCAACAAGTCTTGAATCTTCAAATCCGCCATTTATTACAGTTCTGTACGGTTCAGAAACAGGAGTAACATTAAAATCACCTGTAAAGAATGCGGGCAAATCAGGGCAAATTTCTTCAGCCTTTTTTGTAACAAGTTCAGCACCTTTTTGCATTGCAACAAGTCCCACGTGGTCAAGATGTGTATTGAAATGTACAAATTCTTTACCGTTTTCTTTATTTTTAAGCTTTACCCAGGAGCAAATTCTGATACACGCGGCATCCCAGCCTTTACCGGGCTTATCGGGTGTTTCGCTGAGCCAGAAAGAACCTGAATCAATAACATCGAACATACCCTTTTTGTAAAATACAGCGGAAAACTCTCCTTCTGTTTTTCCGTCATCTCTGCCGACACCAACATATGAATATTCGGGAAGACCGTCAACCAATATTTTTATCCAATCATAGTGAGCTTCCTGCACTCCGAGAGTATCAGGCATTTCTTTTCTGATAGTATCAACAACCATTTCTTTTCGTGCTGTCCATGCGCGTTTTTTATCTTTTCCGCCGCAAAGCAGATTAAAACTCATTATTTTCATATTTATCACCCTGTTTTTTCATGAATATTTTCAATAACATTATATATCTAAAACATTTTCAAATCAAGTAAAATTTGTTAAATACATGCGTAAATATATTGATTTGCAGGTAAAAGAATGTTATATTGTTGACATAGATAAATATGTAGCAGAAGAACGGAGATATACAGATGAAAAATGCTTTTATTTTACCTGATAATTTTACAATAACAGCTCATACAGGGTGTGAAGGTACTAAGGGGAATTCTGTTGAATCTGTTGTTAAGTCTTATGAATGCGGAGCAGATGTATTTGAAGTTGACGTAAGATTTGATAGTAACGGAGTCCCTGTTTTATCTCATGACGAGCCCGCAGGCGGTGAAATGACTCTTGAAGATGCATTTGAAATGCTTGCTGAGTATAAAAATATGCGCTGTAATATTGATATTAAAAGTACTGACAATATGAAGGCTATTCCGGAATTAGCAAAAAAATACGGCGTTCTTGACAGAATTTTTTATACGGGAATAAATGCAGATTTTGTTGAAGCTGCGAAAAGTACGCCCGAAATTCCCTATTATCTGAATGCGACTGTTGCTGTTAAATTTATGCAAACGAGCAGATATTTGGATTTATTGGTTGAAAAAATTAAAAACAGTGGCGCTGTAGGGCTTAATTGTAACTATAAAAATGTTACTAAAAAGCTTGTGAATAAATTACATAAAAACGGAATTTTGGTTTCTGTCTGGACTTGTGATAGTAAGAGAAAAATAATAAAAATGTTAAAGGTCTCCCCCGATAATATAACATCAAGAAATCCCACATTGGTTAAAAGAATTTTACAAAAAGATAAAATCAGTTAAGTAAAGAAAACCATCCCTTGTGCATAACAACCTGGATGGTTTATTATTGGAAAGTATAAAAAATTGAGTATTCACAGGTCAAATCCCTTATGAATACTCAATATGACATATACTGTACTATTTGATACAATGCAACGTAACATCGCCGAGCGTTGCATTCGTTAAATGACCGAATCAAGACACAGAATCAAATGATTCAACAATCGCATCAAAGTCAGGGGAAGAATTCACGGATGCCCTGAAAACCATTTTTCCATTATAATCATAAGCCGAATAAACGGTTTCTGTGTAATACCACATGCTGCTGATCATAGGCGGCGTGTGCTCGTATTCACCGGTGATGTTTTCAGAAACGATCAGATAGAAATCGCCGTAATCGATAAATGCATTTACAGTACCCGCATCAAAGTCATTCACAAGCGCATTGCTTCTATGCACGGAAACCCCATCTTTTTCTCCAATCCTATAGTCAAAGTAATCTCTTCCGGATTCTTTTTTCTTCTCAATTATTTCCAGGCTATCGTTTACTGTAATCACCCAATCGACCGGGCATCCCTTTGAATCAGAACCAGCAAAATCTCCGTCATCTGACTGAGAGTCGATTGATAGGAGAAAACCGTTATTGGTAATTTCCGCTGCATCTAAACTATCGAAATCCGTTCCAGCAATGCATTGCACTTTCAAAATTGCTCCGCATTCATCTAAAATAGCCATATAAACATCAGTGTATGAATACATACCCTGTGTTTTGGTTTCTGGGTTCTGAATCGTTCCAAAGAAATAGAATTGTCCGTTTTTTTCGAAACAATATCTCAGTGCCGATCCTTCGACTCCGTCAAACGGTGTGTCGAACTGTACTCTTCCATCTTTGTCACATTTTATTACGCGAGAGGCAAAACCTTTATCACTTGCCCATGTGTTTTGATCATAAGCGTAGTCCGAAAAACCAAGAACAAATAAAAATCCTCCGTCTTCTGTTGCGGTAAGTGCGGAGATATGGTATGCATCGTCGGAACTGCATGTATATGTGGCGAGATCATTTCCGTACACATCCATCATACGAACCTTCTGCGTGACAGATTTATTTTCCTCATCCACAGATAGGATCTCCGCCTTGAGCAATCTTCCGTCAAATGCGGCGATATCGTTAAAGAAATTGTTCTCAATGACTTTCTGGAACTCCGCTGGAATATCCCCAAATTGTTCAACATTTTTGCGTTCATCATAAAGCGTCGTGGATTTGTTATTTGTTGTCATATCGTTTCCTGAGCATCCCGACAAAGTAGAAATGCATACTAAAACAACAAGCAGATATAGCACAACCAATTGTTTTTTCATCTTCTGAGCATCTCCTTTCTGACAATCGACGGTCTTAAATTCCTATTACTTAAATAATACCGTATTCTTGAAATAAATGCAACTACCGCCAATGATACGATTGTATCATTGGCGGTAGGTATTATGGTGCCGGTGACCGGACTTGAACCGGTACGGTGTTGCCACCGAGGGATTTTAAGTCCCTTGCGTCTGCCTATTCCGCCACACCGGCAAATAACAGCAAAAATTATTATATGCTATTTATTGAAAAAAGTCAAGAGAATTCCAAGAAAAATCTATTTATAAATATTATATTATAATTTATAAGATAATTTAACTATAATTTTAGATATAATTAATTGATTTTAAAAATTTTTTTGTGCAAAATCTAACAAAGTTCTTTTTTGCTATTGCAAATTCGTCAAAATAAGGTACAATAGAAGTAAGATTATTTTGGAGGTTTATTTAAATGCCAGTTTTAACCGAAGAACTTACACGAATCCCTGTTGGACAGCTTGGAATTATTGCACTCCCCGGCTGTGATGAGCTTGCTCAGAAAGTTGATAAGTATATTGTCGATTGGAGAAAAGAAAAAATAAGCGAACATAAAACATCTATCGCTTTTTATGGTTATCTTAAAGATACATATCTTATGGATGTTACTTTCCCCCGTTTTGGTACAGGTGAAGGTAAAGCTGTTATCCACGAATCCGTAAGAGGTGCAGACGTTTATATTGTTGTTGACGTTTTTAATTACGGTATCACCCACAATGCTTACGGTGTTGATATTCCCATGTCCCCCGATGAACACTTTTCAAATCTTAAAAGAGCTATTGCTGCATGTGCAGGTAAGGCTGAAAGAATTACAGTTATTATGCCCATGCTTTATGAAGGCAGACAGCATAAGAGAAGCAACCGTGAGTCTTTGGACTGTGCATTGGCTCTTCAGGAACTTTGCAATCTTATGGGTGTTGATAATATTATCACATTTGATGCTCACGACCCCAGAGTGCAGAACGCTATTCCTCTTAAAGGTTTTGAAAATGTTCAGACTACTTACCAGATGATTAAAGCTCTTGTAAGAAATGTTAAGGATTTCAAAATTGATAATGACCATCTTATGATTATCTCCCCCGATGAAGGCGGTATTCAGAGATGTATTTATTACTCAACAGTTCTCGGTGTTGACCTTGGTATGTTCTATAAGCGCAGAGATTACTCTGTAATTGTTAACGGCAGAAATCCTATTATTGCTCACGAATTCCTCGGCGATAATGTTGAGGGCAAGGATGTTGTTATCGTTGATGATATGATTTCATCCGGCGATTCAATGATTGAGGTTGCTACAAAGCTTAAAGAACTTAAAGCAAGAAGAATCTTTATGTGTTCAGCATTCGGTCTTTTCTGTAACGGTCTTGACGCTTTTGATAAAGCATACGCAAACGGACTTATTGACGGTGTGTTTACAACAAACCTTGTATACCGCACTCCTGAGCTTCTTAAGAGAGATTGGTATTATACTGTTGATATGTCCAAGTATATTGCATTACTTGTTGATAGTCTTAATGAAGATAAGTCAATCAGCCCCCTTCTTAATCCCGGTGAGAGAATTGAAAAATTCCTCAAGGCAAACGGATATAATGTTCATGCTTCAAAATAATTAACCTATAAAAAGGTGATTCATATGATTGGAACTTGTAATACTTACACATATAAATCGGCATCCGGTCTTTGTGATATATCAGCATGGGGCTACTTACCTGTTGATAATACAAAAATCAAAGGCATTGTACAGATTGCTCACGGTATGGCTGAACACCATAAGCGTTATGAGGATTTTATTTCATATCTTAATGATAACGGGTATGCTGTATTTATTAATGACCATCTCGGCCACGGTAAATCTGTTTCTGATGATTCTCAGCTCGGATTTTTCGGAACAGAAAACGGATGGAAGAATCTTGTTGATGATGTAAAAAGTCTTACTGAAATTGCAAAAAACGTGGTTCCTGATGTTCCTGTTATTCTTTTCGGACACAGTATGGGCTCATTTGTTGCAAGACTTTATTCTTCGATGTATGGTGATTTGATAAACGGTACGATTTATTGCGGAACAGCAGGTGCAAATCCCGCTGCAGGTATAGGTCTTACTGTTGTTAAATCTATAATTAAGATTAAAGGAACACATCACCGTTCTAAGCTTATAAACAGCCTTGCATTCGGTGCATATAACAGTAAAATAAAGTCTGCAAGAACTGCTTTTGACTGGCTTACAAGAGATGATGATATTGTAGACAGATATATTGAAGATGATTATTGCGGATTCCTGTTTACTGCATGCGGTTATAAAGACTTAATGCAGATGATAGTTTATATTAATAATCCTGAATGGTTTTCATCTGTCAGAGCTGACTTGCCGATATATCTTGTTGCCGGTGATGCTGACCCTGTCGGCAACTACGGTAAAGGAATAAAGGAAGTTTATCATAATCTTGTTTCAACAGGTCATTCAGATGTTACAATAAAGTTGTTTGCAGATGACAGACATGAGATACTTAATGAAAAAGACAAAAATGACGTTTACAGAAGCGTTTTGTCTTGGATTAATGCAATAGTTGAATAAAAAAATTTACTCCCGAATTATTCGGGAGTTTTTTTATGTATTAAAAATCAAATTTATCGGATTCTTTCAGATCGAGGATTGTGATTATATTTTCAAAATTCTCTTTTGCTTCATCTAATGCTTTGACCTTGTGTGAATCACTGCCGAGATAAAACTTGCATCCGCAATCCTTTGCTATATAATATGGTCTGAAGATAATTTCTTTAAGCTCATCGCTCATATTTAATGATTTTACATTAAGTTCAATTCCCAAGCCTTTTTTCGCGCTTTCAGAGAATAATTCATACATGGCTTCATTTGGAATTGAGGCAATTACAGAAGGTGTTTTTTCGCGGAAAATATGACCGCAAGTGAGATGTGCTATGCCCATTTTATGAAACGGTAAATCTTTTTTGAGTAATTCTCTGAATCTGTTAATCCATGCATCTGCCCTACCCTGTATTGTGTCAACACCTTCTTTAATTGTATATCCTGATAAATGTAAGTGTGTAGTGGGTATAACTATAAAATCAAATTTATCAATACGTTCTTTACTTATACCCACAGTATAATTCATATCCATATCTGTTTCTGCACCAAAACAGAATTTTACTTCTGAGTCGTTTGGTAAAGGTAATGCGGATATAAGGAATTCAAAACGCTGTTTTTCGTGCCATGTAGCTATACTTTCAACTTTTTCATCCCACAAATGATTTGTAAGGCATATTTTTTTATAATTATTTCTTTTGGCATATTCATAAATAGCTTCAGGTGTCTGCTCGGGGTCATGACAACAAGGTGAAATCGTAGAATGAATATGATAATCATGGTCTGCTATATATCGCATTAATATCAACTCCTTTTATTATAATAACATATACAAAATCCTCAAGCAATAGCTTGAGGACTTATTTTTATTATAAAGTCTGCTGAATGTTGCTGAATTTAGTAAATGTCGCTGAAACCTTCTGTTGCTCAGCAGATGCAGGTGAATACCAACCTCTTGTAAGCATCTGATCAAATACGCTCTGCTGAAGATTGTGTTCCTCGCGGAGGATATTGAGAAAATCTGTTCTTAATTGCTGATTAACGCATTCGTTGGTAAAAGTATTGTATGTGCCAGTAATCATTTTTTGTGATGATAAAATATCATCCATTATTTCTTTGTCTGTCATAGGATTTTGTGCCATTTTATATTTACCCCTCTTAATTTCCTAAATATGACATTATAGTGTCGAAGTGAGTTTTGTGCTGTGCTGCAAGATTTTCACATGTTGTTTTAAGCTGTGCATCCTGGCACATAGTTGCATAATTTTTGTACTTTTTAATCAAGAGCTGTTCCTGATTGAGCTGATCCTCAATTGCTGAAAGCTCTTTTGCTGTAATGTTCTGCATATATAACACCTCTTTTTTTATTATCATTTATATTATTTTTTTTAATCAATCGATTATACATAAAAAATCAGCACCGATTATAAATCAGTGCTGAAAATTACAGGATTAAAAATTATTTAAGGTTTGCTTTAAGTGTTTCGAGCTCTGCAAGAAGAGTTGCGGGCATCTTATCACCAAATTTAGCATAGAATTCTTCAATACCCTTTGTTTCGTCAAGCCAGAGAGACTTATCAACTTCAAGGATAGATTTAAGGCTTTCAAGGCTAACTTCGTCTTCGATACCGCTGATGTTGATATCTTCCGCATAAGGAACATAACCGATAGCAGTTTCTTTTGCATCAACCTTACCATCGCATCTGTTGAGGATCCACTCAAGAACTCTGAGGTTGTCGCCGAAACCGGGCCACATAAAGTTGCCTTCATCATCCTTACGGAACCAGTTAACATTGAAGAATTTGGGAGCTTTATCTTCATCGAGTGTTGCACCGATGTTGATCCAATGCTGCCAATAATCAGCCATATTGTAGCCGCAGAAAGGAAGCATAGCCATAGGATCACGACGAACAACACCTACTGCACCTGCAGCTGCAGCTGTTGTTTCAGATGCCATAATTGAACCTACGAATACACCATTGTTCCAACTCTTTGCCTGGTATACGAGAGGAGCAAGCTTTGCTCTTCTGCCGCCGAATACGAATGCAGAAACGGGAACACCTGCGGGATTTTCGAATTCACTGCTGAGACAAGGACAGTTAACTGTGGGAGCTGTGAATCTTGAGTTGGGGTGAGCACCTTTTTCTGTTGATTCAGCACCGTTCCAAGCATTACCAAGCCAATCCATTGCATTTGTAGGAGGATTCTTGTCAAGACCTTCCCACCAAACAGTGTTATTATCAAGATTGTGAACAACGTTTGTAAAGATTGTGCCTTTCTTTGTAGAAAGAAGAGCATTGGGGTTTGATTTCATATTTGTGCCGGGAGCAACGCCAAAGAAACCGTTTTCGGGGTTAATAGCGTAAAGTCTGCCGTCTTCACCTTTACGGATCCAGGAAATATCATCGCCAACACACCATACTTTGTAGCCGGCCTTCTGATATCCTTCGGGAGGAATAAGCATAGCAAGGTTTGTTTTACCGCAAGCTGAGGGGAATGCAGCACAAATGTATTTAACTTCGCCCTGGGGGTTTTCAACGCCGAGGATAAGCATGTGTTCAGCCTGCCAGCCTTCTTTCCAACCCTGGTAAGAAGCAATACGAAGAGCGAAGCACTTTTTGCCGAGAAGAACGTTTCCGCCGTAACCTGAGTTTACGGAGATGATAGTGTTGTCCTGAGGGAACTGACAGATCCAACGCTTTTCAGCATCAATATCACATTTACAATGAAGACCTCTAACCCAGTCTTCGCTGTCGCCGAGTACGTCAAGAACTTTCTTGCCGACTCTTGTCATGATAGCCATGTTGGGAACAACATAGATAGGGTCTGTAAGCTCAATACCGGCTTTTGAGAAAGGTGAACCGATGGGGCCCATTGAATAAGGGATAACATACATTGTTCTGCCTTTGTAACTATCTTTAGCTATGTCGTAAAGCATTTCATAGCACTTTGTGGGTTCCATCCAATGGTTTGTGGGGCCTGCTTCTTCTTCTGTGGGAGTACAGATAAGAGTTCTGTCTTCAACACGAGCAACGTCGTTGGGCTTTGTTCTGTGAAGATAACATTCGGGAAGTAATTCATCGTTAAGTTTGATCATTTCGCCTGTTGAAACAGCTTCAGCACGCAGTGCATTGATCTGTTCTTCAGAACCGTCAATCCAAACGATTTTGTCGGGCTTAACAAGGTCAGCTTTTTCGCTGATCCATGCAAGGATGGATTTGTTTGTTGTAAGTTCCATTTATAATTCTCTCCTTTTAAGATAAAATATACTGAATTTTGTTAAATGTTTTTGTATTAAAAAAACATCAAAATCATATAAATGATAACATTAAATGCAAATTTTGTCAATAGATAAAGATGCTATTGCATTAAGATTTTCTTTAGCGATATGACCTGCTTTGAACTCATAATAACCCTGAGCTCCTACCATTGCTGCATTATCACCGCAAAAAGCTAAATCAGGCATATAGAGTTCTATATTTTTTATATTACATAATGTTATCAGCTCTCTTCTCAAAACTGAGTTTGCGCTCACACCGCCTGCAATAACTAACTTATTGTGTCCGGTAATTTCAATAGCTTTCATAGTATTATCAGTAAGGCATTTTACTACTTGCTTTATATATGAAGCTCCCAAATCTTCTATATTTATAGTTTCACCTTTTTGATTAGCATTATGTATAATATTTATTACAGATGTTTTAAGTCCCGAAAAGCTGAAATCCAGAGGTGCGCCATCAATTTTGGGATAGGGAAATTTATATGCATCTGCATTACCGTTTTTGGCAATTTTATCAAGATTTGCACCGCCGGGATAAGGAATATTCATAGCTCTTGCGGCTTTATCAAGACACTCTCCTGCAGCATCATCCCTTGTTCTTCCGATTATTTCAAATTCAGTATAACTTTTTACATTTATTATATGACTGTGCCCGCCTGAAACAACCAATGCAAGAAAAGGAGGTTCGAGTTCAGTATTAGTAATGTAATTTGCCGCTATATGTGAGCGCAAATGATGAACAGGGATAAGGGGTTTTTGTGTGGCAAATGCAAGACCTTTTGCAAAATTCACACCAACCAATAATGCTCCGATAAGACCGGGTGCATAAGTTACGGCTATTGCGTCAATGTCATCATAGGTGCATGATGCATCGATAAGAGCATTTTTTACAACATCCGATATATTTTCAGCATGTCGGCGTGATGCAATTTCGGGTACTACACCGCCGTATTTTTTGTGTTCTTCAACTTGTGATGATATAACATTTGACAGCACTACCCTGCCGTTTTCCACAACTGCGGCGGCTGTTTCATCACAAGATGATTCGATTGCAAGTATTTTCATATTTAATCTCCGTTAAAATATTTTGTCATTATCAATGCATCTTCAGTAGGTTTAGAATAAAAATTCTTTCGCTTACCTAATATTATGAATCCGCATTTAGTATATAGATTTATTGCAGGAATATTTGATTCTCTTACCTCAAGCGTAAGTGATTCCGTATTGTTATTTTTACACCATTCAATAATCTTTTGTAAAAGTTTTGTTCCCAAACCTGCTTTTCTGAAATTTTCAACAACTGCGACAGTGTTGATGCATACTTCGCCTAATGTGTCATCACAGCATATATATCCTACAGGCTTGCCGAGGTATCTTGCTGTATAATTAACAGAATAATTTTTTTTGATTTGACTGAAAAATGAATCACTACTCCAAGGTTCGGAAAAGTTGTCTTTTTCAATCTTAGTAACCTCACATATGTCAGATTCTGTCATTTCTGAAATTTGTATAAACAAATCTGATTCAAGCAGCTTATCAATTTCCTGTTCAATCATTCTTGCACATTCAGAATATATTTCCTCGTCATACATAAACGGATCAGGAATACCGTCTCCGAGAAGAATGAGCTTATTTTTTGGTACATATGAAAAAAGATGCATATAATGCGATTTTGCAAGACAAATTATAAAATCTGCTTCATCAATAATATACTGATTAATTTGCCTTGATCGGTGAGCTGATATATCAATTCCCTTATCAAGCATAACTTTTACAGCATTTGGGGTTGCCTCATCTCCCGTGATAGCTCCTGTTCCGCAACTTGAAATATTCAGATACTCGCAAAAATTTTCAGTTTTTTGCTTGAATATTCCTTCAGCCATCGGGCTTCTGCATGTGTTACCGGTACATACAAATACTATATTCATATGATTACCCCTTTGCATCGTACCATGTTTTTCCGATATGAGCATCAACTGACATTTTTACACTCATTTCAACAGCGTTTTCCATTTCTTCTTTTAATATCTGCATAGCTTTTTCAGCTTCACTTTCGGGAGATTCTATAATCAATTCGTCGTGCACCTGCATGATAAGTTTTGACTGCATATTTTCTTTTTTCAGTCTGTCGAATACTCTTATCATAGCAATCTTAATAATATCTGCGGCAGTACCCTGAATCGGCATATTTCTTGCTACCCTTTCACCGAATGAGCGCTGAATTGCGTTTGATGCGTTAATCTCGGGTAAATAGCGTCTGCGGTTGAAAAGTGTTGTTACATAACCGTATTCTTTAGCCTGTTCAACAATTTTTTCCATATACTTTTCTACGCCGGAATAATGTGCAAGATAATTTTCTATATATTTTTTTGCTTCATAAACAGCAACACCGATATCTTTACTGAGGGAAAATGCTCCTATTCCGTATACGATGCCGAAATTAACTGCTTTTGCTCTGCTTCGCATAAGTGGCGTAACCATTTCAGTGGGCATATTAAATACCTGTGAAGCTGTAATTGTGTGAATATCATCACCGTTATTGAATGCATCAGTCATATTTCTATCTTCTGAAATGGCAGCAAGTACACGCAGTTCAATCTGAGAATAGTCCGCGTCAATTAGGACATTACCCTCATCACTTGTAAAAAATCTTCTTAATTCTCTGCCTAATTCACTACGCACGGGAATATTCTGAAGATTCGGCTCGGTTGAAGACAGTCTGCCGGTTCTTGTTTCTGTTTGCTGAAAGGTGGAGTGAATTCTTCCGTCAGCAGATACAACTTTTAATAACCCGTCGCAATAGGTTGATTTAAGCTTCTGTATTGTTCTGTATTCAAGTATTGCGGGGATGATCGGATGTTCATCATAAAGGCTTTCAAGCACCTCTGCATTGGTGGAGTAGCCTGTTTTGGTCTTTTTTTTGCAAGGTAATTTGAGTTTTTCAAAAAGCACAACGCCTAATTGTTTTGGTGAATTAAGATTGAATTCACCTTCTGCATAGGCGTAAATTGTGTTGACGAGTACGCTGATTTTTTCTTCAAGCATAACACCGTAATTGTATATGCCCTGAAAATCCACTTTGAAGCCGTAATACTCCATTGATGCAAGAACTAAAGAAAGCGGAATTTCAATTTCGTAAAGAAGTTGTTCCTCTCCGTTTTCCTTTATTGCATCGCTGAGTTTTTTTGTAAGAGCTTTAAGTATGGCACAAGCGCGGATGTTATCATCTTGTGTTTCAATATCTACAGAACATCTGAAACTGTCAGCAAGTGTGCCTATTGAATAGTCCGATGCATTCGGGTTTAACAGATAACCTGCAAGAAGAACATCAAATGCAATATTTTCAACATTATAACCGTTTTTTATTGCATTTGTGTAAAGCGATTTTGCATCTGTTGTGTATTTTTTAATTTTATTGTCGGCAAGAATATCAATTATATCAGAAAAGTTTACTGCTGAAACAGCGTTATCAATATTTATATATGCTGTGGTAAAATCTTCATCGGCTATAAAAAATAATTCACCGCTTTTATATACAGATGATATTATTTCTTCTGCTGTTTTTTCAGTAACAGTATATTTCTCTGTTGTAACAGCACTGTTAGTAACAACAACATCCTTTAGATTAAGTTTATCAATAAATTTAATCATTTCCAATTCTGTCAAAATCGACTTTGCTGATTGCTTGTCCATTTCTGCAGGAATGTAAGTACTGAAATCAGTATTTATCGGTGCATCTGTTCTGATTGTGCCGAGAGTGTGGCTTATGAATGCTGATTCTTTGCCGTTTGTAAGTTTATTTCTTACGCTGTTCGTTACTTCGATTGTATCAAGATACTCATATATATAATCAATAGAACCGTATTTTTTTATGAGATCCGTTGCGGTCTTTTCGCCTATGCCTGCCACTCCGGGTATGTTGTCGGACGAGTCGCCCATAAGAGCTTTTACCTCAATAAGTTTTAAAGGTTCAACACCTTTGTCCTCAACGATTTTTTCGGTATTATATACGATTGTTTCTGTTTTTCCTGCTTTGGGTGCGGCGAGAAGTACGCATACATTATTATCAACAAGTTGTAATGAATCTCTGTCGCCTGTTGCGATGTAACATTTATCACCGTCAGTACAGCTTTTTGCAAGAGTGCCGATAATATCATCAGCTTCCCAACCTGCACACTCAATCAATTTGTATCCGAGTGCCCTGAGTAAATTTTTAAGAACAGGCATTTGCTGTGCAAGTTCTTCAGGCATACCTTTACGGTTTCCTTTGTATTCACCGTATAATTCATGTCTGAATGTAGGTGCTTTAACATCAAATGCGATAGCTACTGCATCAGGTGAATAATTTTCTCTGAGTGAAAAAAGAATATTCATAAAGCCGTAAATGCCGTTGGTAAACTGACCGTCTTTCGTTGAAAGCAGTTTGATACCGTAAAAAGCTCTGTTTATAATACTGTTACCGTCAAGAACAAGTAATTTCATATATATTCTGCCTTTCAGTTTGCTGATTTAAATACATTTTAAATATTATACCATATTTTTTGAAAAAAGTAATGCAATTTACGAAAAAATATGATAAAATATTTTTAAATTTAATGATTGGACTGTAAATGATGAAAATCGGTAATGTTGAAATAGAAAAAACTGCCGCTCTTGCTCCTATGGCAGGCGTTGCAGATAAAACATTCAGAGAATTATGCAAAAGTTTCGGTGCGGCGTATACGGTAAGTGAAATGGTAAGCGCAAAAGGTGTTACAATGGGCGACAGAAAATCCGGTGAGCTTATGACTGTTTCTGATACGGAGCATCCTGTTGCTATACAGATATTCGGTACAGAACCGCAGACAATGGCTCAGGCCGCTGTTTCTGCTTTGCAAATGAATGCAGATATTATTGATATCAATATGGGGTGTCCTGCTCCAAAAATCATTAAAGGCGGTGCCGGAAGTGCACTTATGAAGACGCCAGAGCTTGCGGGCAGGATTATAAAAGCAGTTTCATCGGCGGTAAATGTACCTGTTACTGTTAAAATTCGAAGCGGATGGGATTCTGAGCATATTAATGCTGTTGAAATGGCGAAAATTGCAGAAGATAACGGTGCTGCTGCAGTAACGGTTCACGGAAGAACTAAAGAACAGATGTATGCTCCGAGTGTTAATATTGATATAATAAGACAAGTGAAAGATGCAGTGTCTATTCCCGTAATAGGAAACGGTGATATTATTGATTTTGCTTCCGCAACAAAAATGTATGAAGAAACTAACTGTGATCTGATTATGGTAGGACGAGGTGCTTTGGGATGCCCGTGGATATTTCAACAGATATCCGCATATCTTAAATCGGGAGCTGTTATACCTGAACCGCCTGTAGCTCAAAAAATGCTTATAATGTTAAAGCATATTGAAAGTCTTTGCGATGAACGCGGTGTACGGAACGGAATGTGTGAGGCAAGAAAACACGCACTGTGGTACACAAAAGGTTTACGAGGTGCCGCAGAATACCGAAGAAAATTATCGTTAATTGAAAACATAGACGAATTAAAAGAAATTGCATTCCGGATTGTTAAAGATAATGAATAAAAAAACAGCCGATACTTATGTATCGACTGTTTTTTATATTATTCAGTTGTAACGTTTTCTGTTTGTTTTCTTGCTGCAATTTCAGCAACCATCTGCTGCTGTTTCTTTTCTGTTATAGAATAGAAAAGCATGGGAATGATTGTACCTATCATGCTGATTGCACAGGAAAGGATAAGAACATTCCAGAGAACAGACGGGCCGTCAGGATTTGTGAATGCGCTTTCAATCGGCTTTGAAGGATCGATGCCTGCCCAGCTATATGACATAACACCAACAAAGGCACCAACAGCCATACCGATTTTATTTATAAGTGTCTGCATAGCAAAACAGATACCTTCAGCGCGCTCACCTGTTTTCCATTCAAGATATTCAACAGTATCACCGATCATTGCATATGTGATAATGTTGTTAACACCCTGAGGAATACCAAGGAGTACAAGACCGATAGCACATACAATAAGCTTCCAAGGTGCATCGTAGCCAACAAAATACATTACAAATGTAACGACCGCACCGAGTATATGTACAGCTATGTAAGCCCATTTTTTTGTAAATTTCTTTGACATCCAGGGAACAAGGATTGAAGCTACAAGTCCTCCGGGAACAACAAGCATTGTAATAAGGCTGTACCATCCTTCATTCTGAAGAACATACTTTGCAAAATAAAGACCGCCGGTGTATGTATATACGGTTCTTGCTCCGCCAAGAATACCGGAAAGAACAATTAAAAGGAGTTCTTTATTTTTGAATAATAATTTAAGGTTGTGTCCGAGTGAAGGAGGCGTGTCTGTTGATGTGAATCTTTCCTTAGTATTATTAAACCCGTAATAGAACATAGGAATAGCAGCAACAACACATACAACTGCACAAATAAAATATGTCCACTTCAGTTTTTCAGGGTCATTATATTTTTTGTTAACGGCATCTGTAATAATGGGTACAATAACAGTAACGATACCTGCACCGAGTGTGCAAAGAAGACGTGTAATTGTAAGCATATTGCCGCGAACATTGGTGTCGTTTGTAAGACAAGTTGATAAGCCCCAATAAGGAACATCAGCAACTGTATATACCATTGACCAGATAACATATACTACTGAAACTATTACAAATGTTCTGAGTGTTCCTGCTTCAAGGAAGGGGTTGAAGCATATAATTGTCATAATTGCAATAGGAATAGCCATCCATTTAAGATAAGGACGGCATTTGCCCCACTTTGTACGTGTTTTGTCAACGATTGAACCCATTATTGGGTCATTAAAAGCATCAAAAACTCGTGTAGCAAGCATAAGAAAAGCAACTGCAGTTGCACCTGATATTGCGCCGAAAATGCTGTTTTCGCCAACACTGCCAAACAGCAGAGCATCAGTTAAAAATACCGTCAGATAAGAACCTATAATTGTACATACAAGATTCTGACCGAAGCCTGCAATACCGTAAGATACGGCTTCTTTTGGTTGTACACCTTCTCCCGGTGTTGTTCCGTAAAGCTTGTGAAGCAACGGAATTTCATTAAGTTTCATTTTTATCACCTTGTCTTTCAATGATTATTGAAATAATTTTAACACAATCATTAAAGAAATACAACACTTTATTGAAAAAATTGTTATATGTTGATTAAGTAATTTTTTTGAGGATAAAAAAATGTTTTATAAATTTTTGATTTGGTATTGCTTTTATAAAAAAAATATATTATAATAACATTCGGAATTAGAGTCCGATTTCAGTCATGCGGCGTGTTGGTCCTGTGCGACGGAGCGCTGTGAACCATGTCAGGCGGGGAACCGAGCAGCATTAAGCGGTATGCCCGTGCGATACAGTTCGCCTGCTCGCCGTATGACCGAGGTCAGACTCTTTTTTTATTACACTTAGGAGTTATAAAATTGTATAGAGTTTTATACAGAAAATGGCGTCCGCAGACATTTAAAGATGTTTCCGGTCAGCCTCATATTACAGAAACTCTGATGAATGAAGTCAGAGAATCAAGACTTGCTCATGCCTACCTGTTTACAGGGTCAAGAGGTACGGGCAAAACTTCATGTGCAAAGATACTTTCAAAAGCCATAAACTGTTTACATCCCGTTGACGGGAATCCGTGTAATGAATGTGATATTTGTTTAGGAATTGACAACGGTTCTGTTCTTGATGTTGTGGAAATTGACGCCGCAAGTAACAGAGGTATTGATGATATCCGTGCTTTGCGTGAAGAATCCGCTTTCACACCTGCTCAAGCAAAATTCAGGGTTTACATTATTGATGAGGTTCATATGTTAACCATTGAAGCGTTTAATGCATTACTTAAAACACTTGAAGAGCCTCCTGCACATATTGTATTCATTCTTGCAACGACAGAGGTTCAGAAATTACCCTCTACTATTCTTTCAAGATGTCAGAGATTTGATTTCAGACGAATTTCAGTTGATGCACTTGTTGACAGGCTAAAATATGTTGCACAGCAGGAAAATGTTATTCTTGAAGATGACGCAGCCGTTCTGATTGCAAGAATTGCAGATGGCGGTATGCGTGATGCTCTTTCGATATTTGATAGATGCTTAAGTATTTCGGAAAATGTTAATGTTGATGTTGTTTCGGATGCTGCAGGCATTATGAGTAAAACTCACTTATTTGATTTATCAGATGCATTTGTAAATAAGGATACGGCAAAGGCTCTTGCTATTGTAGATGAACTTCATAATACATCTTGTGATACTGAACGTCTTTGTACAGAGCTTACCAATCATTTCAGAAGCTTACTTGTTATTAAATCCGTAAAAAAACCGGAAGAAATACTTGTTTGCACTAATGAGGAGCTTGAGGACTTGCGTTCCCTTGCATTAAAATTCAGTGTTGAAGAGATTCTTTCAATAATGAATATTCTTTCTGCAGCAATCGCATCAATAAAGGTTACTCAGAACAGACGTATTGAGACGGAAATGGCAATGATAAAGATTTGCTCACCGGAGACATCGGGTGATATTTCAGCTTTGTATTCAAGAATTGCTCAACTCGAAAAAAAAGTTGCCGAGTTATCAAGCGGAGTGCCGGTTCGTTCAAGTGCTAAGCCTGTCTCCTCTGTTGTGAATGATGAACCTGAAAAAGAAAAAAGCAAAGAAGATATATTAAGTTCACTCCAATTTGATGATGATACGGATGAATATGATGAAGTAATCCCCGACGATCAACCTGTTTTTGATGCTCCGCCATTTGAATATGATTCACAGGAGCAGCCTGTTTTTGATGAGCCGCCTTTTGATTATACATCACAAGAACAACCTGTTTTTGACGAACCGCAATTTGATGAGCCTCAGTATGAATCACAGGAGCAACCGGTATTTGATCCCGAGCCTGTTCCGCAGAGTTCTGTTGAATCATCTGATATAACTTTTAGTGTAAAAACATGGACAAATTGCGTGATTGAGGCAGAACGCACCTGCCCGCCGATTATCGGTCATTTACTTGGCACTCGTGCTGAAATTGTCGGTCAGTCTGTTGTAATTACAAATTATAAAGCTGTTCTTCCGATGATTTTTCCTATGTGTCAGGTCAAAATTGAAGAAGCTGTAAAAAAAATAACGGGCAAAGCTCTGTCCGTAAGATTAGGATAAAAAATTTCAGGAGGATATTTTAAATGAAAGCAAGAATTCCAAATGCCAACCAGGGTGGCAACATGATGCAGAAAATACAAAAGATGCAGGAAGAAATGGCAAAAACTCAGGCTGCTGTTGAAGAATCAGAATTTACATCTTCTGTTGGCGGCGGAGCTGTTGAAGTTACAGTTAACGGAAAACACGAGGTTAAATCAATTAAGATGCAGCCGGAGGTTGTTGATCCCGACGATATTGATATGCTTGAAGATCTGCTGCTTGCAGCTATTAATGAATCAATGAGAAAAGCTGACGAAACAATGGAAGCTGAAATGGGTAAACTCACAGGCGGACTTAATATTCCCGGAATGGGCGGTCTTTTCTGATGCAATATAATGCAATACCTCTACAGAAACTCATTGAACAATTTGAGCGAATGCCGGGTATAGGCAGAAAAACAGCACAAAGGATTGCTTTTTATATTCTCGGTTTACCGAAGAATGAATCAAAAGCTATCGCAGATTCGATTGTTGATGCGTGTAAGAAGATTCACAAATGTTCTGTTTGTTGCAATTTAACTGAAGATGATGTCTGCCCTATTTGTAAGAATGATAAGCGTGATCATTCTGTTATTTGTGTTGTTGAAGATTCACAAAGTCTTATTGCTATTGAAAAAACAAAAGAATTTTCGGGCATTTATCATGTTTTACACGGTGCTATCTCCCCTCTTGACGGCATCGGTCCAGAACAGCTTACAGTCAAAGAACTTATTGGCAGAATCGGTAGTGATGAAATAAAAGAAGTTATTATTGCAACTGATTCCGATATTGAGGGTGAAGCAACGGCTATGTATTTATCAAAACTGATTAAACCTTTTGATATAAAAATTACAAGAATAGCTTTTGGTTTGCCTGTCGGAACAGATATTCAATATGCTGATGAGGTTACACTTTCAAGAGCAATAGAAGGCAGAAGAAATATATAACGGAGGATTTTGTTATGGATAAAAAATTTGCAATTACTTATGATATCGGCACTACAGGCGTAAAAACCTGTGTTTTTGAAATTTCCGACACCGTTAAGCTTCTCGGTGCTGCTTCTCAGGGATATCAGCTTTATGTTTTTCCTGACGGTGGTGCAGAACAAGACCCCGATGAATGGTGGAACGCAATGTGTAATACCACAGAAAAAGCATTAGCTAAGGCTGATATTTCTGCTGATAAGATTGACGGTATATCATTCTGCTCACAGATGCAAGGTGTTGTTCTCGTTGATAAAGACGGTAATCATGTTCGCAGAGCCATGAGTTATATGGATCAGAGAGCAAGAGAAGAACTTAAAAAAGGTATTGCTTACGGATTCCAGATTGCAGGTGCAAATGTTCCTAAGCTTCTTAAATCATTACAGATAACAGGTGCTGTTGCGGCATCCGTTAAGGACCCTGTATGGAAATATAAATGGGTAGAAGCTCACGAGCCCGAAAACTTTAAAAAAGTACATAAATGGCTTGACGTTAAGGAATACTTAATTTGCCGTATGACAAGTGAATTCTGTATGACACCCGACTCTGCGTTTGCTACAATGCTTTATGATATAAGAAAAGGTAAACAGTGTTGGAGTAAGGAAATGACAGATATGCTCGGTGTTAAATTTGAGCATATGCCTGATATAAAGCCTTGTGATTCAAAAATCGGTGAACTTACAGAAAAAGCGGCTAATGAATTACATCTTGTTCCCGGTATTGCTGTTTTCGGCGGCGGCGGGGATGCATCACTTATCGGTGTTGGTGCAGGTTCTGTTGAAATGGGTGATACTCACGTTTACTCCGGTACATCAGGTTGGGTATCAACTGTTGTTGATAAGAGCATAGTTGATGCAAATGCCATGATTGCCGCTATTGTAGGTGCAGATAAAGGTAAATACAATTACTTTGCAGAGCTTGAAACTGCAGGTAAATGTCTTGAATGGGCAAAGGATCATCTTTGTCTTGATGAGGTTGGCATTTATCTTAAAAAGGAAAATGTTGCAGAATCATATGAGGCTAAATATACAAGTCTTTATGACTATATGTCAGAAGTAATTGACAAGGTTCCTGCAGGTGCAAACGGAGTTATTTTTACTCCCTGGCTTCACGGTAACCGCTGTCCGTTTGAAGATCCTAACGCAAGAGGCTCATTCTTTAACATCAGTCTTGATACAGGTAAATCAGAGCTGTTGAGAGCAGTTATAGAAGGTGTTTGCTTCCATTTGAAATGGTTTATTGATGTTCAGGAAAAGAAAATAAAGACATCTGAAAAAATCCGTTTTGTAGGTGGCGGCGCGCTTTCTCAGGTTACTTGTCAGATACTTGCAGATATTACAGGTAAAACTGTAGAGTCTGTTGACAGTCCGCAGAATGTTGGTGCTGTTGGCGCCGCAGTTATTGTTGCTTGCGGTCTTGGTATGATTAACAGTGTCAGCGAAGCTAAAAAACTTATACCTGTTATAAAAACATATACACCTAATGCTGATAACAGCGCTGTTTATAAAAAACAGTATGAGGTATTTAAAAATCTTTATAAATCAAACAAGGCTAACTTTGCCGCACTTAACGGTTAATATAGCCTGAAAGGATAAAACAATAATGATAGAATTAAACTCAGTTTTCTCAACCATTTGTACAGAGCTTGAATCCACAATGAAAAGTCTTGATTTCAAGCTTGATATACCTGCTGAAATTGAAAAGGGTGCAACACCTGTTTTCACAAGAGATAAAGCACAGTATATTGCATACAGTGGTGAAAAAGGCAAAATAAGAATTTTATTTAATGACAATAAAATTCGTCTTCTTCTCGGCGAAAAAGATGCAAAAAGCACTGATGACAGTGATTACACTTTGCTTGGAAGCTATCTGCTTATTCTTGATGAATATGAGATTCGTGATGTTAAATCAATTGTAAATGAAATCATTGAGAATATTACAGAAGAACTTACACCTAAAAAGATTGCAAAAAGACAGCAGAATATCAAAGCTCAGGCAACGGTTTCCCGTGCAGCTGTAAAAAATGGTTCTCTTTTGTATGATCCTGCTACTCTTGCATTAAGACTTGCAGCATTATATCCTCAGCTCAAAGATGAATATAAAGACCATCTTGCAATTTATGACGATTTCCTTTGTGAAGATTTCTTTATGAATCATGTAAATCCTCTTGTTTTTGATACAATTAAGGAAAATAATCCTCAGCGAATGAAAAAGCTTTTTGGTATCATTAATGAAATATTTGATGATGGTACTAATGAGGTTCAGGATGTTATTATTGTTACAATGCTTTCTTCATATGATTATGATGATTCAATGTATCAGGCTGTGCTCAGTTGTGTAAACGATTCTATTATGGAACCCTTTATTAATGTTTACAAAAAGGTTAAAAAAGTTAAGTCTGTAAGAATGCGTCTTGCAAATCCCCCCAAATATAAGGTGAAGAAGCAGAATAAAAAGAAATCAGCATTCCAGAGTGTTTTAAATCAATAAAGTCAAAAGCAACCGATATTCGGTTGTTTTTTTTATGCAAAACTATTGAATATGTATTATTGTTTTGTTATAATATTAGTGAGAATTGATAGGGAGGTTTATTATGATGAGTAATTATGTTATAACCATATCAAGAAGCTGCGGCAGCGGTGGTAGTTATGTAGGTGAAGAGCTTGCAAAAAAGCTTAATATTAAATTATATGAGCAGGATCTTTTACAGCTTGCATCTGAAGAAAGCGGAATCAGTCTTGACCTTTTTGCAAGAACCGATGAAGAACTTAAAGTGAATCCCCTGTTCCGTTTTTCTAAATATATTTACAGAGGTGATTTGATTCCTCCGTCAAGCAGTGAGTTCACTTCTGAGGAGAATCTATTTAATTACCAGGCTAAGGTGTTAAAAGAACTTGCAGAAAAAGAATCTTACATAGTTATTGGCAGATGTGCAGATTTTGTTCTTAAAAACAGCACAAAGCTTATCCGTGTATTTATTTATGCAGATAAAAAAGACAGAATTGATACTGAATCCGCAAGACTTTCTATTTCTGCAAAAGATGCTGAAGCACGTATTGATAAAGTTGATAAAAAGCGTAATGATCACTACAAGTATTTCACAGGTAATGACAGAATGGATGTAACAAACTATGATATATGTCTTAATACATCATCATTATCTTATGAAAAATGCGCTGACTTGATTGTTGATTATCTTAAAAAGAATGAAATAATTTAAAAAATTAAGCTGTACAGTTTAGGCTGTACAGCTTTTTCTTTATTTAATTAAAACTTTAATAAAGATCTTTTTGCCTTTCTTTATAACTACATAACCTTTATCAAAATCGGACTTTGCGATAGTTGCAACAGGTGATGAAGGTTTAACATCGTCAACAGAAACACCGCCTTGTTCAATAAGACGTCTACCCTCACCTTTTGATTTTGCTATGCCGGCTTTAACAAGCACTTCGTTAACTGCAATAGTATTATCAATAAAATCATCAGCAGAAAGCTCAAATGTGGGCATTGTGTCAACATTTGTGTTTGCACCGAATAGAGATTTTGCGGTTTCCTGTGCTTTTGTTGCTTCTTCTTCACCGTGCACAAGCTTTGTAAGCTCAAATGCAAGAATTTCTTTAGCTTTGTTAAGCTCACTGCCACTCCATGAATCCATTTTTTCTATTTCTTCAAGGGGCAAGAATGTAAGCATTCTGATGCATTTAAGTACATCCCCGTCGTCAACGTTTCTCCAATACTGATAAAATTCGTAGGGAGTTGTTTTATTAGGATCAAGCCATACAGCGCCCTTTGCTGTTTTACCCATTTTCTTACCTTCTGAATTTAGAAGGAGTGTAATAGTCATTGCGTAAGCGTCTTTACCAAGCTTTTTACGAATAAGTTCAGTACCGCCGAGCATATTTGACCACTGATCATCTCCGCCGAACTGCATATTGCATCCGTAATTCTTGTAAAGATGATAGAAATCATAGCTCTGCATAATCATATAGTTGAATTCAAGGAAAGAAAGACCTTTTTCCATTCTCTGTTTGTAGCATTCTGCTCTGAGCATATTGTTAACAGAGAAACAAGCACCAACTTCACGCAAAACATCAATATAGTTGAGTCCGAGAAGCCAGTCAGCGTTGTTAACCATCTGTGCTTTGCCTTCACCGAATTCAATAAATCTCTCCATCTGAGCTTTAAAGCAATCACAGTTGTGCTGAATTGTTTCCTTAGTCATAACCTGACGCATATCAGTTCTGCCGGAAGGGTCGCCTATCATAGCTGTGCCGCCGCCGATAAGAGCGATTGGTTTGTTACCTGCCATCTGCAATCTTTTCATAAGGCAGAGCGCCATAAAGTGGCCTACATGAAGGCTGTCAGCTGTGGGGTCAAAACCGATATAAAATACAGCTTTACCTGTATTTATAAGCTCCTTGATTTCATCTTCGTCTGTTACCTGTGCAATAAGTCCTCTTGCAACAAGCTCGTCATAAACTGTCATTTTTTTATCCTCCGAAATTATTTATATTTTTTTAAAACATTATATGCAATTATCGCATCTTCCTCAAAATTATCGGTTGATGCTTCTATTGAAACTCTTTGACATCCTGCATATTCGAGAGCATCAAAAAAGCCTTTATAGTCGAATTCAGAATCATTTTTCATATATACTCTTTTATGTTGCGGATGATCCGAAGCAGGATTTGAAATATGTGCGTGCCGTAAGATATCTTTAAGCTCACGCACATCGTCATATGTATCACCTTCAACATACATATGATATAAATCACCTAAAGTTCCGACATTTTCCATATTTATGGCAGATGCAAGCATTGCACCCTCTTTGATGGTGTTAATAATATTTGATTCAGCTTTACAAAGCGGTTCAAAAACAAAATCTATACCGTACTCTGCCGCAACAGGTGCAACATAGTTCTTTACAAAATAAATAATATCATTTATGCCGTCTTTATAGGAATATCCATCCGGAAGACTTCTTGCTCCGCCTGAACCCATAACAACCATACGGATGCCGATTTCTGCGGCGCGTGCAAATCCTTTTTTCAGATATTCTTCAATTTTTACATAATCAATACATTCACCTGTGATTTTAAGTTCACCGGGTAAAAAACAGTTTGCGGCTTCGCATTTGATATTTTTTTCACGGATAAGTGAAAGGAATTGATAGTATCTTTCGTTGTCGGCCTGAGTAAGTGAATTGAAATTAAGTTCAACATAATCAAAACCGATTTCTGATGCAAATTCTGCTTTGTCCATACCACAGCATACGCCTATTTTCATATTAAGCCACCCTTTTTATGTGTTTCTGCATCGGTAAGAAGACGGTTTGCAGATTCAAGATGAATACTGTCATTTTCGTTACCGCCAATGATTCTTGATATTTCTTCAATTCGTCCCTGCCTGTCAAGCTGTGTAACAGATGTATAAGTTTTTTCACCTTTTACAGCTTTTGATATAAACAGATGATTATCTGCAAACGCCGCTATTGAAGGCAAATGTGTTATACAAATAACCTGTCTGGGGCCGGAGACAGCATAAAGCTTTAATGCAATTTTGCCTGCTGCTCTGCCGCTTACACCTGAATCAATTTCATCAAAAATTAGTGTGTCTGTACCGTCTTTGGCGGCAAGAACACTTTTTATTGCAAGCATAATTCTGGATAATTCACCGCCTGATGCAATTTTTGCAAGAGGCTTGGGTTCTTCACCTTTATTTGCCGAGATTATGAATTCTATATTATCAATACCTGTTTCGGTAAGAACTGTTTTTTCAAAAGAAACATAAAATTTTGTTTCAGGCATATCAAGAAATGATAATTCCTTTTGAATCTGAGTTTCAAAAATTTCAGCAGCTTTTTTGCGTTTTTCTGAAAGTTCTTGGGCTATAGTCAGAGTTTTGTCTTCACATTCAACAAGCTGAGAACGCAGTTGTTCAAGCAACTCATCCGAATAAGTTATATTATGCAATTCTTCCCGAGCTTTGTCAAGAAAAATTAGCATTTCTTCTTCATTTTCACCGTATTTTTTTGAAAGTCTGTATAACAAATCAAGTCTTTCTTCAATATCCGCAATTTCTCTGTCATCAAAAGTAATATCTTCAAGTAATTTGCTTATATCTGACATATATGAATCTACAGCATATGCTGCATCACTGACTCCGTTTGCTATTTCTTCTGTGCCGTCAAGATATTCCGTTGCTGATGATAATGACCTTGCCGCGTCAAAAAGCAAAGATGCCGCTCCCGGGAAATCATCGCCGCCTGCGATTGCAGAATATGCAAGCATTAGTGATTCAGATAGCTTTTGTGAATTTGCTATTATTTTTCTTCTTGAAAGCAGTTCATCGCGTTCTCCCGGTTGTAAATTTGCTTTTTCAAGTTCGTCTATCTGATATGTAAGCAAATCAATCTGACGGGCTTTTTTTGCATCGTCAACAGTAATACTGTTTATTTTGTTTTTAATATCCTGCAGTTTTTCAAAACTTTGCTTGTATTGAGTAAAAAGTACATCAATATCAGCAAGTGCATCTATAAACAAATAGTGCATTTCGGGATTTAAAAGTTCCTGATTATCAGACTGTCCGTGAATATTTATAAGACTGAATCCGATTTTCTTGAGCATTGAAACGGTAACTGTACATCCGTTTACTTTGCATATATTACGTCCGTCTTTTGTCATCGTACGGCTGATAAGTAATGAGTTATCATTTTCGCACGGAATATCCATATCAGCTAAGATATTTTGTGTCTTCTTTGAAATATCAATAAAAAATGCACTGACAGTTGCTTTTGATTCACCGCTTCTTATGAGTTCGCGAGATGTTTTTTCGCCCAGTATTGCATTAATTGAATCAATAACAATAGACTTACCTGCACCGGTTTCACCTGTCATACAGTTAAAACCCGAACAAAAGTCAATAGATGCCTGTTCAATAATTGCAATATTTTCTATTTTTAAATTTGAAAGCAATTAAATCAATCCTTATTTAAACAATGTTTCAAGTTCGTGCTTTGTGTTTTGCGCTGTACGTTCTGTTCTGCAAAGAATAAATATTGTATCGTCCCCTGCAATAGTGCCGAGTATATCAGATAAGTTTATTGCATCTATTGCAGTACAGACTGCTTGTGCTGTACCTGAATGGCATTTTACAACACAAATATTCTGTGCATAATCAACGGATGTGATTGATTCTGCAAAAATTGCATAATACTTCATGTATTTTTCGTCAGTACTGCTTGCCTGTGAGTATTTATACTGCCCGTTTAATGCAGGTTGCTTAACAAGACGCAACTCTTTTATATCTCTTGATACCGTTGCTTGTGTTACGTCAACGCCACATTCAAGCAACTTGGAAAGTAAGTCTTCCTGAGTGCTTATAGAATATTTTTCGATTAATTCAAGAATTAATAAATGTCGATCTTTTTTCATTGATATTTTCTCCGTATCAGTTTTTCATTTTATTGTAAAGCACATCAGTAAATGTATCATCTTTTAAATGAATGAATTTTACTTTATTTGTAGACTTTTTTATTTGAGCAGAATATCCGCAATTGAACGGAATACTCTCGTTACCGTCGCATGACACAAATATCGGATGTTTACAATCGCCGGGATTTACTATTTTTAAAACGGAATCGGTATTAAAAATAATAGTTCTTTGATTTAATGAGTGAGGACAAATCGGTGTAAATATAATACTTTCAATCTTAGGATCAACAACAGGTCCGCCTGCTGAAAGATTGTATGCGGTCGAGCCTGTTGGTGTGGATACTATTATCCCGTCTGATTTGTAGTTGCTTACAAATTTATCATCACAGTAAAGGTCGAATGATGCAATTTTTATCTGATGGCCTCTTGCAAAAACAACATCATTTATACAGGTATCAGAACAGACGATTTCGTTCTGTTCATTGCGAATTATTATATCAACAGCCATTCTTTCATCAATAAAATAATCACCGCTGAGAAGTTTATTCAGTAGTTGTACCTCGTCAGTTTCCAATTCAGACAGAAATGCAAGAGTTCCTGCATTCAGACCAAGAATAGGAATATTGTAAGGTAATGCGGCTTTTGCGGCTCTTATTACTGTACCGTCGCCGCCGATAGCAATAATAATATCTGTATCGGCAGAAATTGTTTGTGAACTTTTAAAATTAACGTCATAGTTTGTAAAGTCGCCGTAAAAAGAGTATTGAATATTTAATGAATCAAGTGCCGAACACAAGCATAATGTTGAATTATATGCATTTTCTTTTGTAAGATTCGGAATTAAAGTAACTCTCATTTTTAACCTCTGATTTTATTTATCAAGTTCGGAATGTGATGCTGATACAACAGCATCAATATCAATCTGTACGCTATCCTCTGAAGATTTTTTAAGGTAAATAAGATATTCAATGTTGCCTTCAGGGCCTTTTATGGGAGAATAATCAAGTCCCGATACACAATATCCGTATTCTATGGCAAAGTCGTATATCTTTTTTATAACTTCTGAATGAACGGCTTTATCTCTTACAACACCTTTTTTGCCTACCTTTTCACGTCCTGCTTCAAACTGCGGTTTTATTAAACATACACATTCGCCGTTTTCTTTAAGCAGAGAATATGCGGTTGGAAGGACAAGACATAACGATATGAACGAAACATCAACAGAAAAAAAGTCAATATCATCAGGTACTTGTTCATGGGTAACATATCTTATGTTTGTGCGTTCAAGGTTAATTACTCTCGGATCGCTTCTGAGCTTCCAGGCAAGCTGACCGTAGCCTACATCAATACTGTAAACCTTTTTAGCTCCGTTTTGAAGCATACAGTCAGTAAATCCGCCTGTTGATGCACCTATATCCATACAAATTTTATCTGTTAATGATATAGGAAAAACGGACATTGCTTTTTTTAATTTATGACCGCCGCGGCTTACAAATTCACTTGTTCCCCTTACTTCAATCTGATCTTTATCAGTAACGGTTGTTCCTGCTTTTGTGGCTTTCATGCCGTTAACATAAACCTGACCTGCCATTATAAAGGCTTTTGCCTTTTCACGGCTTTCTGTAAGACCTAAATCAAAAATTCTTGCATCAAGACGGATTTTTTCACTCATTATTAATTACCTCCGTAATATAGCCAGACATTGATTCGGCATCAAAACCATGTTCTTTTAACAGAATGGTATCGGTAGCGTGGTGAACAAATTTATTGTTTACAGCTTTAATAATGTAATTGCCGTGATAATTAGCATTTGTCAGCATCATATTGAAAATCTGACCGACACCGCCGTTAAGTTCAGATTCTTCATAAAAGAATATATGTTTGCAATCAAGAGCATCTGAAACAGCCTGTTCGTTAATCGGTTTTATTTTGTTAAGTTTGATAATTTTAATGTTTATGTTGTTATTTTTAAGAATTTCAAGAGCTTTTGCGGCAGAAGCAAAAAGTCTGCCGTAAGTAACAATCGCAATATCGGCATTTTTATCGCCGTAAACGACATAATCTTCACTTGAAATTTCAAAGTCCGACGGAATCTCAGGCTCTGAGCCTTTAAACATTCTTACCGCAACAACAGCATTATCACGGTATATTGCCTTCATAAAGCTGTTGTTCATCTCTGCATAATATGTGGGTGAATACACTGTTATATCGGGAATTGTATTAAGGAACGGAACATCAAGCAAGCCGTGGTGTGTTTCACCGTCGCCGGTAACAAAACCTGCTCTGTCAATAGCGATTATAACTTTTAGCTTTTGTAATGCGGCATCGTGGACAAGCTGGTCATAACTTCTTTGTAAAAATGCTGAATATACTGCAAAAATCGGCACCATACCGCCTTTTGCAAGACCGGAACAGAATGTTACCGCGTGCTCTTCTGCAATACCTACATCAAAAAACCTGTCGGGAAACTGGTGCTCAAAATCGTGCAAACCTGTTCCGATTGACATTGCCGCAGTAACAGCACAAATTCTTTTATCATTACCGGCAAAATGGCATATAATCTTGCCGAATTCGTTTGAAAATGATGTTCCCGTAGCATGGAATTCACCGGTATCTATATCAAACTTTGAAATACCGTGAAAAACGCTGGGTGCTATTTCAGCAAAGTTATATCCCTTTCCTTTTGTTGTTTTTATGTGAAGCAGAATGGGATAATCCGCAGATTTTGCGGCTTCAAGTGCATCAGTCAAAATCTCAATATTGTGCCCGTCAATAGGCCCCATATATCTGAATCCCAGGTCTTCAAACATTGTACTTGATTTATATAAAGCTCTTTTAACACTTGTTTTAAGTTTAAAAATGGAATTAGACAGCTTTTTACCTACAAGCGGAATTTTGTTGATAATTTGCTCTGTTTTATCTTTCATTCTGAAATATGCGGGTTTTGCTTTTATAACAGCAAGATGCGCCGCAAATGATCCGACGTTTTTTGAAATAGACATATCATTATCATTTAAAATAACGATTAGTCTTGAACGCTCTCTGCCGGCGTTATTCAAAGCTTCATAAACCATTCCGCCTGTAAATGCACCGTCGCCTATAACCGCGATTGCAGAGTTTTTGTTGCCTTTCAGCTGATTTGCCTTTGCAATACCGTATGCTGCAGAAACAGATGTACTGCTATGACCTGAAAAAAATGTATCATGTTCACTTTCATCAGGGGAAGAAAAACCAGAAAGTCCGCCATACTGCCTGATTGTTGAAAAATCTTCATATCTTCCGGTAAGGAGCTTGTGAACATATGACTGATGACCTACATCCCACACAATTTTGTCGTGCGGAGAATTGAAAACCTTGTGCAGTGCAATAGTAAGCTCTACAACACCGAGATTTGACGCAAGATGGCCGCCTGTTTTGGAAACTGTGTTAATAAGTGTTTTTCTTATCTCAGCGGCAAGTTCGTCAAGCTGCTCTGATGTGAGCTTTTTTACATCAGCTGGTTTTTTTATTGTAGGTAATAATTTTAAATCATCCATTATTTTTTCTCCGTTGTCAGGATTGTCTGTTAAGAAGGCTTATTGTAAATTCATAAAGATTAGATGTGTCGGCATTTAATTTTTCAAGAGCAGATAAAGCATTGTTAGTAAATTCCGATGCTAATTCTTTTGCTTTTTCAATTCCTAAGAGTGATACGTATGTGGATTTACCTGATACAATATCGCTGTTACTCTCCCCTTCAAGAAAATCAAGAATATCGTCAATTATCTGGAATGCAAGACCGAGATTTTCTGCATAAGTAATTGCAATAGGGATATTATCATATCTCTCAGCGGCAATACAACCCAATACGCACGCAGATTTTATAAGTGCGGCTGTTTTAAGTTTATCCATAACGAATAATTCATCAATGGTCAACTCTCTGTTTTCGCCATCAAGGTCAATAATCTGCCCGCCTATCATACCGTTTACACCTGCATAGTCTGCAAGCTCTTTTACTGCACAAGCTATGGACTGTGGTTTTAACGGTGCATTTGCAATACATGAGAATGCGTGTGTTAAAAGAGCATCTCCGGCAAGAAGAGCTGTTGATTCACCGAATTTTATATGTGAAGAGGGTTTTCCCCTTCGCATATCATCATTATCCATACACGGTAAATCATCGTGAATCAATGAATATGTATGAATAAATTCAACTGCGGCGGCAAAAGGAATAGCTTCTGTAGGATTAATACCGCAAATTCTTGCAAATTCCATTGTCAGTACAGGACGTACACGTTTACCACCCGATTCAAGGGAATATTTCATTGCAGTTTCGATTATTGAATATAATTTGTCTGTTTTAGGCACAAAATCCATTACAGAATTTTCAAATGCCTGTCTGTGTTGTTCCATTATATTGTTCATAGTAATTACCTTATTTCGCGGATAATTCAGTTATTTTAGCTTTTGCATTATCAAGCATTGCAGTGCAATAGCCCGAGAGCTTTGTTGCTTCGTTATAAAGCTCAACTGTTTCTTCAAGGGGTAAATCCCCTTTTTCAAGTTTAGCTATTAATTTTTCAAGCTTTTTGATTGTCTGTTCATATGTCATATTTTCCATTTATTGTTCCTCCGTAATAGTCTGAGTAACGTTACAGATTGCTTCACCGTCTGCAAATTTAAGGCTTAACTGCTGTCCGACGGAAACGGTTGATATAGATGCTACTCTTTTGCCGTTTGAATGGACTGTGATATATCCCTTTTTCAGCAAATCAATCGGACTTAATACTTTTAGTTTTTCGCTCAATATTGCAAGTTGTGAAGTTTTATTTTCCATTGTAAACTTCATGGCTGAAATCAATCTTAAATTAAGTGCAGATAATTCAGCTGTTTGTTTTTCAAATTTCTTTATAGGATCAAGAGCAGAAAGTTTAAGATTAAAATTCAACAGCTGAGTATCCCGTTTTTCTATATAAGCTGAAATTGCACTGTCAAGCCTGTATATCATTCCGTCATTTATCTGATAAAGTTCTTCAATATCCGGAACGGAAAGCTCTGCCGCCGCTGACGGTGTGGGCGCTCTTAAGTCTGCGGCAAAATCACATAGAGTAAAATCTGTTTCGTGCCCTATTCCTGTGATAATCGGGATATCGGAGTTTGCTACTGTACGGACAAGCATTTCGTCATTATAGCCCCATAAATCTTCTATAGATCCGCCGCCTCGGCAAAGAATAATGACATCTGCCGCTTTTTTATTGTTGATAAGGTTAATCATAGCTGTATTTTCCGCAGCACAGTTAGTTCCTTGTGCGGCAACAGGGCATAAAACAATCTCTGCAAGCGGATAACGGCGTGAAAGTACGTTTATAACATCCTGCACGGCTGCTCCGACAGGCGAAGTAACAACGGCTATTTTTTCAGGAAAAGACGGAATTGGTTTTTTTAATTCTTCATTAAAAATGCCTTCGTCTGTAAGTTTATTCTTTAACTGCTCAAATGCAAGCATTAAAGCACCTGCACCCTCAGGCTCCATTGAATCAACATATATCTGATAGACGCCGTCGCGCTCAAAAACCGAAACTCTGCCTGTTACATAGACACGCATACCGTTTTCGGGCTTGAATTTTAATAATTGCGCGCTTCTGGCAAACATAACAGCTTTTATTGCAGATTGCGAATCTTTTAAAGAAAAATAACAATGTCCTGTTTTATAATGATTTACAAAATTTGAAATTTCACCGACAAGCAGTACTTTATTAAGTCTTTCATCGCCTTCAAATTTCATTTTTATATACATATTAAGCTGTGAAACGGTCAAAGCTTTTGATGTAAT
Source organism: Acutalibacteraceae bacterium (assembly GCA_045535305.1). Classification (GTDB taxonomy): domain Bacteria; phylum Bacillota; class Clostridia; order Oscillospirales; family Acutalibacteraceae; genus UBA1081. The sequence continues at coordinate 224,067 of JAZSLJ010000073.1, forward strand.
CATTTTCTCATCTCCTTGAGATAAGTGAGATATGCGATTCCTGCGGCATTATCTGATGAGTAGTAAGGCTCTGCAAAATGTCCGCCGAATTTTTTTGACAGAGTTTCGTTGATTATTGTATTAGACATAACTCCGCCTGCATAAATAACCGGAACATTACCGATTTTGTTGAGTGCATACTCTGTCATTTTTTCTATTGCGGTACATACATAGCTTATGCAGTATTTTGCTATATCTTCTTTTGTTTCGCCATTATCAATCATTTGTCTGCATTTGTTTTCCAATCCTGAAAAGCTTGCAGATCCATCACGCATAAATGGCTTTATTTTGTATGTTTTTTCACTCTGTAATGAAAGACTGTCAAGCTCGGGTCCTGCAGGAAAAGATAACCCTAACATAACACCTGCACGGTCAACAGCTTGTCCTGCTTTCAGGTCTAATGACGATGCAATCATCTCAATGCTAAATATGTTGTCTGAATCAGGTTGAACAAGTAAAACATCTGTTGTGCCGCCTGAAACGTGAAAAGCAATAAATTTTTCGTTTACGAGATGTGTTTGTTTTGCAGACCACAATGCCGCTGCGATATGTCCCGCCTGATGTGAAAATGAATATTTTTTTGTATTAAGAGTTGCCGATATAACATCTGCATACCCTTCACCTACCGAGAAACAAGGCATATAAGAACCATCAACATCTCTCGGTGCATAGGAATACCCTACAGCTGAAATCGAATCTGCATATTTATTACACAGTTCCGATAAAAGCGGCGATAAATTTTTTGTATGATGAAAAACAGCATCGGACTGCCTGAGACCGAGTTGACCGTCTGCAACAGGTAAGAGCTGTTTTTTTGAGTAAAACATATCATTTTGTTCGTCGTAAACCGCGCAAGATGATGTGTAATTACTTGTATCAATGCCAAGATACATAATTAAGCCTCTGCCTCAGCTTTTAACTTTTTTGAAACTGTTGATAAAAGTCCGTTTATAAAGCGTGCATCATTTTCGGGTGCATATTTTTTTGCAAGCTCAACCGCTTCATTGATAGAAACTGAAACGGGAACATCGTCAAACTTTGTCATTTCGCAGATTGCCATACGAAGTATAGCAATAGCTACCTTTGAAATTCTGCTGAGTCTCCAACCGGGTCTGAGATTTTCTGTGATGATATTATCAAGTGATTCAATATCGGCAAAAACTGCTTCACACAATTTTTTTGCAAATTTATCAATTTCAAAGAAATCAGCATCTTTTGCGGCAGCTGCAATATCATCAACTGATGCTTCCATGTTAAATTCTTTTTCAAATACGATTATAAATGCCTGTTCTCTTGCTTCGCTTCTTTTCATGATTTTAACCTCCGCATAACGCCAATCAGCCCCCGGAAAACCGAAGGCTTTATATTTTAATACAATTATATCACAAAATAAAAATTATACAACCATTATTTTGCTGCAATTATTGAAATTTTTTCCTGAGATACGTCAGTGTTGTTTATAACAATTTCCTTTATCTGTAAAATTGTATCTTCGGAAACGGCATTTTTATCTATAATAACTTCTACACCGTTGTCAGAAATTACTGCAACACAGTTACTTCCTGTTTTTGCTTCAATAAGATTTTCTATGTTAGATTGTTCCATTTTTCTTTGTGTCATAAGTGCAATAGTGTCAGATGCATTTTTAACAGATGATTCATCTGCTTCACTGCTGTTTACAATTTCTTTAAGCGTTGCTACTGCTTCATCAAATGTATTATCTCTTGAAAGTTTTGCTGAAGCAAAATATTCATCACTTACATCTGTTCCGTTAACATAAATTGCATCGCCCAAATTCTGCGAATTCACATTGTCTGAATCAATATCAGACTCTCCCATTACCTGATCTATACTTGTATCAGGGACTGTGAGGTACCAGTTTGCAAGCACTGCAATACCTAAAACAAGAACAAGTGAAGCCAGAATTGCGTGCTTTTTTCGTGTTGTAATTTTCATTATAATTTCTCCCTGTTTATCATTTTGAGGACCTTGCCCCTACATAAACTCTGTCAGAACCAATTCCGAAAAGGCTCGTTACAAGTTGTGTGATTTCAGCTCTTATTACAGCACTTCCCCCTCCTTCGCAGACAACGGCAACACCTAACACATCAGGACTTTTTATGCTTACAACAAGTCCCGCGTCGCCATCACCTGAGTCATAAATAACAATTTCATTTTCTGTTGATGATGAGTCGGTATCATTTTTTGATTTGTCGTTTTTAGCATAAATATATTCACCCGCAGATGAAACGCTGACAATTACATTGACTTTTCCCACTCCGCTTATTTGTGAAATGGTGTTTATCAGCTTTTCTTCAAGATTTGCTTCAATCTCCTCAATGGTCAGAATTGCCGTTGATTCACTGTTAGCTTTGTCCTCATTAGTATTTATGCTGTCATCTGTAAAAAAATTACTTAATACTAGTAAAAAAAATCCCAATATACCTACAAAAACTATAATAATTGATTTTTTGTCATTTTTTAAATTATTCAGTATTTCGCTGATTTTCATCTGATGTTTTTACCTCCGGTATTACACCTGTTACAGAGCCGACTGTTGATTTTATTTTTTCAGTATTTTCCTTATCTGCTGATGAAATTGTAATAACAACAGTTGCTAACTGATATGTGTTGTTGCTGATATTCCATACTGTATCAATTGAATAATCATTTGTGCATATTAAATCAAGGCTGTCTTTTAAGGATTTTTCAATTTCACTTTCAGCCATAGATTCAACATAGGAATTTATATCATTATCGTAAGATAAAATAATATCATCACTGTAATCAATATATATTTCGGACAGAATATCACTTTTAAAAATACTGATAAGTGATATAAGCAGTAAAAGTGAGATTGAAATTTCAGCACTCTTTTTAACTGTCCCCTTAGGAATCAGAAAATTCAGTACGCCTGTTGTAATACATATAATGCAAATTGTAACAGCCCATTGTTTTATATTGTCCATTAATTTATTTGCTCCCCATCAGAATTACCATGCCTGTTGACACAATGAAAATATAAGCACAAAACAGTATGACTGATTGTAATGTTGAAACAACAAATTTTAATGAATTCAATACATTTTCGGCCTTTGTGTGTGAAAAAAGACCGCAGATGTATGACGCTAAAGACAATGCCAATAACCACAGTATCAGTTCGCATACGACAGGCAGAATTGTAACCGTAATTATAATTATTCCTACTACGCCGACGGTGCTTTTCATAAGTGAGATTGCGGCAATAACAGATGACAGCCCCTCACTCAATGCGCCGCCCACAACCGGTACGGATGAGCCTAATAAAAATTGCACTCCTTTTACAGATACTTTGTCCGCACCTGATGAAAGAAGATTTTTTATCCCCGCAATTCCCGCAAAAATTGCCGAACAAAACCCCAGAAGCATATTAAAACATTTTTTTATTGCCGAAAGTATATTTTCACCTTTTGCATTTGGGGCAAAAGATAAACAAACCGAAAATACTGCAAACATCATCAGTACAGGTGTTAAAAAATCCGAACATATTGCCGTAATAATTTCTGCCGCGTAAACGGTAATTGCGTTATAACTTACTGCAAGACCCGGAGAGCCGGAAAATGCTGCTATTGCGGCAATAATCGGCACAAGTGTTTTCATTAATATGCTGACAGATTCCAATGCTGTTGATGATTTTGCTATACAATTCATTAAATCAGAAAAAATCAGCAGGGAAATATAAATTATTGTAATAGATTCAAACAATAATTTTATGTTATCGTTTGTTATGTAACAACAGCATACGGAAAACAGAAATATTATTCCTGTTAATCTGATAAGGGTTTTTATCGGCTCTGCGAGAGAGCCTTTGAATATTCCGAGCAGCAGGTCTGTAATGTCTTTAAAACTGATTCTGCTTAGTTCTTCTGCGGTAAATTCATTTAAACCAAGTTTTTCAAGTAATGATTTTGTTTCTTCGTTTGTTTCGTCAAGAATTTCGTCTATTGACTGTGAATAATAATCATTTTCTTCTGCAAAGATTGTTATGTTCAATGCGAATATCAAAAAAATGAAAATTATAAGTGTTAATATTTTTTTCATTTTATCAGTCCTGTAGCAAATTCAGAAATAGCCTGTACCATCGGAATTGACAGTGCAAGTATTATTGTTTTGCCTGCAAATTCAACCTTTGAGGCAAGTGCCGATTCTCCCGAATCTTTGCAGATATCTGCGCTGAATTGCGTAATTATTGCAACACCGGATATTTTCAGTATTATCTTAAAATAGTCGCTGTCTGTACTGTCGGATAGGGAAAGATCCGAGTAAAAATCAAGTACATCGCACAAGTACGGATAAACTGTCCATAATATGAGAATTATTGATGCGATTTCAATGAGAATAGTGTATTCGGGGCAGTATTTTTTTATAAGTAAATACAATACTGCCGAAATTACTGCTATTCCCATTACTTTTGTCATAAATCAAACACCGCTTCTATGTAGTCAAAAAGTTCTTTTAAGCCGGGAATTAAAATCATCAGAACAATAATAAGTCCTGCAAGTGTTGTTACCATTGTATATTCATCCCTGCCGGAGCGAACAAGAACCTGATTAAGGATTGCCACAATTATACCTACTGCGGCAATTTTAAATAACATAGCTACTTCCATTATTCATCTCCGTTAAATAAAAATAAGTATTATCAGCAAACTGAAAGAAACTGTTGTAACTGTGGATAATTTAATTTTCTTGTCTTTTTCTTTCAACAGTTGATTTTTTATTTCTATAAGTTCTGTTATGGATTTATTGCATTGTTCTTCAAGTTTTTCCATTGAAGAAGAACATATATCAGACATAAAAGCAATAATATATTTCTTTTCATCTGCTGTAAGTGTTATATCTGAACTATTAACTGCTTCGTGCCATGCTGATATTGGTTCAGCACCGTTATCGCAGTAATTTATGTATTTTTTACCGATGTCGATTTGCTGATTTTGCCTTATAATGTCCGTAACAGAATCCGAATAGTGCATAGCGCTGTTTTTTATAAATTCAAGATATCGTATAATTTCTTCAATGTATTTATAATGCAATATCTCTTTTTTCACATTCAGAAAAACTATTGTAAAACAAGCTGACAGTATCAGAATTATTCCTACCGCTTTCATTGAATAACTCCTTCATTGTGTAAATTTTATCAATAGTACAGGGGCATGGTTTTTCGTTTAGAATTACAGCATAATCAAAGCAACCTGTTTTCAGTAATTTATATGATGATTCTCTTTTTAATAATTCATCTTTATTTTTTGCGTGAGTGCTTACAATAAATTTAATACCCGAATCCATGCCCTTTATTATGTTTTCACACTCGGTCAGTGTTGCAATTTCATCACATATTACTATTTCGGGTGATAAAACACGCACAGCCTGTGTTATGCCGATATCTTTTGGATAACCGCTCAGAATGTCAAGATTTATTCCTGCTGTGTTTTCCATTTCATACCGTTCATCAATAAGTACACATTTTTTATAACCGTATGTATATTCAGAAGATAATTTAAATGCAATACTTTTTAATATAGTTGTTTTTCCCGAGCAAGGCGGCCCTGCCAGCAATATACCTTTAAAATCGTTGCCGATTAAATTAAGCAGTAATTCCGATGAATTATTAAAATTCCTTGCTATACGAATATTTATAGATGTTATATTACTAACGGCAGAAACATTTTTATCTTTTATAACAGCCGTTCCGCAAAAACCTGCTCTGTTACCGTTGCCGAATGTTACAAAACCGTTTGCAATATCATTCTGATGAGTATACAGGGAGTATTCGCAGATTGATAAAACCGTTTTATTTATCTCATCGTGTGTTATAACCGATGCACCATTATAGTCTATTCCGGAAACACTCATATTTTCTCTTACAAACATAGTGCCGTATACCCCGTACAGAATTAACGGTTTGTCCTGACGCAGTCTTATTTCAAATGTTTGCTCTTTTATGTTAAAAGGAACATTTATAAGAATTTCTTTAATTCTTTTAGGTAATACATTTATTGCATTATCAAATTCTGCACTCATATAATCACTTCCTGCTTATAATTATGTGATCTTGTCCGCAATTATGTCATAAATTTTGAATAATTATGACCTAAATTTAAAATTTTTATTGACAAAATGCGAATAAACGTATAAAATTGTTGCTGTGAGGTGTTATTTAATGCAAAATTACATCAATAATATAATACGTCCTAAGGTTCAGGGAGACGGCGGAGAAATTTTATTTGACTCATTTGACGGTAATACATTAACAGTTATTATGAAGGGTGAATGTTCAAAATGTCTTATTCTTGACAGATGTATAAGCTGGATACAATCAAGAATAAATCAAGACCTCGGTAAAAATGTTACTGTTAATGCAATACGTAAAAAACCGTTTTTTTGGGATACCTAAGGAGATAATTATTAATGGCACACATTCAGGTTGTAAGACGCAGTATGCGTCCGGAAGAATATACTGATTTACGTTTTGGTTGGCTTAAAAGATATATTTATGAATCAAAAACAGAAATTCAGACATTTAAAATAAAAGAAGCTACTCAGGTTGCAGAAATGCAGTTTGAGTTTTATAATGAAATACCTGTAGAATTAAAAAAAGGTGATATGTATTTTTCGCCCGACGGAACGGCATTCATTGAAGCTGATGCTGTAATCCCCGAAGAATATATGGGTAAAGAAATCCGCTTTGTACTGAAAACAGCGGCAGAAATGATTGTCAAAATCAACGGACAATATGCCGGCGGAATTGACCCTAACAGGGAAAGTATTGTAATCAATCCGTTCATAAACTCTCAGAAAGTTCATATTGAAATTGTAGCGTACAACCGTTCAAAGCCCGATGATGAGCGTAATCCCGAATCTTTAGCAGTAAGAGGATGCCGTCAGATTTTTGAAGGCGGTTATTTTGCTGTAGTAAATAATGCAGTTCAATCACTTGTTTATGACATTGAGCTTCTGCTCAATGTTGCAAAGAGCGACTGCTTTAATGAAGATTATTGTCATTTGATCAATATTGAATTAGATAATGCTCTTAATCTGATAGATTTTGATGATGTCAGAACTGAGGATGTTCTGGCTGCAGCTGACTATATAGAAAAACATATTTATTCAGCGCGAGGTTATGCAGGCAGCGGTAAGGTTGCGCTTGTTGCTCATTCTCATCTTGATATTGCATATTATTGGCGCAGAATTCACGCTGTTCAGAAAAATCTGCGAACAGTACTTATACAAATGCGCCTTATGGACAAATATCCTGATTTCAGATATGCACACACTCAGGCATATACTTATGAAACAGTTGAAAAATACTATCCCGAAGTTTTTGAAGAACTAAAAGAAAAAATCAAAAACGGAGCATTCGAGCCTGTTGGTATTATGTATGTTGAACCCGATTGTAATATTCCTTCTGCCGAAAGTCTTATAAGACAATGTTTATACGGCCAAAATTATTACAGGGAAAAATTCGGAATAGAAGTTGATACCTGTTGGTTGCCCGATGTTTTCGGTAACAGTTGGATTTTGCCTCAGATATTAAAAAAATCGGGTGTAAAATATTTTGTATCCAATAAAATGTCCACATGGAATGACACAAACAGATTTCCGCATAATAATTTTATATGGAAAGGTATAGACGGGTCGGAGATTTATGCCTGTGTACCGCCGACACATTTTATTTCTTGGAATATGCCCGATCAGATACAAAACAACTGGGATGCTTTTCAGGATAAAACAACAGATACTGAAACATTGCAGATGTTCGGTTACGGCGACGGCGGCAGCGGTGCTACGGAAGAAATGATTGAATTTATGCACCGTTTTGAAAAGCTTCCCGTTATGCCGGAAACACGTCATATTACCGCAAAAGAATTTCTTGAAGATAATTTCAACGGTACAAAAAGTCTGCCTGTATGGGACGGTGAATTGTACCTTGAAATGCACAGAGGTACATTCACTACCAAATCAGATATAAAAAAATGGAACCGTGAGCTTGAATACAAATTCAGAAATGCTGAAATTGTATCTGTTTTGCGTATGCTTACAGGTAATGAATATCCCAAAGAGAATTTAAGTGATTGCTACAAAAAATTACTTATTAATCAATTTCATGATATTTTACCGGGTAGTCATATTACCCCCGTTTGCAGAGATGCAATTGCGGATTATGTGGATATAAACAGACAACTTGATGAAATTCTTACACAGAACGGTAATCTGTATTTTAATACTCTTAATCATAAGCGTAAAAGCATCACTTTTGTTGAATCGGCAGAAGGTGATGTTGTAAGATTGGGTAAACGTGGATTTTTTGCAATTCCCGATATTGAATCATTATCATCAGGTTATATTGCCAACACCGAACATAAGGATACAAATTGGATAAGCATTTCAGATTCGGTTGAAACGCCTTTTTATTCAATTAAATTTAACGATGACGGAAGTATCAGCAGTCTTTGTGATAAAAAGACACAGCGCGAGTGGGTTAAAGGTGATTTTAACAAACTTAACTTGTATTATGATTACCCCGGCGTGTATGATGCGTGGGATATTCTGCCGAATTACAGAAACAGGCAAGAACAAATAATGATTACGACTCCCCTTCATTGTTCATTTATAAACGGTAATATAGCAGAATTTACAACAGTATTATCCACACAAAAAAGTGTCTGGAAAATGATTATAAGACTGTTCAGAGATTCAGATACAATAGAGGTTGAAAATGTTGTTGATTGGAATGAAAGCCACCGTCTTGCAAAGGTTGAATTTGCTCCGAATATTCTTGCCCGTGAAGTAGTTTGTGATACTTCTGCCGGTTTTATTAAGCGTGAAATGAATAAAAATACCACATGGCAACAGGCAAGATTTGAGGTTTGTCATCACAAATGGTTTGATGTTGCAGAAACGGGTGCAGGACTAGCTGTAATCAATAACGGAAAATACGGTATAGGTGTTGAATCTGACAGCGTATCACTCTCGCTTTTGCGTGCCACCGAGCGTCCCGATCCCACATCAGATATTGGACACCATGAGTTTTCATATTTAATTGTTCCGCATGAAAAAGATTTTGTTGAGGCAGAAATAAACAACATCGCATTTGAATATAATGTTCCGCTTATAAAAGCAGATTATAATTTTAATATGCAATTTGGTGATCTGTATCTTCAGGCTATGAAACTCTCAGAAGATGGCACAAAGATTATTGTCAGACTTTCTGAGCAAAACGGAAAAAGAGGAATATTGTCGGGTATAGGCGAATTTGATGTTGTTGATATGACAGAAAAGTATCTGTACACTACAAGACAATACGGTTATACTCCCTTTGAAATCATAACTATTGCACTTAATGCGTCCGAGCTTAAAAATAAACTTTAATTTAGGAGGATAATTAAAAAATGGACGAGTTAACTCAATTAATTAAAAAAAATATCAAACTTAAGTATTCAAGCACAAGAAGGTTTGCCGAAGAATTAGGCATACCGCAGACTACTATTGTAAGTGCCATTAAAAACGGTGTCGGCGGAACGGCTTTTACAACAGTTTGCAAAATGTGTAAAGCCCTTGATATAAAGCTTTTTGACGGAATATATCCTGTTGTTATTACAGATTCAACAAGAAATATTCTTGAAAAACTTGCAAAACTTGATGATAAAGGTATTCATACCGTTTCAACAGTTCTTGAAATGGAATATATCAGATGTAATGCAGATACTATCTTTAATAAAATAGATGAGTCTGAATTAATGATGAAGGAATATATGCTCAGTAAAGAATTAAGTCCGACAAAAAAAGAAATTGCAGAAATGATAAGATCACTCGATTAAATGCAAGAAACCTCCCGCAATCGGGAGGTTTCATTATATTAAATTTTAATCAGAATAAATTGGAATCGGATACTACCTGAATTCCTTCTGCCATAAGTGAAGCAGCAGCCACCTTATTGTCGTCCACTCTGAAAATCATATAAGCTTGATCAGCATTTTTTACTGACAGGAACGCATATGTATATTCTACAATAACATCTGCATCGGCAAGGATTTTAAGTATTTTTGCAAGACTTCCGGGCTTGTCGGAAATTTCAACTGCAAGAACTTCTGTTTCTGTTGTTACATATCCTTCTGCTTTTAATGCATTAACAGCATCAGCATGATTCTCACAAATAATTCTCAGGATACCGAAATCCTGTGTGTCTGCAATAGAAAGTGCTTTCAGGTTAATGTTGTGCTTTGCAATGTAGTCTGTTACCTCTGCAAGCTTACCTGTTTTATTCTCAATGAAAACTGAAATTTGTTTTACACTCATAATCAATAGTCCTTTCTTAAATCAGTTGTGAAGTTTACGCTTATCAATAACTCTTACAGCTTTACCTTCGCTTCTTGTGATTGATTTTGCCGCTACAAGATGAACTACGGGGCGAATACCAAGCATCTGTGTAATTGCCAAAGCAAGTTCTTTTTCTTTAGCTGAAAGTGCTTTAACTGTATCGGAGAAATCTTCATCCTTAAGCTCAACGTATACATCAAGTGTATCTGTATTGTTTGTTCTGTCAACTTCAATTCTGTAGTTGGGTGAATATCCTTCATTAAGAAGTACAGTTTCGATTTGTGAGGGGAATACATTTACACCTCTGATAATAAGCATATCATCGCTTCTGCCCATGGGCTTTGTCATTTTGATAAGAGTTCTTCCGCAAGAACATTTTTTACGTGAAAGAATACATATATCTCTTGTTCTGTATCTTAAAAGCGGAAATGCCTCTTTTGAAATGCTTGTGAATACAAGCTCACCTTTTTCACCTACAGGTAAAACTTCGCCTGTTTCGGGATCGATTATTTCGGGAATAAAGTGGTCTTCGTTGATGTGCATACCGCTTTGATCGCAACATTCAAATGCAACACCGGGACCGCTTGTTTCGGTAAGACCGTAAATATCATAAGCTTTTATACCGAGGGATTTTTCAATATCGCGACGCATTTCTTCGGTCCAGGGTTCAGCACCGAAAATACCGGCTTTTAAGTCGATATCGTCAGGAGTGAGACCCATATCTTTGAGAGTTTCACCTATATATGCCGCATATGAAGGAGTACAACAGATTATAGTTGAATGAAGATCCTGCATAAACTGAATCTGACGCTCTGTATTGCCTGATGACATAGGAAGTGTAAGACAGCCTACCTTGTGTGAACCGCCGTTAAGTCCGGGGCCACCTGTAAAAAGACCGTATCCGTATGCAACCTGACATACATCATTTTTTGTGCCGCCTGCAGCTGTAATTGCTCTTGCACAGCAATCTTCCCAGAGATTAACATCTTCCTGTGTATAGAAAGCAACAACTCTTTTGCCTGTTGTTCCGCTTGTAGACTGAATTCTTACACATTCACTCAAATCACAACCAAGCAAACCGTAGGGATATGCATCACGTAAATCTGCTTTTGTGAGGAATGGGAGCTTATGTAAATCATCAACAGATTTTATATCATCGGGAGTTACCCCGTTTTTATCCATCAAATCTCTGTAATACTTAACGTTTTCATAAACATGCTTAACCTGTTTTACTAATCTTTCATTTTGGATAGCCCTCATTTCTTCAAGCGAAGCACACTCAAATTCGGGCTGATAATAGTTTGCCATTTTGATTCTGTCCTTTCGGGATTAAAATAATAAAAAAATTATATATCCATTAAATCAAAATGTCAATAAAATTATTGTTATTTTACTTGAAAAATCATTCAGATATGTTATAATTATATCAAATATTTTACAGGAGGTAGTGATACTATGGTTGAAACTACATTGTCAGCTGTTGCACAGTGGCTTAACACCACTTTTGCTGCATTTGACTATTCAATTTTTGAGTTTTTCGGTAATATTCTTCATGCTGATTGGCTCACCCCTATTGTAAGTGCATACACTCATCTCGGAGATTCGGAATTCATCATTCCTCTTGCTGTTGTTGGTGTGATTCTTTGTTGCTTTAAGAAAACAAGAAAAGTTGGTATGACGCTTTTCTTTGCTATCATTATCGGCACTCTTATCACTAATGTTTGTATCAAACCCATGGTTGCAAGACCAAGACCGTTCCAATCACTTGTTGATGACGCACAATATTGGAGTTGGTATACCGCAGCAGGTGCTCATGAAGAATCTCTCTTCAAAAGCTTTCCCAGCGGACACACAACAGGTGCTTTTGAAATTGCAACAGCATTGTTCCTTACGATAAACAACAAGAAAATTAAGTGGATTTTCCCTGTATATGCTTTGCTTATAGGCTGTTCAAGAATTTATCTTATGGTGCATTACCCCACAGATGTTATCGGTGGTATGATTTGCGGTATTGTTGCAGGTGTGATTGCATTCTTTATAGTAAAAGGTATTCTTAATCTCCTTGAAAAGACAAAGTTTAGCGATTTTGATCTTTCAGAAATTATTAAAAAGAAAAAATCTGCATAAATTTACATATCTGCATCGGAAACGGTGCAGATATAATATACTATTGATAATTTAATTAATAGATGTTATTATTTTACTATAAACCAATAAAGGAGAATTTGTATGAAAACTACAAAGAAAATTTTAAGCATTCTCTTGACTGTTTCTATCCTGTTTTGCTGCATGAGTATGATGTCATTTGCGGCAAGTTCAACAGTCTATTACATTGACGCAATAAACGGTGATGATGCTAACAGCGGTCTGAGCGAGGATGATGCTGTAAAAACTGTAAGCGGACTTAAAATTGATGATTATTCCGCCGGCACAAAATTCCTCTTTAAGAACGGCGGCAGATATGAAGCAGGTTTTGTTCTTACCGAATGGTGCGGTACAAAGGAAAATCCTATTGTTATTTCATCCTACGGTGAGGGTGAACAGGCTGTGCTTTATGTTGACGGTAAAGCAGATGTTATGAAGCTTGTTGACTGTTCTTATGTTACAATTTCCGATTTGTCAATCACGGCTCCCAACGGTGGCGGCATCTGGATTGATACTGTCAATAAAGAATCTGTTGGTATAACTATTGATAATGTATATTTTTATGATATGCCCAACGGAAAAGTAAACGGACGAGCTGATTGCTCGGGCGGTGCTGCTGTTGCAAGAGCCGCTGTTATGGTTAAATCCTTACCCGGAAAATCAAGATTCCCTGTAAATGACCTTACCATTTCGAATTGTGAAGTTTATGATGTTGCAAACGGTTTTATAATTTGGGGTTCGTGGAATGAGTCAGAATCTCCATGGTGTGAATCCGAGGATGATATCGATCCCGTATTTAATGAAGGTCTGCTCATTACTGATTGCTATCTTCACGATATGGATGCCGAGGCAATTCTTATCGGTATGTGCGACGGAGCTCTTGTTACAAATTGCCGTATGATTGATTGCTGTCAGGGTGAAGGTCTTGATGAAAACGGCGAAATCCAGTTTTTCACCGCAGCTTGCTGGTTCTGGGGCAGTGTTAACAGTACTGTTCAGTATTGTGAAATTGCAGGACAAAAGAATGTTGGCGACGGTATGACCGTTGACTTTGACTCTTATTCACATAACTGCACGTATCAGTATATCTACTCACATGACAATATGAGATTTATGTGTAACAACCCCAATTACAGCGGTCATCACGGCAACACAGTACGCTACTGTCTTTCTGTTAACGATAACGGTGGCAGAAGTACAACAGCTGTAGGTTCAGCAGGTGAACACGAATTAAATTTCTATAACAATACAATCATTAATTCTGCTGAATTCCAGCTTAAAAATATGTATAATGCGATTGTTGCAAATAATATATTTGTAATGCAGGACGGCGCAACCTTTGCATATGACCTTGATAACATTTCAAGAGGTAACAAAATCGCAAACAACTGCTATTATAATGTTATGACTCCTCTTATTGATTTTTCATCAATGAATACAGTACCGGGTTTTGCGGGTGAAGACACAGCTGATATAATGAGCTTTGTACTCTCAAAGGACTCCCCTCTTATCGGTGCAGGCATTGAAATTGACGGTGCTCCTGAGACAGATTTCTACGGTAATAAAATTACAAGTAATAACATCGGTTGCTACGGCGGTACAGGTATTGATGCTGAATATAAAGCCGAATCAACCATTGAAAGATTTATCAGAATGATTAAAAATATCTTCCAGACAATCATCCATGAGATTATGGTAATCTTTGATTGATTATATTTAAACACAATAAACCGGTTGGATTTCTCCAACCGGTTACTTTTTATTATTTTTTCATGTCAATCTGTGAACTTCTTGTGTTCCAAAGGATAATACTATCTGATTGCAAGGATGCCTGTACATCTATTATACGCTGATTTGACGAGCCTTTGTAAGCAATGCTGACATCTTTCAGTTCTTCAATAAATTTGCCGTCTACAAGCACGTCAATGCATTTTAACAATTCATCGGTTACTTCGCATCTTGCACGGCTGTCATCAAGTAATTCTTTATCGAAAAGATAGCCTGTGTAACACCAGATGTTTTTTTGCGGATATTCAGTTTTTATTCTTTTCAGCAACGGAAGAACTGCGCGCTGATTAGTCGGTTCAAAAGGTTCGCCGCCAAGTAGTGTAAAGCCGCTTATATAAGAACTTTTCAGCAAACTTATTATATAATTTTCAGTTTCTTGTGTATACGGTTTTCCGAAATTGAAATCCCATGTATCTGCATTGAAACAGCCTTTGCAGCGGTGAGTACAGCCGGAAACAAAAAGTGAAACTCTGACTCCCTCACCGTTTGCAATATCGCATTTTTTTATTTCACCGTAATTCATATCAAAGATGTAAAACTCTTTCCTGGATTTCCTGTGTTCTGCCCTGATTCCAATACTGAGTTCCGATATAACCGCAGGTGCGTCTTGCAACGTTCATTTTGTTCTGATCTCGGTTACCGCATTTAGGACATTCCCATATAAGCTTGCCGTCTTCATCTTTGATGATTCTGATTTCACCGTCAAAACCGCAGCATTGGCAATAATCACTCTTTGTATTAAGCTCGGCATACATAATATTATCATAAATAAACTGCATAACTCCAAGTACTGCGGGGATATTATCCTGCATATTGGGAACCTCAACATAAGAAATTGCACCGCCGGGAGAAAGTGTCTGGAATTGAGCTTCAAAAGCTAATTTCTCAAAAGCATCTATTTCTTCTGTTACATGAACATGATATGAATTTGTAATATAGCTCTTATCGGTTACACCCTCAATAACGCCAAAACGCTTTTGCAAACATTTTGCAAATTTATATGTGGTGCTTTCAAGCGGTGTTCCGTAAAGCGAATAGTCAATATTTTCTGTTGCTTTCCATTTTGCCGTATATTCATTCAGCTTTTTCATTATAGCAAGGCCTAATTCTTTACCCTCAGGTGTTGTCATCTTTTTTCCTGAAAGAGCATAAACTGTCTCCCAGAGACCTGCATAGCCGAGAGATATTGTTGAATATCCACCATAAAGGAGTTTATCTATTGTTTCACCTTTTTCAAGTCTTGCCAATGCACCGTATTGCCAAAGTATCGGTGCGGCATCTGAAAATGTACCTTTTAATCTCTCATGACGGCATCTTAATGCTCTGTGGCAAAGCTCCATACGTTCGTCAAATATTTTCCAGAATATATCTATATCTCTGTCTGCTGAAAGAGCAATATCAATAAGATTTACGGTTACAACACCCTGATTGAATCTGCCGTAATACTTTGGAGTACCGTTTTCATCAACATAAGGAGTAAGGAATGAACGGCAACCCATGCAGGTATAACAATGACCGTCTCCGTTTTTATCAACCTTGTTCTGAAGCATAATTTTCTCGGAGATATAGTCAGGCACCATTCTTTTTGCAGTACACTTTGCCGCAAGTTCTGTAAGATACCAATACTTACTGCCTTCTGTTATGTTATCTTCTTCAAGAACATAAATCAGTTTGGGGAATGCAGGAGTTATCCACTCGCCTGCTTCATTCTTGACCCCTTCATATCTCTGTTTCAGAGTTTCTTCGATAATCATTGCGAGGTCAGCCTTCTGTTCTTCATTTTCAGCTTCACCGAGGTACATAAATACTGTTACAAACGGTGCTTGTCCGTTGGTTGTAAGAAGAGTTACAACCTGATACTGGATTGTTTGAACACCTCTTGAAATTTCTTCGCGAAGTCGGCCTTCTACAATTCCGTTTATCTTATCGTCGGAGACTGAAACGCCGAGCGCGTCAAGTTCTGCATAAACAGCTTTTCTTATTTTTTCTCTTGAAACATTTACAAACGGGGCAAGATGTGTAAGACTTATACTCTGCCCGCCGTACTGATTACTTGCAACCTGCGCGATAATCTGTGTTGCAATATTACAAGCGGTTGAAAAACTGTGCGGTTTTTCAATAAGTGTACCGCTTATAACAGTACCGTTTTGCAACATATCTTCAAGATTAACAAGGTCGCAGTTGTGCATATGCTGTGCAAAATAGTCTGCATCATGGAAATGAATAATACCCTGCTCGTGAGCTTCAACAATATCTGACGGCAGAAGAATTCTTTTTGTAAGGTCTCTACTTACTTCACCTGCCATGTAATCACGTTGTACGCTGTTAACGGTAGGATTCTTATTTGAATTTTCCTGCTTTACCTCTTCATTATTACATTCAATAAGTGATAAAATCTGATTGTCGGTTGTGTTTGCTTTTCTTGCAAGAGATCTTGTAAATCTGTAGCGCACATATGTTTTTGCAAGCTCAAATGCGCCTTTTGCCATTATCTGGTCTTCTACCATATCCTGTATTTCTTCAACAGATACTGCCCTGCCGAGTTTGTTACATTTGTATTCAACATATTCTGCAATATCTGCAATCTGTTCCTGTGTAAGCTCTCTTTTTTCAGATGCACTGTCAGCCTTTGTAATAGCTGCAATAATTTTATTTATGTCAAAATTTTCTTCAGAACCGTTTCTTTTTATAATCTTCATTTGTAAACCTCCATTCTTTAAATTTATATTTATTTTATGCAAGAGTCATTTTACAATATAAATTTAAAAATATCTGTTGCATTTGCAACAAAAATGAAATATAATACAATATGTAGTTGAAATAAAAAATATTGGGTACTGTATAGGGTGGTAAAAAATGATTAAATATTCAGCATTTGAGAATTTATCAGGTGCAGAAACGGCTGAATTGCGTATGTGTTTGTGTACGACATCGAAAATATACAAAAAAGGCGACATAATTATGCAATTCGGTCAATCTGATGAAATTCTGGGCTTGATTGAAACTGGATTAGCATATCTGATACGAATTGATATGTTCGGCAACAGAAGTATTATAGACTATTATGAAAGCGGTGATGTTTTCGGTCGTAAACTTGCACCTGAATCGGAAAAAGATGCTTATTTTGTGTTTGCAAAAGAAAAATGCAATGTTACATTTATAGATTTTGATAAGTTGTTGAAAAAATGTAATAAGAATTGCGAAAAACATACTGTATTTTTAAATAATCTGTTAATGATTACATTACAAAAATCACAAATGCATATTGATGTTTTGAGTCAGAGGACTACAAGACAAAAACTGATTACATATTTTGAATATCAATGCAATAAAAACGGATCTGATACTTTTATTATTCCATTATCGCTGTCGGATTTATCGGATTATTTATCTATAGACAGAAGTGCAATGATGCGTGAAATAAAAAAAATGAAAACAGACGACATTATCGCAGCAGATGTTAATAAAATTACAATGAAAAACAGGTATACATAACGCCGACTGTTGGTAAGGAAATTTTTCTTTAAAATGTGAACTAACCGCACAATAAATCGTTGAAAAATCACCGATATGCGTCAGCATTATCGGTGATTTTCGCCTTTTCTTACACGATTATTTCGCATTTTAAAGTGCTTCGCAGTTTCGTAAGAACTAAAAATTGCTTGTATTGAAGCCACAAAACGCAGCAAGGCTGCCGCCTTGCGAGGCTTTTGGCAAAAATACGGGGAATTTTGTTCGAGAAACAAATACTTCCTTATCAACAGTCGGCGAACGTGTACCTGCAAATTTTATTTCATTATTTCTGTCATTTTTCTGAAATTGTCAGCTATAGTCTGCTGTGAGTTGTATCCGAGTGAATTTGTTTCGTGATAATGACTTCTGTCAAAACGGTCTCTGCCGTTGCTTAAATACGGCTGAGTAGGGTGAAGAACAAAGTCGTTAGGAGCAACAACATAACCTGTCATATCATTTGTAACGCCGAAAACAAGCAGATTTTCATCCCCTGCAATTTCAACAAGCGGTGTTGGGTTGATTTCCGGCCCTTTACCTGTTGCTGAATCTTCTGCCGAAGCGTATCCGCCGTAAACGGTTTCGGGGAAATTCTCTCCGGGAAGAAGCAGAATTTTCTGCTTACCTATTTTTATGTAAGTCATTTCACTTTTAAGCGCAAGTCCCAAATCACCGTTTTTGCAGGGATAGCGTTTAGAGCTCATAACTTTAAGCTGTGCAAGGAATGCAAGAACGGGATTATCAACGGGATAGTAGAATGGCTGACGGAGTGATGAAATTGTGCAGTCAAGTTTTTCATCATTATCTATTTTAAGAGCCGCTTTTCCGAGACATTCACCTTGCAGACGTACTCTTTCTACCTTATCTTCACAGAAATCACCGGGGTCAACATTACCGATTGCACCTATTCCGAAAAGTACGTTTGCATCCTTTTCTTTGTAGATAGTCTGTCGCATATGGTACGGGTAATCAGCACTTACTTTTCTGCAAGAGCCGCCGAGTGTATTGGGATGTGCACCGAAATTCAGAAACCATGTTTCTTTTGTTCCGTTATCAGGTACAAATCTTAATCTTGTAAGTACATCATGCGTTACATCCGGAGGTCTGCGGTCTAAAACTGCTTCGGGAACATGAATTGTGCCGACAAAAAGATCTCCGTCTGTTCTGTTATCATATGCTTCATGACATACTTTGCAGATTGAATCAAAGAGCTTTTGCATATATTTTTCGTTTTTGCCCGTCTTAGGAAGCTTGCCCCAATAACCAACGGTATCAAAACCTGCGTGGTTATGTGTACAACATATATTTATACCGACACAACCAACTTTTTTATATATCGGAGAGAGCATATCACGTATTTTTGTAACCTCAACGCGTGTAAGACCTACACAATCAGCACTTACCATGAATAATCCGCCGTTATCTCCGCAGCCTAACCACATTGCACTTACTGTAATCGGGTCATAGACACCTTCTATTTTTTTTGCCATAGCATGTCCTGCAATCCAATATGTTTTAGTGTCAAGATCATCAGGCATAACCTCACAGCAAGAAAAACCTAATTTATATTTATCTCCTGCAACGTGTTTTACAACGTGATCAGGAATTGGCGGTGCTGTCATTTTCTTTGCTAATTTTTTTCCGCTTCTTTTTGAAATAAACTTAACGGCTGAAGCCGCTACATCAGCAATATTCATAGTAACCTCCGAAATTTTAGATGTTATTAACTATTATAATATAACTAAGGTGTTTCTGCAACATATAAATTTTGAATATTTATTAAATTTTCTTGTATTTTTTTGTAAAAGATAGTTAAAAAATTATAATTTTGTGATATAATTAATATTGGTGATTAAAATGTTATTAAAAAACGGATATATTTTTTATGACGGTGATTTTAAAATCGGAAATATCAAAATTGATTATGATAAAATCAGTATAATTGATTTTGATAATAAATTAAGTGTTGATGACGGTATTGACTGTTCGGGAAAATACATTTTTCCGACACTTGTTGATATACATACACACGGATGTGTCGGTAGTGATTTTTCTTTTGCGAATACAGAAGAAATCTGCTCAATGCGTGAATATTATTTAAAAAACGGAATAGGAGTGATTTTGCCTGCAACGGTGTCTCTTTCAGATAATGACATCGTTAATGCGGTAAACAATATTGAATATGCATCGAAATGTAACTGCAATGGTGCTGATATTGCAGGTGTAAATCTTGAAGGACCTTATCTTTCACCGAAAAAATGCGGCGCACATGACAGTACACTATTAAAAGCTCCCGATATTAATTTTATTAATTCACTTGGTGATATAATAAAAATCGTAAATGTTGCGCCGGAATATCCAGATGCATTTGATTTTATAAAAGAATTTAAAGGAAAAGTTTCTATTGCTCATACTGATTGTGATTATGATACCGCCGTAAAAGCAATAAATTGCGGTGCAGATCACATCACTCATATTTTCAATGCTATGAACGGCTTGAATCACCGCAATCCGGGTGTAATAGGTGCATTTTTTGATACAGATGCATACGCTGAGATAATATGCGACAGTATTCATATACACGATGCAGTACTCAGAATGATGTTTAATTCTGTGGGTGATAGACTTGTTATTATTTCGGATTCAATGGCGGCAACGGGTCTTGAAAACGGTCAGTATAAGCTCGGCAATCTTGATGTAACCGTTAATAACGGCAAAGCAACTCTGTCCGACGGAACTCTTGCCGGTTCGGTAATGAATTTGTATGATATGATGAAAAATCTGATAAAAATCGGTGTTGATAAACGAATCGCAGTTGCCGCGGCAACAGAAAATCCTGCTAAATCAATCGGTATAGATAACATATACGGAAAGATTGAAGCAGGTAGACATGCGGATATCGTTATTGCTGATGAAAATTTCAATATAGAATCTGTTATATTCAAAGGCAAATGCTTGACAAATTGATGATTATAATGTATAATTCTAACATCCTGAATGATTTGGAGTGATATTCTGTGTGGCTTGAGGTTATTGCCAAAGTTATTGATATAATCAATTATATTGTTAATAAGCTTCGTTAAAAAACATTTATAAATAAATGACAAAAGTGCCTGAAATATATTCAGGCACTTTTTTAAGGCTTTATCTTGTGTCCTATGCAAGTTTGTTGATGTATTCACAGTAGATATACACATTTTCTATCTTCTTTGCTTCAACACCGTTTTCTGTTTTTACAACAGGCTGAGTCTCTGAAGGTGTGATATAACGCTTGAATACGATTGCGCTCTGACCTGGCTCTAAATGAAAAATCTGTTCATAATGACATTTGGTAATATCAATGTTGAGATAATCTGTCAGAATACGGTCAATAGCTCTGTCCGTGTAACAACAACAAACGCCTACATCGGTAAAAACTTCAACAATTGCTTTTGCCTCCTCAATACTGATAAGATCAATTTTGAATGTTCCGTTACCGACCGCAAACATTGTGTCATTGTCGAGAATTATTAATGAGTTTTTTCTGTTATCCATAATCATACCTCCATATAATCAATTTATTGATTAAATTATAATTGACATTAGTTATAAAAATAGTTAAAATAATAGTGTAAGATTAAAAATGAGGTGATATTATGGCAAAAGCACAAAATAAAGTTTATATAAATTTTTTCGGTGAATTAACGATTAAGACATCTTACGGTATTATATCGGAAAATGATATACATTCAAAGCACATGAATAAGCTTATTGCCTACCTCGTTCTTAACAGAAAAACAATTGCATCTGTTGATATTCTCACGGCAATACTCTGGCCGCAAGGTGTTGACGATCCCTACTCAAGTCTGCGAGGTCTTGTTTGCAGATTAAAAAAAATAATAAAGCCTGCATTCCCCGATGAAAGCTTTATTGTTGCCAAAAACGGCTCATATGAAATTAATAAATCATTTAATCTTGTTGTGGATGCCGAACAGCTTACGGTAATATCAAAATTTAATATCAATTCTGCAGCAGCAAAATCTTTTCTTGATAACACTTGTTATCCGTTTATAGAATCTCTTTCCGCTGATATATGGGGTTTACCCGTTACAACATATTATAATTCAAGAATGATAACATACGTAGCAACAGCTGTAAGCAAAATGATTGATGAATGTGATTATGATTCTGCGGTATTTTATGCAACGAAGGGCTTGATAATAGACCCGTTGTCTGAAGACCTGCATATTCTTATAATTACGGCATTGATAAAAAAAGGCTGTCGTAAATTAGCAATAGACCACTATGAAAACACAATTAAAATGTTTAAAAATGAATATTCTGTTACACCTGACTTAGCTTTTAAAAATATGATCAATAAAATTTTATATGGTTGCTAAAATAAAATTATTATGTTAATATTTAATTGAATCGGAGATGATTTGATGGTTAAATTTGATAATAATTGGGATAATGTTCTCAGTGGTGAATTTGAAAAAGAGTATTACAGAAAAATTCACGATTTTCTCGTAGAAGAATACAGAAATCCCGCCTACCCTATTTATCCGAATATGTATAATATCTTTAATGCGCTGAAAATAACCGATTATAACAGTGTTAAAGCCGTAATTTTAGGTCAGGACCCTTATCACGGACCTAACCAGGCACACGGACTTTCATTTTCCGTTCAGGACGGTGTTGCTCCTCCCCCGTCCCTCGTTAATATATATAAAGAATACAGCGCGGATTTAGGTTATCCTATTCCTAAAAGCGGTGATCTTACTAAATGGGCTGAAAATGGCGTGTTGCTTCTTAATTCAGTTTTAACGGTAAGAGGCGGTCAGGCTGCAAGCCACAGAGGTATTGGATGGGAGATTTTTACAGACAGAGTTATATCTTTGCTCAATGAACGAAAAGTGCCTGTTGTATTTATTTTATGGGGCAGATTTGCAAGAGATAAAAAAAGTCTTATTACAAATCCTCAGCATCATATACTTGAAGCCGCTCACCCAAGTCCCTTGTCGGCATATAACGGATTTTTCGGTTGCAGACATTTCTCAAAAGCAAATGAGTTATTAGGTGATAATGCGATTGATTGGAGATTAGAATGAATCTGAGCCATCGGTTTTACCGATGGTTTATTATATATATGCTTGACTGCTTTTTAAATCTGTTATATAATCAAAATAATAATTTTTAACTCGGATGGTGATTCTTTATGGATAAATATGCAAGATTCAGATATCAGCCTTGTATTCCCCTCGGTGAAGACGGCAGATGCGTAACTGCATCAAAAAAGCATACTCAGCTTTCAAGAGAAGCAGCAACTGAAGGTATGGTATTGCTTAAAAATGAAAATAATGCGTTACCTTTACAAAAAGGAACAAAAGTGGCTCTTTTCGGTAAGGCTACTATTGAATATATAAAAGGTGGCGGCGGAAGCGGAGATGTTAATGTTCCTTATATCAGAAACATATTTGAAGGCTTTATAATGAAAGAAGATGAGGATAAAATTTCTGTTTATATGCCTCTCGTTGATTTTTACAAGGATTATGTAAAAAAAGAAAGTGTACATATTCCCACGCAGGCTCAGATAAATGCAACCTGGGATATTGTTAATGCTATGGAATTCTGCACAAAGCGCGACGATATGACATACGATACTTTTGCAAGTATGCACGTTAAAGAACCTGCTGTTCCTGATGAACTTATTACTGATGCATCAAAATGGGCAGATACTGCAATTATTACAATCAGCCGTTTTTCTGCAGAAGGTGTTGACCGCAGACCTATCCCCGGTGATTATTATCTTTCCGATATAGAAAAAGAACTTATTGACAAGGCTTGTGAAAAATTCAGCAAGGTAATTATTGTTATTAATTCAGGTGCAACTATTGACTGTGAATATTTTGCTGAAAATGATAAGGTTTCTGCCGTACTTATGAGTTGGCAGGGCGGTATTGAAGGCGGTGCTGCTATTGCCGATATTCTTTGCGGTGATGTTAATCCGTCAGGTAAGATGACCGACACAATCACAAAATCCTATGATTACTATCCTTGTAAGGATGAATTCTGGGAAAGTTTTCAGTATATTGATTATTCTGATGATATTTATGTAGGATACCGTTATTTTGAAACTATACCCGGTGCAAAAGATTATGTAAGATATCCTTTCGGATTCGGTCTTTCATATACAACTTTTGAATTAAGCGGTAAAGTTTGCTGTGAAAGTGAAGGAAATATCGTTGCTGTTGTAAATGTAAAAAATACAGGTAATATAAGCGGTAAAGAGGTTGTTCAGCTGTATTATTCAGCTCCGCAGGGCAAGCTCGGTAAGCCTGCAAGAGAGCTTTGTGCATTTAAAAAGACTAAATTACTTGCTCCCGGTGAATCCGAAACGGTTGTAATGAGCTGTAAAGTTAATGACCTTGCAAGTTTTGATGATCTTGGTAAAATTCAGAAATCAGCATTTGTGCTTGAAAAAGGTGAATACAAATTTTATATGGGTACTTGTGTAAGATGTGCACATGAGCTTGATTATAAATACATTGTATCGGAAGATACCGTTACAGAACAGTTATCCGATTGGTGTAAACCTTTTAAGCTTGCAAAACGTATGCTTTCAGACGGTACATTTGAGACATTACCTATGGGTGAGGAAATGTATCTCTGCGGTATCAATGAACTGTCAGGTGCTAAAGCTCCAGAAGAACTTGTTATGTTTGATGATGTCGGCACAGAAATTACTCTTGATGAATTTGTTGCACAGTTCACCGTTGATGAACTTGTTGATTTTGTCGGCGGTCAGCCGAAAACAGGTGTTGCAAACACAGGTTGCTTCGGCGGACTCCCCCGTCTTGGTATTCCTGCAATTCCCACAGCTGACGGACCTGCAGGTTTAAGACTTGATGTTGAAACAGGTGTCCCCACAACAGCATGGCCGTGTGCAACACTCCTCGCCTGCTCATGGAATCCCGACTTAATTTATTCTGTTGGTGCGGCAGGCGGTGCTGAAATAAGAGAGAACAATATCGGTATCTGGCTTGCTCCTGCTCTTAATATTCACAGAGATCCTCTTTGCGGCAGAAACTTTGAGTATTATTCTGAAGATCCTCTCATAGCAGGTAAATCCGCGGCGGCACTTTCAAGAGGTGTTCAATCACAAAAAGTTGCTGTTTCAATCAAGCATTTTGCTTGTAACAATAAAGAAGCAAACAGATACGATATTGATGCAAGAATTTCCGAAAGAGCATTACGTGAGATTTATCTTAAAGGTTTTGAGATAACTGTAAAAGAAGCAGACCCGTGGACAGTTATGTCATCATACAACAGAATCAACGGTCAACATACATCAGAAAGTTATGAACTCCTTACAGGAATTCTCCGCGATGAATGGGGATTTAAAGGTATGGTTGAAACCGATTGGGGCGTTAAAAATAACCCTGTTATTGAAGTTAAAGCAGGTAATGATATGAAAATGCCGGTTGGTTATCCCGAAGAGCTGAAAGCGGCTTATGAAAACGGAGAACTGACAAGAGCAGATCTTGAAATTTGTGTTAAACGTATTCTTGAAATGACAATGAAACTTGCACAATAAAACAAATATCCCGTTCGATATAAAGGTTATTGGACGGGATTTATTTTAATTTAATAATAATAAAAAAATCTATAAAAAGTATTGACAATTTAACTTTTTATGATATAATAATCAAGCAACCAAGTTGGACCATTAGCTCAGTTGGTCAGAGCAACCGGCTCATAACCGGTTGGTCCGGGGTTCGAGTCCCTGATGGTCCACCAATTTAATATAGGGGTATAGCTCAGTTGGTAGAGCAGCGGTCTCCAAAACCGCGTGCCGAGGGTTCAAGTCCTTCTGCCCCTGCCAAAAATCGACAGGTTTCGACCTGTCGATTTTTTTATCCAATTCAAACAATTGTGTATTTAATTACCAAAGGCGTAAGGAGTAATCATAAAACATCTACCGTAATCACATAGAAGAAGTTTTTAATTCCCGTTATGTTCAGTGATTTAATCCGATAATGCCCAAAGAACACCCACTGCATCCGGTGATGCAAGAAGTTTCCAATGTTCATAAGTGTATGCAGCTGCACTGTCATCACAAATATCGCAGAATTCAGATACAATAGCTTCAATACTGTCAGAAATTGAAATTTCAGGACGGATAATCATTCTGTATGACGTTCCGTCGGTAAATAATTCACTTTTAGATATTTTTCCGCTTGAGGATAATACTTTTGAAAGTTCACCAATATTGTCTATATTATCAGATGAACATATTATTCTTGCACCTGTTTTTAATATCTGTTTTTTACTGTTTTTGATTCCTTTTGCATCATTGACTGTGAAATATATTGTACATCCGCCGGTGTTATCCGGTATGGCTTCAACAATCATTTTTTGTGTGAGTTGGATATTGTTTCCCAATTCGTGCCGCGCTTCATCAAGCAGAGTCCACAGTACTCTGCGAGTTTCAATATTGGAATAATCAAGTTCTTCATATGTAATATCAAGTTCGAGCATATCCTTACTCGTCAATTTGATACAAATTCTGTTGTCAGTTTGCGATATTATCATTACAACACTCCCCTTAATCTATCTAATATCATAATATTCTAAGGACAGGATTTTTGCAATAACAAAAATTTTCCGCCGTAAACCGGCGGAATTTTCAATTATATTTCAAGTTTAGCTATTACGGGATAATGGTCAGACGGATATCTGCCGTTAATCTTGTCAATTACGGTATTTACATTGTTGACTTTTGCTATATTTTTTACAAATATAAAATCTATCATTTTTGAAGCATTACCAAAACAATGAAAACTGTTGATATTATCTGCATTGTGTGCTATTGTGCGAGAATCTTCAAAACCGTAATCAAGCATTATTTTGTATGCGGCCGAATCAGGTGTTACATTAAAATCTCCCATAATAACTGTTTTTATACCCTTGAAAGAATCAGCTTTTTCTGCAACAAGTTTTGCGCCTTCACGTATTGCTGTTTCGCCAACATGGTCAAGATGTGTATTTAAAACTGCGACTTTCTCCCCTGTTGATTTATCACGGAGTAAAGCGAATGCGCAGGTTCTGTTTTCCGCGGCGTCCCATCCGAGCGAAGGTTTGCCGGGCGTTTCTGAAAGCCAGAAATTACCGCTATCAAGCAATTCATACTTGATTTTATTATAAAATACCGGAGAATACTCGCCTCTCAGATGTCCGTCATCTTTGCCCACACCCACATAAGCGTATGTATCCTTGAATTGAGATGCTATATATCTCATCCATGCAAAATGAGCTTCCTGAATACCGAAAACATCAGGTTTGTATGTTTTTATTATTTCACGTACAAGAGGCTGTCTTTTGCACCAATGATTTTCCTTTCTGCCTGCGCACAGCACATTAAAAGTCATAGCAATCATTCTGATTTCTCCTTACTGATTCGGTTTCTCTCTGCGGCAAGCTTTGAAAATTCACAGCCGCAATAGTCTTGTCTATACAGATTATATTCACCCGACAATTCTATTGAACGTTTATATCCGTTTTTCTTTTTAAAATCCGAAAAAAGATATTGTACGTTGTATTTTTGCGCAAGCTCTGCACCGATAGAATTAAGCTTTTCCGCATTTTTATAGGGACTGATTGAAAGTGTTGTTGTAAAATAATCAAATCCGTGTGTTTTTGCATATTCAGCAGTTTTTTCAAGACGTAAACGGTAGCATTTAAAGCATCTGCTTCCGCCCTCATCCTCATTTTCTAAACCGTTTGCAATTTTATAAAAATTATCTGGGTCATAATCACTTTCAATAAAAGCAACAGATTCTGCACAACGCATTTGTGATATAAGTCGCTTCACTTCATCCACACGGAAAAGATATTCATTTTTCGGAGATATGTTCGGATTATAATAAAATATTGTAATATTAAAATATTGAGTTAAATATTCAAGAACATAGCTTGAACAGGGCGCACAGCAAGCGTGCAGCAATAATGACGGCTTTGTTCCGCTTAATTTTATTTTTTCTATTTCATTTTCAAGAATAAGTTGATAATTAATTTTCTGCAATACTGCACGTCCTTTCATTTTTCTATGATTATACATCAAATAAATCAAAATAACAATAGCTTATTGCATTGACTTGAATAAAGACCGATGATATAATTATTTTACAAAAATTTAAGGAGTAGATTATGCCGCAACATCCTTTTCCGCCTTTATATGATAAGAATTCAAAAATACTTATTCTCGGCAGTTTTCCGTCGGTAAAATCACGTGAGCAGATGTTTTTCTACGGTCATCCTCAAAACCGATTCTGGAAGGTTGTATCTGCCGTTACGGGTGATGATTTACCTGTGAGTATTGAGGATAAAAAAGCTTTTCTTCTTAAAAATCATATTGCTCTCTGGGATGTAATTGCTTCTTGCGATATTACAGGCAGCTCTGACAGCTCAATTAAAAATGTTGTTGCCAATGATTTGACTCAGATTCTTAAAAATGCCGATATAAAACAGATTTATGTAAACGGCAAAACTGCAGAAAAGTATTATAAAAAGTATATACGTGATACTGTCGGAATTGACGCAGAGTGTTTACCCTCAACATCACCTGCAAATGCGGCCTGCAGTATGGAGATGCTTATTGATAAATGGAAAATTATTAAAGGAGCTTTACAGTTATGAAAAAAATCGGCAGACAGGTGTTGTTTATCGATACCGAGAACAATCCCCGAAACGGTGAAGGCTCATTTATACGCCTTGACGACGGTTCAATAATGTTTGGTTATACAGAATTTATCGGCAATAGCTGGGATGATGATGACGATGCAAGAATCTGCGCTGTAATATCCACCGATGAGGGTGAAAGCTGGAGCGAAAAAAGTGTGCTGTTCACAAAGCCCGAAGAAACAAAAAATATTATGAGTCTGAGCTTTCTTCGTATGAACAACGGTGATATAGGTGCTTTTTATATAGTTAAAAATGCTGACGGTACAGACAAGATTGTGTTAACGCGCTCTGCTGATAACGGAAAAAGCTGGAGTGAGCCGATTAACTGTCTTGCTTGTGTTGATACAGCAGATTATTATGTTATTAATAATGACCGTGTATTAAAAACGAAAAACGGCAGAATTATATTGCCATTGGCAAGGCATACCGTTCTAAACGGAAACGATGTTTTTATGCCGGGTGATATATGTTTTGTTTACTCTGATGATGACGGAAAAACATGGATAAAGACAGAAACCGAGCTGCTCAATCCCTTTAAAAACAACCCCGACGGCTATGAAGAACCGGGACTTTATGAGCTTGCTGACGGCCGTTTATGGTGTTATATCAGAACAAATACAGGTTTTCAGTATGAATCATTTTCATCAGATAAAGGTATAACATGGACAACACCAGAACCGAATCTGTTTTTTTCTTCACCCTGCTCTCCTATGCTCGTTAAGGATTGCGGAAATATGACCGTAGCTGTTTTCAATCCTGTTCCCGAACACATATTGCGCGAAGAAAATGACCTCTGGGGCAGAACACCCTATGTTATGGCGGTGAGTAAGGATAAAGGCAAGACATTCAGCAGAGAAAATTTATTTTATATCGAGGATGACCTTGAAAACGGCTATTGTTACCCTGCCGTATTTGACGGCGGTAATTATATGCTTCTTGCTTATTATCACAGTAATAATTCAGGAATTTGTCTTAACAGTACAAAAATGATCAAAATAATGTATGATGAAATCACGGTAGATTAAAATGAAAAAAATTATTGTAATAGGCTGTCCCGGTAGCGGCAAAAGCACCTTTTCAAGAGCATTACACAATGCAACAAAAATTCCGCTGTTTCACCTTGATATGCTGATGTGGAATTCGGACAAAACAACTGTTGCTAAAGATGTTTTTCTGAAAAGGCTCAAAGATGTACTATCATATGAATCATGGATAATAGACGGCAACTATGGGTCAACAATGGAAATGAGATTAAATGACTGCGACACTGTTTTCTTTTTAGATTATCCTACTGATATTTGTCTTGACGGTATAAACCAACGAAAAGGGAAACCGAGAGCAGATATGCCATGGATTGAAACCGAGGATGACGAGGAGTTTCTGGAATTTATCAGAAACTATAACACCGAAAGCCGACCGAAGGTTGTAGATTTACTTTGCAGATATAATTACAAAGATATTATAATATTCAAGAATAGAAAAGAAGCGGATGATTATATCACAGCTTTAGAATGTTAATATACGAATTTGAGTGTGCAGGAACAACAAATGAGTTTTTCTTGCACACTTTCATTATTTGTTTAAAAAGTGCTTGACTAAAAAAAATAAATGATATATAATATTTTGGTCATATTAATAATCGGGGTGTGGCGAAGTTTGGTATCGCGCTTGGTTCGGGACCAAGAGGCCATGGGTTCGAATCCCGTCACTCCGACCATATTGAGTATTCATAAGGGATTTGCTCTGTGAATACTCTTTTTTTGTATTCTTGATTTTGTTAAATCAGTATGATAAACTTGATGTATCAACATATGTACAGGTGATAATATTTTGGATGAATTAATATTTAATATATTGTTTTGGGGTGTATTTGTAGGCGGCGGGTCAATTTTTATTATATTTTGTGCTGTTAAGGCAATTAGACAACACAAGGAATATAAAGAAATGCGTTTAAGTCAGAAAGAAAATCAAGCTGACTATGATGATGAAAATTTTGAGCCTGTATGCACGATTAACAAATTTAAAGCAACTGTTATTGAACAGTTTTGTAGTGCTAAAATGATAGGAATAAAATACCCTAAAGCAATAAGAGAATTTACTGTTGTTTTTAAGGTTGATAACGGTGAAATTATTAAAATTAATGTACCGGAAGAAACCTATGAAGGATTTGATGAAGGTCAAACAGGCATTCTTACACTTGTTGACGGTGAATTATACAGCTTTGAGCTTGAAAAAAGCGAAAATTAATATATAGCACTCTATTCTTGTTATAAATACTGGAAAATTCGTCATTCTTATTGACATTGAATTTTTTTTGTGATAATATCAATACAAACTTAATATATTAAACCGTTGAAGCGGAGATAACGGCAATGATGCCTTTACAGAGAGCCTGTGTTGCTGAGAGTCGGCTAAGAAACAAGTTGTCAAATGGACCGCTGAGGGTGCAGTCAAATGCGTTTTTCGCAAAGTATTCTGCAACGAGTTGATATGCGTTAGTTATCGGGGATATGCAAGTATCCTGCTAAGAGCATGAGTTCATTCTCATGAATCAAGGTGGCACCACGGATAAGTTTATTCGTCCTTGACAGAAAGCAATTTTCTGTCAGGGACTTTTTATTTTATCGGAGGTTGATTTTTATGCTTATGACAAAACGATGGCGTTGCCTGTTCTAAGTTTTATTATTAAATTTTATTTATTATTGGAGGAATAAACAATGTTATTTAACGGTATTGATTTTGATACTTATTTTAAGAATTATCCTGATAAAAACGGCTTTTTCGGAAAATACGGCGGTGCCTACGTATCCGAAGATTTAAAAAGAGCTATGGTAGATATTAATGAAGCATATTTTACCATCTGCAAATCAAGCAAATTTATAAGTGAGCTCCGCAAAATCAGAAAAGAATTCCAGGGCAGACCTACCCCTATTTCCTACCTTGAAAGACTTTCATCACAGGTGGGTAATGCACAGATATATGTAAAACGAGAGGACTTGAATCATACAGGTGCACATAAGCTTAACCACTGTATGGGTGAAGCTCTTCTTGCAAAATACATGGGCAAAAAGAAGGTAATTGCAGAAACAGGTGCAGGTCAGCACGGTGTTGCACTTGCAACTGCGGCGGCATATTTCGGACTTGAATGTGATATTTATATGGGTTCTGTTGATATCAAAAAACAGGCTCCCAACGTTGCAAGAATGAAAATTCTCGGTGCAAACGTTGTTGAGGTTACTCACGGTCTTGCAACACTCAAAGAAGCTGTTGATGCGGCATTTGAAGCATATTGTAATGAATATAAAGATGCTATTTACTGTATCGGCTCAGTTGTTGGTCCTCATCCCTTCCCTATGATGGTTCGTGATTTCCAGAGTGTTGTAGGTATTGAAGCAAGAGAGCAGTTCCTCGAAATGACAGGTGAACTCCCCGATGCTGTTGTTGCCTGTGTCGGCGGCGGTTCTAATGCTATGGGTATGTTTTCAGGCTTTTTAAATGACCCTGTAAACATTTACGGTGTTGAGCCTCTCGGTCTTGGTGGAAAGGTCGGCGATCACGCAGCAAGTCTTAAATACGGCACAGAAGGCATTATGCACGGATTCAACAGTATTATGCTTAAGGATGAGAACGGTGAACCTGCTCCCGTATATTCGGTTGCAAGCGGTCTTGACTACCCTTCATCAGGTCCCGAACACGCATTCCTTCACGATTTAGGCAGAGTTAAGTATGACGTTGTCAATGATGATGATACCATTGATGCATTCTACAAGCTTTCAAGACTTGAAGGTATTATTCCCGCAATTGAAAGTTCTCATGCTGTTGCATACGGTATGAAGCTTGCAAAAGAAATGGGTAAAGGCTCAATTCTTATTTGTCTTTCAGGCAGAGGCGATAAGGATATGGATTATATTATCGAAAAATACGGCATAAGATAATGCAAAAAAAACCACCGACTCAAATCGGTGGTTTTAACTATTCTGTAAATTCTTTTGCTGTTTGTAAAAGCTTTTCTTTATTTTCATCACTTGCTTTTCGGAACAAAGTAAGAAGAAGTATTTCTTCTGTGCTTAATCCTTCTCTTATGAGCTCTGATTCATCGGGCAGTTCTTCGGATGAATATTCTATTCCGTAGTTTTTGAATAAATTTGATTGATGTGCGAAAGAATTTTTTGCATCGGGACTGAGAACATCCTCATCAAAGCCCAACATTTGTGAAAGAAGAACACATTCATCGGGATTGGGCGTTCTTTTACCCTTTTCAAATGATGTATATTTTGCCAAGTCAAGACCTGCTTCTTTTGCTGCGTCGATTTGTGTTTTTCCTGCATATTTTCTTAATAAAACCAAGTAATCATCAAGCATATTTATTCACCGCATAAATTGTAACCTATTTTATAAAAATTTTCAATATGCATTTTCATCTTCTCTAACAGATATTATTGTTAATATAATAACAATTTTACGTTTTTTATCTTGACTTACAAATGAGATTTTAATATAATTAATTTGTTATATTAGATATTTTTAATATCAAAAGGAAGTGTGATTTATGGATCAAAAGTATGAAGCATTGTTTACCCCTTGGAAGATAGGCAATGTTGAAATCAAAAACAGAATAGTTATGTGTCCTATGGGCGGTACATCTCTTTTCGGTTGGTTTGAACTCGGCGGTTGTCATTTTGATAAAGAAGCTGCAAAACTCTTTATCGAAAGAGCTAACAACAATGTAGGTCTTATCATTCCCGGTATCGCTCCCCTTCGTGATACATTCTGGGGCAAATGGCTCTGGCAGAATCCCAAAATGTTTGAAGATCTTAAAGAGTTTATGGATGAAATTCACAAGACAGGTGCTAAGTTGTTTGTTCAGCTTACTGCAGGTATGGGCCGTTCCTGGGCTATTACCGAGCTTGTTGCACCTCTTCACAGAAATAAATTCACACGTGCTCTTGTAAAGCCGATTCTTGATACATCTCACGAGCTTGCATCTCCCAGCCCTCAGCCTTCTCGTTGGGCACACGACATTATCTGCCCCGAAATGACTGTTGAGCAGATTCACGAAATTATTGAAGCTTTTGCAAAGACAGCAAAGCTCTGCCGTGATGCAGGTGTTGACGGTGTAGAAGTTCACGCTGTTCACGAAGGTTATCTTCTTGACCAGTTTGCAATTGAATTCTTTAATAAGCGTACAGACGAATACGGCGGCAGTTTTGAGAACAGATATCGTTTTGCAGCTGAGGTTGTAAAAGCTATCAAGGATGCTTGCGGCAGCGATTATCCCGTATCTCTTCGTTACTCTGTTGAATCAAAGATGAAGGGCTTCTGCGAAGGTGCAATGCCCGGTGAAGAATATACTGAGGTTGGCCGTAATATGGCTGAATCCGAAAGAGCTGCAAAATATCTTCAGGATGCAGGTTACGATATGCTTAATGCGGATAACGGTACATATGACTCATCGTACTGGGCTCATCCT
>JAZSLJ010000067.1:0-10510 GCA_045535305.1 Acutalibacteraceae bacterium
ATTGTTGGAGAACGAACGCTGTCTGATGAATTTAGCAGTAATCTAAAAGTTATGCATGAAGTGTTAGATGATCTTGTTAAAGAGCGAGCTGAGGATAGCAACATCTATGACGATATAAAACCTTTTTCTTATAGAATTGATAGCTGATATGTCAGTTTGATTTTCGTTACATAGAGACAAAAAGAAACGATCACCAAACGGTGGTCGTTTTCTTTTTGCTTTTCAGATTGAATTCCAAGCAATAACCTTGTGTTTCGGCAGATATAGCAAGCCGAGAAAGGAAGAAACACGAGCGATACGAGCGCTCCAAGCGAAGCAGAGCGACATTGTTCCTGACCGTAATTGCTACATATTTGAGTCCTATGCAATTGACTTACGATATATTTTTTGATATTATCAGATAAAGGATGGTGATAAGATGCAAAGTCTGACTTTTGAAAAGTTCAATAATGCTGAATTTGAACTATACAGGGAAAATCCTATAGTTAAAAATCCTTGGGATAGTTTTGTTATTGCTGACCCGAGTGTATTAACTCCTTTGCACTCTCACGACGGCAAGTGGCATTTATTTTGCCATACATTTTTTGGTGTATATCATTATGAAAGTTCTGATGGAATAAGTTTTGAGTGTAAGGGTAAAATTGTTAATCGTGCTATGCGTCCAAATATCAACTACGTTAACGGAAGATATTATCTTTTTTATGAGAGAACACGACCGGTTATTTTTAATCTTATAAGTCTTGTTGGAGCTAAATGGAAATCGGAAATTTATTGTGTTGAGTCGAAAAATCTTGTTGATTGGTGTGAGCCATATCGTGTAATCGGTAAAACGCGGGATTTTGAAGAAAATGAGAGAGGAATTGCCATTTCAAATCCGTTTTTGATGAATATTGAAAATGGTTATCGTTTGTATTATTCTTGTGGGCAGACTTTTATTAAAGATTGCGGGTTCTGTGAGCCGACGCATATAAGTTTTGCTGAAAGCAAGAGCATTGCAAACGGCTATATTTCAAGGGAAACACCTATTATCAGTCCTGACGAAAACATACAATATCTTAATCTTTGTTCAGGTTGCCTGAAAGTATACAAATTGGCTGACTGTTACATTGGCTTACAAAACGGTATTTTTGAAAAAAATGGCAAAAGTCATTCGGCGATTATGCTTCTGAAATCTGATGATGGCGTTAACTTTGAGTTTGTAAAACCTTTTTTAATGCCTCAAAAATGCGGTGAAAATTATTGGATGGCACAGTATGTTTATGCTTGTTGTCTTACATATCATGATAACAAATTAAGGTTATATTTCAATGCCCGAAACGTGTCAGATAACCTTAGGGGTAGAGAGTGTATCGGCATTTATGAGGCAGTGATATAATCAATGTTATTAATTTAAATATACAAACATACTTAACTCGGAGGTAATCTTATGAAATACCGTGAGGATAAATACGGCAACAAGCTGTCTGTTTTAGGTTTTGGCTGTATGCGGTTTAAAAAGAAAATGGGCAAAATCAACATGGCGGATGCAGAGCGTCAGGTTATGAATGCAATCAACAGCGGTGTTAATTATTTTGATACGGCTTTCATATATCCCGGCAGCGAATCGGCGATAGGTGAAATTTTTGAAAAGAATAATATCCGCGACAAGGTATATATTGCAACGAAGCTCCCTCCGCAGCTGATGCGAAGTACAGAAATTCTCGACAAGCTTTTCAATGAGCAGTTAAAAAGACTGCGCACAGACCATATTGATTTTTATCTTATGCATATGATGGCGGATATCAAGGTCTGGGAAAGACTGAAAAGCATTGGTATTGAGAAGTGGATTGAAGATAAGAAAGCAAGCGGTGCAATACGTCAGGTCGGATTTTCATACCACGGCAAATCGGATATGTTCTGTAAGATTATAGATGCTTACGATTGGGATATGTGCCTTATACAGTATAACTATATGGATGAACATACTCAGGCAGGGCGCAAGGGCTTGAATCATGCACACGAAAAGGGTATTCCCGTTATGATTATGGAACCTCTTCGTGGTGGAAGACTGGTTAACAATCTTCCGGCAGAAGCTAAAGAAATTTTTGCATCTCATCCTGTTCAGCATACTCCTGCACAGTGGGCTTTCCGTTGGCTTTGGAATCAGCCGGAGGTTGCCGTTGTGCTTTCGGGGATGAATTCCGACGAAATGGTAGCGGATAACATAAAGACCGCATCTGAGACGGAAATCGGTGAATTGACCGCTGATGATGAAGAGATGCTCAAAAGAGTTGTCAACGCTATCAATTCAAAAATGAAGGTTGGCTGTACAGGTTGCGAATACTGTATGCCTTGTCCTAAAAATGTTAATATCTGCGGAACTTTCTCTGCTTATAACAGACATTTTGCCGATGGCAGTTTTGCAGGCTTCAAGGATTATGTCAAATGCACAGCTAAATATGCTCCTGCTTCGGAGTGTGTAGGATGCGGAAAATGCGAAATGCATTGTCCGCAGGGGATTGAGATACGTGCACAACTGAAAGAAGCTGAAAAAGTGCTTGAAAATCCCGTGTACAAAACGGTTTATAAGATGACTTCGGCTTTCAAAAAGAAAAAATAAATATTCAAAATACTTTTTTGTTTAACTCGTAAATGGTTGAATCTACTGATTTATTTTGTTAATTTATTGACATTTAGGTGTGTGTGATATATAATGTTAATGTTAAATTTTTATAGGAGTGTGTAAAATTATGCCATTAGTAAATGCAAAAGAAATGCTCACAAAAGCAAAGGCAGGCCACTATGCAGTTGGTCAGTTCAATATCAATAACCTTGAATGGACAAAGTCAATTCTTCTTACTGCACAGGAAATGAATTCTCCTGTTATCCTCGGCGTATCTGAAGGCGCAGGTAAATATATGTGCGGCTACAAGACAGTTGTAGGTATGGTTGAAGGTATGATTGAAGGCCTTAACATTACTGTTCCCGTTGCTCTTCATCTTGACCACGGTTCATACGAAGGTGCAAAAGCTTGTATCGAAGCAGGTTTCAGCTCAATTATGTTCGACGGTTCTCATTATCCCATCGATGAAAACATCGAAAAGACAAAGGAATTAGTTGCAATCTGTGAAGAAAAAGGTCTTTCAATTGAAGCTGAAGTTGGTTCAATCGGCGGCGAAGAAGACGGTGTTGTAGGTGCAGGTGAATGTGCAGATCCCAACGAATGCAAGATGATTGCTGACCTTGGCGTTACAATGCTTGCAGCAGGTATCGGTAACATCCACGGTAAATATCCTGAAAACTGGGCAGGTCTTTCATTCGATACTCTTGCAGCAGTTCAGGAAAAGACAGGCACAATGCCTCTCGTTCTTCACGGCGGCACAGGTATTCCTGCTGATATGATTAAGAAGGCTATTTCTCTCGGTGTTTCTAAGATCAATGTTAACACAGAGTGCCAGCTTGCATTCCAGGAAGCAACAAGAAAGTACATCGAAGAAGGCAAGGATCTTGTAGGCAAGGGCTTTGACCCCAGAAAGCTTCTTGCTCCCGGCGCAGAAGCAATCAAGGCTTGTGTAAGAGAAAAAATCGAACTCTTCGGTTCAGCAAACAAAGCATAATTATATGTATTTAAAAGAGAAACCATCCGAAAGGGTGGTTTTTTTGCTTTTTCACCCGTACCGTGAAAAAAACTCTCTCTTCGTGATATTGTAATTCTCTTTATAATATGTCAAAATGTATACAGAAAGAGACGTCGCTTTCAATTCATAAAACGAGGTTTTTTATTATGAAATTAAATATGGGTGAAACGATTAAAAGATTGAGAAAAGAAAGAGAAATTACACAGGAAGAATTTGCAGAGGTGCTTGGTGTATCTTGTCAATCTGTATCACGTTGGGAAAATGATAACTGTTATCCGGATATTGAGTTAATACCTATCATTGCAGGATTTTTTGGAATATCTACTGACAGGCTGATGGGTGTTGATGAAACAAAAGAAAAGGAAGCGGTAAACGGCTATCTTGAAGCTTTTCAAAAAGCAATAAGCGTGGGAAATATTGATCAATGCATAATTATTGCCCGTAAAGGTGTAAAAGAATTTCCTAACAACTACGTCCTTCTTGACAAGCTGATGTATGCACTTTTTGCTTCGGGTGACGATGACGGCAATATTCCTGAATGGGAAGAAAATATGGCAAAGTATGATGCGGAGATAACTGCCTTGGGTGAAAGAATTATGAAGTATTGCCCTGACATTAATCTCAGACTTGAAGCAGCATCAAGATTGGCTTTCAATCATATTCTTCACGGCAGAAAAGAAATGGGTAAAAAAATTTATGAAACATTTCCCTCGATGGAACTCAGTAAAGAGAGGCAAATGTGGTGGGCTTTGGAAAAGGATGAGAAACTGCCTTTTTTAAGAGATGCAATAAAGCAAAGTTATGAATTTTTAAAGTCATTTATTTGGCTTTTAGCTGATGCAGATGTTGTTGATGTAGAAACTGAATTTATTGCAATAAACAAAATCTTTGAATTGGAAAAGCTTATTCTTGACGGTAATCGTCCGAAAAATAGTTGGGGTGATGTATGGCTCGACTTTGATATAGCCAAGAGATATGCACTTATGGGCGATACAGCTAATACATTTAAGCATCTGCACTTGGCTGTCGATGCAGCAAAGGCTTTTGATGAATTTCCCGATGAGCAAAAATACAGTTCCGTTTTAGTCGGTGAGATTACAGAAAGAAAACTTGATTTTGAAACTTCAGATACTCGTCCTCTTTGCGAAATTCTCCGTGATAAATGGCTTATACACGATGAACTTGATTGTGTGCGCGATACAGATGAATTCAAAGCAATTATAAAAGAACTCAGCTAATAAACTTTTTAACTGCTCTCTTTGTGAGGGCAGTTTGTGTTTTAAAATTATATATTTATTTTATACTTATATAATCTATCTGTATTTCATAAATGAATTTTCAATATGCTTGAAAATTTAAAAATTTTATGGTATTTTAAATTTATAAACGCAAAGGAGTGGTGTATTTTGGCAAAAGAAAAATATAAAAAAGGTAAAAAAGCGTTACTCATC
The DNA here is from genome assembly GCA_045535305.1 of Acutalibacteraceae bacterium. Taxonomy (GTDB): domain Bacteria; phylum Bacillota; class Clostridia; order Oscillospirales; family Acutalibacteraceae; genus UBA1081. The sequence goes on from JAZSLJ010000067.1 coordinate 5,069, forward strand.
ATTGTTGCCGTTATTCTTGTTATTGACATTTTAATGACAATAGGCAACGTTTTGGCTGTTCAGAATCTTATTAAAAAAGGAAACGCATATAAAAAGGTTGAAATTGAAAATCAGCTTGTTCCTCAGCAGGATGAAAACGGATATTGGTATTTTACAACCGACAGGGATTTTAAGGTAATGCATCTTACCGATATTCATATAGGCGGCGGTTTGTTTTCAAAAACTGTGGATGAAAAAGCTCTTAACGCAGTTGCGGCTATGGTAACTAAGGAAAAACCCGACCTTGTTATTGCTACGGGGGATATTGCATTCCCCGTTCCTTATTCGGCAGGTACATTCAATAACTACAGCGGAGCAAAAGCATTTGCAAACTTAATGGAGAGTCTTGGTGTTTATTGGGATGTTACTTTCGGTAATCACGATGCTGAAGCATACTCATATTTTGACAGAGAATCTGTTGCAGAATTTTATGAAAACGAAGAATATAAATATTGCTTGTTCCGGGCAGGTCCCGAAGATGTTGACGGCTACGGAAATCACATAATCGAGGTTAAGAATTCAAGCGGCATTATCACTCAGGCTATGGTTCTGATTGATTCGCAGGCTTATGTAAGCGATAATGTTATTGGAAGCATTATCGAAAGCATAAAGGGTACATATGATAATGTTCATCCCAATCAGGTTGAGTGGTACGAATCCGAAATCAAGCGAATGAACGCTGAAAATGAAAAAATCAGTAAAGAATCCGTGCCTGTTAAATCGCTTGCATTTTTCCATATTCCCCTGGTGGAAATGAGCGACGGCTGGAATGAATTTGCAGCGAACGGATTTAAAGATACAGCTGATTTTAAATATATCGACGGTATAATCGGTGAAGGCGGCAAAAGAATTTTCCCCGGTGTCGGAGAAGACGATCTTTTTGAAAAAATGCTGGAGCTTGGCTCTACAAAAGCTATATTCAACGGACACGATCATCTTAACTGCACCACTTTTGAATACAAGGGTATTCAGTTCAGCTACGGCTACAGCATTGACTATTTTGCATATTCGGGTATTGATAAGCTCGGCTCGCAAAGAGGCTGTACGATGATTACCTGCAAGCCGGACACTACATTTACTATTGAAAAATTTAATTATTATTCCGACAGATATAATCTTGAAGGCTTTACCCGCGAAGAGGTTACAATGCAGCTTGAAGATGTAACATATCAGACTCCTGAAGAATAAACAGGCATTTAAAAGGAAATTAAAGATATGACTAAAGAAAAATTAAGTAAAAAGAATTGGTTTATAATCACCCTGTTTTGCTTCATGGGTGGTATTGCGTGGAATACGGAGAATATGTATTTCAACACATTTATTACAAACGAAATATATGCAGATGTATCACAGGCAGCTATTATGGGTACAATGGAAGCAACAACAGCTGTTGCCCGTATGGTCGCACTCTCTGCTATTGCGGCAGTGCTTACTACGTTTGTAATGGGTGCTCTCAGCGATAAGCTGAAAAACCGTAAAATGTTTATCTCAGTCGGATACATATTATGGGGTATTGTTACGGCCATGTTTGGTTTTATAACAAAGGATAATGTAGCAAATCTGTTTAATCTTACAGATGAAGTCAAGATTCTCGGTTATACGGTATGGTTCGTTATTCTGATGGATATTGTTATGACCTTTATGGGCTCAACAAGTAATGACGCGGCTTTTCAGGCGTGGGTAACAGATGTTACCGTACCAAAGCAAAGGCCCGTTGTTGAAACAGTATTATCTGTTGTCGGCACCATATCCTCATTTGCGGTTACGGGCGTGGGCAGCTTTGCTCAGGCAGGTACAATTTCTTATAAAATCTTCTTTGGCGGACTCGGTCTTGTAGTTACTTTATGCGGTGTTCTGGGACTGTTTCTTATTAAAGACCCGCCCCGTACCGTGCAGAGAAATGACAGCTCCACATCCTATCTTGCAGATCTCTTTTACGGCTTCAGACCTTCTGTTATAAAAGAAAATGCAAGGCTTTATCTTGCTCTTGCATCATTTTGCTTTGCTATAATCTCATTTCAGGTTTTCTATCCCTATCTTCTTACATATATTCAGTATGTTGTTATTCCCGATAACGGCGGAGTAGAAAATCTTTTGAAGCCCGGTGTAATAATAACTGCTGTGGTTGTTATTGCAATACTTCTCTTCTGTATTGTAAAACTTCTTAAGCTCTCGGTTGAGAAAAAAGGCATTTGCCTTGTGTTGGGCGTTATTGTAATGACATTTGGATTCTTCCTGCTTTCAACAAGCACAAGTATCTATATCATTCTCTTAAGTTTGTTGCCCGTTGTACTCGGTAATGCTCTTGTAAATATTCTTTTCGGTGCTGCTGTCAAGGACTTTATTCCCGAGGGTAAGGCGGGACTTTTCCAAGGAATCCGAATGATTTTTGCCGTGCTTCTTCCTATGGTTATAGGTCCTGTTATAGGCGATATGGCGTGCCAGAGTGCCGCACAGACTATAATAAATGAAGTGGGAGCAGAAGTAATCGTTCCTGCAAAGAATATGTTTTTGTGGGCAGGTATAGTATGTATATTTGCATTGATTCCTTTGTATTTCCTTATCAAAAAAGGCTTTGATACAGAAGAAAACAAAGCACAGGAAATTGAAAAGGTTGCATAAGGTGAAAAATATGAACAAATGGAGTATATATACGTCAAAAGAGGTAAAACCTGAGGGTTGGCTTCGCCGTCAGCTTGAAATTCAGGCGGAAGGACTTAGCGGAAATCTTCACAAAATATGGCCCGATATCCGCGACAGTGCGTGGATCGGAGGAAACCGCGAGGGCTGGGAAAGAGTACCTTACTGGCTTGATGGCTTTATTCCTCTTGCTTATCTTCTGGAAAATGACGAAATGATTGCAACGGTTAAAAAATACATAGATGCGATTATTTCAGCTCAGGAAGATGACGGTTGGATTTGTCCCTGCAAAAAGGAAGAACGAGCAAAATACGACACATGGGCAATACAGCTTATATGTAAAACTCTGAAAGTTTATTACGATTGTTCAGGGGACGAAAGAATTCCCGATGTTATTTACAGAGTGCTTAAAAACTATTACGAAATGCTTAAAAGCGGAGAAAGCAAGCTGTTTAAATGGGCACAATTCAGATGGTTTGAGACTTTTATTTCACTCAATTTCTTATACGAAAAATATAGGGAAGAATGGATAAAAGATCTTGCAAAAATCATTAAAGCACAGGGTTTTGACTATAATTCCGCAATTGATTCATGGGAAAAACCGAGTCATATATGGCGGTTGAAAACTCATATAGTAAACATAGCTATGATGCTTAAAAGTGAAGCAGTTTCGCACGAATTGCTGGGTGATGCTTATACCGATAATGCAGAAAAACTCCGTAAAATTCTTGATAAATATAACGGCACTGCATTTGAGGGCTTTACGGGTGATGAGGTGCTTTCCGGGCTTGACCCAACAAGAGGAACGGAGCTTTGTGCTGTTGTTGAGCAGATGTATTCTTATGAGGAAATTTTTGCACATACAGGTGATAACAAATGGGCAGAACGTCTTGAGGTTATCGGATTCAATGCTCTTCCCGCCACACTCAGCGAGGATATGTGGACGCATCAGTATGTTCAGCAGGTAAATCAGATTGCCTGTCAGAAAACGATGATTATGGCTCCGTGGAGTACAAACGGTCCTTATGCACACACATTCGGACTTGAACCGAACTTCGGTTGCTGTACTGCAAATTTCAGTCAGGGTTGGCCAAAATTTGCGTTATCTGCATTTATGCACAAGGATAACACAATAATAAATTCAGTTATGCTTCCTGCGGTTCTTTGCGATAACGGTGTTACAATCAGACTTGAAACTGAATATCCCTTTAAAAATAAAATGCACTATTATATAGATGCAGAAAGAGATTTTAATTTTGTAATCAGAATCCCGTCTTTTGCAAAAAATCTTAAAGTCAACGGCGAAGATGCACCTGTTAAAGACCTTGATTTTGCAATAAAACAGGGAAAAACAGAAATTGAACTGGCATTTACGGCAACACCGTTTTTGAAAAAAAGACCAAATGAGCTTTATGCTTTGCAAATGGGCTCTTTGCTTTTCTCTGTTCCTGTCAGCTATGAAAAACAAATGAGAGAATACACCAAAAAAGGTGTAGAGCGCAAATTCCCGTATTGTGATTATCAGTTTATACCGAAAACACCCTGGAATTACGGTTTTTCGGATGCAGATTTTGAAGTTAAATATAATACGGTTGGGAATGTTCCGTTTTCGCAGAATAACCCGCCTGTAACAGTAAAAGCAAAAATGCAGCAGATTGATTGGGGGCTTAAATTTCCGTACAGAAGTGTTGCAAGAAAAACACCGAAATCAAGAACACCCGTTTTCGAAATACAGGAAATCGAGCTTTGCCCATACGGCTGTGCAAGACTGAGAATGACAGAAATGCCTGTGCTTTAATAAAAAATAAAAGTAAGCTGTAAAAAACTCAGGTTTTTTACAGCCTCTTTTTGCATTACCAATTAATTTTATTGTGCTTTGTTGCAGATATATGATATAATAACACTGTGAAGCAACTCTACTGTTGGTTGATATCTCTTCGCTCAACCGTCGGTATGTAGATTTTTTATATGATTGCGTATAAACTGATATTGAAAGGAGGCAACTCATGGATCAAGTGAAAATAGGTAAATTCATTGCCCAATGCAGAAAAAATTTAAATATGACTCAATTACAGTTGGCTGAAAAACTGAACATCACCGACAGAGCAGTGTCTAAGTGGGAAACAGGCAAATCTATGCCCGATTCTGCCATAATGCTTGATTTGTGTGCTGTTCTTAAAATCAGCGTAAACGATTTATTAAGCGGAGAGGTGGTTACTATGGATAATTACAACAAAGAAATGGAAAACAAACTAATTGAAATGATAAAACAAAAGGAAGAAAGCGACAGAAGATTGCTTACTCTTGAATGGGTTATAGGTGTTTTTTCGTTAATTGTTCTGTTCGTGCCGATTATTATAGGCTCGCTTTTGCCTATGGAAGAATGGCAGAGAATGGTTTGTGTATTTTCGGGATTCATTCCTGCATTAATCGGCTTTCACTTTGCTATGAAGATTGAACAAACTGCAGGATATTACAAATGCAAACATTGTAAGCACAAATATGTTCCCACAATCAATGCGATGTATATCGCACCGCACATCGGCAGAACGAGATATATGAAATGCCCCGAATGTAACAAAAAATCGTGGCAGAAAAAGGTAATAAGTAAAGAATAAACAGAAGGGGATGTAAAAAAAGCGAAGACCGTATAAAACCGCAAAGAATAAGGGGTTCTGCAGGTGTATTAAGCCTGTAGAACCCCAAAATTTTGCAAACAATCAAAAAAATAATAATATTTTATGTTTTATACTACGAACAAAA
>JAZSLJ010000048.1:0-2184 GCA_045535305.1 Acutalibacteraceae bacterium
GACTGTAAGTTTTTCTTCAATACCGCTGATACAGGTATTCACATTTGGAGTGTGAGTGAAAGAGAAAGACGAGTTATAAAAGCTAATTTTGACGAACACACAAATGGGATTTAAGGTGAAATTATGATAGATTACACAAAAATAAATTCAGAAACGTGGGATTCGTGGGCTGAAAATGGCTGTGAATATACATTGCCTATAAGTCACGAAGAATACGAAAAAACTACAGCAGATAATTATACTGTTGTACTCACACCTTGTATTACCGTTCCTCACGAGTGGTTTGGTGATTTGAAAGGTAAAAAGGTGTTGGGACTTGCAAGCGGCGGCGGTCAGCAGATGCCCGTGCTTTCAAAGCTCGGTGCGGAATGTACGGTGTTTGATTATTCCGACAAACAGCTTGAAGCAGAAAAAATGGTGTCCGAAAGAGAAGGATACAGTATTAACATTATCAAAGGTGATATGTCAAAGCCTCTTCCCTTTGAAGATGAAAGTTTTGATTTGATTTTTCATCCTGTTTCAAATGTCTATGTGGAAGATGTTTATCTTGTCTGGAACGAATGCTACAGAATACTCAAAAAAGGTGGCAGATTACTTTCAGGTCTTGATAATGGTATTGGTTACTTGTTTGATGAAAGCGACCCGTTAAAAGTGGTTAATCCTTTGCCGTTCAATCCCCTCAAAATGCCTAAAGAAAAACGTGATGCGATGATTGCAAATGGTGATGGCATACAGTTCAGCCATACATTAGATGAACAGATTGGCGGTCAGCTCAAAGCAGGATTTACACTCAAAGCATTATACGAAGACCGTGACGGAGAAGGCGGAAACGAAATCGGAAAATACTATCCGCAGTATATTGCTACACTTGCTGTGAAATAAGGTGAGTTTATGATAATTCAAGTTGAAAACAAAGAACAACTGAATATTTGTCTTGAAATAATCCGTAGCAGTTTTATAACTGTTGCTGAAGAATTTGGTTTGACCGAAAACAACTGTCCTTCACATACTGCATTTATGACTATAGACAAGCTTCAAAAACAGTTTGACGATGGCAGACCGATGTTCCTGTTTTATCAAGATGCTGTTCCTATCGGTTATTTTTCTCTTGCAAAGTGCAGTGACGAAGAATGGGAATTAAACAATCTTGCAGTGTTACCTGAATATCGTCATTTGGGTATCGGTAAAGCAATGGTTGATTATGCTGTTACAATGGTTAAAAATTATGGTGGTAATAAAATATCAATCGGTATAATTGAAGAAAATGCAAAGTTAAAAGATTGGTATTTAAATCTCGGTTTTAACCACATTGCAACACGTAAATTTGAGCATTTACCTTTTACGGTTGGTTTTATGAAAATGGAGATATAATAATGAAATTGATACTATCATCCTGTGATTTCAGAAATGAAAAATCACAGCAAGTAATTATGGATAATCTGCCTTATCCTATAGATGAGTGCAAGCTTTTGTTTATACCTAATGAAAAAGCAACGGCAGAAGCTATTTCGGGCAGTGTATATTATGACCGTATGCAAGAGTTCGGATTCAAAAAAGAAAATGTTTATGTTTTTGATCACAACAAGCCTGACAAATTCAGAAATCTTGATATTGATGTTCTTTACATAAGCGGCGGTAATACTTTTGGCACACTTGATAAAATCAGAAAATGTGGTTTTGATAAAGATATAATCAATTATGTTAAATCAGGTGTTGTTTACATAGGCGGCAGTGCAGGTGCTCATATTGCATCTCAGGATATCAAACATGTTGCAAAATACGATGATAACAATGTTGAAATGACCGATTTCAGAGGATTGGGATTGTTTGACGGAGTATTTATTTGTCATTATACGTATATTCGCAAATATGACTATGACAATCTATGTAAAACAAGTGAACACAAAGCTTATTATCTAACAGATTCAGATTCTATTATTTACGAAGAATAAATCAAGCAGAAAACATCATTAGGTAAAGAAATGATATTTAATAACGATATGGAGTAATTAAAATGTTAAGTCCAAGAATAGAAACAGACAGACTTATTTTAAGACGATATAAAGAAAGCGATATTGATGCCATTTATGAAATCATAACAGATGAAAGATTGGCCAAATATATTAAATATCCCAATTTGACAAAAGACGAAGAATTGGAATGTATTAAAAAATGGATAAGCGA
>JAZSLJ010000041.1:0-55538 GCA_045535305.1 Acutalibacteraceae bacterium
TTGGCTCACAGAACGACATGGCTACGATCCGACTTGCATTTTGAGGTAAGAGTTAACGGTTCAAGAGTAAATCCTGCAAATTATATAAGCGTATAGGAGTAGACTATGCACAAAAAAATTTCAGTAGGGCTGACCGTAACAATAGCAGTAATTGTGCTTGTAATAACAGCTATAATCACCACCGTTGTTACAATGACCGCTTACAGTAATATTGTGTCAAATATCCCCGAAAGGGAAAAAATGTACAACAGCATTTCTCAGATTGACACACTTGTAAGAAATAATTATTACGGCGATATTGATGAAAACAGTATTAATAACAGTATTGCAAAAGGCTATCTGTCTGCGCTTGACGGAACGAATATGATTCTTACAAAGCAGGAATACGAACAGTTCAAGCTTGAGCAATCGGGAATTGACGAAAACGGCGAAAAAATCAAAACAGTATCATATAAAAAGTTCGGGACAGCAGGATATATTAAATTTCACGGATTTAATGATAATACAGCCGATGATTTCAAAGATGCCTACGCTGTGCTGATGAATAATGCCGTAACATCACTTGTTCTTGATGTCCGCAACACCGAAAGCTTCAATTTTGCCGCCGCTGCTGATGTTATTGACATTATTGCCCCCATTGCATCTGACGGCACAGGTGCAATAGCAACAGCAACGGACAAAAACGGTGAAATTATTAAAGTTTTCTCATCGGATTCAGACAGTATTTCCATTCCTATTGCCGTTATTGTAAACGGAAACACATCGGGTGCAGGTGAGCTTGTTGCCTGCGATATAAAGGATTTCGGCAAAGGCTCAATAGTCGGCACAAAAACAAAAGGAAACGGAACTTATCAATCTGTTTTTGAATTATCCGACGGTGGTGCTTTGATTCTTACTGTTGCACAAATCAAGCCGTATACAAGTGAAAGCTTTAACAACACAGGCATAACGCCCCAATATGTTTGCGAGCAATCATTTGAAACGGACGATTTAAACAAAGACACTCAATTCCTTCAGGCATATGCACTTGTGATATCATAAAAGAATCCGCAGATTACTGCGGATTTTTTAGTTGAAAACACATAAAAACTATGTTAATATAAGACTATTAAGGATAGTGATATTAAATGGCTGATAAAGCAAAAACAAATGCCATGCGAAAGCTTGACAGCTTAAAAATAAAATATACAGAGCATTATTACACCGATACGGGAGCTGTAAGCGGAACTGCGGTTGCCGATGCACTGGGTGAAGCCCCTCAAAGGGTGTTCAAAACTCTTGTTACAACTGGGAAATCAGGTAATCATTACGTTTTTATGGTTCCTGTTACCGACGAGCTTGATTTGAAAAAAGCGGCATCTGTTGCGGGCGAAAAGAACGTTGAAATGCTTGCTCAAAAAGATTTATTACCGCTTACAGGCTATATTCACGGCGGTTGCTCCCCTATCGGAATGAAAAAACTGTTTAAAACATTCATTCACAGCACCGCAGATAATTATGAAACAATTTTTTGCAGCGGAGGAAAAATCGGTTTTCAGATTGAGCTTCCTTTGTCAGAACTGATAAAGGCTGTTCCGATAAAATCCGCTGACATTATCAAATAAAGTCAGGAGAATATTTATGGCTAAAAAGAAAAAAAACACATTCGACTGCCCCGACAGAGCAAAATTACAGGTCTTTTCCGATATGCTTTTTGACAGGTGCTACACCCGTCTTGGCGGATTGGACTGCACTGCTTACATCACAGACGAGCCCTTAAAATTTGAGGACAGGTTCAGCGGCAAAAAAATGCTGCTTGAAGCCGGTACAAAATGGGCAGTTAATACCTTTGACTGTGCGTGGTTTCACATTACGGGCATACTTCCCGAAGGCGCAGACACAATAATTATAAACTGCGGCGGCGAAGGTCTTATTTATGACAAAAACGGCAACGAGGTACAGGCTATTACCTGTAAAGCATCAGATTATGACGCTTCTCTCGGCGGTCCTGTTAAAAGAATTATTCCTGTTTACGACTGTCTTGCAGACGGTAGCTGTGTTGATTTCTGGGTTGACGCAGCAGCTAACGACCTTTTCGGTAATCTTAAAAATGACGGTAAACTCGTTGAACTCAATACTGCAAAACACAACAAAAACATACGCGACCTTGCATATGATGTACACGTTCTTCTGACAATCGTTGATTCCGGCGATGATGAAGATTTTAAATCAAAAGTAAAAGCTACTCTTCTGAGCATCGTAACAGAGGTTATAACAGATGAAGAAGCCGCAGAAAAAAGAGCTGTTGTTGCTCCCTTACTCAGTGAAAAATCAGATGTAGATTTTACATATTATGCAGTTGGTCATGCACATCTTGACCTTGCGTGGCTCTGGCCCATCCGTGAAAGCTACCGCAAAGGCGGAAGAACCTTTGCAACGCAGATAAAGAATATTGAGCGTTACCCCGGATATGTTTTCGGTGCATCCCAGGCTCAGCTTTACTCCTGGGTCAAGGACAGATATCCCAAGCTTTATGCTAAGGTAAAAGAGCTTGCAAAAGAAGGTAAATGGGATGTTCAGGGCGCAACATGGGTTGAGCCGGACTCAAATCTTATAGGCGCAGAAAGCCTTGTAAGACAGTTCTTCTACGGCAAAAAGTTCTACCGTGATGAATTCGGTATGGATATGAAGGTCTTCTGGGTACCTGACAGCTTCGGTTATTCCGCTTGTATTCCTCAGGTAATGAAGCTTGCTGATGTTCCCTATTTCCTTACACAGAAAATGAGCTGGAGCATTTATAATGATTTCCCCTACCATTCATTCTATTGGCAGGGTCTTGACGGTTCAACAGTTCTTGCACATATGCTCCCCGAAAACACATACAACTCCCCCTGTCGCGGCGACCTTATGAAAAAGGGCGAAAAGAGATATATTGAAAGACCGATTTCAAACAAATCCATGATGCTTTTCGGTATCGGCGACGGCGGTGCAGGCCCCGGTTACGAGCATATTGAGCGTGCGCAGAGATACGCAGACCTTAAAGATATGCCAAAGGTTAAAATGTGCCGCACAATGGATTTCTGGAAAGATTTTGACGACGGTGTAACCCCCTACCCCACATACAGCGGTGAGCTTTATCTTGAAAGACATCAGGGCACATACACCACAAGAAGCGCAAACAAGCGTTACAACAGAAAATGCGAATATGCCTTAAGAAACTATGAGGCTGTTGCCCTTAAAGCCAAAGAATTGGGCATTGACGTTCCTCTTTCTGATGCAGACATTGAAGAAATGTGGAAAGAAGTTCTGCTTTATCAGTTCCACGATATCCTCCCCGGTTCATCAATCAACAGAGTGTATGATGAATGTGTACCGAGATATGAAGCTATGTACAACAACCTTGTAAACAGCACTGAGAGCCTTCTTGCACTTATGAACAAAGGATATACTGTTGTAAACCTCAATGCATTTGAATACAGTACAAAGGTTAACTGTGATGATGAATGGTACGATGTTACTGTTCCTGCTATGGGCAGTGTTCAGCTTACAGCAGACAAGAAAATGTCCGAATTCAAAGGTACTTGCACATACAACACCCTTGAAAATGACAAGGTAAAGGTTACATTCAGAAACGGCTGCGTTGTTTCTCTCTTTGATAAGACCTTAGGCAGAGAATTCATCACAGAGGGCGGTATGGCTGGTCAGATTTCCATGTACGACGATTACGGCGATTGCTGGGATATGACAAACTGCAGAGCTGAATATGTACAGACAAAGAAAGATGCTGAATGTATTGCATTTGAAACAGACGATGACGGCGCAAAGGTATATGCTGAGTGTCAGTTCAAGATTAACAATACTATTGTCAGCATGACATATTATCTCCTTGACGGCGACTCAACTCTTTACTGTGATATGGATGTTGATATGCAGGATACAAAATCTATGCTTCGTATGGCTGTACCTGTAAATATCAATACAGATGAGGCTAATTTCAATATTCAGTTCGGTCATCTTGCAAGAAAGACAACAGAAAACAACTCTGTTGAGCTTGCACAGTTTGAAGTATCGGGTCAGAAATTCGTTGATATGTCCGAAGATGATTTAGGTATTTCCTTTATCAACGACTGTAAGTACGGTTACCGCTGCAAGCACGGCATTATCGACCTTAATCTTATCCGTTCACCCGAGGGCGGCCCCGGTAAGGTGGTTGACCAGGGACATCACGAAATACATTGGGCACTTATGCCTCACAGCGGCAAGCTCGGCACAGAAACCTACAAAAGAGCTTACTTTGTTAACAATCCCCTTATCGTCACAAAGGGTACTGCAGATAAAACTGCAACAAGTGCATACACTAACACAAATGAGGCTGTTGTGCTTGAAACAATCAAAGCTCCCGAGGACTCAAACGGCTTGATTGCAAGATTCTATAACTGTACTGCTGATGAGCAGACTGCAGAAATTACAATGGAAGGCTATAAAATGGCTGAAATTGTTAACATTATGGAAGAAACCATAAGCGATAAGGCAGACAACAAGCTTACCTTACACGGCTTTGAGCTTGTGAACGTAAGATTTATAAAAGCATAAAAAAATTACGGGAGCAGAGCAATCTGTTCCCGTTTTCCATTTGAATTTAAACAAAACCAACAAATATACTTATCGATGTTTCCGCTTTGACATACCGTACCAATTCATAATTTGATTCACAACAAAGATACGGATAGTTCTGTACCCTGCATTTATTCATCCCAAATGCACAATTTGGTTATTCCGTTTGAATCAATATAGACTGTCTGACTGCCTCCAAGTTGAGATTCAGTCCAAAAATCTACTCTCCACAAATCAGTTTCTTTATCATATGCTACAGATATACAGTCATAAGCAACTGTTAGCTCATTCTTAGCAAGATTTAATACATCTTCAACTGAATTGACAATTGTTTCTGTTATATTATTAAAACTATCTTCTTTTATTCCCACTTCATCATCTGACCAACAAGACGAATCTTCAGAAAATGAAAACTCACTGACACTTACATTACTTGTGCAGGCAGATAAAGAAAACACAAGCATAAATATTAAGCACAAACATATTAATCTTTTCATACTTAGTCCTCTTCTTAATTAGTAGCTTTATATAGAAAAACAACAAATTAACGGAATGTTAATGGGCATTTCCTACGTTATAAAGTCAATTTCTACTACACCGATAAATTACTGTTTTCTCTTTATCAGCGATGGGAGGATGCTCATTGCAAGCCCTGCAACCAACGATATAATGCATTTAAGCCAGACCAGCTCTTGTAAACTTGCAATTAAGTATTCAAGCGGCTCAGCAGACAGTTTTATAGGCATAAGATAACACAATGCAACATAGGTAATGCTAAATACCACCGCAAAAATTATTACAGACAACAACTTTTTCATCATAACTTTACTCTTGTTTATATTAAAATTCTGCTTCCCCAAGCAATTCATTTGTTGTCATACTGTAAGCCTTGATACCGTAACCGTTTACTGCAAAGATTGTATCGCCGATAAAAGCACCTCTAAGCATACCGTAATAATAATCCTTACCCGATTCCCACGAAAATGCATCATACTCGCCGTGAACTGTTATACCCTTTTCAATCAGATCAAACATCATAATTTTATAGTCCTCGCGGTAATTATTGCCTGCATAACTGCGATCAGTAAGGCACAGTGCAAACGAATCTGCATCAACTGTCATAAAGGCTTTATGATTAGCATCAAAATAAGCGTCTGCAACGGTGTAATTATCGAGTTCTTTCGGATAGCAGGGATCAGACACATCAAACAAAGAAAGCTTTGCAGAGCCGTCCACACCGTTCATAGTACCGCCCTCACCAACGCCGATTACAAGATTTTCACCAACAGGATGAAGATATGATGAAAATCCGGGTATTTTAAGCTCACCTTTTACTTCGGGTTTTTTAGGGTCTGACAAATCGATAACAAACAGCGGGTCTGTCTGATAGAATGTTACAAGATAAAGAGTGTTGCCCATAAACCTTGCGGATTTCATCTGTTCCCCTTCGGCTATATTATTAAGAAATCCCACAACATTAAAATCCTTATCCAGCACATATACATAAGTTGCTGTTTTACCGTTGTACTTTGCTCCGTTTGTCGCAATACGGAAATAATCACCGTATTTATCCATTGAAAACTGATTAATACAGTTTCCTCCTACTACTATATCTTTTTTATATATAACACCATCATCGGTTATATCAAAAGCGTAAATATGTGTTGTTGAGGAGAATTTAATACCGTTTGAATCAGTAGGAACATACTCTTTTTCGGGTGTCCAATATGAATATTCATTCTCTGCAATAAACATTTCATCTGCTGTGCAATAAACCTCATATCCGCCGCCGAGATAAGCATTAAGCTTAGGCTCAGCTTCAAGATTATTGATGTCAATTATTGCAGTTACAATATACTGAGTAGGAGTTTCATTATCAAAGCACTTTATTCTGTCTGCCGCTATTTTCTTTGATTCTCCGCCATTAACAGCATAACTCGGTACACTGAAATTTTTAACTGCTTCACAGGCTTCATCAAAATCATCACCTGATACATAATTATACGGAATTGAGTAATTTGAAACAGTAATCAGCTTACCGTTTATAAATCTTGAAGATGTATAATCACCGTCAATAATCTGTGTATAAAGCTGTTCGGGCTTTGCTTTGTCTGTTATATCATATACAGTAACTGCTGTATCGCAATATAAAGCGTAAGCAAGACAGTCGCAAGCGATGTTTGTTGTTTCGGCATATTGCTCCGCAATCTGTTTTTCTTTATTGGAAAGAACAATAAGTTTATCATTATAAATATAAAATTCAGCTGCATAGCCGACCGGATTTTCTTTGTCGGTTAAATCAATTTTTGAAACAACCTTGATATTTTTACCGTCTGCACAGTCAGTGATTGTAAGAATATTGTTGCTAAGATAATAAATATATCTGCCGTCGTTTTTTATAATATCTGCCTCATCAACACCGTTTACCTGTACATTGGTGCTGCTGTGATTATCTTTACTTGACTCCGTAGATGAATTGGTATAAGAATTGTTTGTACTGGTTGATGCACCGGGGGCAGCTACATCACTATCAATAGCATCTTCCATAATAATTCCATTTGACATATCACCAAGTGCACCTGCTAATTTATCACCAAATGATTCAAAATCATCATAAGTTTTACTGAAAACATCTTTATAATAATTAAGAACAATGGTTTCAATACTGCTGTAATCGGAATCTTCAACCTTATCTTCAATAACAGAATTCAAGATTTCTTCTTTTTTCTGTTCGTTGATTTTCATCATTGAAATATCAGCAACTGCAACAACACCAACAAGCAAAACTATAACAGCCGCCGCAGATGCAACTATTTTTACAATTTTTTTACCTATATGTGTTGCTGGTCTTTTGGGATTTAATATTCCGCCTTTTTCATTAATCAAATTTTCAATATTTTCCGCAGACAATTCTTCGGGAAGGTTTATGTTTTCACTGTTGAGCATATTACTCAATTTTTCATTGAATTTACCGTTTTTCATTACTACTCATCTCCTAACATTTCCCTTAGTTTTGCGAGGGAGCGTGAAAGCTTTGAACGCACTGAGCCTGCAGTCATATCGAGCATCTTTGCGATTTCTCCGCTTTTACAGCGTCCTATAACGCTAAGAAGAACAATCTGTCGCTCATCGTCTTTAAGCCTTGATAAAGCATCAGAAAGCTCAACCGATAATTCCACATCAACAGCCGCCGCAATATTATGCGTTTCGTTGATTTCGTGAATAGGTACATAGCTGAGCCTGTCTGCGGAATCAATCAGCCTGCTTTTGCACTCATTCGCCAAAATCTTAAACATCCAAGACTTGAATGATGAGGGATTCCGAAGCTTTGCTATATTTTTGAAAGATAACAAAACAGCCTCCTGCACGCAGTCCTGAGCGTCCGCACTGTTACCGGTATACCACAGCGCGAACTTGTAAAGGTCTGTTGCATAGAAGCTGTAAACATCAGCAAATGCTTTACTGCTTCCGGACTGAGCTTCTCTGACGAGTTTTTCGAGATTATTTTTCATAGCATCCCGCCCCCTTCACACATAAGAGATGAAAAAGCAGTAAAGTGTTGCAAAAATATTTAATTTTTATATAAAAAGAAGTGAAGCCGCAATAAGATATTGAGCCGCATAATAAGATACGTGATTTACTACGATATCAACGGGTCTGTTTTTGCCTTCGCCGAAATATGTACCCGAAAGAATAAGGTCTGAAATAAGGAAGAAAATGCCGCCGCCAAACATAAAATTGAGAGTCATTTTACCAAAACCGTTCATCAATGAAAGTGAACCTGAAAGTAACGTCATAAAAATAAGAATAAAGCCATAGACAACAGAAATGGGCTTAAATTTACCGTAATTGAGCTTAAGCGGTTTTTCAAGCATTATCACAACGGTAATCATCACTGCTGCAAGTATTACAGGGGCAACAATGTACAACGGCTGTGAGAAATCTGCAAAATAAGTAAACAATCCGATGAGATAAACGATATGACCTATCATAAATGCGCCAAAACCTGCAAAGGTGTATGTATCGTTATCATCGGGGCACATCCATTTAAGGTCAAGCCAGATATCACCCATAAGACCGAACACAAGACCAACTATAATAAACAATGCAAACATAATATTTTCGCTTGCGAGGTTACCTGCAGCAGCTGCAGCTGCACAGCTGACAAATATCACACTTGTTAAACCTTTTGTAAGTAATGCTTTTACAGCGCCCTCTTTTACGCGCAGATAGTTAAATACTACACAGGAAATTACGCCCAAGCCAAGCAGAATGAAAAACAACATAAAAATTCTCCTTTATCCGATTTAATCTTATATTATTGTAACAAATTAACAATTATTTTGCAATACAGATTTACAACATTATAAAAATTATATCCCATTATACTTGACAAAGGGTATTTATTATAGGATAATCATTAACGGGTGAATAAAATGAAAAAACTGATTGTGATAATTATGATACTTTTAACGCTGACTGCGTTTTCCTCCTGCGTTAAGGATGATTCTCAGGGAAGCGTTAATTTCGGCGACTACACTCCCGAAGCTGACAGCACAAAGATACATTACGATAATTTACTTGATTCGGACACATCATGGTATAATGCATATGCTCTTAAATACAGCTATTACGACAAGGCTTCGGGTGAATCCATAATTACAGAAGGAAAATGCGGTAATTATTATCAGTCTAACGATTCCGCAACAAATATAATTTCATATTACGCACAGCAAGAAGGATATATACTTGAATATCTGCTGAACAAAGAAACAAAAACAGGAACGGTTGCTATTGTTACAAACACAACCATAGATAATTTGTATTCGGGTTTTGCACTTATATCTACCTGCGACCCTTATTTCCCTTCATACAAAAATGTTACAAACGTTGGGCAGGATTTTGTAGCAAACCGTTCAACTACAAGATATAAGCAAACACAGACTGACAACGGTGTTGTAACAAAAATAGCTTATGTGTGGATTGATGACGAATTGGGTATAGCATCAAAATGCGAGCAGTATAATGCACAGACAGAGGAACTTGAAATGCGTTGGGAATTGCTTGAATTCACACAGAATGTAAAAGAATCTGATGTAATGATAGATATAGACAGCTATAAAATTTCAGATTGAGAACAAAATTAACTCCGAAGATTGCTCTTCGGAGTTTTATTATTTTGTTATTCAAGACCTGCTGATCTTCTCAAAATCAATCTTGCATCTTCTGCGGTAATCTGATCGTCTCCGTTTACATTTGCCGCGATTGCATAAACCCCTGCAACATTTTCAAGTTGTGCAGATGCTCTTAATGCAAGTCTTGCATCGTCTGCGGTAATGTAACCATCACCGTTTACATCATACTTTACAACAAGCTGTTTCATATCTGTAATGATTGAATCGGAATTATAAATTTTTACTATACAACCTGTACCTACCACTGCATTTGCGGCAAGTTCTTTACCGTAAGCATCGGCTAATACATATTTGCTGTTATTTACTGCCTTTTTAAAGTCTGCATTATTCTTTACAGAACTTATGCTTATTGTATCATCTTTGGGCTGAATTACAATCTCATTATAAGATGAATAATGAATAGTTACATTTTCAAATACATCATTCATACCAAACTGTACAAATTCAATTTTATTCCAGTCTTCCTCTGTACCTGCATAATAAATATCAGTAAAATGCATATCTGTTGCAAAAGCTGACTCATCAATTTTTTTAACAGATGTAGGAATTACAATATTTCTCAAACTGCCTAAATCAACAAAACGTGCAGGAATTTCAGTTACACCCTCTGAAATAATCATTGTTTTTATACCTGCACAGGAAAACGCGTGATGCTCAAGGTTTGTTACTGTTCCTGGTACAACAACACTTTCAATAGAAGAACTGAAAAATGCCATTTCTTCAATAGAAGTTAAATTATTAGGTAAATAAACATTTTTTAAATTTCTTGTACGAGAAAATGCATTTTTACCTATTGTTGTAACACTTTCGGGAAAAGTTATACTTGTAATAGAATCGCAGTTAGCAAATGCATCATCACCGATTTTTGTTACAGGATACCCTTCAATGGTATCGGGAATAATTATATCTCCAACACACAAATCGTTATAACCGGTAATTGTAACGGATTGATTTTTAATTTCATACTTAAACAAATCCGCATCATTACCTGCATTTGCAGTTAATCCTATTCCTGCAAACATTGAGAATGTCATTATCAGAGCGAGAGCAACTGACAACATTTTTTTGATTTTACACATAAATATACCTCCGTTTATTTAATGTTGATTTTTATATTTTTATTATATATTACTTTTACAGTAAAATCAACTGTTTTTATAATAACATAAAAAAATACAAATTGCAAGACATTTGTAATACATATTTCAATATTTTTTGTATGTATAATTGTATTACGAGGTGATTTTATGAGAAAATTCAAAATACCGTCATTACCACCCACAACAAGCAAAAGCATCAGATTCCCGAATGATATTATAGATGAAATAGAAACTGCAATACAGGGTACTAATTGTACATTTTCTGCATTTGTATTAGAAGCAGTGCGTGTTGCGCTGGACAATTTAAAAGAAGAACAAAATAGCTGATATATCATACATCAAAAAAATCCCCGATTACTCGGGGATTTTTTACGTTTATTATAAAATCTTCAATGCACCTGTGGGGCAAAGGTCTGCACATTTATGGCAATCTTTACAAACAGCAACAACATCGGGATTATCAAATTCGGGCTTAATAACCGTCTTGAAGCCTCTGCCTACAAGACCTAAAATGCCCTGCTTTGCTTCCTCTTTACAGGTACGCACACAAAGGTTGCACAGAATACACTTACCCTGATCTCTTTCGATTGTAACAAGTCTTTGCTCTTTAAAACAGCTGTGTTTTTTGCCTGCAAGCCTTTCGGGAGAAATAACATCCTCATTTGCATAGAGGATAAGCTTACACTCAGCAAAATCGTGGCATCCGCACTCAAGGCAACGCTTTGCCTCTGACCTTGCCTGTTCTTCGGTAAAGCCGTTGATAACAGCATCAAAGCACTTATTTCTCTCCTCAGGTGCTTTAACGGACATAACAGCTCTGGGCATTTTTTCACGGTCAGCAAGCATCTCAGCTGTAACTTCACGCTTTGAGTAATAAGGTTTATGAAAATCCATAGGCATACCTAAAAGATATGCATTGATTGCCCTTGCGGCTTTGTTTGCTTCTGCAATAGCATCAATGGCGATTGATGCACCTTTGTTTGTGGCATCGCCCGCGGCAAAAACACCCTCAAGATTTGTCATACCTGTTGTTTCATCTGCAATAATTGTACCTCTGCTTGTAAGCTCTATTGCTTCAAGCCCTGCAGGGGAACATTTCTGACCGATTGCTGAAATAACGGTATCAACTGCGAGTGTTTTGAACTCACCCTCAACGGGTACGGGCTTTCTTCTGCCTGATGCATCGGGCTCACCAAGCTTCATAATCTGCAATTTTATTTCTTTAACCTTACCGTTTTCACCGATAATTTCATCGGGATTTGTAAGGAACAGGAACTGTACACCCTCTTCGATTGCTTCTTCGATTTCAATATCTTCAGCGGGAGCTTCGGCTCTTGTACGGCGGTAAATAACATAAACATTATCTGCACCGCATCTTACAGCAGTACGGCAAGCATCCATAGCTGTGTTACCGCCGCCTACAACAGCGACATTTTTGCCTATATCAGGGATATTACCCATATTTACCTCTCGAAGAAAATCAATACCGCTTAACACGCCGTCAAGCTCTTCACCCTTGCAACCTACGCTGCTGCCTTTCCAAGCACCGACTGTAACAAGAACTGCATCTGCGCTGTTTCTGATTTCATCAAATGAAATATCTTTGCCGATTTTAATATTATTCTTCATTGTAACGCCGAGCTTTGCAATAGCGTCAACCTCTTTTGCAAGAACAGCCTTGGGAAGTCTGTATTCGGGAATACCGTAACGGAGCATACCGCCCATTTCGGGCATAGCATCGTAAACAGATACATTATGACCTGCAAGGCAAAGATAATATGCCGCACTCAGTCCTGCGGGGCCGCCGCCGATAACAGCAACGCTCTTACCGCTGTTTTCCTCGACTACGGGAGTGAAAGGAGCATCCGATGCCAAATCTCTGTCAGCAGCAAAGGCTTTGAGATATGCAATTGAAAGAGGCTCTTCAACAAGTCTTCTGCGGCAGTTTGACTCACAGGGATGAGGACAAACTCTGCCGATTGATGCGGGAATGGGAATTTTCTCTTTAATAATTCTTACAGCCTCTCTGTCATTACCCAGAGCAATCTGCTTTACATACCCCTGAATATCGGTTCTTGCAGGGCAATTAAGATGACAGGGGGCAACACAATCACCCTCGTGGTCGCTCATAATAAGCTCAAGTGCAATTTTTCTTGCCTTGACTACTCTTTCAGTCTGTGTGCTGTAAACTGCACCGTCTGCGGCAACTGTTGCACAGGCACGCATAAGCTTTGGCATTCCCTCGCCTTCTACAAGGCAAAGTCCGCAAGCACCGTATATTTTAAGATTTTTGTTGTAGCAAAGATTAGGTATCTCAATGCCGTTTTTTGCGGCAATATTGAGTATAGTTTCGCCTTTGTTACCGACAATTTCTTTGCCGTTAACAGTAATTTTAATCTGTTCCATTATTACCGCCTCCTTATTCAACATTTATTGCACCGAAACGGCAGGAATTTACACACTGACCGCAACGGATACAGATTTCATTATTGATGATATGTGCAGTCTTGACCTGACCGCTGATAGCCTTTGCAGGACATTTTTTAGCACAAAGAGTACAGCCTTTACACTTGTCTGCATCGATTGAATATGTAAGAAGTTCTGCGCACTCCTTTGCAGGGCATTTTTTATCGTTAATATGAGCTTCATATTCATTACGGAAATATCTGATTGTAGTCAAAACGGGATTCGGAGCAGTCTGTCCTAATCCGCAGAGTGCGCCGTCCTTAACAGCAACACAAAGCTCCTCAAGAAGCTCAATATCGCCCTGTTTACCCTCGCCTTTTACAATTCGTGTAAGAATCTCCTGCATGCGCTGTGTGCCGATACGACAATGCACACATTTACCGCAGGATTCAAGGGCTGTAAAGTCAAGGAAAAACTTTGCCATACCTACCATACAGGTGCTTTCGTCCATAACAACCATACCGCCGGAGCCCATAATTGCACCCGTTGCAGCAAGTGCCTTGTAGTCGATAACAGTATCAAGCAAATCTGCGGGAATACAACCGCCCGACGGGCCGCCCATCTGTACAGCCTTGAATTCTTTACCGTCGCGGATACCGCCGCCTATGCCGTAAATTACATCACGGAGAGTTTTGCCCATAGGGATTTCAACAAGTCCGCCCTTACGGATTTTACCTGTCAGAGCAAAAACCTTTGTACCCTTGCTGTTTTCCGTACCCATAGCGGCAAAAGCTTCACCGCCGTTATTCATAATCCATGCAACATTAGCAAAGGTTTCAACATTATTGATATTTGAAGGCTCATCCATATAGCCTTTTTGTGCGGGGAAAGGAGGTTTAAGACGAGGCATACCTCTTTTACCCTCAAGAGATTCAATAAGTGCAGTTTCTTCACCGCAAACAAATGCGCCCGCACCTGCTTTTATCTTCATATCACAGGAGAATGAAGTGCCGAGAATATTTTTACCTAAAAGATTGGCTTTTTTTGCCTGTTCAATGGCAATTTCAAGATGTGTAATTGCAAGCGGATACTCTGCACGGACATAAACAATCATTTCGCTTGCACCGATAGCATAAGCACCTATCAGCATACCCTCAATAAGCGAATGGGGGTCGGATTCGATAACAGCTCTGTCCATAAATGCACCGGGGTCTCCCTCGTCTGCATTACAGATAAGATATTTTACATCACTCTGACTCTGACGTGCCGCATTCCACTTGAACCATGTGGGGAAACCTGCTCCGCCTCTGCCTGCAAGACCTGAAATTTTAATTTCTTCAATAACCTGCTCGGGAGTCATTGTTTTAAGCACTTTTTCAAGAGCTTCATAGCCGTCAGCATTACGGTAATCTTCAAGAGAAACAGGGTCTATAACACCGCAATGACGAAGGGCAATTCTTGTCTGCTTATTTAAAAATTCTTCATCGTCAGCAGAAATTGTTATATCTGCAACCAATGAAAGGTCATTGTTTCTTACTGCTGAAACAATTTTTTCAGCATCATTTTCATTAACCTTTACAAGTCTTTTAACAAGTGTCTTTCCGTCATAAAGGTCAACAATAGGCTCAAGGAAGCACATACCTACACAGCCTGTACTGCCGAGAGTGAATGTATCCTCAGCCGTCATAAAAGCCTCTATTGCTTTATGTACCTTGCCTGCGCCTGCCGCAATACCGCAAGAGCCTTCACCGATAACTATACGCATTTATTTGCCCTCCTTCTGACGGATATTTTTAAGCACCTCAACCGCTGAATCGGGTGTGAGATTGCCGTACGCCTCACCGTTTATCATAATAACGGGTGCAAGTGAACAACAACCTAAGCAAGCAACCTCTTCAAGAGTGAAAAGACCGTCCTCAGTTGTTTCGCCGCTTTCAATGCCGAGATATTCTTTCATAGCAGCCAGCACACGCTCACTGCCGTTAACATGGCAAGCCGTACCCTGACAGGACATTATAAGATACTTGCCGATGGGAGTAAGTCTGAACTGTGAATAGAATGTTGCAACGCCCATTATATCCGCAGGAGTAACACTCAATTTTTCTGCAATATAATAAATTACATCTTTGGGAAGATAGCCGTATATATTCTGCGCTTTTTGCAGAATGGTTATAAGATTGGTTGATGAATCGCCGTACTCCTTAAGTACCGAATCAAGCTTTGAAAGGTCATTCTTAGGGCCTTCGCAATTACAGTTACACATATAACTGCCTCCTTAAAAAAACTTATTATACTATATCACATTAAAGTAAAATTTGCAATAAAAAATGTGTTGTAAGTTGTAGGTTTTAAGTGAAATTTTTTCTTAAAATTTAACAAATAAAAACCACCGGTTTAACCGGTGGTCTGTTAATTAATCGTGGTGCTTATTGCCGTTTCTTCTGCCGCCCTTGAAATCTCTTCTGGGTTTTCTGTCCTGTGCGGGATCATTTTCGGGAACAAGACCTTCAACCTCAATAAGAGCATCTCTTCTGGAGAGATTGAGTCTGCCCTGATCGTCTACGGGAAGAACCTTAACGATAATTTCGTCGCCGACATTTACAACGTCTTCAACTTTTTCTGTTCTCTTAACATCAAGCTGGCTGATGTGAACCATACCCTCTTTACCGGGAGCAATTTCAACAAATGCGCCGAATGACATAAGTCTTGTAACAACACCCTTGTAGATAGCGCCAACTTCGGGATCTTTTGCGATTGTTTCGATAATATCAAGTGCTCTCTGTGCATCTTCAATATCCTGTGCTGTAACAAAGATTGAACCGTCTTCTTCAACGTCAACCTTACAGTTGCACTCTGCACAGATCTTCTGGATAACCTTACCCTGCTTACCGATAACATCGCCGATCTTATCAACATCAATCTTAGTTGAAAGAAGCTTGGGAGCATACTTTGAAAGCTCTGCTCTGGGCTCTGCAATACAAGGAAGAATTACGTTGTCAATAATGTGATTTCTTGCATCGTGTGTCTTCTGAAGAGCTTCCTTGATGATTTCGGGAGTAAGACCGTGAACCTTGAGGTCCATCTGAATTGCTGTGATACCTTTCTTTGTACCTGCAACCTTAAAGTCCATATCGCCGTAGAAATCTTCAAGACCCTGAATATCAACCATTGTCATAAAGCGGTCGCCCTCAGAGATAAGACCGCAGGAGATACCTGCAACGGGAGCTTTGATGGGTACGCCTGCTGCCATAAGAGCAAGTGTTGAACCGCAAACGGAAGCCTGTGATGTTGAACCGTTTGAAGAAAGAACCTCAGAAACAAGTCTGATTGTATAGGGGAATTCCTCCATTGAGGGGATTACGGGAACAAGTGAACGCTCTGCAAGTGCACCGTGGCCGATTTCTCTTCTGCCGGGGCCTCTTGAGGGCTTTGTTTCACCTACTGAATATGAGGGAAAATTGTAGTGGTGGATATATCTCTTTGTTTCTTCCTCGTCGATACCGTCAAGAAGCTGTGCATCTCTTGCAGAACCGAGAGTAGCAACTGTGAGAACCTGTGTCTGACCTCTTGTGAACATACCTGAGCCGTGTACTCTGCTGAGAAGGTCAACCTGCGCATTAAGAGGACGCATATCGTTGATGCCTCTGCCGTCTACACGCTTATTTTCATCAAGAAGCCAACGACGAACGATGTATTTCTGAAGCTTGTACAGACAGTCGTCGATTTTCTCTGCTTCTTCGGGGAATTTTTCATCAAATTCTGCGTGAACTCTGTCGTAAATAGGAAGAAGTCTTTCATCACGGATTCTCTTGTCGTCTGTATCAAGAGCAACCTTAACATCATCAATAGCAAATGCCTTGATTGCTTCAAAAAGCTCTTCTGAAGGATCGTTTGAGGGGAAATCAACCTTTGCCTTGCCTACCTCAGCCTGAATACCCTTGATGAATTCAACCATCTTCTGGTTTACAGAGTGAGCATACATAATACCGTCAAACATAACGTCGTCTTCAATTTCGTTTGCACCTGCTTCAATCATAGCAACAAGATCTGCAGTAGATGCAACGGTAACTGCCATTTCTGACTTTTCTCTCTGCTCTGCTGTGGGGTTGATTACGTATTCGCCGTCAACATAGCCGAGTGATACACCGGAAATAGGGCCGTCCCAGGGAATCTGTGAAATTGAAAGAGCGATTGAAACACCGATCATAGCTGTGATTTCGGGTGAGCAATCGGGGTCAACTGACATAACAGTTGCAACAACACCTACGTCGTTTCTCATATCCTTGGGGAAAAGAGGACGGATAGGTCTGTCGATAACACGTGATGCAAGAGTTGCCTTTTCGCTTGCCTTGCCTTCTCTTCTCTGGAAAGAGCCGGGGATTTTACCTACAGCGTAAAGCTTTTCTTCAAAGTCAACTGACATGGGGAAGAAATCTACGCCTTCACGGGGCTTGTCTGCCATAGTAACATTACAAAGAACTTCTGTTTCGCCGTAACGTACAAGACATGATCCAGCTGCGAGCTGTGCCATTTTGCCAACCTCAACCTTAAAAGGTCTGCCGGCGAATTCAGTTTCAAAAACTTTAAAATCGTTGAACATTTTTATTTCTCCTTTTCGATTTTGATTCTGTCCGACAAGCTCTCGCTGTTAATGTACAATTCACCGCAAACGATTATATTCATACACGCTGAATTGTACATTATACATTAAATATGCCAAAACCTGCCCGACAAAGTTTGTACATTAAAAATTGAATTAAGGGCAGCAAACTTTCCTGCCTGCCGCCCTGTTTTTCTGAAATTACTTACGAAGTCCGAGTCTTGCAACGATAGAACGGTATCTTTCGATATCTACCTTCTGAAGGTATGCAAGAAGGTTTCTTCTGTGACCAACCATCTTGAGAAGACCACGTCTTGAGTGATGGTCCTTCTTATGCTCCTTAAGATGATCTGTAAGGTCGTTGATTCTCTTTGTAAGAACAGCGATCTGTACCTCGGGTGAACCTGTGTCGCCCTCGTGAGTAGCATACTCCTTGATGATTGCAGTCTTTTCTGCCTGTGTCATTATTTTCACCTCATTTAAAATATTGTCCGCCGCAAATCACAGCGTAAGGTAGGTGAATGCTCGTTGAGCTTACTCCATACTCCGTGAAATCGGTAGCTTCAATAGTATATCATATGCAATTAAATTTGTCAAATACTTTTTGATGATATTTTATATACTTTTACGGTGTCTTTTTCTTATAAAAATAAACATAATGAACAAAAGAACAATACCGATACAGACTGTGATAATTATATATTTAACAACATTATTACTATCGTTATCGGATACCGACGAAAAGCCGCCTGCATTCTTATCCGAATCTGTATCATTTCCTGCAGAAATGTCAATTAATTTATCAGCAATTTCAGCAACGGTGTACAGCTTTCCGTTTTCAAGACCTGTAAAATCGGGTCTGCTGCCGTAAGGAATCAAATACTCTTTATTACCTACAGAAATATATGCAAAGCTTGTTTTGTACGCTGCAATATTAAAAAATGCAGTATCAATATCCACGCCCTCATTTTTGCTTTGTAAGGTGCTTAATTTTTGTTCAAACTCAGAAGTATCAATAATATCAGTGTCTGAATCTTGCGTATAGGTAGCATATCCTATTGCTTCCCATTCGCCGTCTTTAAAAACAACCTTTACAAAGCATCCCGATTTTTCAACAATCCAACAGTAAGTGTCTGATAAATAATTGCTCAGCTTTTCGCCGTTAGCATCAGCAGTAATCAATTCATCGGCATACAGCGAATACTGCTTATATACAGTATTATCCGCCGAATCATAGTTTGAATGAATATCTGTACTTTCTGCATTAAAAAGATTGCTGCCGTTTATAACATCGACTATGATTTCATATTCCTTCTCATCAAAAAGTGATTCAAAATTATTATAATCTGTATTATCCTGTGCAAAAACAGAAAAACAAATACAGTTAAAAAATGCAATAGACAAAACTATTATAATACCGTTTTTCTTCATAATCTCATCTCCTTAAGATATACATACCATTCACGCATATAATAAAAAAACGTGCATAAACCAAAATATCAGTTCATGCACAAACATAGTATATATATTATCGAATCAAATCTAATTTACGCAAAAAAACTGACATTGGTTGTAAAGATTTTTCAATAACCATTTTAACCAAGCCCTTTCTTTATTTTTTGCGTATTTACAATCCGCATATTTATTATATACATTTTTTTATATATTGTCAACATATATTTCGTATAAACATATTTGATCGTAATTCATAAATATTTTATTCGGATTTATTTTTCTTTTTAAAATACGGAACCAAATCAAATCTGCCGATTGCAATAAGAACAGAGATAAGACTGATTGAATCTGTCAGCAGAGCTTCCCACGCACCGAATGAAATGTTATAAATAACCCACATTATCAGTGTTGGAATATTAATCAATCTTATATATCTGGGATTATCAATGCTGTATGCAACGGTTGAACAAAGCTTACCCACAAGCGGTAACAATGACGTAGGACCTTCCCATGTGATTATTGCGGATAAAACATAGATTCCACAAAAAATCCATCTGGCAACACTTGTTGATTTGTTTTTTTCAACAAGCTTATAAAAAATAAAATTCCTTATAACGCCGATCAAGTTCATTATTGAACCTGTAGGTGCACCGAGCAAAAAGTACTGAACGGTAAATGCGGCTTCAGAACCCATTTTTGTTACAACAATTGTTTTATGCTTGTTGCTCTGGAACGCGGCAACACCGAGTATAAAGCCTATTATACCCACTGCCCTTATAAATATCTGCGACTGAAAAATTTCCATAATTTACCTCATAGCCATATTCAAATACCTTTAAGATTATACTATAACACCGCAAAAAATAACAGACATATATATTACAAAATACAACAAAATATAAATACAAAAATGCATAACATAAACAAAAAAAGGAGATATTGAAACAATACCTCCTTAAAAATTACCACTTATTACCGCCGTTGTTGCCGTTTCCGCGTCTTGAACCGCCGCGTCTTGACTCTGCCGGCTTTTTCATTCCTGCCTGACGTTCATCACTTGTCTGCTTGAACTTAGCCATCATATCCTCAAAGGACTGGGGTTTTTCTTCGTAATGATTACCCTGCCATGTCTGCACAGGTCTTTTTGCACGCTGAGCAGGTTTGCCGTTGCGGTCAAAGGGTCTGTCCCCTTTGCGTTCACGGTCCCTATTATTTTCTGCCGGTTTGGGAAGTGCTTGTCTGATTGAAAGACTGATTTTTCCTGCCTCGTTTACAGACAAAACCTTGACTTTTACATCCTGACCTTCTGACAAGTGTTCATTTATATTCTGAACAAAAGACGTTGCTACTTCAGAAATATGTACCATTCCGGTTTCTCCTGTAGAAAGTTTTACAAAAGCTCCGAAATTTGTAAGTCCGGTTACTTTTCCCTCGTAAATTTCACCAATGTTAACCTGCATTTAATTTTTTGTCCTCCTGTTGGATTATTCTAATATATAAACACGCTCATCCGGGAATATATAATCGTTAGCGTGTGCATTTTCTACCATAAGAGAAGTTTCGTTCTCCTCACCTATAAGAGCTTCAAGTGCCTGATTTTCTTCAACAATAAGTGTTAATGCTTCGTCATTATTTTTATATTCTTCTTCCAGCTCTTTTTTCTCGGCAGAAAGTACGCACAACCAGACGGACATAACCGCAACATACACCGCTAAAGCAACAGCTATACCAATGTACAAAGGCTTTTTATTCTTAATCTTAGCCATTTACTTAAAACCCTTTCACTTCATTTTCTAAAATAATGTAACATTTCTAATCTTTGTTATTATACACTACTTTGTTACGAGGTTTCAAGAGTTTTTTTAATTTATTTTTGATATTTTCTGTATTTTGCGAATATTTTTTCCTGATTTCATTGATTTTTCTTTTTAGAAAGATAAACGGCTTCAAAACAGGAGCAAAAATCCTTTTTACAACGGAAATTATGCGCTGAGAAAAATCAAAAATCATCTGCCCGAAAGCAAGTGTAAAGGAGCAATATCCTATAATTTCAGCCAATATGAGATAAAACCCGAGATGCCCGTTATTAACCGCAATAAACAGCATATATGAAGATAATGTACAGCTTACAATAAAAACAACATCAGTGATAAAAACAAACACCTTGTTATCAGATAAAACAGAACGAAAAATCCGTATCAGCAGATAAACTGCTCCTAAAATAAAACCGAGTCCCGCTGCAGGCATTATGCTTTTAAGCTGAGTAGTAATATCAGTTACAAACATTATTTAAAAAGTCTTGAAAATATGCCGCCGTCAGATTCACGGGATTCACCGTATTCCAAGGCGGTTATAAGACCTTCCACAACAAGCTCGCCCGAGTCAACGCTCATTTTTATAATGTGCAATTCGCGGCCTTTTACGGTAAGCTCCCCCTGTTCGGTAAAGGCAACTATATTCTGTTCATCATAACTGCCTATATCCGTAACACCCGAAACTGTCAGATTCCGTCTTTCTTCAAGATTAATGTTGTGAGGGAAATTTATACGTTTTTCTTCTGCCATTTATATCACTCCAAAAAAAATGCTGTCTTTCAATAATATGAAGACAGCATGGAAGATATAACTTAACCAATAATTTACTGCAGGTAAATTATTTTAGTTAGGAGTTAGGAGTGATGAGTTAGGAGTTAAGGAAGCCGCAAAGCGGCTTGGTTTTAAATGGTTTAAAAGGCGGAGCCTTTTCCACAACTCCTCACTCCTCACTTCTCACTCATCACTGTTAAATTATTGTTTACAAATCATAAACATAAGAATAATTCGTTCTCGGGTCGGCAGGTTCATATTCATCAAGAACAAGAGTAACCGACATTTCAGCTCCGTTACGGGTAAACTTTACAATCGTAACATCACCGCTTCTGTAATTGGACAATATTGTTTTAAGCTCAGATACATTTGTAACTTTCTGACTGCCAATTGCAGTGATAATATCTCCTGCCTGCAAGCCGCTTTTTTCAGCAACGCTTCCCGTGCCGACAGCAACAATTTTTGCACCTATAATATTCCTGTATGTCTGAATAAAGCCGTAAGATACAACCTCTTTATCACAGACTGAAACTCCAAGACAGGCTTTGCCCGATACATAACCGATGTTTATAATTTCATCAATCATACTTCTTACATCATCAATAGGAATACAGAAACTAAGACCCTCAATAGACGATGATGCATATTTTGCACAGGCAATACCTACAACAAAGCCGTGTTCATCAAAAACGGGACCGCCCGAGTTACCGCTGTTGATTGCAGCATTTGTCTGAAACATATTTATAACTGTTGTATCATCGGTAGCAATAAGTCTGTTAAGTGCGCTGACTATACCGTCAGTAAGTGTATAAGTAAGGTCTCCGAGAGGATTGCCGATAACATAAACGGGCGAACCTACCTCAAGCTCTGATGACTTACCGTAAATCACACCCTGTATTCTGCCTGTGGGCTTTATTTTAAGCACGGCTATATCATTAGTATCCTCATACCCTACAAGCTCTGCATCGTAGCTCTTATTATTGTGAAGCGTAACAACATACTTATCCGCACCGTTGACAACGTGAAAATTTGTTACGATATATCCGTCTTCGCTTATTATAAAGCCTGTACCCGAGCCTACAGCCCTACCGGAACTGACCTCTATACCCACAACCGATTCAACGTTGTTTGCATAAATATCTTTTGCTGAATAAGTCTTTTCCACAGAGGGTTTGTCATCAGATGATGTTATTGTACCGGAAACAATGGTTGTTGTTTCCGCTGCATTGGTAAGTGTTGTGTTTTCCGCTTTTGTGGTGGTTTCCTTTTCAGTAGAACTTGTATTCTGCGTTGTGGTTTCATCTGCATAATCAGCTACTACGTCATTTGCGTTATCATTATTACGGCTGACTATGACGCCAGCAACTATTCCTCCGACAATTGCGCCGATAAGCGTACAGATAACACACAAAATAACCGCAATTTTCAAAAAAGGCGGTTTTTTATCATTTTGCACAACAGGAATCTCAGCTGATGATACACCTGTATTATCAACTATTTTAATATCGTTTTGGGAAGAATAAAGATTTTGTTCGTCCATTCAAATCACCTTATACATAGTTGAGGCGTTTTCCTTTGTTGCGTACTCATTAACTGCAAGCACACTGACCTTTGTTACATTACTGCCTATACGGATTTCAATAACATCGCCGACCTTCACCTCGTAAGAAGCTCTTGCGGTTTTGCCGTTGACATCAATATGTTTTGCATCACACAGTTCATTTGCCACAGTCCTGCGTTTAACAAGACGGGATACTTTTAAATATTTATCAAGTCGCATAATATTTTTCCTCGCTTATATTATTTAAATTAAATTTAAATTAATATACAATAATCTAATGTACAATTTACAATGTACAATTTACAATTATTGAATATACAAATCGGGTTAAAGGGCAAAGCCCTTTCCACCATTGTACATTATACATTGTACATTGTTAATTAGATAAATTATTGTTTAAAATATTATACCCTATACGCAGATTAATTGCAACAACAAAAAAAGAACCGTATATAAACGGTTCTTTCTTTATACGCTAAATGATAATTATTTTGCTACTGCATTCTTAAGTGCTGCACCTGCTTTGAAAGCGGGAACTTTTGTAGCTGCAACTGTCATTGATTCACCTGTTCTGGGGTTACGGCAAACTTTCTCTGAACGCTCACGAACCTCAAATGTGCCAAAGCCTACGAGCTGAACGGATTCGCCGTTAGCAAGTGCCTCTGAAACTGCTGCTACTACTGCGTTAACTGCTGCCTCTGCATCCTTCTTTGAAAGGTTAGCCTTTGATGCAACTGCTGCAACGAGTTCTGTCTTTTTCATTGAACATTTCCTCCTTTTAACTTTCTTCCAAATTTATATTTGCATATTTTTGGTCAATTAATATAAACTTGCATTGTCCTTTTCTTCCTGAGACATTTTTTCGTAATCGGCAAAAGAAGAAAGGAACCTGTCTGCAACCTTAGTAAGTGCTTCTTCCGGATTTATTTTAGCTTGTCTTGAAAGTGCAACTGTGGCAAACAAAAGCTCACCTATTGCATCTTCGGTAACATCCGAATCAAGAGCCTGTGCTTTAGTCTTCACATAATCAACAGCAGATATTTTGAGCTGTGCACCTGATTTTGCGGCTTTTGACTGAAGCTTTTCGCTTCGCATAAGTGCAGGTAATTCCCTGGGAACTGACTGCATAGCTTCGGTAGTTGATTTTTGATTTTTTGTACTGCGTTTAATTGCATCCCAGTTTGAAAGCACTTCGTCTGTACTGTTCACATCAATATTTCCGAAAACATGAGGATGACGGACAATAAGCTTTTTGCATATACCGTCTGCAACATCATCAAAACTGAATGTGCCTTTTTCACATTCCATCTGTGCATGAAAAACAACCTGTAAAAGCACATCACCGAGTTCTTCAAGCAAAAGGTCATTATCCTGTTTATTGATAGCTTCAACAACCTCATAGGTTTCTTCTATCAAGTTGGATTTTATTGATTCGTGATTCTGCTCGGCATCCCACGGACAACCGCCGGGGGCACGCAGAATCTTCATAATATCAATCAGATCGTATATATTATACTTATCTTTAAACTTATAGTCAACACTCATTTTTTAATTTCCTTACATTTTTTTGAATTTTTTACTATTTTAACCGATAAAATTATGTTTTTCAAGTATTTTACAGATTTTATCGCCCTTTGGCAACATTTTTATATCCTCTGCCACAATTGATTTTGAGAAAAGTAAAGCAAGAACATAAACTATGACGGCAACAATAATTCCTATAATTGCAGAAACTGTTGTTGTGCTGATTCTTGAATTTAATTCAAATGCAGGCAAAAGCTTTTCAGAAAGACCTGTAAATGCCCAAGCCGCCGCCGCACACAAAGCCGCGCAGAACAACGGTTTAAAAAATACCGAGTTAAAATTAAACTTAACACCTGTTTCTTTGATTAATGCTGTAAGATTTATGCACACAGCGATAAAATAGAAACAGAAAGTACCGATGATTGCACCGTTGATATTGATTGACGGAATACCTACAAGCACAAAGTTGATTACAACCTTAGCTATTGCCGCTATTGAAACGGCTTTCATTGTAATTTTAACTTTACCGATGGCCTGAAGCATATTGATAAGGGGCTGAGACATTGCCATTATAAATGTAAAACTGCCGTAAACTGCCATAACGTGTGCAGAAATACTTATACTGCTTGATGCACCGTAAACAAGCTGTTGAAGCTGTTCGGAGAGTATTGCCATACCCATACCTGCAGGCAGGGATATAAGCATTGTTACTCTTGCAACAGATTCTATTGAAGAACGAAGCATAAGTTTATTTTTAACAGTCCATGCTTCGGACAAAACGGGGATTGCACTGCTTCCGAGTGTTGTTGTTATAGTAGGAACAAGATTCCTGAAATCAAGAGCTATTTCATATGCACCGTAAAGGTAGGATTTGAGCTGTGTATTATTCATTTTGCCTGCAAGTGCAAGTGAAGATGCATATATTGTTTCAATTGTAGTCTGTCCGTTATCAATAGCAGACTGCAAACGTGCCTGAATTGACCAGGAGTCGATAAGATTTGTTATATTCATAACAAGTGTACTTACAACAACAGGCACAGCAAAAGAAATAAGCATTTTTGCAGTTTCCTTACCTGTTTTTGCCTTCGGAGCATTTGCAAGCTCTTCCGCTGTGATTTTATCACCAACGATTTTATGGCGGAGCATAAGGAATATGAGTGAGCAAGCCGCACCCATAGTAACGCCGAAAATTGAAGCGGCGGCGGCATAAGGCGAAAGGGCAAGAATTGCCTCGTCCATTGTTGCACATTCCGTTCCGAATACGGGCAAGCCTTTTTTAAAGCAACCGATACCGTATTGCTGAACAACGAATGCAAGTCCGAGACCGAAAACAAGTTTACCGAGCACCTCGCACATCTGCGAAAGAGCTGTGGGATTCTGATTTCTCAATCCCGAATAATAGCCTCTGTATGTTGCCATTACACAGCAAAGGAAAACCGCAGGAGCAATCACTATAATTGAGGGTAACGATGCCATATTATCCATTGATTTTGCATAAGGGTATGCAAGAGCAAGAAGCAATACAGTTCCTAAAACACCTGCAACGACAAACAGTCTGAATGCTATTTTAAATATTTTTTTTACATCGTTATAATGACCCTGTGCAATACTCTGTGATACAAGTTTTGATATTGCAACAGGCAAACCTGCCAAAGCAAGATTATGAATCGGGATATAAATATTATAAGCCGTACCTGTGTATCCTCTGCCGACCGTACCTATAAGCTCGGTAAGAGGAATTTTGTAAATAAGACCGACAATCTCAACAAAAGCAGTTGCAACAACCAACACAAGTGCTCCGTTGAGCAAAGATTGTTTTTTTCGTCCGCTCATCAGACAAACCGTTCCTTTCGGGAAGTATTAAAAATTACATTCCGAGTTCTTTGTAGAACTCTGCTATTCTGTTTTTGCGTTCAGAAAGCTCATCAAATCTGTTTATGTATTCATAAGGATATTTAAAATTGAATATACGCTCAATTCTGTTTTCAAAGGGTGATTTAAGCTTTGTAACGGCTCCGCCGCCTGCCGCAAGAACAGTATGTACTTCTTCCATCATATATATATTGTACAAACACTCTCTGTCATTCCTGCTCCAGCCAACATTTTCGTTATTGCCCACAGATTTGCTCTGACGGTACATATAATACGGAAAATATCCGTTGGCATAAAGCTGCCTTGATGAATAAGCAAGCATTTTATCAGTATCACCGAATACAGATGATGCATCACCGCCCGTAACGATGGTTGCGGCGCGTTTGAGTGCAAGAGTATGCACGGTTATATTCTCGGGAGAGAGTGAAATCGCCTTATCTATACTGCGGCAGAAACTCTCATATGTATCGCTGGGAAGCGAAGCAATAAAATCCATATTGATATTATCAAAACCTGCTTCTCTTGCCATATAGAACGCATTTTCCGTCATTTCGGGAGTATGATTTCTGCCTATGGCCTTAAGCACATCCGCATTAAAAGTCTGCGGATTTATGCTTATTCTTGAAACTCCCGCATCTTTCATTATACGGAGCTTTTCCGCATTGAGTGTATCGGGTCTGCCCGCTTCGATTGTATATTCACGCACCTTTGAAACATCAAAATTGTTTTTAACGGCATCCGTTACTGCTTTAAGCTCCCCTTCGCCCAGCGATGTGGGAGTACCGCCGCCGAAATATATTGTTTCAAGGTTAAGATTAAGACTCTGTGCTGTTTTTGCAATCTGTTCAAGCTCCGCACAAAGCAGTTTTACATAATCGGGAATAAGCTTTTTTGCCTGCGCTATGGAGTGGGAAACAAAAGAGCAATAACTGCATCTTGTGGGGCAAAAAGGAATAGAAACATAAAGCGAATATGAGTTATCTTGCGAAAGTGAGATAATCCTGTCCTCTGCCTTTGCAACAGACAACGCTAGCTGAGTTTTATCCTCAGATACAAATAAATTGTTTTTAAAATAAGAAACGGCTTTTTCCTCGCCGTCTGCCGCAATAAGACTTCGCATAAGCTTTGAGGGTCTTACACCCGTAAGCACACCCCATGATGGAGTATAACAAGTCAGTTCGGAAAGAATATTATACAAAAGCTGTGCAAGAGTCAGCTCTTCATCATCGTCTGCCGCAACACATTTTTCACCCTGAGCAACCTTCCCGTTTATATTAACATTGCAACGCACAAAGCACTCCCCGTCAGCTTCTGTTCTTTCGGTTAAAATATAATCCGAAGAAGCATCGGGAAGTTCCTGAGTTATAACAATTTTATCAACAGGAAAAAATATTCTTACAACATTTTCGGTTTCGTATCTGTAAGAATGATTAATTAATGAAAGTATCATTTCTTTCTCCATTTTATATATGGGTTAAGCTTCCTCTCTATTTCAAGAGTTGTGGATTTTTCGTGTCCGGGATAAACCTTATAATCTCCCTCAAGAGAAAAAAGCCTTGTTACCGAAGCATGGAGCACGGGAAAACTGCCGCCGGGGAAATCAGTTCTGCCCACACTGCGGTAAAAAAGAGTATCACCTGTAAAAAGGTTGTTTTCAAACACATAAGTTACTCCGCCCTGTGTATGGCCCGGAGTATGCATAACTTTTATTTCGGAAGAACCGAATGTGAGTGTATCATTATCATAAAGAAGAATATCGGCTTCGCACTTTTCGTTACATACAATTCCGAAAAATCTGCCCATACTCAGCTCGTCATCACTGAGACATTTTGCATCAAGTGAATGAACAGCAAGTTTTGCTTCGGGAAAATGCTTTTTAAGCTCTGCTACACCGTTGATATGGTCAAAATGACCGTGAGTGAGAAGAATATATTTTACATTCTCACCTTTTAATTCGTCAACAAGCTGCTGTGTACATCTGCCGCAATCAATTACGGCAACATCACCTGACGCATCATCCTTTAAAATATAAGTATTTGAATCGGAAACAACAGTTTTTATCATATCAGACCTTCACATTCCATATATCAGTATCATAAAGAATTGTAACAGGGCCGTCATTTACAATGGAAACTTCCATTTCAGCCGCAAAAATACCGTGTTCAATCTTTCTTACACCGTTATTTTTAAGGCATTCCATATAATACTCGTAGAGCTCGTTCGCAACCTCAGGTGCAGCAGAAGGAGTAAATGAGGGTCTGTTGCCTTTTTTTACATCTGCACAAAGAGTAAATTGCGACACAACAAGGATTTCGCCGTCAATATCAAGTATTGACTTGTTCATTTTATCATCTTCATCGCAGAAAATACGCAGTGCCGCAGTTTTCTTTGCCATCATTTCCGCATGGGCTTTTGTGTCGCCGTCCATAACACCCAACAGAACGAGATAACCGTGCCCAACCGAACCCACGACTTTACCGTCAACTTTGACCGATGAAGATTTTACACGCTGGATAACCGCTTTCATATATCAATACCGCCGAATTAAAAAGTCATTTCTTCGTCATCGGGCTTTTTGGGCATAACCAACCAGCCGATAAGATACAAAAGCAATCCCGAACCGCCCAATGCTATAAAAATAACAAGAGCAATTCTTACTATTGTTGCATCAATACCGAAATATTCGGCAATACCGCCGCATACACCTGCGATTTTTTTATTTGTATTTGATAAATATAACTTTTTACCTGACATAATTTTTCTCTCCTTATATTTAAGTTCCCGAACGTTCTATTTTAAGAACGCCGTTTATTTTTGTAAGTTTTGCGGTAATACCTCTTAAATGCTCCGCATTATTTACCGTAATGGTCATATACAGAATAAATGTGCCGTCCTTTGCATCTCTTGTGTTTACATTGTGAATCATAACGTGCATATTTGCAAGAGCAACGGAAATATCTGCAAGCA
The DNA here is from genome assembly GCA_045535305.1 of Acutalibacteraceae bacterium. Classification (GTDB taxonomy): domain Bacteria; phylum Bacillota; class Clostridia; order Oscillospirales; family Acutalibacteraceae; genus UBA1081. The sequence continues at coordinate 29,859 of JAZSLJ010000041.1, forward strand.
TACTCATTCTGTCAACGCAGGAAATTGCAAGAGTTGTATTAAAGCCTTGACTTTCAGTCGCTTCCCAATAAACGTTAATCCAGCGTTTACCGTCTTCTGTAGAATAAAGATCTTTAGGCACATTGGGGCAATCTTTTTTATGAACGGAAACACCGTGGCCTCTTGTAATAAAACCGATGATGTCATCGCCGGGAATGGGACTGCAACACTTTGAAAGCTTTACAAGACAGTTTTCGATTCCCTCAACAACAACTCCGTCGCCGCTTGAATGTTTTGATTTAACAAGCTTGATTTCTGTCTGAACAGGCTTTGATGCGGACTGAATTTTTGCAACCTCATCACGGATATTGCTCATAATACGTGTGATACTGATACCGCCGTAGCCTATTGCCGCATAAAAATCTTCAACCGAATTCTGATGCTGTTTTTCACAAAGAGCATCAAGTAGCTGTTCTGTCTGACTGTCATCAAATCTAACGTTAAGTTTTCTGAGTTCCCTTTCAAATTCAATTTTACCTGCAACAATATTTTCGTCGCGCTTTTCTTTTTTGAACCAGGAACGGATTTTTGATCTTGCACCGCTTGTTTTTACAATTTTAAGCCAATCTCGGCTCGGGCCCTTACCTTGCTGTGATGTTGTAAGGATTTCAATGATTTCGCCTGTTTTAATCTCATAATCAATGGGAACTATTTTACCGTCAACCTTAGCTCCCGTCATTTTATGACCGACTGCCGAATGGATTGCATAAGCAAAATCAACAACTGTTGAGCCCATGGGCAGACCTATAACCTTACCCTTGGGAGTAACGGCAAAAACCTCTTCCGCAGTAAGATCGCTCTTGATATCCTGAACAAGATCAACAGCATTATTTGATTCCTGCTGACCTTCAAGCATTTCACGGATCCATACAAGACGTGTATCAACATCCCTGTCGCTTCTGCCCATTTTATATTTCCAATGAGCCGCAATACCGTATTCTGCATTACGGTGCATATCCCAGGTTCTTATCTGCACCTCAAAAGGTATTCCTTCGGCACATATGAGTGTAGAGTGTAAAGACTGATACATATTAGCCTTGGGATTTGAAATATAATCCTTGAATCTGCCCGGAATAGAATGGAACATATCGTGAACGATACCCAGACAGTTATAGCAGTCAACAACCGTATCAACAATGATTCTTACCGCATAAATATCATAAATCTGCTCAAAGCTTTTACCGCCGATATACATTTTTCTGTATATGCCGTGTACGCTTTTTATTCGTGCATCAACCTTTGCATCTTTAATGCTTTCGTGCACACGCTCGGTTATTGATTCCTTTATACTTGCAAGCAATTCTATACGCTGTGAATTCTGAATTTCAAGCTTTGTTTCGATATCGTGATAAGCTATCGGGTCAAGGAAGCTTATGGATTTATCCTCAAGCTCCTCTTTAAAGGATCTGATACCTAATCTGTGAGCGATGGGTGCATAGATTTCAAGCGTTTCCCTTGCGGTCATACGCCTTTTACCGTCGGGAACATACTGTAATGTTCTGATATTATGCACGCGGTCAGAAAGCTTTATAATAATAACTCGTATGTCCTGCGACATAGCCATAAGCATTTTTCTTAAAGTTTCCGCTTGCTGTTCTTCCTTGCTTTCAATCTGAACACGGTTGATTTTTGTTACACCGTCAACAAGAAGTGCAATTTCTTCACCGAAAAGCTCTTTTATATCAGAAAGCTGATAATCGGTATCTTCAACAACATCGTGAAGCAACGCGGCTGCAACAGAGGGCATATCCATACCCAGCTCATCAAAAAGAATGGTTGCGACCGCAATCGGGTGAATAATATACGGTTCGCCCGATTTCCTTTTCTGATCGCCGTGAGCATTGTTTGCAAGCTCAAAGGCTTTATCCACCACAGCAATATTTTCCGGGGAAAAAACGCCTGTAAGTTTTTTTCTTAACTCGTTGTATTTTTCTCTTCCGGAATTTACCGCATTTTCACTCATAATATCACCCACTTCTTCATTTTTTTTATTATTTTTACTCTTTATATCCGAGTTGTTTTAGTATAGTTGCAGAGCCTAAGGATACTTTGGGAGCATTATCAACAATGCTCAATACACCGCTTGCGTTTGCCATAAGTCCCAATTCACAAAAAGCATCAACGGCAACCCTTACTTTACAGGTCATTTCCGAGCCGTAACCAAGCATCAATGCAATCTGCTCTGCCGAATATATGCAATTCTTTTTTGATTTTACAATTTTGAATACGCCTGCCGCAAAATTTCTGTCCGGACAGGCAAACTTTTTTTGTGCATCATTAAGCGGAGTACCGTTTTTAATTTTATCATAAAGCATTTCACTCTTGAAATAATATTCATCCGAAAAGCGTGAGTCTTTAATGCTTTTTATGTAAATGTTCGGCTTTACCTCGCCCCTGAACTCATTTTTATCAATGGTAACCGCAAGGTCTACTATACTTCCCTCTTCATAAGGGAACTCATCCGCACCAACACCGAAGCATACGGCACTGAAACGGCTGAATTTCTTTTCAAACATCACGCGGATATGCTTTCCCGTACTGCCTAACGGTTTGACCGAAACAATTTTTACTTTATAAAGTCCGAACAACGGCTGAGGATTCTCCGCCCCAAAAGGTTCAAGCTGAGAAATAGTATCGATTAAATCTATATCAATAGTTGCGGGATTGAGTTTGCAGTCAAGGTGCAGAACAGGATAAAACAGCGGCTGATTTGCGGCATATTCGTTGACTTTTTCTCTGAACAAATCTATTTTATCATCTCTTACGGTAAAGCCTGCCGCAAGAGTATGTCCGCCGAAACGCACAAGATGTTCACTTACGTTACTTAATGCATCAAAAAGAGAAAATCCTTCAATACTTCTGCAAGAGCCCTTAGCTTCTCCGCTACCGTCTTTAGCAATAACCATTGTGGGTTTGCCGTAACGTTCAACAAGTTTTGATGCAACAATACCGATTACACCTGCGTGCCAGTTATCACCGTCAACAATAAGTACTCTTGAGTGTTTGAGTTTTTCATCATTTTCTATTCTGTTAACAGCTTCATTAACGATATCCGACTCAATATCCTGACGCATAACGTTAAATCCGTCAAGCTGATTTGCAAGCATCTGTGCATCAATTTCATCTTCGCAAAGCAATAATTTCAATGCTGTTTCTGCATTTTCCATTCTGCCTGCCGCATTGATTCTGGGAGATATTGCAAATGCAACACCCGTAGAATTGAATTCCTTATTCTGATAGCCTGTAACGTTGCGAAGTGCAGCTATACCCACTCTCGGTGATGAATTTATTGCATTAACTCCTGCAATTACAAGGCTTCTGTTTTCACCCTTAAGAGGTACGATATCTGCAACAGTACCTATGGCAACAAGATCTGCAAAATCTGCCAATACAGAATCGCAATCACCGTCTTCAAGCGCTGCCGCAAGCTTGAATGCAACACCTACGCCTGCAAAATGCTTAAAAGGACTTGTATCATCAGCTCTGTGAGGATTAACAACAGCAACGGCATCGGGCAGATTTTCACCCGGCTGATGATGGTCGGTAATGACAAGCTCCATACCCTTGCTTTTGATATATTCTGCTTCTTTTACGGAATTTATACCGTTATCGACGGTTATAATAAGGTCTACGCCCCATTGGGCAAGTGTATCAACAGAGCTTTCGTGTAAACCGTAGCCTTCATCGATCCTTGACGGAATGTAATAAGTAACATTGGCACCGATTGCTTCAAGATACAGATACAACAATGCGGTTGCCGTTACGCCGTCAGCATCGTAATCACCGTAAACACAGATTTTTTCAAAATTATCTATTGCTTTGTGAATACGGTTTACAGCTTTGTCCATATCCTTTATAAGAAACGGATCGGACAGCTCAATTTCATTTTCCATAAACTGAGCAATTTCCTCCGGCTCGGTTATACCTCTTGAATTAAGCAAAAGAACAGCAAATTCATCGTAGCCGTAGTCATATGCAAGCTGTGCAGCCTGTTTTTTATCAAAAGACGAAATTTGCCAGAACTTTCGGCCCAATTTTATCATTCCTTAATAATATACTAATCTATCGTAATATTATATAATATTCAGCTTAAAATTACAATGCTTAAATATGATTTTTTTAATCAAGAACTCAAATCCTGTATCAAGCATAAAATAAATCAGGGAGGAACAGCTATGAACAATGAAAATATTATGATTATCGGCGGTGATTGCCGTTTTTCATATATGAAAAAAATTTTAGAAAATATGGGATATAACGTAAAACGCATATATCCGGGAGAATACAGAGCAGATGATTTTTCTGTCTGTTCGCTTTTTATTTTACCCGTACCCGTCAGCCGTGATAACATAAACTTAAACACTCCCATGGCGGGTGAACAGTTTTATTTCGGCGATTTTATTCGTCTTTTACCTGAAGGCGTAACAGTTGCAGGCGGTATGATTCTGCCCGAATGGGAAGAAAAATTAAAGCAAAAAAACTTAACCGTTTTTGACTATTACAAGGATGAAACTCTTACCGTAAAAAATGCCGTACCCACAGCAGAAGGGGTTATTGGTATACTTATTAATACTTTACCCTCAACTATTGACGGATTGAAATGTGCTGTTACAGGCTACGGCAGATGTGCAAAGGAAATATGCAAAAAGCTTAAATGTCTTGGTGCGGATGTTACGGTTGCCGCAAGAAGTGATAAAAATCTTAATGAAGCGATTACAGACGGAATGAATGTGTGCAGGTTATCTGAATTTTACAAAAACTGTTCAGATATAAATGCAATCATCAATACTGTTCCGTCAAGAGTAATTGATGAGGCTGTACTTTCACATTTGCAACAGGATACTCTTGTTATTGAAATTGCATCTGCGCCCTTCGGTATAGATTTCAACTGTGCGGAAAGGTACAATATAAACGTTATAAAAGCCGGCTCATTACCCGGCAGAACTGCTCCCGAAACAGCAGGAAAAATTATATGTGATACAGTATTACAGTTTTACAGAGGTGATATAAATGGCACTTAAAGCAGGTTTTGCTTTGTGCGGCTCGTTCTGCACATTCAGTAAAGCAATTCCTCAGATAGAAGAACTTAAAAATGCCGGAATTGAGGTAATTCCCATTATGTCATATAATGCCTACGAAACAGACACACGTTTCGGAAAAGCTGATGATCATATTAAAAGAATAGAAGATATTTGTAACCACAAAATAATACACACACTGACAGATGCCGAGCCGATAGGCCCGAAAAACCTGATAGATGCACTCATTATTGAGCCATGTACGGGAAACACACTTGCAAAGCTTGCAGTGGGAATCGCCGACACTCCGGTAACACTTGCCGCAAAATCCACATTAAGAAACGGCAATCCCGTAATAATTGCAATTTCAACAAACGATGCTCTCGGAAATGCCGCAAAGAACATAGGTCTTTTATTGAATGCAAAGAACATATATTTTGTACCTTTCAGTCAGGATGACTGCGTACATAAACCCACATCAATTGTTGCAGATTTTACAAAAACAAAAGATACATATTTACAAGCAATTGTGGGGAAACAAATTCAGCCGATACTTAAACAATAATTTAATGTACAATGTACAATTTACAATTATTTGAAGTATAAAATCGGGTTAAAGGGCGGAGCCCTTTCAACCATTGTACATTGTTCATTGTAAATTGTTAATTGGCTAAATTATTGTATTACCGCAGAGGATTGCTCCCCTGCGGTAATTTTCATTCTTTTGTTTTTATGCCGTAAAAATGAATTATATTCATATCCTCAGTCATATCAAGACCGTGAGAGCCGCATCCGCCGTCGATTTCGTGGCAGCCGTGGTCGGGACAAAAACCGAAGAACACATCGTGATGTTTCCACTGAGTTCTGATTTTATCAATAAGCATATCGTAAAAATCAATATTATTCTTCAATGCACTGAGTGATTCTGCCGATTCGGGGCCGTGCTTATGCATAGTGCCGTCGTAATTGCCGTTATAAATAACGATAAGGTCATATTTATCCTCATCAATAAGATCAAGTGCTTTCTTATTTACATCCTCAAGCTCATCATAAATATAATAATCCATATCGCGCTCAAGAAAGATTTTTGAAATACTGTCGCCGCTTGTGGAAACGATTGCAGCCTTTTTACCTGCTTCAACGAAAGCATCAAAAAGTGTATGAGCAGTAAGAACAGGCTTTTCATATCTTTTTATGCCGTGAACTTCCGGCATAACGCCTGTATACATTGAGGCAAAGCAAACAGGTGTAACGCTGGGCATTACAGACAGCATAGGCATTGCAATATCTGAAGAAATTGCCGCTTTTGTGAACATATCGGTATATTTTTTATAAAGCCAGAGAGCAACCGCATCGGGATTATAAATAACCGCACGGTCAATTTTTTTGCCGTTTAATTTTTTCGCAGCAAGGGCATTAACAAGTGGATTACTTAAAGAATCAGCATCTTTTTTATCAATACCAAAAAGTTCAAGCACCGTTGATTTTACGGATGAAATACAAATTGAGCTGTAAAAATCGGACATAAATTTACCTCCTAATTGCTTAAAGGGCTGTATTTTCACACAGCCCCTTGTTTTATTAAACTTTAGCAACTGCGATTGTTACGTTTTCGCCGTTAATATCCCATTCTTTGCCGTTGTCGGCTGCGGAATCGGTGATAGAATCGGAAAGAACAACTGCAGAAATTGCAGATTCATTCTTCTTTGCAACATCGTAAACTTTTGCGTTACCGCTGATTGCAACTGTGATTCTGTCTGTAACATTGAAGCCCGAATCCTTACGCATTGTCTGAATCTTACTGATAAGCTCCTTAACAAAGCCTTCTTCAATAAGTTCGGGAGTAAGGTCTGTATCAAGAGCAACTGTTACGCCCTTATCGGATACGGTGAATACGCCCTCTTTCTGCTTTGTATCAATAAGCACATCATCAACAGTAAGTTCAACAGTACCGCTTGCAAGGTCAAGAACAAGCTTACCTTCAGCATCAAGAGTATGCTTTGCGCTTGAGGGAAGCTCTGCAAGTGCCGTTCTTATTTCACCAAGCTGTTTGCCGTACTTAGGTCCGAGTGTACGAAGCTGAGGCTTGAATGTATAAGATACAAATGACTCTGCATCGGAATCAAAATCAACAGTCTTTACATTAAGCTCATCTCTGATAATTTCAACATAAGCTCCGGCAAGTTTCTTTTCGCACTGAACATACATAGTATTAAGAGGCTGACGGTTTTTGATATTTGAACCGTTTCTTGCAGCTCTGCCGAGAACAACAATATTTACAACCTCATCCATAGCTCTTTCAAGCTCTGCATCAATAAGAGATTCATCAACTGTGGGGAAATCGCAGAGATGTACACTTTCGGGTGCAGACTTATCAACGCTTCTTACAAGGTTGAGATAGATTGATTCTGCCATAAAGGGAATCATGGGAGCTGCTGTCTTTGCAGTTGTAACAAGAGCTGTATAAAGAGTCATATAAGCTGATTTCTTATCCTCTGTTACAGTCTGTGCCCAATATCTTTCTCTGCCGCGGCGTACATACCAGTTACTCATTTCATCAACAAAGCTCTGAAGAGCCTTTGCTGCTTCGGGAATACGGTAATTTGCAAGATGATCATCTACTGTTTTAACCATAGAATTGAGCTTTGAAAGAAGCCATTTGTCCATAACGGTCAAAGCACAATCTTTAATATCATACTGTGTGGGATCAAACTTATCAATATTTGCATAAAGCACATAGAATGCATATGTGTTCCAGAGTGTGCCCATAAACTTGCGCTGACCTTCCGTAACAGCCTTATCATGGAATCTGTTGGGAAGCCAGGGTGCAGAGTTTGTATAGAAATACCATCTGATAGCATCAGCACCGTGTTTTTCAAGTGCATCGAAGGGGTCAACAGCGTTACCCTTTGATTTACTCATTTTCTGACCGTTTTCATCCTGAACGTGGCCGAGAACGATAACATTCTTGAAAGGAGCTTTATTGAAAATAAGGGTCGAAATAGCAAGAAGTGAATAGAACCAACCTCTTGTCTGGTCAACAGCTTCTGAAATAAAGTCTGCGGGGAACTGTGCCTCAAAAAGTTCTTTATTCTCAAAGGGATAGTGATGCTGTGCAAAAGGCATTGCACCGGAGTCAAACCAACAGTCAATAACCTCGGGAACACGCTTCATCTGCTTGCCGCATTCGGGACAAGTGATAGTAACAGCATCAACAAAGGGTCTGTGCAATTCTATATCATCGGGACAGTTATCACTCATTGATTTAAGCTCTGCGATTGAGCCGATTGAATGACGATGACCGCATTCACACTCCCAGATATTAAGAGGAGTACCCCAATATCTGTTACGGCTGATGCCCCAATCCTGCACATTTTCAAGCCAGTCGCCGAATCTGCCCTTACCGATGCTTTCGGGAATCCAGTTAATTGTATTGTTGTTTCTTATAAGGTCATCCTTAACCTCAGTCATTTTGATAAACCATGACTCTCTTGCGTAGTAGATAAGAGGAGTGTCGCATCTCCAACAATGGGGATATTCATGCTCAAACTTGGGAGCATCAAAAAGAAGGCCTGCCTTGTCAAGATCAACAAGAACCATGGGGTCTGCTTTCTTTACGAATATACCTGCATAGGGTGTTTCTTCGGTAAGATTACCCTTACCGTCAACGAGCTGAACAAAGGGAAGGTCATATTTTCTGCCTACTCTTGCGTCATCCTCACCGAATGCGGGGGCACAATGAACGATACCTGTACCGTCTGTCATTGTAACATAGTTATCACACATTACAAAGAATGCCTTTTTATGCTGTTTATCGCAGATGGGCTTTACGAAATCAAACAGGGGCTCGTACTCTTTGTATTCAAGAGCCTGACCGGGGAACGAATCAAGCACTTCATATGCGGGAGCATCTTCTGTTGCAAGCTTACCGAGAACTTTGTCAAGAAGTGCTTCTGCCATATAATATGTGTTGCCGTCTGCTGCTTTTACCTTGCAGTATGTGTCTGAGGGGTTAACGCAGAGTGCTGTGTTGGAAGGCAAAGTCCAGGGAGTAGTTGTCCATGCAAGGAAATATGCATCCTCACCTGCAACCTTAAAGCGTACAACTGCTGAACGCTCTTTCACAAGCTTATAGCCCTGAGCAACCTCGTGAGATGAAAGAGGTGTGCCGCAACGGGGGCAGTAAGGAACGATTTTGAAGCCTTTATAAAGAAGATTCTTATCGTAAATCTGCTTTAATGCCCACCATTCGGATTCGATAAATTCGTTATGATAAGTTACATAAGGGTCACCCATATCTGCCCAGAAGCCGACTGTACGTGAGAAATCCTCCCACATACCCTTATATTTCCATACGCTTTCCTTACAATGACCGATAAAGGGTTCAAGACCGTATTCTTCAATCTGCTCCTTACCGTCAAGACCTAAGAGCTTTTCAACCTCAAGCTCAACGGGCAGACCGTGAGTATCCCAACCTGCCTTACGGGGAACCATACAGCCTTTCATTGTGCGGTATCTGGGAATCATATCCTTGATAACACGGGTAAGAACGTGGCCGATATGGGGCTTACCGTTAGCTGTGGGCGGACCGTCATAGAATACATAAGGTGTACCCTTTGCTTTTTGTTCGATACTTTTTTCAAAGATTTTTTCATCACGCCAGAGCTTTTCTATTTTCTTTTCCTGCTCGACGAAATTCACATTTGGTGAAATAGGCTCGTACATTGAACATTTCTCCTTTAAAATAAAATTAAGGCCCTTGCCCTGTAAAACAGGACAAAGACCGACGCTTTGCTTAACCACCTGATTTTACAACATACTATCATATGTGGCCCTTTTAACGGCAGGCAACCGGAAAAGCCTAATTTTGCAACGCAATTTCAGCCCTCAGCTCCGGAGTGATTTTCATTTCTCTACATCATACCGACCTTGCACCGCCGTCGGCTCGCTGAAAATGAGTACAAAAGAAACTACTCTCTCCATCACAGCATTTAATTACCATTATATTAACACATTATTCCTGTAAAATCAAGAGTAATTTAAAAAGACATTATACAATTCAGATATTGGTTAATATATAGTTTTTAATCAAATTAAACAGTTCATTTTCGTTATAGATATTGCTGAATTCTTTATCAAGTTCAGCTACTCTGTTTTTATCAAACGACACATTTTCATTGTTATCGTCATACATTGAATACATCTGCAAAACAACGGGATAAATACTATCGTAACCGATGCTTTTAAGTCCTTTAAGCAGAACAGAAGTCAACGGTTCGCCGTTATTTTTAAAGAAATATGAGAGTGATTGTTTGCAATCTTCGCTGAAATAATAGAGAGCGTACACTTCCCTTTTCCATTGGTCTGCATTATTGAAATTTTCATCGGGAGTATCGGATTTTTCCAACTTATACTGCAAAACCGCAGTTAAACCCTCTGCAAGCTCCGATGCATCAGCAGATTCAGCAACAGATGAATCAAAAGAAGAATATTTATCAACAAGGTATTTGAATCTTTTAACGGTTTCCTGCTGCTGTTCAATTCTTTCACTGCGTTTTTTCATAGCCGCCGAAGCCTTACGCATTACAATAACAAGTGCGATAACAAGCACTAAAAGTGCAAGCCACAGATACCAGAACTGTGTAATTGATTCTATCATTTGTCTTCCTCCGTCAAGGCTTTGTATATATCGCCTTTTTTGATGCCTGTTTCCTTTGCGGCTCTTTTTGCCGCCTTACTAAGGGACATTCCCTCACTTAAAAACCTTTTTGCAAGAGCTATACCGTCAGTTTCATCAAAGATAACATCCTCAACCTTTTTGCCCTCGATAATAACAACAAACTCACCCTTCGGCGGTGTTTGCGAATATTTTTCTACAGCGTCTGAAAGGGTTGTAAGCTCCACGTTTTCGTGTATTTTTGTAAGCTCCTTTATAAGGGCAATTTTTCTGTCGCCCAGATAATCAAGAAAATCTTTAAGTGTTGCAGGGAGCTTATGGGGAGCTTCATAGAATATCATGGTACGTTTTTCATTGACAATATCAGCAAGATGTTCTTTTCTTTTAGGCTTATTCATAGATAAAAAGCCTTCAAAAGTAAATCTTGATACATCCATTCCGCTGATAGCGGCGGCAGTAATTATAGCTGACGGGCCGGGAACGGACACAACCTCAATATTATGCTCGTGGCACAGCGCAACAAGGTCAATACCGGGGTCGGAAATAGCCGGCATGCCTGCATCTGTAACCAATGCACAGTTCTGCCCCTCAAGGATTCTTGCTATAATATGCTCACTCTTTGAAGCCTTATTATGCTCATAATAGCTGACCATAGGCTTTTTTATTTCAAAATGATTAAGGAGCTTAATTGTAACTCTCGTATCCTCAGCGGCAATAAAATCCACCTCAGAGAGAGTCTGTGCGGCTCTCGGTGAAAAATCACCTAAATTACCGATTGGAGTGCCTACTACAAATAATTTACCGCTCATTCTATAACAACTGACTTTCTTTTTCCGTTTTTATTCTTAGGATATTCTCTTATTCTGCATATATAATCGATATTGACAGCCTGAATATTTCCGTCTGAGCCCTCAAGCTCAACCCAACCCTCAGCAACTGATTTTACAACACCGTCTGCAGTACCGCCCGAACCTAAATTAACAAGGCAATCTTTACCGATAAATTTTTCTATCATGTGAGGCATAAACTTAACTCTCCTTTTTCTTTTAATGCGTAAAATATTAAAAAGTGTCTTTTTTTGTCGGTTTATATACAGGATTATAAACAGCAACAACAGCAAACAAATATAACCCGAATTCATATTATCACTCTTTTCTGTATGTACCGAGAATTTTTATCATTTCGGCAGAAAGCTCACCTGCAGAATTTTCGATATGTAATTCAGGTTCAACAACCAACCCCGGTTTTCTGCCGAGCTTACCTTCAACAAGAACAAGCCAGGGAGAAAAACCGTCCCGCTGTGATACAAAACGGAGTCTTTTGGGTTCAATATTAAATTTCTGCATAGCACAAGTCAGCTCAAACAGTCTTTCGGGACGCAGACACATACATAATCTGCCGCCGAATTTAAGCATTTTTGAAGCCGTCTGACACACATCCTCAAGTGAACACATTATGCCGTGGCGGGCAATTTTATCGCTTTCGGACTCACTTATGATTCCCGAATTTTCCTTGGTGTAAGGCGGATTCATCGTTATCAAATCAAACTTACCTTTGGGAACATCCTTGGGAATTTGACGCAGATCACAATTATAAGGCTTTATTTTATCTGTTGAATTAATCTCGATAGAACGAAGAAGCTGATTATATCCTTTTTCCTGTATTTCAAAGGTATAAATCTGCTTACACAAGCCTTCACGGAGCCAATAAAACGGGATAATACCGCAACCTGTACCGAAATCACAGGCAAGCGAATTCTTTAACGGAGCGGCAAATGATGCCAGTAAAAGTGCATCAGTCCCGAAGGTGTGAGCCTTCGAGACTATAAGCTTTAATGTATTGCCGATATATTCAATATGTTCATCATTGTTCAACAACATATAATCACTCTGTACCGTAATTAAAATCCTGCAACTGAGCCGAAACTCTTAAAATAATTCTTGCATCTTCCGCAGTGATAGTGCCGTCATCGTTAACATCTGCCGCAACTGCTGCAATATTATTCAAAGCTTCGATGTCTGCCGATGCACGCAACACTTTTCTTGCATCTTCGGCTGAAACTGCACCGTCGCCATTGATATCACCTTTAACACAGACATAATAGTTGGTAATTTTACCTTTTGCATCTCTGTAATTAAGTCTGAAGCCTGTACCAATGATATCTGCGGGTATCATTAAATTATTATCTCTGTCAAAAACCTTGAATGATTCAAGATTTTCAAAATTGGTGCGGAACATTTTAAGAGTCTGTGAGGCTGCAACGTTTGATACCAACAAGGTTGTATAGTCAATCTTAACAACCGTATCTTTTACGGGTATTAATCTGTAATAACCTGATTCAGTAGACTCACCGCTGCCGCCGTTATTATTTGTATTACCGTTACCGATATTGATAATTGTTATATGTTCGGCACCGCAAACGGTACAAGTGTATTTTACCTGTGCGGTAACGCCGTCTGCAGAAACCTTTATAGTTTCATAATCATCACTGTATGTATGCTCTGTTTTTTCTGTCATAACAGGAACGGAATTGCATCCGCAAAGATTGCATACTTTATGTTTAAGTCCCATTTCTGCACAGGTTGCTTCTTTTGTAACAACCCATTCTTCGGCATAATCGTGCGCGTTTATATCTGCAGGAATTTCAGTTATATCCGTTCTGTGATTACAATGCTTACAATATTTTGATTTTTCGCCAGCTGACACGCAGGTTGCGGCTTTATCAATAACGAAATCACCATACTCGTGGTTATCGGGCTCAATTTTCAAAGGCTGGACATACATAGGCTTATCGCAAACCACACAATGATATGAACATGAACCCTCATAAGTACAGTTGGGTGCAACGTCAATAATAAGCTCCTTATTGGGAACGTGATTACCTGTTGCGGGAACGGGAGTTGTTACTGCAACATTATTACAATAATCACAATATGTAACTATTACACCCTCTTTTGCGCAAGTGGGATTTACAGTAATTTTTGATTTTGAGCTGTCAGAAACAGTATGCTTTGTCATATCGTATGCAATTTCTGTATAATTGCAATATCCCGAGCATAAAGCACAAATCTCTGCCTGCTCACCCTTTACGGAGCAGGTAGCTTCTTTTATAATCACATACTGACCGCTTCCCTTATGAGAATTTTCATTTTCGGGTACGGTTTCAATATCTGCTTTTGCATTACAGGCACGGCAAACATGATATCTTATACCTGATTCAACACAGGTAGCTTCAGGAAAATATATCCATTCGGACTTATCAAGCGCTGTGTGATTATCGGGGTCTTTTTCTGTTTCTATAATGTCCTTATATTTACAAACGGTACAGGTTCTGTACATTGTACCCTTTGATGTGCAGTTGGCAACGAGAATAACCTTATAATCACCGTCATATGTATGACCGTTTTCACCGCAACTGTCATAAGCAACCTTGGCATTTTCAACTACTGTTACAACATTTGATTCATCCTGAACCGTCAGCATAAATCCTGCAAGCAATACAATTGCCGCAACAAAAAATATGTAAAACCTTTTCACTATTAATCATCCTCTCATAATAAGTTTTATTTTAACACGATATTTATTTTAAGTCAATAATAATTAATGTATTGTACAAATTGACAAAATATGATATTATTTTCAAGGTGAGAAAAATGATAAATATTTTATTTGAGGACAAACACATCTGTATATGTGAAAAACTGCCGGGGATGCTGTCCGAGGACACGCAATCAAACGACAGTCTGCCAAAAATGCTGAAAGAACAGCTCAAATGTGATATTTTTACTCTGCACAGGCTTGATAAACCTGTCGGCGGTGCAATTATTTATGCAAAAACCAAGGGTGCGGCATCTGCATTTTCAAAGCTGATAAGCGAAAATGCAATAACAAAGCAATACATAACAGTGCTTGATGCAATACCAGATAAAGATGAAGCGGAGCTTACGGATTTACTTTTCCGCGACAAGCAGAAAAATAAAACATATATTGTTAAAAGAATGCGAAAAGGTGTAAAAGATGCAAAGCTTACATACACCGTTATTGACAAAGCAGAAAATCACGCTCTGACACTTGTTAATCTGATAACAGGCAGAACGCACCAGATAAGAGCGCAGTTTGCATCAAGAAAAATGCCCGTAACAGGCGACGGCAAATACGGCAGCCGCGACAACAGATGCGAAACAGCATTATGGTCGCACAAGCTTGAATTTACACATCCCGTTACAGGTGAAAATATATCCGTTACAAGTCAGCCCCCCTTTGAGAGCTATCCTTGGAATATGTTTAAAAAATAATGTAAAATTTAAGGTCTTTCTGACAGCGTGGGCATTTGATATTTTTAGCACCTCTTACTTTTTTGAATCTTAAAAATTCGCCGCAATATTTACAGGTTCTGAAACGGTGAGTTTTTATAAACTGCAGACGTAATTTCAAACGTTCAAAATAAGGCTTCCACGCAGTAAGAAAACGCTCAAACTTTTCGTTTTCTCTGTATCGTTTCTGATGATTTTTTGACATAATTCTATATACGATATAGCCAAGGAATGCATACTGAAGAACACTTACTACAATATACGGAATATAGAAGGCTCTCAGAAATACTTTTACTGCACAGATTACACAATAAATCGTAAGCAAGCCGTAGGTCAGCTTATCAATACCGTTTCTTCCTGCCATAAAAGATTTTAATTTCATTAAAAAATTACTCATTTTAATCACTCTTTCTTATAATTAACATACATTATAATTGACAAACCATAAAAAAAATACTATAATTCAAATGATTTTAACTATTTTATCGAGGGGTATTTTATGATATACGATAATATTCTTGAAGCCATGGGAAGCACACCTCTTATAAGGCTGTCCAAAATGGTTGACGAAGACAGTGCAGAAATTCTTGTTAAATACGAAGGGCTGAATGTTGGCGGTTCAATAAAAACAAGAACTGCATTCAATATGATAAGAGTTGCCGAAAAAGAAGGTAAAATCAACAAGGATACAATTATTGTTGAGCCTACAAGCGGAAACCAGGGTATCGGTCTTGCTCTTGTGGGCGCTGTCAGAGGATATAAGACAAAGATTATTATGCCCGACTCGGTAAGTATTGAAAGACGCAAGCTTGTTGAGCACTACGGTGCTCAGGTTATTCTTGTTCACGACGACGGCAACATCGGTGAATGTATTGAAAAATGCGTAGAAACCGCAAAAAGCCTTGCGGCAAGTGATGACAGAGTGTTTATCCCCCAACAGTTTGAAAATGAAGCTAATCCCACCGTTCACAGACATCATACAGCACTTGAAATTCTTGAACAGGCTGCCGGCCCGATTCACGGTTTCTGTTCCGGAATAGGAACAGGCGGAACGATAACAGGTATCGGCGAGGTTCTGAGAGCTCAGAATCCCGATATTGAAATCTGGGCAGTTGAACCCGAAAATGCGGCAATACTTGCGGGCGGTAACATCGGCACACACTTACAGATGGGCATAGGGGACGGATTGATTCCAAAAATCCTCAATACCGAAATCTACAACGATGTGTGTATCATTTCCGACGAAGAAGCTATCGGTACAGCTAAAGCTCTTGCAAAAGAAGAAGGGCTTATGTGCGGAATCTCAAGCGGCACAAATGTTGCTGCGGCATTAAAGCTTGCAAAAAAGCTCGGAAAAGGCAAAACAGTTGTTACCGTACTCCCCGACACAGCTGAAAGATACTTTTCAACTCCTCTGTTTGATTAATAATTGCAATTCAAAAGAGCCGAATATACTTCGGCTCTTTTATTTTTACTTTTTATTGTCATCAGCAAGATATTTGATTATATCTCTTCTTGTGATAATGCCGATGAATGAGCCAAGGTCATCAACAACAGGCACGAAGTTCTGTTTCATTGCAACGTTATACATTTCATCCATATTCGCAGTTATCTTAACGGGCATATAGGAATCTGACCTTAAAATTTTCTTTAAAGGTGTTTCTTCAATATAGCGTTGATCCACATTTTTGCCGTCATTAAAGCAAGACAGCATATACCAAAGAAAATCTCCTTCGCTGACAGTACCTACATACAAACCGTCTCTGCTGATAACAGGAATGGCTGTGTAACCGTAATGACGCATTTTTTCAAGTGCCTGCCGAAGCGTAAAATCGGAATACAAAAATGCAACCGAAACTTTTGGCTTTAAAAAGAAAGCAATATTCATCAATTTTCATCTCCCTACGGAGATTATATATTCTGATTATTAAATCAATATTAAAATTTAATGATTTTATTCAAGATTTGCCGCATATCGCAAAATAAGTCTTGCATCTTCTGAGGTTACATGGCCGTCTTTATTAACATCTGCAGCAATTAACGATGCACCGTAAAGCAGTTCGAGTGATGCCGAATGTCTTAACACAAGACGGGCATCAGCAGAAGTTACTATTCCGTCAAAATCCACATCGCCTTTTAAATTTTCAGTAACGGTAAGTTTTTCTGACTTTTTAACAACCGTACCCTTTTCATCTCTTACAAAACAATAAATATCGTATTTACCCGATGCATTAAGAGACACAATTGCAGAATTTTCCGACGAATAATCGGTATTTGCAACAACCTTACCGTTAAGATATGCATAAAATGCGTACTCAACTTTTCCGACTCCGCCTGCCGCTTTTGCTGTACACACTATATTATCGCCGACAGAAGCTGTTGAACATCCCAGTTCAAACGATTTAACAGTTAAAGCGTCAACAATCCTGATACTATCGCTCTTTACCGTGTCAGAGACGGAATATGCATCTTTAAGATATACAGAAAGGTAATAATCACCTTTTTCTTTTGGTGTATATGAATATGATGCAACATAAGATTCTGCTGTATTTATTTTTTTGCCGTTTGAATAAAGCTCATAAACATATAACACATCATCATAATCGGATGCAGTTTTTACAGTCCATGTAATCATATTGTTTGTATAATTAATATCGGTTATGTTGCATTTAACAGAACTTACTTTAAGTTCAGGATAAACATTAAAGTTTGCACTGTAAATATTGGAAACAACATTATTATCACTTATTTCAACACCGAAATAATATTTACCTGCATTAAATGCTGTATATGTAAAGCTCTTTTCTGCAGTAAACTTATCGGGAGAATAAACTACTTTTCCGTCAGCAGAATAGACAGTATAGTTATATTTATTATTTGCATCATTCTCAACGGTACAGGTTATTTTATTGCCTGCCTTTACAGTTGTTGAGCTGATACTTAATGTGGCAGATGAATTACTATTCCCATCAGCAACAAGAACAAGATAGTTTAACGATACCCACGCACTGTTGCCGTTGTAAATAATATTACACCAGCCATCAACTGTCTGAATGACCTCAACACATTCACCGTTTCTGAGTGAACCTATTATTTCTCCGTCAACAGGTGTTTTTCGTACATTCAAAGATGATGCCGTAACCTTATAAAGCTTAGATTCGCCTGAATAGTCTTCAATGGGTTCAGCTGAATATGAGCCGTTTATTTTTATAAATTCCACATCAGCAAGAGAATCATTATTTTTTCCGGATGATTCAAATTTTGTTTCAGATGCTTTTACATAATATCCGTCTTCTGTTCTGAGCCATGTTGCACCAACAGAATTAAAACCGGACTGTGTAATATAGAGCTTTGTTCCGTTTTTAACATAAGCAACGACATTATTGCCTTCTGTTGCATCAATTCTCAGCGGTACAGATGATGAAGAAACAGATGATACCGAATATGTAGCATTTACCTCGGTAACAGTCTGATTGAATTTACCTATATCTGATGAATATTGACTCAGCGGAACTAAATTTGTATTAAAAATATAGTAGCCGCCATCAGTCTTATACCATTTTGCACCAAAATTGTTGTTACCTACGGATTGAATATAAAGCAACTCGCCTGTTTTTACATTCTGAACAGCCTGAGCATTGCCGCTGGGATAATATCTCAGATTTGTTGCTACTGTGCTTGTTACAACGTAATATTCATTAATCTGTTGCTCGGTTGCAGTAAATCTTTCAATATCTTTTGCAGGATTATATTCGTTTGAATCAATAATCTGCTCAGCAGAAAAATTCCCGTTTTCATTTACAACAGCAGGATTTGTAACAAACCAATATGCATTAAGATTGTTAATTATTTCGCTTTGGGTTGCACCTGCCATAGATGTTTCATCAAGCGGCATACGACCTTCCGCTACAGAATTAGCAGGGTCAGCTGCATAAAAAATATCATTCTTTTCATCGTAATCACAAAGAAATACGGCATGCTTTTGACCCATTGATCCGCTGTTATAAATAACAAAACCTTGAGGATATGTTTTTAACAAATCAATAATCTGTTGTTTTTTATTTAAAGAAGAAAAATATCCGTGGTCAACACTCATACCGAAAGCAGTAAATTTCCAACGCAAACCTACGCTTTCAACCCATGCTTCCGATTCAATCGATTTTTCAGTTATTTTTTCCCAATCGGAATAATTTGCACAAAGTGCAGTTCTGCGAAGCATCATTGCCGCAGATGATAAGGTACAGGTAATAGACGTTTGCTGTTTCAGGAAAACATCATTACTGTTAAGTTCTTTAATTGTTGCCGCACATACATTTATATTAACTGTTAAGCACAAAACTAATGCAAGTATGAAAGCTATGTATTTTTTTAGTCCTTTAAACATGATCAAATCCTTTAATATTAATCTATTTATTGGTTTTTTTGTACATAATTCAACAATTATATTTTAAATTATTCCGCAATCTATGTCAATAGGTAATTATTTACAAAATAATTAATCAAAAAAAAGGTGCCACATTCATGGCACCTTAATTTATATTTATTTGAACAAGTTCTGGAAGAAGAGTATGAGTTTATTAAAGAAATCCTTAATCATCTGAATAATCTTTGCAAAACCTGTAAGAGTTTCATTCTTATTTTCGCCTGCATCCATAAGAGCACTCAGATATGTACCGATATTGTCCATATCGTCAAACATATCAGCAATACCGAAGTCTACTTTCTGGAATCTTTCACCCAGCATATCAGCAATAGGAACGAGAACCTTATAAATTGTAAGAATAAGCTTCATAAGAATATCGTTCATTCGCACTTCTTTTGCTTTGGAATGAATGTACATGAAAATTTCCATAAGAAGAGCATCATTGTCATCCTCATCATCAAGATCACTGAATCCGACAAGGAAGTTTGCTATATTCTCCCAGTTTTCCTGATAGAACAGCGTATCAGTTACAAGTCTGAAAACCAAAGTGATAAAGTCTGCACCGCCGGAGGAATTAAGGTAGATATAACGATAACCGCCGACTGATGTCCTATCTGTAACCTCACCTGAACAGAGTGTTGTAAGATCAAGATACGGAAGTGTGATATTAAGAACACCTACTGCGTATACATCCTCTGTTACAGTCTGCCATTCCTTTGTTGTAAGAGGAAGACCTGTAGCTACATCAAAGAGCTGATTGCCGTTTGCATCGTATACAGGCACGTCAACTTCCTTATCTACAGTCTGAGTACCGACTACAACATTATCGTTCTCAATTTCAAAGCTCAAAGCAGATCCGAGCAAGCCTTCAAGAAGCTCGTTTACAAGCTGATTAAGGTCAACATTAAGCGGAAGTGAAAGGTTAAGAGTAACACCGCCCAAGTCAAGGTTACTCAGCAAGCTGTTTACAACGGGGTAAGCATCAACAACAGGCTCAAGAATATCAAGAAGAACATATGCAAAGTGTGCAATATTGTTAACGATACTGTTAAGTCCGCCGATTGAAAGAACGAAAATCAGATTGGGAATAAGATTAAGAACTGTTTCAATGGGAGATGCTATAAGATTTTCTGCAAGTCTTACGATGGGCTGAAGAAGATAATAGAATGCATCTGTACCGCCTTCTATACCGTCTTTGTTTGTATCATAAGGATTTGCAAAAACATATGTGTAATAATCTCTGAACGAAACAAGTCCGTCAGTAGCACTGAGTGCTTCCATAAGAGGAATCCATGCATAATTGTAGATTTCATACATCGGGATGTGAACGATATCAAGAAGATTAATATCTTCACCCATAAAGATGTATTCAACAAGAATTGAGAAAGGACCGAATGCAGCTGAAAGAGCTCTTAAGAATATTTCAGCACTGGAGTATTTTGCAGTTACTGCAGGGTTATTAAAGCCCCAGTCATAAGAATCACCTTCAATTATGTCGCCTGTTTCCATATCAACAGATGCAACTCTGAATGTATCGTAACCGTAATCTGCATTACCCGTACTTAACTGCTGGTTAAGCTTCTTATACATTTCGATAGATGTGTAATCTACATCTTTAAACTTATATGCCAAAGAATCAATAAGAGCTTTTTTAGAGTAGTCAACACCGAGAAGTGAATTAAGAATTGCACCCAAATCGAAATCCAAGCTGCCGAGAAGAGAGTAAACCATATCAACAATCATGGTAACCATTTCGTTGTTGAATACATTCTCGACAAGTAAGTCTTCAAGAAGACCTGAAAGTGATTCCATATCTTCAAGCTTGAGCATAGCAAGAACATTTTCAGCTACGTCATCAAGGTTGTCTACTAAATATTCACCGTCTTCTTCTGACCAATACTCATTGTAAAGAACAGATGTACCGTAATGATAATCACCATATTCTTCTGCAGCATCCATAATTTCATCTGCATAGGTTTCCATTACTGTGGGAGGATAAGAGTAATCCTTACCTGCAATAACATTACCAAGTTCATCAAGTGTGAAGAGTGAGCCTTCTTCTCCGCCAATGAAAAGTTCAAAGAGTGCAGCTATAATTGCATCGGGGTTAAGACATACATGGTAAATAATATCGCCCAAGGAAAGACCAACACCGCTGATAAGCTCATCATTAAGCATTTCATCATCAAGACCGAATGCGTCAAGGAGTGTATACTCACTTACAAAGCTGCCGTTAGCAAACTGGCTGTAACCAAGTGCTGAAAGAATGTAACGAAGAAGGAAAAGGAATACAAGACCGTAAGATTCGTGTGTACCGTTCTTGTCGGTAACAGTCATCTTGATATAACTTCTCTGATGAGCAGGCCATGTGATTACATTACCCTCTCTGTCTGTTGTTGAGAATGAGCTAAATCTTACAGAATATGCATCAGGTACAAGAGTACCGCAAGCCTGGAGTTTGTAGTCCATAATTGCGGGAAGAGCAATATCATGCTCCATTGTAACGTAAGCAAATATTCTTGTACAAATCTTTTTATATTCTTCGGGAACCTCATCAAGAGTTGCTACCTTATATGTTGATGTTGTAGTGATAATCTGATCCTGATCGGGATCGTAGAATTCATTTACAACTTCATACTGATAGTATTCCTTAAGAGGTCTGTAAACATCAGGATTACCGCTTATACCGGTAACAATTTTGTTTGTTTGAAGGTGAAGATAACCAACATCTGATCTTAATGCGTACTCAGTATATTCACCGTTTTCATCCATAGCTGATACTTCAATAGTATACTCATTACTCGGATAAAGGTTCATATCTCCGTATGCATTCTTGTATGCAACTGAGGTAGCAATATTATGAATATTGGGATCATATCCGAAAGTATCCGGAGTGTAAACCTTGTAGGTTGTGCCTGATGCTTCTGAATAATAACCTACAATACCTTCATTGGTTTCAACACTAAGACCAAGAACCTCCTCAAGAATACCCTGTACAGATGTAAGGAAATCGAGTGCATCACCAAGAAGCTCTGCAATATTAAGTGAATATACTTCAATAGTAATACCGATAACGGATATTTTAATAGGAACAGAAATATTTCTGACAACAGAAAGTAATTGACCGGAAGTAAGATAATATGAAAGGTTGGGAAGAAGAGACATTACAGTCTGGATGGGGTCAGCAAGAAGCTCATCTGTAACCCAGTTAAGAAGAGGACTGAGAATACCGTCATTAAGGAATGTTGCAATTGTTGTACCGTTTCTGCCGGATTTTGACTGAAGAGCCTTTGCATTAGTTTCAAATTGCTCACCTGTAATAAGACCTTCATCATCGTGAGTAATACCCAAAGTTTCGAACAAGGGTCCAAGAACATCACTGTAAAGATGGAATGTATTACCTTCATTGAGAACAAGTCTGATGGGAATACCTATAACTGAAGTAACTTCCCAGTTAGCCTGTGCATCACCGAAAAGAACTGCAAGAAGAGGAACGAGAGGAGAAAGCGCCGCATCAAGAGCTAAAAGGAATCTCTGCTTACTGCCGTTGATATTCCATACCAACTGGCTCCAGTCAACATCTCGCCAATGGTCAAGATAATATTCGCTATACTGACAACCGATTGCATAGTACTCGCCTGTACTATGACCGGCACCGTCATTATTTTTACCACCCTTTGCAGCCTTAAGCATATCATGCATAGCCTTCATATCGCAGAAGCTGTACTGACTGTCGGTTGTATAGCCATACTCATTCCAACACCATGCCAAACCTGCAGGTGTAAGGAAAATACCACCTTCTGCGGCTAATGTACCGTAAATCAAAGCGTTCCAGCTGGAACCGTTCTGTGCAAGAGAGTTGACAATGTTATCAAGACCGTCCCAAACACCTTCAAGCATACCGTTAATGAAACCGTCGGTAAGATTTTCATCAAGAAGATTTGCAACCATGGGGTAAACCATTTCAAGAAGCATATTAACAATATCGTCGCTGAATACCATATTATTAATAACTTCAATAATAGCTTCCTGAGGTGTCATATTGGCATTAGCTTCAAGATCAACACCGAATTCAGAAAGGTCAAGGAACATAGAGAGAACCTTTGTAATAGCAGGGTTCTGAAGCAGAGCATCTATTGAGCTTACGAATGATGAAACCCTTTCGGTTGTAACTTTGAACTGAATATTGTTGTCGTATTTATCCTTATACTTAGCGTATGTGTGAACAGGTGCGTAGTCATCCGCATTACCTGTTGTTGCACCGACAATAGGAGTAAGCTGAGTAACAAGGTTAACATAGCTGTATGCTCGCTGACCAAATACTGCAATCTTAGCAGCATCGGAAATACTGTTGAACAATTCAAGATCTGCACCCTTGTTTGTTATATCGGAATAATAAGTATTAATAAGCATTGAGTTGGTTGCATAATCAAGCTTATTTGCAGCGTAATATCTGTTGAAATAGTCGTTGAGCCTTGTATCAAGCCTTTTGAGTTCAACTCTGATTGAACTTACATCACTTGTTTCCTCTTTAGTATAACCAAGGTTGTAATACTGAGCTTTAAGACCGGAATCATCAAACTGTCTGTCAGAATTCCATGTAACTGTTGTTTCATATAAAGTGATGTTGGCATTTGTAAGATTTGCACCTTCAGAAATAAGAACAGTTTCTATATCTGTGTAAACATAGAACACAAAATCATGGAACCAGTTACCGGAGTTAACACTTGAAAAGTTACCGCACATATACTTAACAACTGTTTCAAGGTCGCAGATTTCAAGAAGAGTGTTTGCTTTATATACACCCTGTTCAACCAATTCCTGGAATTTTGTTGCTTCCTCGTCAAGATCATCTGTCATAACAACATCGTATACGATATCACCGTCATCTTCAACAGTATATGTTTTTTCTGCTGAACGGGCTACGATATCACCTACTACATTAGTATAGTATGTATAACCGTCAAGGAAAAGATACTCACCGTCATCACCTTTGAAATATGACAACTCATTAGTAATTTCCTCAATAATCATGGGAACAGTATACAAACCTACACCGTACTCATAACTTATAATGTTATCAACAATACCAAGTAAAGTATTTGCTGCGTTTCTGATGGTGTATTTACCGTCATCCTTAGCAGTAACCTTATGAGTGTATGCAATAGAACGGATAGCATTACCTTTATCGTCTGCATACTTATAGTTACCGGACTCTGTTGAAGTAGTGTAGTAACTAAGGTCTCCGAGAATAGTGAGCGACGGAATACCCGCATCATCTTTGATTATAACATTATTGTTTGAACCAAGAGATGAATCCTTCGTGTAGTTAAAGAAACTGTAAGCAAGAGCTTTATATGAATCTGACAAATCTGCTTCTGCAGCATAAGAAACAAGACTTATGGACATAACAGAAAAAATCATCAATGCAGCCATAAAAACGCTCAAAGCTTTTTTCATAAGTTTCATTTTCTCAACTCCTTATTTTATACAAAAATTTAAAATTCAGTAACACTTTTGCAACATTTTATACACAATTTATTGCCAAAATTACCGACATTTTTAGTTATGACCATTATAACCTAATCTAATTTTTTTTTCAATATTTTTTTAGAAAAATATAAAATTAAGATTATTTTTTGAACAATTTAACAGAATATATTGATCTCTTTTATGCATTTTGATGAAAAAGTTTATTTACTATTGATTTTAGAAAAAAAATAAAGTATAATATTCGGGTATTTGCCGGTGTGGTGGAATTGGCAGACGCGACGGACTCAAAATCCGTTGGTAGCAATACCTTGTGGGTTCGAGTCCCACCACCGGCACCAGAAAAGAACCCACATTTGTCTACGACAAGTGTGGGTTCTTTTCAACTAAATCCGTCCTATCGGACGGGATAAATCCCGCTTTCGTGGGATGAAATCACTTCGTGATGAAATCCGACTTCGTCGGGAGATAAGGACGGATTTAATTTCATCTGCGTTAGCAGATTTCATCCGAACGAAGTGAGGATTTCATCGCGCCTGCGCGATTTCATTGAAAATCGTTGAAATTTGAGATATAATGTATTCAAAGAGGTGATATCGATGGCTGAAAATAAACTCGCAGATATGTCAACAGCATTTGCCGTGACAATATAAATAACCGTAGTGTACTTTTGATTGCTCTTACCTCAATTCTGTTCCATTTGATTACGATTTCACACGA
>JAZSLJ010000026.1:0-32908 GCA_045535305.1 Acutalibacteraceae bacterium
TTCTTCTTTGCTATGATTTCTGTTTATTCCGCCTTTTGGTCTTCCCATTTCTTTCAGCTCCTTTTCTTTATCTTATCATAAAAAATGATGGCAGACACTTTTTTGTGTCTACCATCATTTTACTATTTCACTGTTTGCACAGATGGGATTTTTTTATTTAAGTAAAAATTACTTAAGCTCAACCTTTGCGCCTGCTTCTTCAAGCTGCTTTTTGAGAGCTTCTGCTTCGTCCTTTGAAACTGCTTCCTTAAGAGTTTTGGGAGCGCCTTCAACAGCTGCCTTTGCTTCGCCAAGGCCAAGACCTGTGATTTCACGAACAACCTTGATAACCTTGATTTTTGCTGCTGCATCGAAACCAGCAAGAACAACGTCAAATTCTGTCTTCTCTTCTGCTGCTTCTGCAGGGCCTGCTGCTACTGCTACTGCTACGGGAGCTGCAGCTGATACGCCGAATCTTTCTTCTACTTCTTTAACGAGTTCTGAAAGCTCAAGAACTGAGAGTTCAGCAACTTCATCAACGATTTTTGTAATCTTTTCTGATGCCATGTTAAATAACCTCCGAATAATTTAGATAATTTTTAAATTTTTTGTTGCAGCTTGATTATTCTGCTGCGGGTGCTTCCTCTGCGGGAGCTTCTGTTGCAGCTTCTTCTGCTGCGGGTGCTGCATCTCCGTCCTTTTCAACAATAGCGTTGATAGCTCTTGCGAAGGATGACATGGGAGCCTGGAAAGCAGCTGCGACAGTTGCAAGAAGAACTTCGCGTGAAGGAAGTTTTGCAAGACTGTCAATTTTGTCAAGAGAGATAACCTCACCCTCAAGGAAACCGCCCTTAATGGAGAAATTATCATGCTTGCTTGCAAATTCTGAGAGAATTTTTGCAGAAGCAACGCAATCATCCTTACTTACTGCGAGAGCTGTTGTTCCTTCAAGAACTGATGTAAGTCCTTCAAGAGCTGTACCCTTAACAGCAAGAGTAAGAAGAGTGTTCTTAACAACAGTGTAATCTACGCCTGCATTTCTGAGAGTAGCACGAAGTACGGTATCGTCTGCAACTGATGTACCCTTGTAATCAACGATCACACCTGCAACCGCACTGTTGAGCTTTTCAGAAAGTTCAGCAACCTGCTGTTTCTTCTGCTCTAAAACTTTTGCACTTGGCACTCTGTTTCACCTGCCTAAAATATTTTAGTGCTGTTCAAATATGGAAAAAATGCCTTCCCGTCATAAAGACAGAAAGGCATACAACTTTTAAATCGTATCCCATTCCTCGGCAGGCGCATTGCTTACACGGACAAACCGTACCTGCTGTCTTTAGAACAGCTTATATATACTAACACAATTTTGGGATTGTGTCAATACCTTAAATTAATTATTCTTCTGTACCTGCAACTACAACAACCTTGTTGGGGTTAATGCGTACACCGGGGCCCATTGTTGATGCAACAACGCATGAACGGATGTACTGACCCTTAGCTGCTGCGGGCTTAGCCTTTACGATAGCTTCAAGAAGAGTAGCAAAGTTTTCGCCAAGCTTCTCTGCACCGAAAGATGCCTTACCGATGGGGCAGTGGATAATGTTTGTTTTGTCAAGACGGTACTCAATTTTACCTGCTTTAGCCTCTGTAACAGCTTTTGCTACGTCGGGAGTAACTGTACCTGCCTTGGGGCTGGGCATAAGACCACGGGGACCGAGGACTTTACCGAGACGGCCTACAAGACCCATCATGTTGGGAGCTGCGATTGCAACGTCGAAATCCATGAAGCCTTCGTTCTGGATTCTTGCTACAAGATCTTCTGCACCGACAACTTCTGCACCTGCTGCTACTGCTGCATCTGCTTCTGCGCCTTTTGCGAAAACTGCAACTCTTACGTTTTTACCTGTTCCGTTAGGAAGAACAACTGCGCCTCTAACCTGCTGGTCTGCATGACGAGAGTCAACACCAAGACGAACGTGAACTTCAACAGTTTCGTCAAACTTAGCAGTTGCTGTCTTGCAAGCAAGGTCAAGAGCTTCGTTGGGATCATAAAGTTTTGCTGAATCGACAAGCTTTACGCTGTCAACATATTTTTTACCGTGTTTCATTCTCTGTTACCTCCGATTAGTCAGCAACAACGACGCCCATACTGCGAGCTGTACCAGCTATCATGCTCATAGCTGATTCTATGCTTGCTGCGTTAAGGTCGGGCATCTTCTGCTCTGCGATTTTTCTGATCTGCTCGCTGGTGATAGTAGCAACCTTTGTCTTGTTGGGAACACCTGAGCCGCTCTCAATACCGCAAGCTTTCTTGATAAGAACTGCTGCGGGAGGAGTCTTTGTGATGAAAGAGAAGGAACGGTCTGCGTATACAGTAATAACAACGGGGATAATAAGACCCATATCATTCTTTGTACGCTCATTGAATTCCTTTGTGAATGCCATGATGTTGACACCGTGCTGACCGAGAGCAGGGCCAACGGGGGGAGCCGGTGTTGCTTTGCCGGCGGGGATCTGAAGCTTAATAAAGCCTGTAACTTTCTGTGCCATAACTGCACCTCCAAATAAAATGTGGTAGTGGCGGAGTGAGTATATCTCTCCTCCCACAGGATAATGTTAATTACCCTATAACAAGCGGGCATAGCCGCACATTACCAAAATAAAATAATACCGATTGATTACGCACGAGCGATTTCGTGAACACCGATTTCAGCAGTAACACCGGGCATAGTGATAAGATCTACCTTTACCACACCGTTTTCTGCATCGATTGCTGAAACAGTACCCATATGACCTTCAAAGTTTGAAGGAGGAAGAATTGTAACCATATCACCGATATTGAAATCAATCTTAACGGCAACTTTTTCAATTCCGTACTTTTTGATGTCATCATCATCAAGAGGAGTAGGTACTCCGTCAGGACCTACAAAAAATGCATTACCTGCATCTCTTACTATCTGCCATGCAAAATCAGAAATTTTCGGTTCGGTGATAACCTGTTTTGCATTATCTCTGCCGATAATTTCAATGTCCCTGAGAACAGTTTTTGCACAAATGAAAACATAGCAAGGGAATTTTTTGATTTCAACGATTCTGAACTCAACCTTATTCTCTTTGATGTAACCGTTATCGTCGCATTCTTTGAAGATTACCTTGAATTTGCGGGAACCGGCCTTTTCTTTCTTCTCGTCCTCTATTGAGAAAACGGAGCTTGCCTCTGCCGCAACGGCATCAACCATATTCTGAATGCGTTTATCAATAGTTTCAACCCATACTGATTCATTATCGAACCATACGTCATCAATCTTAACGCTTTCGATATTGATTTTGCGTAAAAACTTTCTCCAGCCGTCAGCACCGACAGGTCTCCATTCGCCGCCGTTACCAACTTTAATCTGCAGCTCGCTGTCCGCAATAATCTTTACATCGAAAATTTCATCCTGCATCTTACGGTACTTTACGAGCTGTTCAATGTTTTTTGCAACCTTGCTCTCGTAATTGGTTCTTGTCTGTACTATGTACCAACTCGGATACCAGTTTGCATCTGCCATTTTAATCAAACCTCCGTAACACGCACTGATTTTTACTCTGTAGCATCTTCAGCACTTTCTGATTCTGCTTCAGAGCTGACCTCTTTATCAGTTTCATCTTCCTTATCATCTTTGCTGTCGCTTACAGATGATGTAATTGCATCTTGAATGCCTCTTATGCCTCTTGAAAAAGCAAAGTCAACAATCCAGATACCTGCACCTATAACAACAACTGTAATAAAAACAATAAGAGTATTCTTGAGAACTGTTTTTCTGTCTGGCCAGATAACCTTTTTACACGTACCCTTAAAATCCTTGAAGAATTTTTTAATGGCGTTGAATACACGTGTGAAAACATTGCCCTCTTTTTTGGGCTTGCTCTGTTTAATACGCTCTTTTTTAGCTTTAAGAGCTTCCTTTTCAGCCTGCTTCTGAGCCTTTAAAGCCTCTTTATCAGCCTGCTTCTTTTCATCAGCCACTTGAAGAATCTCCTTTCATAGTCGGATATTTATAAAATCCGATTATTTAGTTTCCCTGTGAAGAGTGTGCTTCTTGCAGAATCTGCAATACTTATTCATCTCTAATCTGTCAGGTGTGTTCTTTTTATTCTTCATTGTGTTGTAATTGCGCTGCTTGCATTCTGTACAAGCAAGAGTAACCTTTACTCGCATGACGGCACCTCCTAATAATGTAGCCTCCCTCGTATAATATGGGGTCTTACTGTGCAAAAAAGGGCGCACAAAAAAACAACCCCCTAAAGAGGTACAATAAATATACCACATTAAGCCGGACATGTCAAGCATTTTTTTCAATGCCATATGCACAATTCGGATTAACGTGGTATTTGTTTAATGTTGCAATATAAACAATAATTTAATGTACAATGTACAATTATTGAATCATAAAAATCGGGTTAAAGGGCGAAGCCCTTTCCTCAATTGTACATTATACATTGTACATTGTTAATTGGCTAAATTATTGTTTATGCAAAAATATACTCAAGCAAACTTCTTAAAAATATCGGGATAAGTTTAAAAACGTTTGCAAAATTGAGAATGTTCACTGTCGAAACATATGAATTATCTTCATTTTCGGGAACAAAGCGGACATCATCAAAGCTTATATCCGCATTATCACCGTAGAAGAAAAATTTAATATCTGTTATATTTTCAAGAATTTCATTTGATGAGGGAATGCCCAAATCCACACCGTAAAGATTAAGATTATTAAGCTTAACCTCAACAGTATACCATTTTCCGTCTGCTGGAATAACTGTTTCCGAACCAACACTCGAGTACCAACCGATTGCATCAGCATAAATACGTGCAGAATCAAAAGTTATATCTTCACTGCCATTGTTACGCACATTGAAAGTGATTGAGCCGTAATCGCTGTAATCATAACCTTCATCACTGAATTTTACGTTAAGCAATCCGACTCTTGCACCGAGAACGGGGCTTACACAAAAGCTTTCAGCCGAAGAAGTTATATGCAATCCGTTTTTACCGCTGAATGCAGAATCTGATTCAAATACAATTTTTGCATTTTCACATTCCCATACACAGTATTCAGCAGTATATTCATCATTTTTAATATGCCAGACGCTTTCATCGTCGCAATCTGCCCACTGTTTTTCATACCAATAAGACGTATCGTCCATCTTCTTTGTTACAAAAGGACTTACGGGCAAAACCTTTTTGCCGTTTTCGCTTGAATAAAGATTTGAACGCATATTACCCAACGCGTAAGCATAAGTTGCAGAAACAGGCGATTCAATCTTTTCATTATATATAACAACAGTATCCTTATCTGTTATTTCGGCATCAGCCTGTACATAAACACCGTCAGAACCTGCAACAGCAAAACCTTTCAGCACGGAGCCATTGCAGACGAGTCCGTCGCCCACATTGTTAAAATCAACATAGATTTTACCGTTCTGTATATAAGAATTACTTACAGTTGCCGCAGTATATACAACAGACTCTCCGTAAACAAGTCCCATTGCGGAACGTGCCATTCGTTCGCCGATTTCCATTTTACATTCGGGGTGAATTGAGCCCACCTCTTTTGTATATGACAAAGAAATATCATAAACGGATATAACAGCTCTTGAATCTGCCTGCTTTGTCTGCATATCTGCAAAGCCCATATTCATATCTGCAAGATCAATGCCGTTATCTTTATGATAAGGATAGGACACAAGCTGTGTGTAAACAACGGGCAATCTGCCGTTTTTGTAACTGAACAATTCGGTATAAGATCTCTGCATAAGATCAAACATATCTGCATACTGTTCGGGAGTTTTTCCGAGCATTATATCGCTTTCGCCCTGATACCATATCATACCCGAAAGACCTAAATGACGCAGAGCATAAATTTTAAGATTAAAGTTAGCGGTCATATCACGATATATATTGCGTTCCGACTCAACCCATTCTGATGATTCATAATACTCCCCCGCTGAGAGCAGAATATTTTTTACATTTTCATCAGAATCAATAGCTTCACGGGAAATCCATGAAGAAATTACGGAACCGCCGAGAGGTACATTAAGAATACCTACCGGCATATCAAGCTCTTCCATCAAAGCAGCCGCAAAGAAATATGCAACTGCACTGGCACTGTAAACTTCAATGTTTTTTCCGCTAACCCATACTGCCCCCGGAATATTCTGCTGAGGCTCACAGGGTACAAGCTCTATTGAGCCATTATATTCCGTAACAGCAGGAACAAGAAGAACTCTTATCCATTCACTTAATTTTTTGTTGCTTTTAAATAATTCCGCACCGATTTTCTCCTGTCCAAGAGGATACTGCATATTACTCTGTCCGCTTGCAAGCCACAGTTCACCAAACACCACATTTTCAAGTGTTTCAAACCTTGAACCGTTTACTTTTAAAACAACGCTGTAAACCTCATAACCGCCTGCAGGAGCATCAAAAGAAACCTCAAATGTACCGTCGCTGCCGGCAATACTTTCGCCGCTTGTAACAAGTTTGCTTTCTGCATTATAAAGTTCCGCTGTAATCTTGCTTCCTTTTTTTGCAACACCTGCAATAACAGCTTCCTCATTCTGTTTAAACAGCATACCGTCGCCGTAAATATTATAAAGCGATGCATCTGCCGATGCCGATACAACCGGAATAAATGTAAGAAGCATCAGTAATACAAGTACTGTTGAAATTATTTTTTTAAGCATAAAAACAACTCCTCTGCAAGGATATTTCAATAAAATTATAAATTAAAAATATACCTAAGTCAAGATTTCATTATTACGGCTGAATTTGCATCAATTTCAACAGAATAATATGTTGTACTCTGCCCTGTTATACAATCTGCACCCTGCCAATGCAAAGGCAGATAATATGTTATGGGGTGGGGATTGCTGTTTGCTATAACAAGAATTTTATCAACCGCACTTACTCTTTCGTATGCAACACAGCCCATTGCTGCCGAAACAGGCATAAATCTGCCGCTTTTAAGGCAGAAAAGCTCCTTTCTGAGCTGTCCCATATATTTATATAAGTCCCAAAGACTGCTTTTTGCTTTGTCCCAAGGGAAAAATGTTCTGTTAAAGGGGTCTTTTAAGCCCTCAACCAACATTTCATCACCGTAATAAATACAAGGTACGCCGGGCAGTGTATATTGAAGAATAACAGCCTGTTTAAGCAGTTTTTCAGCACTTATAAGCTGTTTTTCATCAAGTTTAAGGCGGGATTGCTTTTCTCTGCCGATTCCTTCGCCGTCCTGTCCGCCGAGAACACTCAATATTCTTTCCGTATCGTGGGTTCCCAGATGATTCATCAGACAATCAAGCACCTGCGGAGGGTAATTTTCGCAAACAGTCATAACCGAATCCATAAACAGCTCTGCATTTGCCGTTTTTACAAAATCGATTATGGCAGACCTGAAAGGATAGTTCATAACCGAATCAAGCTCATCGCCGAGAAGATATTTTCTTCTGCCGCCATGGCTGATTTTATTGCTTGCATCTTCCCAGACCTCACCCAGCAAAAGTCCCTGCGGATTCATTCTTTTTACTGCTTTTCGGAGTTTAACGATAAAACTGTCGGGCAGTTCATCGGCAACATCAAGCCTGAAGCCGTAAGCTCCTGCCTTCATCCACTTTTCAACAGCTCCGCCTTCACCTGCTATATAAGATGAAAAGCTTTCATCGTCTTCATTCGTTTCGGGAAGACTTCTTATACCCCACCATGATTCGTAATCGTCATTCCAATGCTTAAATTTGAACCAACTGCAATAGGTTGAATCGGGAGAATTATATGCACCCACAGAATCATACCTGTTATACATATTAAAATATATACTGTCTGCACCCGTATGACTGAAAACACCGTCAAGCAGAATTTTTATACCCATTTCATCGGCAGCTTTGCAAAGATGTGCAAAATCCTTTTCATCGCCGAGAAGCGGGTCGATTTTTGTATAATCAGCCGTATCGTAACGGTGATTGGAATGTGCCTCAAATATAGGATTAAGATAAATGCAGGTAACGCCAAGCTCTTTAAGATACGGCAACTTCATCTCGATGCCTTTTAAATCACCGCCGAAGAAATCCGCATTCCATCTGCCGTATTTTTCATTTTCATGCCATTCGGGAGTTTCATTAAAATCTGAATGATACACTCTGTCTTCGGGTACATTCTTTTTCTTTTCACCCGAGGCAAAAAAGCGGTCGGGGAAAATCTGATACATCACTCCGCCGGGGAAATCTGACGGAGTTTCAAAATCGGGAGAATAAACAGTCTGCTGCCATTCGTCAAAATCCTGAGAAAACAGTCCCATCCCCTGTGAATGATGATAGATTCTGCCCCTGCCCCAAGGGGTATCATATTCAAAATGATAAAAATAAAGTCCGGGCTTACTGAAAGTGTATTCAATTCCCCACCATTCAATTATGTTGTCGGTAGATTTCCAGTCAAGCTTTATATATTCCTTGCCCTGTCCGTCAAGACCTGTTACAAGATATACGGCTGTGCACCCCATTTCTCTGGGCATACGAACACAAAGCCACAGGGATTCCCCTGCGGCTGTGCTGCCGAATCTTGATTTATGTCTTATGTCTCTTGAATTATAGGGAACGAAAGCCATAATTTATTTTGTATCCTTCGCTGATTTTGTATGCCAGATATCTCTTGCGTAGTCATTGATTGATCTGTCAGCGGCAAAGATACCTGCGCCTGCAATATTCATAAGTGCCATTTTGTTCCAGTTTCTTCTGTCGCAGAACATCTGCTCTGCACGTTTCTGAGCTTCTCTGTAATCAGCAAAATCAGCAAGAACCATATATGGGTCGTGATTGATAATGCTTGCGGAAACCTCGGGGAACATTTTGCCGTTTATGCCTTTGGTATTTAAAAAGTCGATAACCTTATGCAGTTCTGCATTGTTGTGATAATAAACAGAAGGATTATAGTTCTTTGTAAGCTGAACAACCTCTGCGGTATTCATACCGAAAATGATAATATTATCATCACCGACTGATTCATAAATCTCAACGTTTGCGCCGTCCATTGTACCCAAAGTAACAGCACCGTTGATCATAAGCTTCATGTTACCTGTACCCGAAGCCTCTTTACCTGCAAGAGAAATCTGCTCTGAAATATCTGCTGCGGGCATAAGCTTTTCAGCGGCTGTAACGTTGTAATCCTCAACGTAAACAATCTTCATAAACTTGTTTACATCGGGGTCATTATTGATCATATCCGCAAGAGCGTAAATAAAGCTGATAATCTTTTTTGCAAGGTAATAACCGGGAGCAGCCTTTGCACCGAAAATGTAAGTATGAGGTACATAATTACCGTTGGGGTTTTCTTTAATTTCAAGATATTTTGCAACGATGTTAAGAGCGTTAAGATGCTGTCTCTTATACTCGTGCAAACGTTTTACCTGTACGTCAAAAATTGATTCAGGATCAATTTCTATACCCTGTGTTTTCTTGATAAGAGCCGCAAACTGCTTCTTTTTGAGCTTTTTGATACGTTCAATTTCTGCAAGAACTTTATCGTCATCTGCAAAAGCCTTCAGCTTTTCAAGCTCTGAGCCTTCAAGAATAAAACCGTCTCCGATAAGGCTTGTAAGATACTCGGTAAGCTCGGGGTTTGCCTGGCAGAGCCAACGTCTGTGAGCAATACCGTTTGTAACGTTTTTGAATTTATCGGGAGTAAGTCTGTAATAATCGTTAAAGAGAGTATCCTTAAGAATCTGTGAATGAAGTGCAGAAACACCGTTAACGCTATGACAAGCAGCTACACACATATTAGCCATTCTTACAGCACCGTTGGAGATAATAGCTGTTCTTTCAACATAATCCGCATCGTATGTGGAATTCCATACATAGCTTCTGAAACGGTTGTCAATCTCCTTGATAATCTCATAAACACGGGGAACAAGCTGTTTTACAAGGTCTTCACTCCAGCATTCAAGAGCTTCTTTAAGAACAGTATGGTTTGTATAAGCAACTGTTTTTGTAACGATATTCCATGCGTCATCCCAGCCGTAGCCGCATTCGTCAAGCATAATTCTCATAAGCTCGGGAATTGCGAGAGTAGGATGTGTATCGTTGATATGAATTGCGACTTTATCCGCAAAGTTATCAAGAGTGCCGTACTGACGAAGATGATTATGGATAATATCCTGAATTGATGCGGAAACAAGGAAATACTGCTGTCTGAGACGAAGACTCTTTCCCTCGGGATGGTTATCTGAGGGGTAAAGAACTTTACTGATAACCTCAGCCATAGCATTTCTTTCCATAGCTCTCATATAGTCGCCCTGATTAAAAAGCTCCATATCAAGACCGGGCTTTTTTGCAGACCAGAGACGAAGCACACTTACACCCTTACCGTCCTTACCTGCAACGAACATATCGTAAGGAACAGCTTTTATAGATGTGTAATCCTTTAACTCAACTTGATGATAATGGGTATCCCATATATCCTGCACCCATCCGCCGAAGCAAACCTCAACGGCACTTTCCTCTCTGGGCATAAGCCATACGTCGCCGCCGGGAAGCCACTCATCAGGAAGCTCTGTCTGCCAGCCGTCAATAAGTCTCTGCTTAAAAATGCCGTATTCGTAAAGAATTGAATAACCTCTTGCAGGATACTCCTGTGTTGCAAGACCGTCAAGATAGCAAGCTGCAAGTCTTCCCAGACCGCCGTTACCAAGACCTGCATCGGGTTCGCAATCATAAACCTTATCAATATTTACACCGAAATCTTTAAGTGCGGATGCAAATGTTTTCTGAAGATTAAGGTTGAAAAGGTTGTTTCTCAATGAACGGCCCATAAGGAATTCCATTGAAAGGTAGTAAACTCTTTTAGAGCCTGCTTTTTCAGCTCTTTTTGTAAAATCTGCTCTGCCCTCGCCCATCATTTCGCTTACAATCATAGCGACGGCACGGTAATACTGCTCATAAGATGCATTCTCAGGTGTAACACCGAAAAAATGAGAAAGCTTGTTTTCTATAAGCTGTTTTGCCTTAGCTTTAGAAAGTGAATAGTTCATAATTTCCTCCAAGAAATACAGTTTATAATATCTTCAAATCATAAAATGATATAATAAGACATTTTGAATACTTATTTTACATTATTTTTTTTAATAATGCAAGAGATAAGACTGACATTATTGAATTAATATTCTGTCTTTTTTGTATATTTTATCCAAACAACGCATAATATACACATAATATATTCAATAGCAGTATATGTATGCCTGTTTAAAATGTTTTAAATTAAAAAAAGCGGCAAACCAAAGTCTGCCGCTTAAATTCTGTTTAAATCGGAATATTAGTCTTCCTTTTTCTTGCTGAGTACGATGAATGCACCTGCTGCAACTGCGCATACTGCGAATGCTGCTACGATACCGTTATCACCTGTCTGGGGGATATCACCTTTGTTGTTATCAGGAGCTTCTGTGGGCTTTTCTTCGTCTTTGTTATCATCAGCAGGAGCTTCTGTTGATTCATCTTCTTCGGGAGCTTCTGTGGGCTCTTCATCTTCACCATTATCATAATCATCGTCAACAGGAGGTTCTGTAGGTTCTTCTTCGGGAGCTTCGTCTTCGTCGCTGCCGCCGCCGAGAATACCGCCGAGGTCAAGACCGCCGAGAATGTCTGTAATCATACCAACATCAAGACCTTCAAAAAGACCTGTGATCATGCTGATGTCAGCACCGCCGAGAAGATTTGTGATAGCGCTCATGTCCATACCTGCAAAAACATCAGCAGTAAAGGGATCAAAATCAGCAAATGCGCCTGAAACCTCACCTGACTGTGTATCTGCTGCAAAAGATGTTACAGAAACAGACAATGCAAGAACTAATGCCATAAGTATAGCTGCAAATTTTTTCATAAAAGAACAATCCTTTCAAACATAAAAGATATATTTGTTAATGAAAATACTTCATCATTTACAATAATGATACTCCTTATTAGCAATTTTGTCAATCGTTAAAACAAAATTAACAGTTTTTCAGCAAAAACACGAAAAACCCACCAAATTATTTTTAACTTTACATACAAAATATACAATATTTAAAAACAGAGTATATTAACGCAACGCGGATATAATACTACAAACAAGCCAAAATGTCAATGTTGGCAAACGATTTTTATGCACAGGAGGATTTTTATGGACAGCTACGATAAAAAAGGCAAGAAACAAAGCGGACACTTCCCGACACAGCAAAGAAAAATATGGAACTGCACAGACAGCGAAAACATCCGCAGTGATGTACTCGGCAGTTATTCGGGTGCAGACGAAGCGGATGAAGAGCCTGTTCAGGATGCAGACGATTTATAACACTTGCATTCTCCTGTATTGTGATATATAATGTAATATATTTTATTATGCAGGAGAAGATTTTATGAATATAAAAGAAATCATAACCTCATTAACCGACGGTGAAGGTATTTCGGGCAACGAAATCACCCTTACAAAAGCCGCCGAATTACTCTCGGATTATGCAGAGGTTCACACCGACGGTTTAGGAAGCGTAATCGGCACAATGGGACAAGGTAAAACTCAAATTATGCTCGATGCACATCTTGACAGAATCGGTCTTATCGTTACCGATATTGACGATTCGGGTTTTCTGCGTGTGGACAA
Source organism: Acutalibacteraceae bacterium (assembly GCA_045535305.1). GTDB lineage: Bacteria > Bacillota > Clostridia > Oscillospirales > Acutalibacteraceae > UBA1081. The sequence goes on from JAZSLJ010000026.1 coordinate 12,638, forward strand.
ATGCGGCGGATGCGATGCAAGAGTTCTGAGTGCCGCAACAGTTACGATATGGGGCAAAAAACCGATTTTCGGCGTTATAACAAGCACTCCGCCTCACCTTGCAAAAGCAGAAGATTCATCAAAAGCTCCCTCTTTTGATAACATTTATGTCGATACGGGACTTGACGGCAAATCACTCAAAAAAATCGTATCCGTAGGCGACAGAATTACAATAGATGCCCCCGTTATATCCCTTACAGACAACATTATCATCGGCGCTGCCCTTGATAACAGAATCGGTGTTGCCGCACTTTTGAGAGTTGCGGACATTCTCAAAGAGAAAAAGCCCGATGTAAAGGTATCATTTATCTTTTCCGCACAGGAAGAAACAACGGAGGCTGGTGCAAAAACAGGTGCTTTTGCAATTTCTCCCGATGAAGCTATTGCCGTTGATGTCAGCTTCGGAAACGCTCCGGGCATAAGCGATTCTCAATGCGGCAAGCTCGGTGGCGGCGGTATGATATGCATTTCACCCTCTATTTCAAACGAAATGACGAGCGAGCTTATGAGTATTGCGGATAAAAAAGGCATAAAATACCAAACCGAAGTATGCCCCTCATCAACAGGCACAAATGCAGACGTTATCTCCGTATCAAAAAGCGGTATAAAGACAGGACTCGTATCAATCCCCCTGCGCAATATGCACACACAGGCAGAGCTTGCGGATATTGATGATATTGAATCTGTTGCACAGATAATCGCATCATACATCATCGAAAAGGGGGAAACTGAAAATGCTTGATACAATAAAAGAATTAAGCCTTTTAAACGGCACATCGGGCAGAGAAAATGATATAAGAGATTATATTATCTCCCGAATCGAAGGCAAATGCGAGTACAGAACCGATGCATTGGGCAATCTCATAGTTTTCAAAAAAGGTAAAAAAGAACCCAAAAACAAAATTATGCTTGATGCCCACATGGATGAAGTCGGAATAATTGCAACTTACATCAATTCCGACGGAACAATAAAATTCGGCACCGTAGGAGGAATTGACACAAAAGTAATTCTGGGCAGACGCTTTATTTTTGAAAACGGTGCAATCGGTGTTGTGGGTGTAAAGCCCGTACATCTTCTCTCTACCGATGAAAGAGCAAAAATCCCCGATGCAGACTCACTTTACATTGATATAGGAGCATCATCAAAAGAAGAAGCTAAAAAGAGAGTAAAAATCGGCGAAACAGCGGTTTTCATGTCGGACTTTGTAAATTTCGGCAACAACAAAATCAAAGGCAAAGCACTTGATGACCGTGTTGGCTGTGCAATTCTTATTGATATGATAAATTCCGACCTTGAATATGACTGCTGGTTTTCATTCTCCGTACAGGAAGAAATCGGTCTGAGAGGCGCCACAACATCGGCTTACGGAATAGCTCCCGATTACGCAATCGTACTTGAAACAACAACCGCGGCAGATATTATTGATGTACCCGACCATAAAAAGGTATGCAAATTGGGCGAAGGCGCGGCAGTTTCATTTATGGACAGAAGCACTCTTTACTCAAAGGAGCTTTTTGATACCGCATTTAAAATCGCAGGCAGAAAAGGCATAAAAGTTCAGCCAAAAACAGTTATTGCAGGCGGCAATAACGCGGGTGCTATCCACAAGGCAAGAGGCGGCATAAAAACAATAACGGTAAACACTCCATGCAGATATCTTCACTCCCCCTCCTGCGTATGCGATACAAGAGATATTGAGAGTGTAAGAGCTTTGGCAGAAGCACTTATTGAGAGCTTTGCCGATGCTTAAACTGCTGACTCAATCCGAAACAGGTGAATTTTTTAATTTTTGCAACGGATATATTGAGGGTGCGGTAATATTCACAAGGCTTAAAGCCTACGGCACGGACAGCAACGACGCTTTATTTTGGCTGTCAAGGAATGATAAAGGCGAAATAAACGCCGTTTGTTCAATGACTGACGGCATTTTTACATACTGCGCCGACAGCACCGCCGACAAAGAAGAAATACTGATGTTTGCCGAAATTATGGGAGCAAAAGAAATCACCGAAAAAGGCAGATATATTTTAAAATTCACCGAAACCGAAAAAATCGGCAACGCACAGAACATAACAGGTGAAAATTTAAAATCCGTTTTCAACGTTATTTTTGAAGACGAAAAAAATCCGCAAATATTCTTTTCCCAATGGTACGCTGACGCATCACACAAAATCCGTCATTCACTGATTCACGGAAAAGGCATTTTCAAAAACGGCAGATACATTTCAGTTGCCCTTACAAGCGGAGAAAGCGACACAATGGCGGTTATATCATCCGTTGCAACGCTTAAAGAATACAGAAAACAGGGTTACGGTGAAAATGCCGTTATTTCCCTTGTAAAATCACTCAATAAAGAAATATATCTTATGACAAACGACCCGCACACAGCCGAATGGTACAAAAAAATGGGGTTTCGGCTCATAAACGAATAACAAGGAGATGCATACAACATGTTCAGAAAAAGACAGGTTCATCTTGATTTTCACACTAACGGAACTTTACCCGTAGGTAAAGGCTTTTCAAAAGAGCAATTTCAGAGCGCATTGAAGGCAGGCCACGTAAATTCCATAACCGTGTTTTCAAAATGTCATCACGGATGGTCATATCACCCAACAGAAGTCAACGAAATACATCCCGAGCTTGATTTCGACCTATTGGGTGCACAGCTTGAAGCGTGCAGAGAAATTGATGTAAACGCACCGGTTTACATATCTGCAGGTTTTGATGAAAAAGAATATGTACGACATCCCGAATGGCATTATGTCTGTTCTATGGATAAAGCAGACTACGAAGAATACCGCAACGAGGTTCATTTCCATGCGCTTTGCTTCAATACGGGATATCTTGACTTACTGTGCAGTCAGATTGAAGAGGTTATGCAGAAATACAATCCTTGCGGAATATTCCTTGATATCGTTGCGGCAAGAGAGTGCTACTGCTCAAAATGTCAGGCTGATATGAAAAATCTCGGTCTTAATATAGAATCGGAGGCTGACCGACAGAAATTTGCGGTAACGGTACTCAATAAATACATAGAAGCTACAAATAATGCGGTAAGAAAATACAGTTCAACTGCTACCATTTTCCACAACAGCGGACACATTCCGAAAGGCGATTACGGTTTTATCGAAGGTAACACTCACCTTGAGCTTGAAAGTCTGCCCACAGGCGGTTGGGGATACGACCACTTCCCTCTTTCTGCCGCTTATGTGCGTTCACTCAAAGATACCGATTTTTTGGGAATGACGGGCAAGTTCCACCATTCATGGGGTGAATTCGGAGGATTCAAGCATCCCAACGCATTAATTTACGAAACCGCATTAAGCGTTGCAAACGGTGCAGGCTGTTCAATAGGCGACCAGATGCATCCTTTGGGCGAAATGAATATGACCACCTACAACCTTATCGGCAAGGCATATTCACTGATTGAAGAAAAAGAGCCCTGGCTTGAGGGTGCTGTAAATGTTGCGGATATTGCAGTTTTAAGTGCAGAGGCACTTACAGGCAATCGTGATTCAAAAGCGGATATCGGCGCAAACAGAATGCTCCTTGAAAACAGTTATCTTTATAACTTTATTGACTCCACCATGGATTTTTCAAAGTATAAAATGCTTATTCTGCCCGATGTTACAGGCATTGACGACAATCTTATTGCAAAAATACAAAACTATGTAAAATGCGGTGGCAAGGTTATCGCAAGCGGTGAATCCATAACAAAGAACGGCGAATTCTTCCTTGATGTGGGTGCAAAATATATCGGCAAAAACGAGTTCAATCCCACATATCTTATCCCTTGCTATGAAACAGTCAACGGAGCAACAGAATACATAATGCGTTGTAACTCTTTTAATATTGAAACAGTTGACTGCGAAACCGTAGCATATATGCAGAATCCTTATTTCAACAGAACTGCAAAGCATTTCTGCTCACATATGCACGCCCCCAACAATCCCGATGAGAGCTTTCCCGGTGCAATAATTAAAGACAATGTTGCATACATTGGATGGGATATTTTTACCGCATACGCAAAGCACGGACATCTTTGCTTTAAAGAGCTGTTCACTTTTGTTGCAAAAAAATTAATGGGTAATGACACAACTGTTTTTACTTCTGTTCCCGACAGAGCCGTTGTAACCTATACAAGACAGGAAAAAGAAAACAGAAATATTCTTCATCTTCTTTTTGCACACACAACCGTAAGAGGTCAGAATACCGAGGTGATTGAGGACACCGTTCCCCTTTACAACGTAAAATGCTCCGTAAAATGCAGTTCAAAGCCCTCAAAAATAACCGTTGCGTTGACGGGAGAAGAATTGCCCTTTGAATATATCAACGGCAGAGCAGAATTTACAGTTCCGAAAATTGACATTCATCAGATGATAGTTATTATACAATAATTTAGCCAATTAACAATGTACAATGTATAATGTACAATGAAGGAAAGGGCTTTGCCCTTTAACCCGATTTATATATTATTCAATAATTGTACATTGTAAATTGTACATTGTACATTAAATTATTGTTTATCTGCAAAATTTACATAAGCACAAAAAAACCGGAGAATCAATCTCCGGTCTTTTTATTATTCAACACATTCAAAATAGTGCTTTGCAAAGTCTGCAACAACAGGTGCGATATTTTTAATACTGAGCCCCGATGTATTTATGCACATATGATAGCCCGATTTATCGCCCCATTTTACATCCGAGAGAAAACGCTGATGCTTCGCTCTGCCTGCATCTATCTGCTTGAATTTGCGTTTCATTTCATAATCCGTAAGCTGTTCGTCTTCACTTGCACGCTCACGGCAACGCTTTATTTTTGATTCAAGGTCAGCATACACAAAAATATTAAGCGGATTGTATTCTTCAAGAATAATATTTGCACTTCTGCCTACAATCACACAGTTTTCCTTTGATGCAAGCTCTTTTAAAAGATTGCATTGTGTGGAAAGCAGGTCAATGGCATGCTGTCCTGCCACATCGGTAAACGAAAAAGTCCTGCCGTAAGAAATAGGAAAAGCCGTAGGAAAGCCGTTTTCAAGCACATTTTCAACATAATGCTCATTCATTTCGTGTTTTTCTGCAATTGCAGTAATAATTTCTCTGTCGTAATAAGCATAGCCGAGAGCATCTGCAATTCTTTTGCCCAACTCTCTGCCGCCGCTACCGAATTCACGGCTGATTGTAATAATATTCATAGAAACACCGCCTTTTAAATAAAATATAAAATTGCTACCGTTGCTATAATATGCAACAAAATCATAATCGGCAACCCGATCATAAATTTTTTATGCTTTGTTTTGTGCCTTATCAACTGCATTACCGCATACATAGTGATTGCACCGCCGAAAAACGCAACGAGCATAAGAGTTTTTTCGGGGATTCTCCATTTTCCGTTTTTTGATGCCCATTTGTCATAAACGGTCAGTATTGCCGCAAATAATCCCACAACTGAAAAAATAAGAAATATGTATAAGCCGTAATCCATTATTTTACAACTCTAAACTGCTCTTTTTTACGCTCCTTGGGTGCAGGATCTTCCGCACCGTAGCCTACTGCAACAGCAATAAGGAATCTGTAATCCTCGGGAATATCAAGCCTTGCTTTCCACTTATTGCCCTCGGGTGCGTCAAGCAGAGTACCCACAGAAGCGATTATACAACTGCCCAGTCCCATGCTTTTTGCGGCTATTGCAATATTTTCTGCCATAATGCCGCCGTCCATATAGTTTGTACCTGTTCCGTACATAAAAAGCACGGTAGGCGCATTCTGATAAAAGGGATTTTTGTTCCAATTTGTGTAAGCGGGAGTGTCCCAGCCTACAAGATTTTTAAAATCAGTATTTATTTCGTCAAGCAGAGCCTTATCCTGTACTGCTCTTATATGACAGGGCTGACCGTTTCTGCCGCTGGGCGCCCACATAGCACATTCAAGTAATGTTTCAAGCTGTTCGTCTGTTATCTGCCTGTCCTCATACTCTCTTATTGTTCGTCTTGAAAGTATATGGTCAATAGTTTCGTTATGTATCATAAATGTTACTCCTTTTGATAAGCAATAATTTAGCGAATTAACAATTTACAATGTATAATGTATAATGGTGGAAAGGGCTTCGCCCTTTAACCCGATTCATATATTATTCAATAATTGTAAATTGTACATTGTACATTGTACATTAAATTATTGTTATGTAAGCTGATCCAATGTCAGCTCGTATCCGGGCAGGAACTCAGAAATAAAGTCCTGCACCTCGGGCATATTCATACTGTTAAGAGCCTGCAAAGCGGATTGCTCCGCCTTGGCAAACTCCATATTACCTGCTTTTCTTTCCTCAACGCATTTAATCAGCGCTGAAATTTTATCCGCCGCTTTTACTGCTTTCCAAAGTTCGTCATCTTGCTCATTTTTGTAAAACAAAAATTCAAAATCCTCTTTTAAATCCTCGGGAAGCGTATCGAGCAGCCTTTCGCAAGCAGCTTTTTCAACTTTTTTATATGCGTCCTTTATTTCGGGATTGAAATATTTAACAGGCGTGGGCAGATCACCTGTGATAATTTCGGGCATATCGTGATAAAGCCCCAAAAGTGCGGCTCTCTCTGCATTGTAATTTCTGCCGTAGCGTCTGTTGCCGATTACACAAAGGCAATATGCCACAGCCGCAACCTCGTGGGAATGCTGACTTAAATTTTCATTACTCGTGTTACGCATCAACGCCCAACGGTTGATATATTTCATCCTTGAAAGAAATGCATAAAAATTACTGCTCAAAAAAGTGTCCTCCGAAAAAAGTTATCTTTGTACTCTTGCACCTGCGCCGCCGATAATGCCCTCAACCTCTTTAAGTCTTGCAGTTGATGTATCACCGGGAGTAGTCATTGCAAGTGCGCCGTGTGCAACGCCGTAATTTACAGCCTTTTGCGCATCGTCATAAGTCATAAGTCCGTAAACAAGACCCGATGCAAAGGAATCACCGCCGCCTACACGGTCAAGAATTTCAAGTCCGTTAAGTTCAAGCCCTTTATAAACCTTGCCGTTTGCATAAACCATAGCACTCCAGTCGTTGACAGTAGCTGTCTTAACAGTGCGGAGTGTTGTTGCAATAACCTTAAAATTAGGGTATACCTTGCAAACCTCACCGAGCATCTTTACATAACCGTCAAGGTTAAGCTCTTTAAGATTTTCGTCATTACCCTCTATTTCAAAGCCTAAGCAAGCTGTAAAATCTTCCTCATTACCGATCATAACATCAATATAAGGTGCAATAGCCTTGTTGACTTCCTGTGCTTTTGCCTTACCGCCGATATCACTCCAGAGTGAAGGTCTGTAATTAAGGTCATAAGAAACGATCGTGCCGTATTTTTTTGCTGCCTTGACAGCTTCGATTGCAACCTCTGCAGTTGTTTCGGAAAGAGCCGCAAAAATACCGCCTGTATGAAGCCATCTTACACCCAATGTGCCGAAGATATAATCCCAATCGATATCGCCGGGTTTGAGCTGAGAAACAGCAGTATTACCTCTGTCGGAAACACCTGCCGCACCTCTGATGCCGTATCCTCTTTCTGTAAAATTAAGACCGTTTCTTACCTTTCTGCCTGTGCCGTCGTAGGGAACCCATTTAACAAAAGAAGTATCAACACCGCCCTGAAGCATAAAATCTTCAACAAGTCTGCCAACGTCATTATCTGCAAGTGCAGTTACGATAGCTGTTTTCATACCGAAGCAACGGCGCAAACCCCTTGCAACGTTATATTCGCCGCCGCCTTCCCAAACCTGAAATGAACGGGCGTTGCGGACTCTCATTTCACCGGGATCAAGTCTTAACATAACCTCACCCAGAGAAATCATATCAAACTGACAATCCTCTTTTTTTCTTAAAGTAATAAGGGACATAATCTCATCCTCCAATATATTTTCACATTATAATTATACCCCGATTTTTACAGTTTTTCAAGATATTAAAACAAAAATATGTTGCATTTTACCGTAAGTTATCTTATAATAAAAGAAATAAAAATAAGAAAGGCGGCAACACTATGGCAAATCAAACTCAGACCACAGACAGCATCATAAGTAATGATGCCGTTGCGCTGAGCAACAGACGTTTTGTCGGCAGAAAAGAAACTCTTGCCTATGTTCTTAACGATGCATCAAACAGCCTGAATATCAACGATTTTAAAGAGCGTTACATTTACGATGTTGTTAAAATCGACTTCGGTCTGCTTGCAATCCAGAATTTCATATCAACAGTATGGGACACCATAAACGATACTTTCATAGGTGTTGTTGTTGAAAAGACAAGAACACGTTGGGGTAAATTCAGACCGTATGTAATGTTGGGAGAAATTCCTCTTTCCGTTTTAGGTATGTGGTATTGGCTCATTCCCTTCCTTTTCCCCAACACACCCGGTGATTATCTGCCTAAATGGATATTCTATTTTGCAATGTCAATCATCACAGAAACAGCAACCACATTTACTGCTATTTCAAAATCAGGTTTCCTGTCAACCATAACGCCTGAGCCCATTGAACGATCGCGTCTTATTGCATTGGCTAACGTTACAACGCATATTTTTGAGGATTTACCAAAGCAGATATTCGGCGTGCTTTATGACCTTGTTATAAGCAATAAAATCAAAATCAAGCTACCGGCTCTTTTCTCCACATTCGGTATAGGTTTCTCACTTATATCAGCTTGTTTTGCTTTCTATTTCTTTATGACAACAAGAGAACGCGTATCGCAGTCAATCAAAAAACCGACGGTAAAGCACAGTATAAAATCAATTATCAACAACAAACCGATGATGATAACGTTGCTGTCGAGCTTTCTTTCAGGCTTCAGCATAGGTCAGAGCAGAACAAATTTCTACATAGACGTTATCGGTTCTATCACATGGAAAACTATCGTAGGTATTCCCGCATTCCCTGTTAAATTTATCAGTTACAGCTTTGTTGAGCCTCTGAGAAAGCGTTTCTCAACAAAAGCTCTCTGGATTTTAGAGGATGCCTGGACTGATATGCTCTGGCTGACCGTATTCGGAATAGGTTCAATCAATAACAACTTTATGAAAAAGCACATCATTCTGCCTTTAATGGGTATTGAAGAAATCTTTGAAATGTGCGTATACGGTTTAAGACGAGTTATTCCTGCAGAAATAAGCAACGAATCAATGGACTACTGCGAATGGAAAAACGGCTACCGAACAGAAGCCATGACGGGCGTTACAACAGCTATCATCCAAAAACTGCAAGCTGCCGTTATGGGTGCTGTAAACAACCTTGTTATGGGCAAAATCGGCTACATACAGGGCAAACAGATCGGTACACAGACAGATAAAACAAAATGGTGGATATTTGCTATGGGTACAGGTATTCCGATTATCTCATCAAGCCTTGGTATCATTCCCAAATTCTTCTATCCCCTTTCAGCAAGCAAGCGTGAGCAGATGTACAAAGACCTCTTTGAACGCAGAAGCAATAAGAGAAACGTTATGGAACATGGCAGTGAAGAAGAAATTGCAAAGCTCGCAGAAGAAGAGCTTAACGGCAAAAGTTAATACAGTTTCACGGAGGCACAAATTGTGCTTCCGTTTTTTTATAAACAATAATTTATCAGTGATGAGTGAGAAATGAGGAGTGAGGAGCTATGGAAAAAGCTCCGCCTTTTAAACCATTTAAATCCAAGCCGCTTTGCGGCTTCCTTAACTCCTAACTCATCACTCCTAACTGCAATAATTTATCGTATGGCGATAAATTATTGCAATTCTTGTATATCGTTTGTTTTAACAGGCAAAGATATTACTGCCGGCAACAATAAAACAAACGGAGAGTGAAAATAAAATGAATATCAAAAGAGGAGATATATTTTATGCCGATTTAAGTCCCGTTATAGGCTCGGAGCAAGGCGGAATAAGACCTGTACTTATAGTCCAGAACGATGTAGGCAACAAACACAGTCCCACCGTTATCGCGGCGGCAATCACCAGCAAAAAGTTCAAAACTCAGCTCCCTACACACATCAGCGTACACGCCGTAAACTGCGGTCTTGCAAAAGATTCCATTGTACTGCTTGAACAGGTGCGTACCCTCGACAAAACAAGACTCCGCGAGCGTATGGGTTGCCTTGATGAAGCGGAAATGTCAAAAATCAATCAGGCTCTGTCAGTAAGTTTCGGTTTGTAGTCTGTAACATAATTTAAATATTGCAGGACTCAGACAACCTGCAATATTTTTCTTCTTGACAAAAGAACAAATGTTTGTTATAATTCAATCAAACAAATGTTCGGAGGGGTTTTATGCGTACTATTCTTCACGCAGACTTAAATAACTGTTTTGCAAGTATTGAATCCATATCGCATCCTGAATACCGCAAAATCCCTTTCGCTGTGGGCGGTGATGAAGAAATGCGCCACGGCATAATTCTTGCAAAAAACGAGTGTGCCAAGAAATTCGGCATAAAAACAGGTGAGCCGTTGCTTTCCGCAAGGCAGAAATGCCCCGATTTGAAAGTTGTAAAGCCAAATTTTGAGCTTTACGATGAATACTGCACAGCCGTAAGAAATGTTTACTGCGAATATACCGATCAGGTTGAGCCTTTCGGAATGGATGAAAGCTGGCTTGACACAAGCGGCAGTATTTCCCTGTTCGGCGACGGTATAAAAATTGCAGAGGAGCTTCGCCGCAGAATAAAAAAAGAGTTTGATTTAACAATTTCCGTAGGCGTATCATTCAACAAAGTCTTTGCAAAGCTTGGCAGCGATTATAAAAAGCCCGATGCTGTAACGGTTATTTCACTCGAAAATTACAGAGAAATCGTGTGGTCTTTGCCTGTTGAAGAATTGCTGTATGTAGGCAGAGCAACAAAAGCAAAGCTTAACCGCTTCGGCATAAAAACCATAGGTGAGCTTGCAAACACATCGGAGAATTTTCTTGTTGCCCAATTCGGCAAAAACGGCAGAATGCTCTATTCCTATGCAAACGGACTCGACAACTCCCCCGTCAGACGGCTGACACAAGCAGAAACAATAAAAAGCATCGGCAACAGCACCACAACCCCAAGGGATATGGTAAATGCAACCGATGCAAAGCTTATATTCAATTTACTGTCCGAGCAGGTGTGCAGACGACTGCGAAAACACGGATTAAAAGGCAGCGTAGTGCAGATTCATCTGCGAAGCAACGACCTGACCTCTTTTGAAAGGCAGCTGAAGCTCGACGTACCAACAAACGCTTCCGAAGACGTATGCAGAGCCGCCATGAAGCTGTTGAGGGAAAATTACAATTTCGCTCTGCCGTTAAGGTCTGTGGGAGTGCGCGTAGCACAGCTCTGCGATGCGGATTGTCCCGTACAGCTGTCATTTTTCACAGACGGTGAAAGAGAAGAAAAAAAGCAGAAAATCGAGCAGACAAAAGACCTGATAAATGACCGCTTCGGCAGATATGCCATTTGCAGAGCCGTTATTCTGTCGGACAGAACACTATTCCCCGAATATGACCCCGCAGCGGTAACATCCTGTTTTAAATCACACTAAACAATAATTTAATGTACAATTTACAATGTACAATTTACAATTATTGAATATACAAATCGTGTTAAAGGGCGAAGCCCTTTCCACCATTGTACATTATACATTGTACATTGTTAATTAGCTAAATTATTGTTTAAATGCATTCAAAAACGGACCGCCAATGGCGGCCCATACGATATCAATTCAATTCACTACTTATCAAAGATTTAGAAAATCTTTCCTGTACTTTACGCCAAAGAACTCTGCAAGCTCCACCATTTCGGAATCCTTGATTGTGTTAACTCTGGGCAGGTGGGCGGTAAGCATATAAATCTGTGCGGCTTTTTCAACTGTTTCAATAAGACCGAAGGTTTCATCAAGAGTTTTGCCTGCGCCGTAGATACCGTGCATACCCCATACAACAAGTCTGAATTCTTCCATTTTCTTTGCCGTTGCTTCACCGATTGAGTTAGTGCCGCAAAGCATCCAAGGGAGAACGCCTACACCGTCGGGGAACACAACGATACACTCTGTACACATTTCCCAAAGGGTGTGTGTAAATTTCTTTTCATCAAGCTCATGAACATAGTTCATAGCAAGTGTGTATGTTGGATGAGTATGCATAACAACTCTGTTTTCGGGGTCAACCTTAAGTCTTGCCATGTGGCTCATAAGGTGAGCAGGCAGTTCAGATGTAAACTTACTGCCGTCTTTATAGCCCCAAAGAAGCTCTGCTGTTGTACCGTCATTTGCGATACGGATGATACCTAAGTTTGTTTCGGGGGCACTTTCAACATTCTTGAAATACTTGCCTGTGCCTGTAACGATAAAGATTTTACCGATAAGGTCAGTTGCATCAAAGCCTGTGGGGATTGTTCTTATTACATTATCAAGGTCAAGATACTCTGCAACCTCATTCTCATCAAGCATATAGCTGATGTTGCCGCCGTTTCTCTCGTCCCAGCCGAGACGGTACATATTTGCCGTCATTTTTTTCATTTCCGCAACAAACGGTGCTGTTAAAATGTCTTTCATACTCTTTTCTCCAATACTTCGTTTTCGTATTTTTCAACCTCGGTTATGTAATCAGATGCCACGTTCTCACGTCTGAAATATTCTGCCCAGATGTCGCCGAAAGGTGCAGTTTTCATCTCTTCCTGAAGCACCATAAGCTGTGTCATCTTGTTATTATCCTGAAGCTCTTTCATTTTGCAATAAGGCTCAAGCAGAGCGAAAAGTAATGCCTTCTGAACGTTTCTTACACCTGTTATCCAAGCGGAAATACGGTTGATTGATGCGTCAAAGTAGTCTGTTGCAATAAACACTCTGTCAAGAGCATCGTTTCTGACGATTTCCTTTGCAATTTCCTTTGTTTCATCATCAAAAATAACAACGTGGTCAGAATCCCAACGGACTGCTCTTGTAACGTGAAGGGCAATTTTATCATTAAAGAGAAGAAGTGAGGGAATTTTATCGGAAACCACCTCAGTAGGATGATAATGTCCGTTATCCATAAGAGGAGTGATACCCTTTGATGATGAATATGAAAGTGTAAATTCGGCAGAGCCAACGGTATAGCTTTCAAGACCGATACCGAAAACCTTTGACTCAAGAGTTACATAAACCTTTGATTTATCGTAAGGGATTGCCAGAATTTCATCAAGACTCTTTTTAAATCTTGCTCTGGGACCCATTCTGTCTGCAGGAATATCCTTGTAGCCGTCGGGAATCCAGATGTTAAGCACACAGGGCTCGCCTGTTTCGTTTGCAAAATACTCTGCAATTCTTACACAGGCCTTGCCGTGATTCACCCAATATGTACGCACCTCTTCATCGGGGGAAGAAAGTGTAAGATTATCCTTAACCATGGGATGTGAAAAGAATGTGGGATTAAAATCAAGACCCATATTTCTCTCTTTTGCAAATTCAACCCATTTTGCAAAGTGCTTTGGCTCAATAGCATCTCTGCCGACAGCCTCGCCATCTTCAAAAATCGCGTAAGAAGCGTGAAGATTGAGCTTTTTCTTGCCGGGGATAAGCGAAAAAGCCTTGTCAATATCAGCCATAAGCTCCTGCGGATTTCTTGCCTTACCGGGATAGTTACCCGTAGCCTGAATACCGCCTGAAAGGCTTTCAAGATTGTCAAATCCGCCAACGTCATCCCCCTGCCAGCAATGAATTGAAACAGTAACATCCTTTAATGTGTCGAGTGCTTTTTCTGCATCAACACCCAAAGAAGCATAAATTTCTTTTGCACTTTCGTATCTGTTCATAATGGTCTCCTTTAATAACATTCAACAATTTCCATATTACCGCTGATGCTGAATTTACCCATACAGCAAGCAGGCATAAAGAAATAGTCGCCTTTTTTAATTTCTTTTTTATAATCAGCACCCTCAACAGTTCCGTTGCCCTCGGTTACAATATACACACCATAGCTGTCGGAAATATTCAGAGTGATTTTTCCGCCGTTTAATTTATATCTGTTAACAATAAAGCAATCCGTTGCGCTTTCGCCTATAAGATTTTCTTTTATGACATCGTCGGATTCTTCAATAATCTGCGGAATCATTTTTGTATCGGGTGCTTTTGTAAAATCAAAGCATTCGATTGCCTGTTCCTTTGTAAGCGAAAGATACATTTCCCTGTCGTTAAGCTCGTATTCATCACACCAATGCTCGGGCTGAACAGTAAAATCCGTAGGCTCCTGAATTTCAAGAATCAGACAGCCGGCGCCGATTGCATGAACCGTTTTTGCAGGAACGAGAAAAACATCGTTTTTCCGGGGCTCTCTGTAAAGCATAAGACGCTCCATAGCATCCTTGTCGGTTTTGCTGTCGTCAATAGCCTTGGAGAAAACCTCTTTGTCAACTCCGTCTTTGAAGCCGAAATAGATTTTTGCATTTTCTCTTGTGTCAAGGACAATCCAGCTCTCCGTTTTGCCGTAAGATGAATTGAAATATTTTCTTGAAAACTGCTTGTCGGGATGTGCCTGTGCAGGCAGTCTTACAGCGCTGTCAAGCACCTTTACAAGAATACGCATTTTTCCGCTTGAACCGCACATTTCACAAGGATATCTTTCCAAAAGCTCATCAAAAAACATATCACTGTCTTTGATTCTGGAAATGCCCTCTTTTTCATGAAGCTGAACTTTGTTTATAGCTTTAACGGAAGATGCAATCCATTCCTCGGGAAGAAAACCGTCAACAGGCTCATCACCGAAGAAACCGCTAAAAAGCTTACCGCCCGAGTAAACTCTGCCTACGCGGTTGCGTTCAAAAAACACGGGAGAATTTATCATAAATTATCACCTTTAATATTTTATAAGTTGTCTTACCTCATCACAGGTAAATTTACCGCAGGCAACAAGACCGTACATAGCCGCACCGTATGCCGCCTCTTCAAGATGTGCGGGGATTTTCATTTTACTGCCGAATTTTCTTTCAGCCGCCGCAACAAGCTGAGGATTTTTTCTCACGCCGTTGCCCGAACCGACAATAAATCCGTTTTTCTTCTCTGTCTGAAGATACATTGAATAAAGCTCCTCAACCATACCTTCAAGAAAACCTAAAGTAAGCTGTGCGGGAGTGAAATTATCCGTTCTTATGCCTGTAATACTGCCCGATAAATCGGGATTTTTTCTTGTACCCTCAAATCGGGTATCAACGCTGAGTGAATCCGTCGCATTTTCGAGCATTTTATCCATAACGGCATACACATCTGCATTTTCAACGCCTGCGGCTTTGAGTACAAATGCATAAAAATCCTTCAGCACCGAATATGCTCTGCCGCCGCAAAGAGCCGCACCGCAAAGAAGATATTTGCCGTCAAAAAACGGTCTTACCTCAATATTTTCGCCTGTAATGCAATTGTCGGAGATAACTGACATCTGGCTCCCTGTACCTACATTCAGCAGAATATCATCATCGCTTGAAACCGATGAAAACACGCTTGCCTGATTATCACCTATTGCAACGCCAACGGGAATACCCTTATACTCCCCTGCAATATCAAATCCGCCCGTAACTTTTACATTCAAATCATAATTGAATGTGTTTTTCTCAATGTCAAAACAGCCGAAGCTTGCCGCGTCGGTAGTATGAATAACGGGAGATGTAAGACCGCAAAGTGTCATTACAAGATAATCGTGAATAGTGCAGTAGCTTGCAGCACTTTCAGGACGTAAGCCGTTGACTTTGTTATAAAAATCGGTAACGTTGCCGTAGCCTGCAAAGGAATCAAGATGCTTTGCATAAGTAGTTTCGCCGTAAGGCAGATTACCTCTTGCATCCTGCCAGGTATACAGATTGCTGACAGCCTTGCCGTTTTTATCTATATAAACAATGCCGTGCATCTGACCTGTTACGCCGATAACACAGGTGTTATCATCAATAAACTTTTCTGCAAGAGAGGTTGCAATACCGATGATTGCGGAAACATCCTGCACCTTTTCCCAAGCATTTACTGTATTGATAAATGCATTACTCGGTACTGTTTCGGATTTCAAAACTGCACCCGTATCAACATCTATTGCCACGGCACAGATACTTGTTGTGCCTAAATCTATACCTATTGCGTTCATAAATACTCCTTTTCCTACAGTCTGAAATGGAACACCCTTAAGTTTAGGAGAAAATTGTTCACAGTGCATTTTGAAGTGAGTGGTGCTGTACAAAGGTACTGCCCCGAACAAAAAATGTGCTGTGGGCGATTTTATTCAAACTTAACATCCTATGCTTGTGGACTCTAAATCCAACCTTGTTATAATATCATTCTGTATTGCAGGTGAAAGGTCAAGGAAATTAACAAATGTGCCATGAATACGCATAATGTAAACTCCGCTCGGAGCATATTTTTCGGGATTCGCAAGCACCTTTCTGAGTGTTTCGGGAGTCGTAACGTTAACGTAAAGATAGAACGGTGAAACACCCTCTTTAAGCTCGTTGAAGAAAAGGGGTCTGATAATATTGTTATAGAACTCAACACCCTTTGCCTCGTATGTATCACCCCTGAAATATTTGGGGTCAATACCCATATGTGAAGCGTAACCGCCGTTGAACTGTTCAAAAGGCAGATTCATATTTGACAGCATACGGAATCCGAGTCCGTTTGAAGCCTCACCGTAAAGCGGATCAACACCGTAGCCGAGCATATCACGGCTCTTTCTGCCGTCGGGAGTTGCACCTACCCAATAGCCGTAAAGAAGATGTGTTGAGGGGCTTGAAAAATCGGGACGGAAAGAGTTGCCGAGATAGTTCTTTTTGCTTCTGAGCATATCGGAAACCTTGTTTGCAATTTCAACAGCTTCCCTGTCAACCTCTTCAATGTTATTACCGAATTTGGGACAGCTCAAAAGGAATTCTCTTATCTCCTCATAGCCTTCAAAATTATTTTTAAGAGCATCAACGAGAGTGTCCAAGCCGTCGGGATACTTCTGAGCATATTTATCAAGAGCGATAAATGAATCCGCAAGCACAGTAAGACCGTGAACAAGACAGCCGCTGCCGTTGTACTTTGTACCCTGTTTCTTTGTATCACGCATATCTGCGCCGTATTCAAGACCGCCCATAAAGCAGCTGAGGAACGGCACTTTAATCTCTGAAAGAGCTGTTGAACAACCGTTTGCGGCAACAACCATTTCATCAAGTACATTATCAAGAGTTTTGTAGAAAACATCTCTTACATCTGAAAGATTACACTTGGGTGCATCTATGAGTTTTTCACCTGTTACGGTTGAAACACCGCCTGTAAGAATCATCTCAAGCACTTTGGGAAGATTCAGCCATGTATTTGTTGTGTTGCCGTTATCCTTACCCATAATAAGGGGCTCCTGACAGCCCGCAACTGCAATATCTGGCAAATCTTTTTCTTCAATGCCGTATTTAGGCAAGGTTGCATAAAGTGAATCGTCATTGAAAAGTGAGGGGGTAAGCACACCGGGTGAGAAGAAGAATCTTCCCATCTCCTCATAAAGCTTTTGGGGAGTATTTTTATGGAGCTTTACCGAAAGAATAGGCTGTGGCAGGTTCATATCGTAATATGCGTCCATAATTGCATAGGACATTGTGTTAGTAAGGTCGTTGCCGTCTTCATCTCTGCCGCTGATAAGCACATTCTGTGAAATAGCCCAGCTTCTGTCGCCTACATTATAATAAACAAGGAAATGCTTGAAAAGCTCTGCCGCATCCTCACGGCTCAAATCTCCTCTGTAAGGCTCAAAGATTCTGTCCGCATTACCAACGGAGAATGCATAAGGGTTGGGAGCCTGTTCAAGACACATTACAGTCCAGAGAAGGATGAAAAGCTGGAATGCTTCGTAAAGATTTGAAGCACCGTTACAGGATATATTTTTAAGGCTTTTTTCCATAAGCTCCAGCTGTGCAAGTCTTTTTTCGTTGCAGGATTTTTTCTGCTCTGCGATAATTTCAAGATATCTGTCGCAAAGAATTTTTACACCGCCAAGCACAACAGCCGCAGCTTCATAAAATTCGCCCTCTTTTGATTTTGCATCTTCAATAAGAGCGTCTATACCGTATTTCAATGCAGGACGGAAATCGGGAATAACATGCCCCGAAACCTGTTCAACAAAGAAAATAACCTCTTTTGTATAATTTTCAGCTTTTGAATATGTATCATTAAGAATATCAACCATGGGAGTACCTTTGGTATACTCTCTCATACTTTCGATTCTTTCTTTTGTAAATGTTTCATCCGGTTCGATGTCGTTATAAATTGCGGTAGGGTCGCAATAACCGGAAAAGCCCTCTACTTTGAATGAGGGATTTATAAGCGCATAGCTTTTTGCAAAAGCATCTCTTTGTGTACCTGCAAAGATTGCATTGTCGCTGAGTATAAGCGGCATTTCTTTTAAAACTTCACACAGCAGATGTGCTTTTTTAACTTCAGCTGTGCATTCTGCGTACTTTTCATCAATAAGCATTTCTGTTTCTTTTGCAATAAACCAACCATCAAGTCTTTTGATTTTTCTTTCTTCCTGATAGAGAGCTTTAGCCATTTTGGTAAGTTCTCCCGATTTATAAACTCCGTACATATTATTCCTCCTATGTTTCTATAAGCTTTAAATTATTTTCTCTGAATATTTTTTTAAACTGTTTCAATGTTTCATCACAAACAAATCCGTTTTTTATCTTATATTCTTCAGTCCACTTCTCTTTTCCGTATTCGTGGTACGTTAAAAATTCAAATACAGTATTGCCTGTGTTAAACCGTGAAAAATATTTTGCAAATTCTTCGGGATATTCTGTGTTTATTCTGTTTATCAAAGGTATTCTGATATGTTGTTGTCTTAGATTTTTGCAGTTATTTTCAAAATTCCTTTTTACGATACTATTTCCGACTCCTGTATACTTTTTAAGCATTTCATCGTCATAATGCTTAAAATCCATTATAAGATAATCAACATACTCCAACAATTCTGTGAGTTTTGGGTGTGTTCCGTTTGTTTCGATACAGGTGTGGATGTTTTCTTTTTTCAACAATTTCAGAAGCTCTTTAAGTTCTTCAAACTGCGTTGTGGCTTCTCCGCCGGTGAAGGTAACTCCACCGCCTGAAAAAAACATAAGCCTGCTGTTTTTACATTCGTTAAATATTTCTTCAACGCTGTATTCTTTTCCGCCGTAAAAATCCATACCCTCAGGATTTGAGCACCAGATGCATCGCATATTACAGCCCTGCAAGTGATATACCAGTCTGTTGCCCGGACCATCCTGTCCGAAATTAAAACCTTTTTGAAATATTTTCACACCATATCACCTCTTATCTGATTCTATTATACATTACATATATAAACATAAAATTGACAAAAGAGAAAAAAAGATGTAAAATAAAGTAAATTGATTTTGGGAGTGATTTTGTGAAGAACATCTTTGATATAAACTTAAAATGCAGCGTAAATGAGGCAAACATTAATTTTTATGCCAATCCTTTCGTACATCCAAAAAGGACTATGCGCGAATATGATTTTATTTATATGTTGCATGGAGAATGGAAATTAGGACAAAATGATGAGGTTTTTGAATTAAAAAAGGATTCCCTTTTGATACTTGCTGCAAATACCTGCCATTTTGGAATCAGTCCGTGCAGTGCAAATACAAAAACTATGTATTTTCATGTTTTGTGCGAAGGAGACATCGCAGATGACAAAATATGCATCGAAAGTCTTACTGATGCCTCTGTAAACAAAAACATCAGGAAATGCTTTTTGAATATCGTAAATTCAAAGCTTTCGCAAAACCAGGAAAAAGCAGATTTGTATTTCAAGCTGCTATTATGCGAATTAAAAGAAAATAACACCCACACATCAGATTCAGACACCGCAACAAAAATAAGAACAATTATTCACAACAACCCCGAAAAGTTCTTTTCAAACAAAGACCTCGCCACAATGATAAACGTGTCTGTCAAAACTGCAGAAAACAAGTTCAAAGCTATGTTTAATACTACAATACATAAATATATTCTCGATTTTAAGATTAACGAGGCAATATCGTATTTTGAAAAGTTTCCCGAAATCAGCATCAAAGAAACTGCGTACAACTTAGGATTTTATGACGAGTATCATTTCAGTAAGCAATTCAAAAAAATAACAGGATTATCTCCAAGAGAATACAGAAAAAAAGAATGGACCTGAGTATAATCAAGTTGAGTTTTTTTTTTTTTAAAATCTTTTCCACGTTTTAATTCTTCATCAATATTTAAGCAAATGTAT
>JAZSLJ010000055.1:0-5660 GCA_045535305.1 Acutalibacteraceae bacterium
GGTGGATAGTGTATCTTCCGCACCGTCGACTTTTGCGGTAAGAGTGCCTGCTTCAAAGGGTATTTCCCAGGTGATTCTGCAAGCGTCAGCATCAGTCAGCTTCTTTTCGCCTAAAGATTTGCCGTTTAAGAATAACTCAACCGTTTTTGCATTTGTGTAACAGCTGACCTGTACAGTTTCGCCCTTTTCTGCAGAATAAATAAAACTGTCAGTCCATGTGTTGGTTTTTTCTTTTTCACCCTTTGATACGGCAATTTTTACAAACGGTGTGTCTGTCCAGAGTGCTTTTCTGCGGTAGAAAAGAGGCTTCGGATTTCCGCAAAGGTCAAGCATACCTGCCTGTGAAATTCTGTATGGCCAGCCTCTGCATTCGCCTAAAAAGTCAATACCTGTCCAAAGGAACTGACCGCAGATATAGTCGTTATCCCTTACAGCATACCATGCTTTCGGGTCGTGGCCGTTTTCGCTGCCGAAAATTACGCGGTCGGGGAAGCGTTTGTGATCCTCTTCGTAAAATCCTTCGCGGTAGTTGTAGCCCGAAACATCAAGCACATCAGCAAAGCCTGTTCTTGTGGATAATTCGGGGAAGGAGAGTGCGGACAGTACGGGACGGGTAGTATCAATATTATGTACTATATCCACAAGCTCTTTTGCAATAACAGTCAGCCTGTCGGCATTGGGTTTTTTATCGTCGTATCTGCGCTCCTGTGCAGGCTTGCCGCTGTCGTTATTGCCGAGCACCTCATCAAAAAGAGGTGTAACGTAGGGATCGTTGGGGTAATCAATTTCATTACCGATTGACCACAGAATCACGCAGGGGTGATTTCTGTCGCGAAGCACCATAGCCTCTAAATCGGCTTTGTGCCAGAGTGGAAAATCCTCTGCATAGCCGAAACGCTTGGGCGGATAGACGTTATGTCCCTGCCACCATTTATTTTTAGCGCCTTCCCATTCGTCAAAAGCCTCATCCATAACAAGAAAGCCGAGCTTGTCGCACAAATCGAGCAAATCCGATGAGGGCGGATTGTGAGCAGTACGCAGAGCGTTACAGCCTGCTTCTTTAAACTTTTTAAGCCGTCTTTCCCAAACTGCCGAGGGAACAGCCGCACCCAATGCACCCGCATCGTGATGCACGCAAACTCCTTTGAGCTTCATATTTGTGCCGTTAAGGAAGAATCCTTTGTCTGCATCGAATTTTATGGTGCGTATGCCTATGGGAAAGCTTATAACATCGGTCATTCTGCCGTTGTTGAACGCGTGGCAGGTAAGAGTATAAAGATAAGGTGAATCGGGCGACCATAATTTGGCATCGGGAACGGTAATTTGAGCATTTGAATTTTTTCCCTCAGCGGATGCAACCCAATTTCCGTCTGCATCTTCTATAATAAACTCTGTTTCGTCGCAGTTGATTGTTTTGTAGTTTATCTGAATTTGTGCAATTCCCGAATCAATATTTTTTGTGGTTGCAAAAACACCGTCTTTTTCAAAACAGCTCATTTCGGTGATTTCAAGGGTAACGTCTCTGTAAATTCCGCTGCCTGTAAACCAACGGGAATCTGCCACCTGTTCGTGTTCCACACGCACGCAGATAACGTTTTCACCCGCACGTACAAATTCGCTTATGTCAAAGGTAAATGTGGAATATCCGTAAGCCCAACCGCCTAAGTAGTTGCTGTTAATCCACACTCTTGAATGCTTGTATACACCGCCGAATGTGATTCGCACACGTTTACCTTTTATGTTTTTGGGCAACGTGAAATGCTTGCGATACCAGGCAGTACCACCCGGCAGATAACCTGTACCGCTTGCGTTTGATTTGTCAAAAGAATATTCAACCGACCAATCGTGGGGGAGTGTAACGTTTTTCCACGCTCTGTCGTCATAGCCCATATAATCAGCTTCGGGAACATCACCCAAGTGAAATTTCCAATCTGAATTAAGCAGATTTACAGCACCCATAATATACCTCTTTTTAGTTTATTTTTCTAAAACTGATTTAAGTATATATGACAGGTTGTATATTGTCAACAATTTGTTATAAATTATATAATTATTTTTAGTATATAATGAAAAAACAGGCTGTAATTTACAGCCTTGCTTTTTAATGGGATAGAGAAAAATGCGCAGAATGGACAAACTGAGCAGAAACAACGCTTTTGCGTTGTTTCTGTTTACCCGAAGGCGTACAAAGGTACGTCGAGTGGCGAAGTTTGTTCATAGCATAAAACATTATTAATTAAATTAAAACTATATTCTTTGTACTTTTTTGAATATTTTTAGTATTTTTAATTGTTCAGTCTTTTTTTTCTTTGTTTTTCTTGTTTTATGCGGTCTGCACTTTTTTTGCATCCCCTTTGATTTTTTATACAAATCTTTGTGCATAGGCACATCTTCGGCACAGTTCTTCGGTTGCTGTACGGCAATCAAACCCCTTTACCATAGCTTTTGCGCGGGGAGATGATAAAACGTCGGCAATATCATCCTTAAAAATATTGCCAAGAGTTATAATTCCGTCGCTGTCAAGACAGCAGGGGACAATTGTGCCGTCGCAAAGCACACCGAAATGGTCCCGCAAGCCGTAACAGAATACTTTGTCTCCCTGTATATCGGCATTCTTATCGGGCCAGCCGAAGCGCTCGCCCCATTCCAGGAAGAATTTGTCCCGAATACGCAGTCCTCTTGTATTTTCGATCCACTCACCCTTTATGTGAGAACGCAGATAATCAAGCATAACGTCATTTTTGCCGTTATCATAGCCGTTGTTCCAGAGTCTTAATACAACGATTATTCCCGCCTTTGATGCAGTGTCGGCAAAATCGGCAATTGTGTTCATATAACGCTCAAAATCCTCATCGTTTCCGTTTTCAAAGCTGTGCAGAGATATATTGACCTTATGCAGTCCCGAAGCAATAATTTCAGCACCGCACTTTTTCAAAAGTGTTCCGTTTGTTGTCAATACTGATTTAAAACCTCTCTCAGCTGCCATTTTTAAAAAGTCGGGCAGTTCGGGATGTGTCAGCGGTTCACCCATAAGGTGATAATAAATATAATTGGTATGCCCCGAAAGCTTATCAAGTACAACAGAAAACTCATTTTTGCTCATTCGTCGGTGTTCTCTTGAATGTCCGTGGCAAAAGGAACAATTCATATTGCAGATATTTGTAATTTCAACATAAACTTTTGAATACATAATTACTCCTTTTTTTTTGTGTAACTGTGTTAATTATAGCATAAATGTGTGCAAATTCAACTGTTATGTTTATTTCTGCCGTGATTGTATATAATATCAGTAAGAATATTTTGCAGTTATAGATAAGGGTAGTGTGTTTTTATGAGAACAGTTTTAAATCTCAACAGAAAATGGGCATTTACAAAACAAGCGGATGATGTTCCGACCAGAATTGATAACAAATGGGATTTTGTCAATCTTCCTCATTCGTGGAATGCTATTGACGGGCAGGATGGCGATAACGATTATTACAGAGGTACTGCTTACTATGCAAAAAGTATTGATAAAGCGGATTTGCCCGAGGCGAAACAGTATTATCTTGAATTGAAAGGTGCAAATTCATCTGCCGACGTTTATCTTAACGGCAAACATCTTGCACATCACGACGGCGGTTATTCAACGTGGCGTGTAAACCTTACCGACGCATTGAAAGATGATAATCTGCTTGTTATCGCTGTTGATAACAGTCCCAATGAAACGGTTTATCCGCAGATGGCAGACTTTACATTTTACGGCGGACTTTACCGCGATGTTAATTTAATCTGCGTTGATGAATCTCATTTTGACCTTGATTATTACGGCGGATCCGGTATTACGGTAACTCCCGAAATCAACGGTAAGGATGCATTGGTCAAGGTTGATACCTTTGTTGCAAACGGCAATCCGGACCTTAAAATCCGTTACACCGTATACGGTGCGAAAAAAAATATCGTTGCACAGACCGAAACTACAGACACTCACGTTCAGTTCAATATTCACGGCGTGCATCTTTGGCACGGACGCATTGACCCTTATCTGTACAGCTGTGAAGCTCAGCTTATAAAAAATGGACAGGTTGTTGATAACGTCTGCACCCGTTTCGGCTGCCGTACATTCAAAATTGACCCTGACAAGGGATTTGTTCTCAACGGCAAGGAGTATCCGCTCAGAGGTGTATCACGTCATCAGGACCGTTGGGGCTTGGGTAATGCTCTTTTGCCTGAGCATCATAAAGAGGACATTGAACTTATATGTGAAGTGGGGGCAAACACAATCCGTCTTGCTCATTATCAGCACGACCAATATTTTTATGACCTTTGTGATGAATACGGATTTATTGTATGGGCAGAGATTCCGTATATATCAAAGCATATGCCCGAAGGCAGAGAGAACACAATTTCACAGATGAAAGAGCTTGTTACTCAGAATTATAATCATCCGTCAATCGTTGTGTGGGGCTTGTCAAATGAAATCGGCATAGGCGGTACGGATGAAGATTTGCTTGAAAATCATCGGATTCTTAACGATTTGTGCCACGAGATGGATTCTACCCGTCTTACTGCTGTTGCGGTTGTTTCAATGTGTAAAACCGATAACCCCTATCTGCTTATTCCCGATGTTGTGTCCTATAACCATTATTTCGGCTGGTATGGCGGTGATACGGATATGAACGGCCCTTGGTTTGATGAATTTCACCGTCAGCACCCCGATATTCCCATAGGATGCTCAGAATACGGCTGTGAAGCGTTGAATTGGCACACATCAGACCCCGTGCAGGGCGACTATACAGAGGAGTATCAGGCGTATTACCACGAGGAACTGATTAAACAGCTGTTCGCCCGCAAATATATATGGGCAACCCACGTGTGGAATATGTTTGATTTCGGTGCAGATGCCCGCAATGAGGGCGGTGAAAACGGTCAGAATCACAAGGGGCTTGTAACCTTTGACCGAAAATATAAAAAGGATGCGTTCTATGCATATAAAGCGTGGCTGTCAGACGAACCTTTCGTTCACATCTGCGGCAAGCGTTATGTTGACCGCGTTGAGGATGTTACACGCGTAAAGGTGTATTCCAATCAGCCTACTGTTGAGCTTTTTGCAAACGGCAGATTTGTCAGTGCTCTAACAGCTCCCGATCACTTTTTCTGCTTTGATGTGCCCAATAGCGGTGAAACCGAATTGCGTGCCGTAGCAGGGGATTGCACGGACAACAGCTTTATACGCAAGGTTGATACATTCAACGAAAATTACCGACTTAAAGAAAAGGGCGCAATTCTTAATTGGTTTGATATTGATGCTCCCGAAGGATATCTTTCACTTAACGATAAAATGAGTGATGTTATTTCAACAGAACAGGGCAGAGCGATTTTTATGAGCCTTATGGAAAAGATAACAAAGAGTGATGAGGGCAAAGCCAAAGCCGCAGGATTTGATGTCGGCCCCGAAATGATGAGTATGCTGGGCGGATTTACCGTTTTGCGGCTGCTGACTCTGATGGGCGGTATGGCGGATGTGAAATTTACAAAAGAACAACTGCTTGAACTGAATGCGGCACTCAATAAAATCGAAAAACCGAAGGAACAATAATTTAGCATTTCGCTAAATTGTTGTAGTTAGGAGTTAGGAGTGATGAGTTAGGAGTTAAGGAAGCCGCAAAGCGGCTTGGATT
>JAZSLJ010000016.1:0-4200 GCA_045535305.1 Acutalibacteraceae bacterium
ATTGGGCATTCCGTAAAGTTTGATTAAATCCGTGGCGGACGACCAATGGTCGCCCCTACGCCGTATCAATTAATCTGTGCGACAAATTCCAATTTATAGGTGAGAAAATGGAATTGAACTTGATAGAATTGACTGTCAATAGCGAAATAGCTAAGATATACGATATTTATAAATCTTGTATGTTTATGTCCATCGAAAAATTTGACGGTGCAATGGTAACACGATATAGATGTGAATTGGAGAACCGAGTATGAAAATTATAAAAAATTATCTTCACATAGGGGCAAAGGAGCCTTTCTGTGTCCTGCACGCAAGCGATACACATATTGCCTTTGCTGATAACAGAGATATCGAAAGGAAGCTCGAGCTTTCTGCGAGAAGAAAAAAAGAAATACCTTATGCGGAAGCAAATCTTGAGTTTCTAAAGGAAAAGGCATTAAAGGAACAACGTATTATTATTTATACAGGTGACCTGATTGACTTTGTTTCAGAATTGAATTTTGAAAAGGCGGAGGAATTCTGCAATTCGGTTGATATCTTTATGAGTGCCGGTAATCACGAATTCAGTCATTATCTCGGGGAAGCGAAGGAAGATGCTGCTTACAGAAACATAAGCCTTGCAAGGGTACAGAAAATATTCAAAAACGATATCAGATGTTCTTCAAGAATAATTGGTGGCGTGAATTTTGTTGCCATTGATAATTCTTATTACCTTTTTGAGAAAGAACAACTTGATTTTTTGAAAAAAGAAACAGAGAAGGCATTTCCTGTGGTTCTTTGTGTTCATGTGCCCTTATACACAATGGAATTCTATGATTTTGCAATAAATTGTGATGGTGACCCTGCCTATCTTATGTCCGTCCCCGAAGAACTGATGCAAAATTATACACCCCACAGATTCCAACAACAAAAGCAGGATGAAATAACTGCCGAGGCTTACGATTTCATTGTTAATTGCAAAAACATAAAGGCAATTCTTTCGGGACATCTTCATGAGGATTTTGAAGGTAAGATTAACGAGGAAATTTGTCAGATTACAACAGGAATGTCAACCATAAGAGAAATATATATTGACTGATTTATCGATAAAACTATTTTGTTCGCTCAGAACGATAAATAAAAATTTGCCGAGCCATTATTAAATCAATTCCGATATATTAATCTCAATCTGAAATTTATTGTTACAGGAGGATACAGTATGAGTCTGAGTATGCTGCATTGTGAAGGTGAAAGAATCATCAATGCTGAAGGAAAACAGGTATTTTTGCGAGGAACAAATCTCGGCGGATGGTTGCTCGATGAATTATGGATGGGTTTTTTCAAAGGCGGAGAGGCCCAATGGGACATAGTAACCACACTTGAAAGGCGTTTCGGCAAAAGGGAAGCCGAACGGCTTATAAAATTACGTGAAGACAACTATATCACCGAATACGACCTTGACTATCTTCAGTCGCTCGGCTTCACCTGTGTTCGTGTTCCGTTCTGGTACCGTAATTTTCAGACGGATGATTCAGGCACATGGAAACGAAAAGAAAACGGTGAAATCGATTTCTCACGCCTTGATTGGGTTGTTGATGAATGCGAAAAAAGAGGAATGTATGTCATTCTTGATATGCATGGTGTGCCGGGTCATCAGAGCATCGCTCACCACAGCTGCCGTGTAAACCATTGCAAACTTTATGATGAAACCGAAGAGGGTGCTCATTTCCGTGCACTTGCCTGTGATTTATGGAGTGAAATCGCCCGTCATTTTGCAGGTAACGGAACGGTTGCTGCCTATGACCTGATGAATGAGCCGATGTGCGATTACGAAGGCGAGGATAAAGTCAACAGCAAGTATCATGATGTTTATTCTTTGCTTTACGATGCTGTCAGGGCAGTTGACCCCGACCATATCATAACTCTTGAAGCAATCTGGACACCTGATGACATACCGCACCCTGAAGAACGGGGATGGGAAAATGTGATGTATCAGTATCACCTTTATGATGATTCAAACGACAGTTTCAGGGAAGTTACCGAGCACCATGCAAGCAGAAACTTCAATGTGCCTGTGCTTGCAGGTGAATTTTCTCCCTGTCGGGGTACTGCAACATGGGAATACATACTGAAGCTTTTCAATGAATGTTCATATAACTGGCAGACATGGACCTACAAAGGACATTGTCCCAAGGGAGAAACGAGCCAATGGTTTATGATGGGTTCAGATGACGAGGACAATGTTGTTGATATAAATAACGACTCAGCCGCAGAAATTGAACGCAAATGGTCATCTGTCAGAACTGAAATCTGCTGTAAACCGATGAATGACCATGCTTTGCTCTCTGAATATGCAAAATCATAATTTTTACGGACTGATTATTCTTAAAAGAGAAAGTGGTAACGGGAATCACTTGAAAGATAAATTCGGATTTGTCAAACACGGGCAACAGTATTTTTGCTGTTGCTTTTTGCTTTGTATGGATGATATAATTGTTTCAGTAATTCAAAAGTGAGATGTTAATTTATGACAGACAAACAGCTTTTTCTGAACAAAACTCAGGAAAATATGCCCGTGCTTCATTACAGAGATATGACTCCCGACAAAACGGAATTTATTGCCGAAACAGGCGACAGTATTCTGCTTGACCTTGGCGGACATGCGGTGGGGCATTTTTCCTTTGCTTTTGATAGGGTTGATGTTTTCGTTGATGCTCCCGTCCGATTAAAAATAAAATTCGGTGAGGATATGAGAGAAATCGAAGATGATTTTTCTGAATATCACGGCGGACTTTCAGAAACCTGGTTGCAGGAAGAAACAGTTTATCTTGATTTCCCTCAGGAAATGACAATGCCCAGAAGGTATGCTTGCAGATACATAAAAATAACGGTGGAAAGAACCACCAGACCCATAAGACTTTTTGATTTCAGCTTCCGTGCTTCAACAAGTGCTGATGTATCCGTTCTGAAACCTGCAAACACAAAGGACACTTTGCTGAATAAAATTGACTTTGTTGCAACAAACACTCTTAAAGAATGTATGCAGACCTTCTTTGAAGACGGTCCAAAACGCGACCGCCGACTTTGGATTGGGGATCTTCGTCTTGAGGCTCTTGCAAATTATTATACATTCAATAACCTCGAAATTGTAAAAAGATGTTTATATCTTTTTGCCGCAGGTGAATGTAACAACTCAGGTTTCTTGCCGTCCTTTGTTTATGAAACTCCTTACTACCATTCCGGAGCAACACATATTGAGGACTATGCACTTTTATATGTTGTAAGTGTATGCGATTACTACGAGCATACAGGAGATACGGATGTTGCAAATGACCTTTTGGAAATTTGCAAATCACAGCTTGAAAGTTTCAGAGCCACGCTGGATGTGAATCTGATTGCAACAAAGCAGGATGGCTGGTTTGCTTTTATTGATTGGTGTCCGGGACTTGAATGTATGACTGCATTGCAGGGGGTATATCTTTATACTCTTGAACGTTTTGCGGGATTGCTGAAAGCAATCGGTGATAAAGAATATGAAAAATATTCTGCTCTCATTTCCGAAGTCCGTTGTGCTTCTAAAAAACATCTTTATGATGAAAATGAAAAAGTATTCGTAAATAATTCGGATAATGGTCAGCTCAGCGTTCATTCTCAGGTATGGATGATTCTGGGTGGCGTGATAACCGGAGAAGAAGCAAAAAAACTTCTTCTTTCTTGCCTTGATAACAAGGATTTTAAGCAACCTGTTACACCATATATGCGCCACTATGTTATTGAGGCTATGTTAAAGCTTGGTATGAAGGGTGATGCTGTACAATATTTGAAAAAATATTGGGGTGGTATGGTGAAGCTTGGTGCAGATACCTTCTGGGAGGCATATATTCCCGATGACCTTGATTTCTCACCGTACAACGACAGAATGATAAACAGCCTTTGCCACGCATGGAGCTGTACGCCCTCGTACTTCATCCGTAAATACGGCTTGTAATTTTTAGACATTTTATAAGGGGATGTAAAAAAAGCGAAGACCGTATAAAACCGCAAAGAATAAGGGGTTCTGCAGGTGTATTAAGCCTGTAAAACCCCAAAATTTTGCAAAAAATCAAAAAAATAATAATATTTTATGTTTTATACTACGAACAAAACTCGCCACTCGACGTACCTTTGTACGCCTTCGGGTATACAAAATCAATGCAAAAGCATTGATTTTGCTCGTTTTGT
>JAZSLJ010000009.1:0-39483 GCA_045535305.1 Acutalibacteraceae bacterium
AACCCCAAAATTTTGCAAAAAATCAAAAAAATAATAATATTTTATGTTTTATACTACGAACAAAACTCGCCACTCGACGTACCTTTGTACGCCTTCGGGTATACAAAATCAATGCAAAAGCATTGATTTTGCTCGTTTTGTCCGTTCTTCATCTTTTTTTCCTATCCCCTTAAAATGAGCTGTAAAAAACTTTCGTTTTTTTACAGCCCCTTTGATATTATTTATTAATCTTCTTTTTTATGTAAACAAAATTAACAACCGTAATCAGCACAAGCAGACCGATAAAAACACCTGACAAGATTAAAAGTTGATTCATAGTGATTTGTTTTTCAAGATACTTTTTATATGTATTGTCTTTTGTATCAGCCTGAATTTCAATGTTTTCAATAGTACCGTTACCGCCGTTTTCACCTACTGTAAGAACTACATTTTCGCAATCAGCACCAAAACCTGCTTTGAAATTTGTAATGGTAGCGTTGAACTGCTTGTCGGCCCTGAATGCTGTGTGTTTTTCGCCCTGCGGTGAATACCAGAAGCAATAACAATCGTTATAAAAATTTTCACCCCAATCGGTTGTACAAAAACCGATTGCAAACTGGTCGCTGTAACAGTAATCATACCAGTTATTGCCTGCTTCATCAAGGAATCCGCAACTGTTCTGATAATCTGTATAATCAGAATAATAAAGAGGATGAACATTTCTCATCATATTGCCTGCCGCTTTAAGGTGAACACCTGTGAAAACATAACCGATTCTGACGTTTGTAATTGTGTTATCATGCCCTTCAATAAGAATACCGACGGAATCTGTTTTACCTGTACCGATGATATTCACACCGAAAATATCAGCATCGGAAGAACCGCTGTTTGCTCCGTTCATAATATGAAGACCGACAACCGTATTTTTTATTGAAACATTACGTACGGCTGTTTCACGTCCGCTGTTGATAGAAACACCGTTTGCAACTGAGCTTCCGTCAATAATTCCGCCTTCAAGAGAGTAGTTACTGCCGTTTGTTGCGGTGTCATTTGCAGGGTCTTTGCCGCCCAGCTGAACTATGGCTTCACCTGTTTTCCAATCTTCTGTTGCTTTGAGAACGGCAAAATCCGAAAGTTCAAGGGAAACACTTTTTGTCGGGTCAGCAGGAGTGTATATGGGTTTTGAAAGAAGATACTCTCCGTCAGGGAAATAAATTGTTCTGTTCGGGTTGGAATCAATAAGCTTCTGAATTGCTTCTGAAACATCACTGCCACTGTCTGCCTCAACAGTATCGGTAACAACTATATATCCATTGTCTTCCGAAGCTAAAACTACCGGTGAAAAAGATAATAACAGAATTGTAACCATAACACAGGCAAAAAGCCTTTTGGTAATATCCATTGTATAAACCTCCTGATTTTTTTATACTGCTTATAACTGAATCGTAGCATAAATTTTCCATTTTGTAAACATATAAAACAAAGACAGTTTTTGCTTTTTTGTATCGTTATTATTTTTCATTTATTGACTTAAAAAATATCAGATGGTATAATTAAATATATATTTATACGGGGAGTGCTTTTATGGGTGAAAAAATCAAAAAAGCAATAGGCGTACAGGGTGATTTCAGAACTACCATACTGCCTATGATAAATTACAGCTACGCTAATATGTATATGGGCGGCGCGGGATATATTATCAGTATGTATTTTACGGTATTTCTTACAGACGTTGTAAACATTTCGCTCAATCAGGCAGGTATCGTAGTTATGCTTGCAACCGTATGGGATGCAGTAACCGACCCTGTTATGGGCATTATAACCGACCGCACACGCTCAAAAACAGGTAAGCACAGACGTTATCTGCTGTGGGGCTTGCCCGTTATGGCAATATCATACACTCTTTTATGGAATTCATTCGGTCTTGACGGTGCTCAGAATTCCACAAAAGCAATGGTATATTTTGTACTTGTTTATATGCTTTACAAAACGGCATATACGATGATTTGCGTACCCCATACCGCAATGCTTCCCGAGCTTGCACCCGAATACAATCTTCGTACACAGTACAATTCCGTAGGTTATCTCTTCAATTCGGCAGGTATGGTACCCGCATTCGGCATTGTTGTGTTGATTCTGGGCATTTTCGGCTCCGGTGATAATATCACATCCGAATCAAAAATGCCGTTTCTGGTTATAGGTATAGTTCTTTCCCTTTTCTTTGCAGTTGCGGTTTTCCTTACATACGCAAAAACAAGAGAACCCAGCTCATTGGCAAACAAAAACGATAAGCTTGATATTAAATACATAATCAGAGAATATATACTTGTTTTTAAAAACAAATCATTCAGACAGTATTTCTTTATGAGTCTTGCATATCAGTTTTCAACGGGATTCTATGCAAATTCAAAGGTTTACTACATAAAATATCTTGCAAATCAGTACAGCAAATATGCACTTTTCAACGCAGTTGCAGGCGTTGCGGAAGCAGGAGCATTCCCTCTCAACTACGCCCTGACAATGAGGCACGGCAAGAAAAAATGCGGCAACATCGTAACACCTCTTATGGTTGCAGGTCTTGCAATCGGACTTATTATGCAGTCGGGCGGTTCATTTATATGGACGGCACTTATGATGCTGAGTATGCTGCTTTATCCGTTCGGTATGTCGGGACTGGGCTTTGTTTCAACAAACATTTTCCCCGACCTTACAGACGTTGACGAGCTTATTACCGGCAGACGAAGAGAAGGCGTGATTGCAACCTTTTCAACGCTCATCAAAAAAAGCATCAGCGGCGTTATGGCGGCTCTTGTAGGCTTTACATTACAGGGCTTCGGACTTGTAACCGGCGATACCGTTTCAGATTACGAAAAAGCCACGGGCACTATGTTTACACAGACGGACAGCGCTGTTCTCGGTGTGCGTATATGTGTTGCCGTTATACCTATTGTTGCGGCAATAATTGCACTTATTCTGCTTAAAAATTTCCGTATGACAAAAGATGACCATACGATGATACGCGCCGCAATTGCAACAAAGCATAAATACGGAAGTGTAACGCTCACATCCGAGCAGAAAGAACGCTGTGAGCTGATTTCGGGTCAGAAGCTTGAAAATACATGGCTCGGTCAGGGTACAAATGAGGGTGAAGCACATTATCTTGAACAGAATGAAGAAGGACAGTACATGATTCTTCTTGAGAAAAAGAAAGAAAAGGAGCGCGCAGAAAAATGATTGATATAACAAAAAAAGCACCTGACAAAAGAGAGAAAAATGCAAAAAACGCATTTCTTGATTTTCTGTTTTATCTTGTTCAATGGACATGGGGACTTCCCGTAAACATTGTTGGCGGGATTGCATTTCTTATCTGCACAAAAATAAAGAAACGCCGTTTTCAGCGTTTCGGATATTCATATATAGTGTATCTCCCCTGGAATCAGGGCGGACTGTCATTGGGACTTTTCATATTTATGAAAGATCAGCACAGCAGTAAAAAATGGACATATAACACAAGAATCCACGAGTACGGACACACATGGCAGTGTCTGCTTTTAGG
This sequence comes from Acutalibacteraceae bacterium, assembly GCA_045535305.1. Lineage (GTDB taxonomy): Bacteria > Bacillota > Clostridia > Oscillospirales > Acutalibacteraceae > UBA1081. Next base: position 3,536 of record JAZSLJ010000009.1, read on the forward strand.
CCCTCTTTATTATATAGTTATCGCAATCCCGTCGGCTATATGGTGCAACGTGTTTGCATCTTACAGAAAAAAGAATAACATTTCATATTATAAGCTCTATTGCGAAAGCTGGGCAAACGCCTGGGGTCAAAAATTCTCAAAAATGGAAATGGTGCTTGAAAAATAATCTTAATTATCAAAAAACGCATTGGTTCACAATGCGTTTTTTATTTTAAAATGTATGATATATCTAAAAGTTTCTTTTTTTCAGTTTCGGACAAATTTCTGTAATTGCAAATAAGCTGAAATTCATCAGCTGTCATATCTTCCTGAGATGTGGTTATTTTATCTGATATTCCGGCGATGTAATCAATGGGAACGTTATAAAATTCAGATAATATAATTGCCAATTCAAGAGGCAGTTCACGCTCTCCCGATTCATATCGGCGGTATTGAGTTAACTGCATAAAAAGAATATCTGCAATCTGTTTTTGTGTAAGATCTTTGTCTTCACGCAAATGTCTTATTCGTTCATATTTTCCCACATTTATCACCTCTGTATATATTCTAACCAAAAAACACCATTCGGTGTTGACAAAATCAATGAATGGTGCTATTATTTTATTAAATAACACCATTAGGTGTATAATATGGAGGTAAAAAATATGTATTGTACAAACTGCGGGGCAGAATTATCAAAAAAAATCTGCTCAAATTGCGGAGTAAAACAGGAAAAAACACACAAATACTGCAAGTGGTGCGGTGCTGAACTTGCAGAAAACGCATCAGTATGCGTTCAGTGTAACAAAAAAGTAAAAGAAAATAAGTTTGCAAAATTTATTTTGACAGCAGTTGAAATTGTAGCATCATTGTTGTTTGCGATTGTTTTTATTGCATCATTTACATATTTTTCACAGGGTGTGATAGCGGGCGGAATTCTGCTGTTAATATTCGGTATTCTTGGTTTAATTATTGCATTACCCTTTATGCGTAAAATTTACGAAAAAAAGCTGAAAGAAAAAATTGTCAAGCCATTAAGAATCGGCGGTATCGTTGTTCTGATGGTTATTATATACGGATTTGTATATCCTTTTGCAAATAATCAGGTAGCCAACATAGAAAAGCAGAAGCAATATGACGCGGCTGTTGCAATTATGGAATCAGACCCTCTTTCCGCAAAAAAAGATTTTCTCAGTTTAGCTGATTTTGAAGACAGCTCTGAAAAAGCAGAAGAAGCAAACGAGCATATTTATAACAAATTAGAGGAAAAACTTGAAGCTGACTTTGTTGCGGAGGAAGAATTATCGGAAGCAGAAGAATATGTTGACGCATTACCCGAAGATTTTGATGACTCCCGTGATTTGTTGAAAGAATTTAAATACAAAAAAGGTAAATGGATGATTGAAAATCACTTTTATGCTATGGCGAGACATTTGTATAAGGATATGCAGGATTATAAAGATGTAAAAGAACTTTTGCAAGCCCCTGTTTTTGGATTAATAGGCAACATATATACTTTTTCATCAACACTATCTTACGGTTATGAAAATTATCACAAAGTATTTTCATTAAGCTTCAATGACAGTATTAATCAATCTTTTTATGCAACTTATAGAATTTCAACAAGTACAACTTCCAATATACTTGCAGGGGATTTTTCTGATCCAAATGCAACAAAACTGGATTATCTCTGTTATGTAGAAGACGGAAAAATATTTGTAGGCAAAGAGGAACTGACTCCCCTTACAACAGAAGACGGAAAAATTACATCTTTCCGTTACGGTGAGTTTATATACACAATTGCTTCAGACGATTAATAATAGTTTTCAGATTTAAAAAAGTATAGCTACATATAACACACAAAAGCCGTCGGATTTCTCCGACGGTTTTCGTTTATATACATTATTTTATTTTGCCGCAGGAACGTTGATTTCAAGGTCTGTAAGCGGGAATGAACAACAGGGGTGAATACAGCCGAATTTATAGTCTGCAAGACGGCGGTATTCAAGATGCTTGGGAACATATACCTTACCCGAAAGCAGATGTGAATGACAGAATCCGCATTCACCGCTGCGGCATCTTGCGGGTACGGCAAGACCGTTTTTCTCAATTATCTGCATTACGGAATCCGTTGATTTACCGCTGATTATATAAGTCTTATCCTGAATTGTTACGGTGATTTTTACTGTTTCGGGAATACCTGCGGGATAGTCTGCCTGAGTCTGAGGATTATGGAACTCACCGAACATCTCGTGTCTTATATATTTTTTGGGAAGATTGAGCTTCTCAAGCTCCTTATCAACAAACTGATACATCTGCTGAGGTCCGCAAAGGAATACTGAATAAGGCTCGTCTGCGGGAGCATATTTAGTTATAAGCTCTGCTGTGATAAAGCCTTTTTCACAGCCGTCGGGTACTTCTGCGTTTTCATCGCTGAGAACGTGAACAACCTTGATTTTGCCGCATTTTGCCCCAAGCTCCTCAAGCTCCTGACGGAACAGAATATTCTCATAATTTCTGCTGCCGTAAAGCAGAGTCATTTCAAAGTCTTCATCACCGTCAGCTATAGCGTTTGCCATTGAAACAAAGGGAGTTATACCGCTGCCGCCTGCAAGACAGATAACCTTTTTTGCATCACGCAGGGGCTGATACTCAAAATTGCCCGATGGTGCGGAAACCTCAACGCAAGAGCCCACTTCCCAGTTATCGAAAATGTAACGGGACATCAGTCCGCCCTCAACGAGCTTGATTGTAAGCACGTATCTGCCTTCAAGTGAATCCTTGGGGGATGATGATATTGAATAAGCTCTTGTTACGGGCATATCTTCAATAGTTTCAAAAACGGTAAGATATTTACCTGCGCCGAAATATGCAAGAGCGTTTGTACCTTTTGTTTCGTCGGGTACGAGAGTATAGCTTCTGCAATCCTCAGCCATTATTTTCACATCGGCAACCTTAAGATACTGTCTTTTGGGATGAAGTGCCTTTGCAAGTGCAGTTGCATTATCTGAAAATGACGGTAAGTCTGCATTTGCTTCCTTGAATTTTGCCTGACGGTCGGGAAGCATTTTTATAAATTTTAAGCCTTTGAGCTTCTTGAAATTATCTGCCATTATTATTTACCCTCCTTTATTTTCTTGATAACAAGGCCTGCAGCCTTTTCACCTGTATAGTAAGCACAGCCGTAGCCGTCGCCTCTCTCCTGCGTTGCGCCGCAGAAATAGAAATTGTCAAAGGGCTGGTCATTGAGATACTGTATAGTTCTGGGAAGCATACTGTCCCACTTTTCGAGCATATAGCCGTAGGGGGTGCCCAGAGGTGTATTGAGATAGCGGGCAAATGTGGGCGGCAAAGCAATTTCAATTTCTTCAATATAAGGCTTGATGGATATATTAAGAGCCTTTTCACAGGTTTCAATCATATCCTCGGCAACCTTTGTTTTGAACTTTTTATAATCCTGAGGTCTTACGTCCTTCATAACGTCGCCGAATGTCATTGTTGTAAGGAACAGCTGACTTGTACCTTCGGGAGTACAGTCGGGAATAATCTCGTTAAGGCAGTTTATAATGCAGTAACCGCTGAAATAATTTTGTGCGGCTTCGTACTGCTTATCAGAATCGGAATCGGGAGCAATAAATATTGAATAATCGGTTATGCCAAGCTCTTCCTTTGTTTTGTTCATACCCAGATAAACCGTTGTAAGCGTACAGGCAGTTTTTCTTGCATTGAGCATTTTAAGCTGCATTTCGGGTACGTCTTTTTTATCCATAAGCTCCGTAAATACCTTATAGGGATAGCAGTTACAGATAAATTGCTTGCCGTAAACCTCTTTTTCGCCGTTTACAACAACACCGACGGGTTTGCCGTCCTTCATAATAATTTTTGTAACATCAGAGTTATACCAGATGTCGCCGCCGAAATCACGAATCTTCTTATCAATAGCAAGGCTCATTTCGTGGCTTCTCAGACGGGGAATACCTGTTCCGCTTCTTACATAGCTGTGAAGCACGCAAAGATAATAAAGGAAATCGAACTGTGATGCGGGTGAACCCATATAGCACCAATATGTATTGAATATATCCTGAGCCTTTTTAGGCATACCCAGAGCATCAAGAGCCTCTTTCATCGTATGTGAAACCATACGCATAAGGTCGGGTACGTCTTTAAGACTGCCGGGGATTTTCTTCGGGTCTTCAAGACAGTCAAAAGCCTTGAACATACTTATTGATAAGTCAAAAGCCTTTCTGCAGCTCTCATAAGAGCCGGGAACAAGCTCGTCAAGCTTTCTTGAAAAGGCTTCAAAGCCTATGGGCATACGGGCATCAACGGTAACAAGAACACCGTCTTCGTTGACAAATGCGTCTGTATCCCCCTCTTTTGCGGGTACGACAAGACGGAACGTTGAATCGTGTCTGCACCACTCAACGTCGGCATCAATGCGTTTGAACACCTCTTCAATAGTGCCTGCTTCTTTTTCATCACCGATACCTGCAAGCTCGTGAAGAGAAGGCTCAAATTCAAAACGACCTCTTACAAATGAAGATGCAGAACCGCCGGGAATGTTGTGTCTTTCAAGCAGAAGCACCGAAAGACCTGCTTTTGCACAGTTTGCAGCAGCCGCAAGACCGCCGTTACCTGCGCCGATAACAATTACGTCATAGGTTTTCATTATTTATCCTCCGTTTTCTGAAGTGATTGTTTTTTTGCCGTACTGCCTGTTTTTCATACATTATACGACTTGCAAATATGTATATAAAAATATTATAATATTTTTAACTGTTATATGTCAACATTCAAATAAAGAACGGACATTGATAATTTATATTTTTTCAACAGAAGTAATGCAATTAAAATTGACATATTATTTTTTTATATGTTATACTTTGTTCAGGGTGATATTATGCCGTATTTATTTGCACATTTCAAAGAAAAAATAACTCCCGACGGCGAACAGGTTTATTTCGGCATAAGCCGCGACGGATACAACTGGGAGCAGGTCAACAACGGAAACCCCGTACTCACCGCAACAAAGGGCGAAAAGGGCTGCCGTGATATTGAAATTATAAGACTGCACACAGGCGGTTTTGTTGTGCTGACAACCGATTTATGCATCGTTTACCGTATGGATGAAAATTACAATGTGGACTGGAAACAGGTCAACAGCCACGGAAGCCTTAATCTGCGTATGTGGAAAACGGATGACCTTGTAAATTTCTCCGAAGAAAAGCTTTTGTATTTCGGCAGGGACGATTTCGGCTGTCTTTGGGCACCTGAAATATTTTTTGATGCAGAAAATGAGGAATATCTTATACATTGGGGCTCAACGGTGAAGGAAAGCGACTACAAGCATATGTCAATTTACTGCTGTACCACCAAGGATTTTGAAACCTTCTCCGAGCCGAAGCTCTATTTTACAAAGGACAACGAAATTCTTGATTCACATATAACAAAAGTGGGCGATACATATCATCTCTTTTACAAAAATTCATCAAATCCGCCTATGAATATGCACGCAACGTCAAAAAATCTGTACGGCCCGTTTGAGCATGATGCGGAATTTGAAAAATATATGGATAATGAGATTTATCATCCCGGTTCATACGAAGGCCCTACTACATACACTCTACCCGACGGCAGATGGTGTCTTATGCTTGACTTTTTCGGCTGTGAAAAAGAAAAAATGGGCTATGTTCCGTTTGTTTCATCAAAAGCGGGTGATATGGATTTTACAAGGGCAGACGGTGAATTCACTTTCCCCTACGGCTTCAAGCACGGCAAGGTTATTGAAATTACCGATGAAGAATATGAAAAACTCAAGGCTTTTTAAAGCTTGATAATTCATAATAAAGTATTATTATAAAGAAGAAGGTATGAGTATGCAAAAGCTTGACTGGAAAACCTGTTTTAAAGTAGGTTTCAGCATTTTTTGCCTTTATTTATGTATACATTATTGGGACAGCGCGGCTGAATTTATAAAAAACTGCATTTCTGCCGCCGCGCCTTTTTTCGTAGGCTGTATTATGGCTTATCCCCTGAACATACTTATGAGCTATTACGAAAGGCACTATTTCCCCAAATCAACAAAGCCTTCAACAGTAAAAAGCCGCAGACCCGTATGTCTGACTCTTGCAATACTCACGTTGGCAGCTTTGGTTGCGTTGGTAATCGGTCTTGTTGTTCCGCAGATAATTTCCTGTATAAGCCTGTTGGTTGCAGAAATACCCATGGCTATGACAAACCTTATTAATTACCTCAACGGTCTTGAATTTGTACCCGATGATATTATTGAAACCCTTTCATCAATAGACTGGAAATCAATAATCACACAGGCTTATGAATTTATCAAGTCGGGCTTCAGCAGCGTTGTTGACGTGGTTGTAACAACTGTTTCTTCGGTTGTTTCGGTTGTATTCTCGGGCTTCCTCGGTTTGATTTTTGCATTGTACATCCTTTTAAGCAAGGATAAGCTCTTTGCTCAGGTCAAAAGAATTTCAAGCCGCTATGTCAAAGCAAAATGGCTTGAAAAAATCAATTACGTGCTTTCAATTCTCAACGATACATTCCACAAATTCATAGTCGGTCAGTGTACCGAAGCTATAATTCTGGGCGGACTTTGCACTATCGGTATGACTATACTGCGTATGCCCTATGCGGGAATGATTGGCGCACTTACTGCACTTATGGCACTTATTCCCATTGTAGGTGCATTTATCAGCGGTGCTGTCGGCGCATTCCTTATATTTATGGAGTCCCCCGTAAAAGCTCTTATTTTCCTTATTTTCATAGTGGTTCTTCAGCAGCTTGAGGGCAATCTTATATACCCCAAGGTTGTCGGCTCATCAATCGGTCTGCCCGCACTCTGGGTGCTTACAGCCGTAACCGTAGGCGGCAGCGTTGCAGGCGTTGCAGGTATGCTTATTGCAGTACCTATCGCCGCAACTCTTTACAGACTGATAAGAATAGAGATAAACAAAGCAACGGAAAGCGAAGAAGCCGTTACGGAAATAACGGAAACGGAAGAATAATAACACCAACCCAATCGCAAAAGCGGTTGGGTTTTTGAATAGTAAACAATAATTTGTCTAATTAACAATGTACAATGTATAATGTACAATTGAGGAAAGGGCTTCGCCCTTTAACCCGATTTGTATATTCAATAATTGTAAATTGTACATTGTAAATTGTACATTAAATTTTTGTTTCCTCTTGATATTCCATATTTTTACTGCTATACTTTATATATATCCATAAAAAGGAGTGGACTGTATGAAAAAATTATTATCCGTTTTACTCACAATCTGTCTTTTACTCGGTGTTGCGGCTCCTGCTGCTATTGCTGCCGATGACAAATGCGATTGCGGCTTCAATCCCGTAATCTATGTTGCGGCTCTTGGCAGTGCTGACGTTGTGAAAGACTACGGCACAGAAAACGAAAAAGTGCTTTTCCGTCCCGACACAACTGCGCTTATCAGCGAGGCTGTTTCGGCTCTTGCGCCTGCTGTGGGCGACCTTGCAAAGGGCGACTACGATGCATTCGGCGATGCGCTTATCGGCTTTGTTTACTCAGCATTCGGCGACCTTGCACTTGACGGCAACGGCGACTCAAAAGAGAATGTAAAGGCTATATGCGATGTTCCCGAAAACGGTGAACACGGGCTTGATAAGAGCTTTTATTTCAACTATGATTTCCGTCTTGACCCCTACGAGCACGCTGACAGACTCAATGAGTGTATTCAGCAGATTAAAGAAATGTCAGGCCACGATAAGGTTCAGATGCGCGCATCAAGTATGGGCGGCGTTGTAACTATGGCTTATCTTGAGCGTTACGGCACAGATGATATTGAAACAATCATCTTCCAGTGCTGTCCCATTCAGGGTACTGCTGTTGCGGGCGACCTTTTCAACGGCAACTTTGTTATCAACAAAAACGCTCTTATGAACTATGCTCTTGATGCTATTCCCAATATGGAAATGGACTTTGTTCAGGGAATTCTCATCGTTCTTGTAAATGCACTCAACGAGCTTGGCGTGTGGGATATGGCAATTACAATGGTTGACAAAATCATTCCTCTTTTCAAGGATAAGATTTTTGACGAGGCACTTATTCCCATTTTCGGCTCAATGCCCGGTATATGGAGCTTTGTTCCCCACGAATATTACGAGAGTGCAAAGAAATTTATGATTACCGACGAAACTGAACAGGCAGGTCTTGTTGCAAAAATCGACGCTTATCATTACAACGTTCAGTCAAGAGCAACCGAGATTTTACAGGAAGCATACAAGTCAATTAAAATCTACAACGTTGTAGGCTACAATGTGCAGAGAACTCCCCTTGTTCCCGCATATATGAACACAAGCGACGGCACTGTTGACTCAAAATATGCATCCGTAGGCGGTATCTGTGCAGATTACAGAACAACTCTCGGTGCTGATTATGTTCAGGCTGTTGACGACGGACACAACCACCTTTCAGCAGACGGTATGGTTGACGCTTCAACCTGTGCATTACCCGAAAGCACATGGTTTATTAAAGATATGCTTCACAGCACAACACACGACGGACACGGCAAGATGTACGACTGGATGTTCACAAGTAAAGAACAGCAGACTGTATATTCAAACCCCGATTATCCTCAGTTTATGCAGAATAATATTGCAGACCAGAGCTTCAGTGAAGTTTCAATCACAACACCTGTTGACGAATTCAAGGCTAACCCCAGCTTTACAACTCTTGCAAGACTTATTCAGTATCTGTTTGAACAGTTCAAAATCTGGTTTTCAACACTTTTAAAATAATACTTGACTTTTACTCAAAACGGAATATAATAATTCTATAAGATGAAATTGCTGACGGAGACGGCGTATCAAATGGTCTTTTCAGAGAGTTCCGCACTCGGTGCAAGCGGAATAAAGGCTGTGATAACTGCTACCACTCCCGAGAGTTTTCCGAAATAAGGAAAATCGGCTAAGCCCCGTTAAAGGCTTTTCAAGGGACGGATTTATTCCGTAATTTGGGTGGAACCGTGGAGTTTATGCTTCATCCCATTTATTTGGGGTGAAGCTTTTTTATTTTATCTTAGAATTTTACATTGGAGGTAATAAATATGATTAATGTATCCCTTAAAGACGGCGTTGTTAAGGAGTTTGACAGCGGCGTTACAGCTATGGAGGTTGCAAAATCTCTGGGTATGGGGCTTTACAAGGCCGCTTGCGTTTGCAAAATTGACGGCGTTGTATGCGATTTAAGAACTGTGCTTGACAAGGACTGCGCTCTTGAAATCCTCACCTTTGACGATGAAGACGGCAAAAAGGCTTTCCGCCACACCGCATCACACATCCTTGCACAGGCTGTTAAAAGACTTTTCCCCGAAGCAAAGCTTGCTATCGGTCCCGCTATTGACAGCGGTTTCTATTACGATTTTGACGTTGACACACCCTTCACTCCCGAAGTGCTTGAAAAAATTGAAGCAGAGATGAAAAAAATCGTCAAGGAGGGCTTACAGCTCGAAAAATTTGAGATGTCCCCCGAAGATGCTCTTGCTATGATGAAAGAAAAGACCGAGCCCTACAAGGTTGAGCTTATTGAAGAGCACGCAGGCAAAGGCGAAAACATTTCATTCTTCAAGCAGGGTGATTTTGTTGAGCTTTGTGCAGGTCCTCACATTCCCGACACATCAAGAGTAAAGGCATTCAAGCTCACAAGTGCAACAGGTGCATATTGGAGAGGCGATTCAACAAAGAAAATGCTTCAGCGTGTTTACGGCACAGCTTACACAAAAGCCGCTGACCTTGAAGAGCATCTTGTAAGAATGGAAGAAGCTAAAAAGCGTGATCACAACAAGCTTGGCAGAGAGCTTGAAATATTCACAACAGTTGACTGCATCGGTCAGGGCTTACCCGTAATGCTCCCCAAGGGCACACTTATTCTTCAGATTCTTCAGCGTTTTGTTGAGGACGAGGAAGCAAGACGCGGCTGGATGCGTACAAAAACTCCCCTTATGGCAAAGAGCGATCTTTACAAAATCTCAGGCCATTGGGATCACTATAAAGACGGTATGTTCGTTCTCGGCGACGAAGAAAAGGACGATGAAGTTTTTGCTCTGCGTCCCATGACCTGTCCTTTCCAGTATCAGGCATACCTCAACAGAGCAAGATCTTACCGTGATCTGCCCATGCGTCTTGCCGAAACATCAACTCTTTTCAGAAATGAAGCATCGGGCGAAATGCACGGTCTTATCCGTGTTCGTCAGTTCACAATCTCCGAAGGTCATCTTATGTGTATGCCCGAACAGCTTGCTGATGAATTCAAACGCTGTCTTGACCTTTGCGTATTTATGCTTAAAACTCTCGGTCTTTACGAAGACGTTTCCTACCGTTTCTCACAATGGGATCCCGAAAACACAGAAAAATACATCGGCACTCCCGAACAGTGGAACGAAGCACAGGGTATTATGAAAACTATTCTTGACGACCTCGGCATCGACTACAAAGTGGGTATCGGTGAAGCCGCTTTCTACGGACCGAAGCTCGATATTCAGATTAAGAATGTTTACGGCAAGGAAGATACTCTTATCACAATTCAGATTGACCAGATGCTTGCAGAAAAGTTCGGTATGGAATACGTTGACCGCGACGGCACAAAGAAGAATCCCTACATCATTCACAGAACGTCTATCGGTTGCTACGAGAGAACTCTTGCACTCCTTATCGAAAAATATGCAGGTGCGTTCCCGCTGTGGCTCGCTCCCGAGCAGATCCGTTTCCTGCCTATCGCAGACAGACATCTTGACTACTGCTATGAGGTTAAAGCAAAGCTTGAGGCTCTTGGTATGAGAGTTACTATCGACGACAGAAGCGAAAAGACAGGCTACAAAATCCGCTCTGCTCAGATGGAAAAGATTCCTTATATGCTCGTTGTGGGTGATAAGGAAGCAGAAGAAGGCACACTCTCAGTAAGAAAGAGAGGCTTCGGCGACCAGGGCGCAATTTCCGTTGACGAATTTATCGCCCTTGCAGTTAAGGATATTGATGAAAAGACAATTTGGTAAACAATAATTTATCGCACAGCGATAAATTATTGTAGTTAGGAGTCAGGAGTGATTAGTTAGGAGTTAAGGAAGCCGCTAAGCGGCTTGGATTTAAACGGATTAAAAGGCGGAGCCTTTTCCACAACTCCTCACTTCTCACTCCTCACTGTTAAATTTTTCTAATAAAGGAGCAAACTATTATGTCAGATAAACTTAAATATGCCATAATCGGTATCGGTAACATGGGTTCTGCCCATATCAAAATGTACAATGACGGCGACATTAAAGAAATGGAGCTTGTGGCTGTTTGCGACGTAAAGCAGGACAGACTTGACTTTGCCGCACAGCAGGTTCCCGGTATTAAAACATTCCTGAGCACAGACGAGCTTTTTGCAAGCGGTCTTGTTGATGCAATTATCATCGCAACACCTCACTATCTGCATCCCGTTCTTGCAAAGCAGGCTCTCGAAGCAGGTATTCACGTTCTTTGCGAAAAGCCTGCAGGTGTTTACACCAAAAATGTAAGAGAACTCAACGAGTTCGTTGCAACTCAGGATAAAACATTCGCAATGATGTTCAATCAGAGAACAAATCACATCTACCGCAAGGTTAAAGAGCTTGTGGAAAGCGGTGTTTACGGTGAAATCAGAAGAACAAACTGGATAATCACCGACTGGTACCGTACACAGGGCTATTATAACTCCGGCGGATGGCGTGCAACATGGGACGGCGAAGGCGGCGGCGTGCTTATGAACCAGGCACCTCACAACCTTGACCTGTGGCAGTGGATCTGCGGTATGCCCTCAAAAATCAGAGCATTCTGTCATAACGGCAAATGGCACGACATTGAGGTTGAAGACGACGTAACGATTTACGCAGAGTACCCCAACGGCGCAACAGGCGTATTCATCACAACAACAGGTGATTGCCCCGGCGACAACCGTTTTGAAATCACTCTTGACAAGGCCAGAATCATCTGTACTGCAAGCAAGCTTGAGGTTGTTGAGCTGACCGAAAAGCTTACCGATTATACATACTCAGCAGACGACGGCTTCAAAAAGCTTGAAAGCAACGAAGTCCAAATTGAAACAGACGGTATGAATGAACAGCACTCAGGCGTTACAAACGCATTTGCAGCTCACATTCTTCACGGCACTCCCCTTGTTGCAGAGGGTGCAGAGGGTATAAACGGTCTTACACTCTGTAATGCGGCTTATCTCTCCTCATGGCTTGATAAAACAATCGAGCTTCCCCTTGACGAGGACCTTTATCTTGAAGAGCTCAACAAGAGAAGAGCAACATCCAAGGCAAAAACAAATGTTGCAGAAACAGTTGCGGCCGATATGTCCGGCACATACTAATTAAAAAATTTGAGGCTGTAAAAACTTGATTTGTTTTACAGCCTTGCTTTTAAGGGGATAGGAAAAAATGCGCAGAATAAACAAACTGAGCAAAAACAACGCATTTACGTTGTTTTTGTTCACCCGAAGGCGTACAAAGGTACGTCGAGTGGCGAAGTTTGTTCATAGCATAAAACAAGAAAAACCTTTATCCGCTTGTTTTATGCGGTCTGCACTTTTTTAACATCCCCTATAATGAGGATATTATAATGATTAAATCTAACTTTCACACTCACACCACCTATTGCGACGGTAAACACACTCCCGAAGAAATGGTGCTTTCCGCAATAAGCAACAATATGCACGCTATCGGCTTTTCAACCCATTCATACACGTCAATAGACCTTTCCTATTGCATAAGAAAAGAAAAAATTGCCGATTATCAGCAGACGGTAAATGCTCTTAAAGAAAAATACAAGGATAAAATCAATATTTACTGCGGCAGTGAGCTTGATGTATTCTCCGATATGGACACAAGCGGATTTGATTATTTTATAGGTGCCGTTCATTACATAGAAAAAGACGGAAACTATCTTACCGTTGACGGCAGTGCAAAGGAACAGACAGAGGACGCCGCAAAATATTTCGGCGGTGATATGCTTGCCTACTGTGAGGCATACTACGAAACAGTCAAAAAAATTGCCGATATGGATAATATTGGCTTTATTGCTCACTTTGACCTTGTAACAAAGTTCAACGAAAACTATGAGCTTTTTGACGAAAAAGACCCACGATATGTAAGAGCGTGGCAGGATGCGGCTTTGCACCTTATAAAAATGGGCATCCCCTTTGAAATTAACACAGGTGCAATCTCAAGAGGAGCAAGAAAAACACCTTATCCCCGTAAGGAAATCGCAGACTTTATCGTTGCAAACGGCGGAAAATTCATAATGACGTCCGACTGCCATCACAAGGACTGGCTTTTGTGCGCCTTTGAAGAAGCAGATAAAATTTATGATAATATAGATATTATCGACTTTGAAACACTTATCAAAAAATAAACCATATTGTCATTATACAAAAAAAACCGACTGTTAAAGTCGGTTTTTTCATATTAATCATACTTATCTGAGTGTTAATAAGTCTATACACTTTACAGGGCAGGCTTCTACACATTTGCCGCAGCCTGTACATTTTTCAACATCTACATGGGCATTGAAACTTGTAACCGTAATTGCGCCGTCTTCACAAACCTTTGTACACTTCATACAGCCTATACAAGCGGCATGGCACTCTTTTCGTGCAAGCACGCCCTTGTCCTTATTCTTACAAAGCACAGCTGCTCTTGTTTTATGAAGGGGCATAAGCTCAATAAGTCCCTTAGGACAAGCCGAAACACACATCTTACAGGCTTTGCAAAGCTCGGGGTTGATTCTTGCAACGCCGTCGCATATATGAATTGCATTATAAGGGCATTTTTCAACGCAATCGCCAAGACCTAAGCAACCGTAAACGCAATCCTTAGGGCCGCCGAAAAGCTGAGCTGCCATTTTACAGCTTTTTACACCGCTGTATTCCATTTTTGTGCTTGCGTTTGCAGAATGTCCCTGGCAAAGCACCACTGCCGCCATAGGTGTAACATCACCTGCCGCAAGACCTAAATATTCGGCTATCTGCTTGGAAACCTCACTGCCGCCGGGGTTGCACAACGCGGTATTTGTAACCTCACCCTTTGAAAGGGCATCTGCATAACCTGCACAGCCCGAATAACCGCAGGCGCCGCAGTTTGCACCTGGGAGCATTTCCGTAATTGCTTCTGCTTTTTCGTCAACGGGTACGGCAAACACTATTGATGCAACAGCAAGTGCAATGCCGCACACAAGACCTATAACACCTACTACGAGGACTGCAAATAAAATACTGTTCATATTCCCTGTCCTCCTTACATAAGTCCCATACCCTCTACAATTCCTGCAAAACCGAGGAATGAGAGAGAAACGAGAGATGCGGCAATTAGAGTTATGGGAAGTCCCTTTAAAAATTCGGGAACATCACAGTCTTCCATCTTTTTTCTTACGCCTGCAAAAAGCACCATTGCAAGCATAAAGCCAAGACCTGCACCCAGAGAATTCACCATTGACTGCCAGAATGTATAGCCGTTGTCAACATTGAGGATAACAACACCTAAAACAGCACAGTTTGTGGTTATAAGGGGCAGATAAATACCCAAGGCATTATAAAGAGGGGGCATGAACTTTTTAAGTATGACCTCTACCATCTGAACAAGTGCCGCAATAACAAGAATAAATACAACTGTCTGCAGATATTCAAGGTCATTATTTACAAGCAAAGTGTTTATGGGATATGTAACAGCCGTTGCCATAAGCATAACAACTATAACTGCCGCACTCATGCCTACCGCTGTGTTCAGCTTTTTGGAAACACCTAAAAACGGGCAGATTCCGTAGAATTTTGAAAGAACAAAGTTGTTGGTTAAAAGTCCCATTACAAGAAGGGCAATCATATATTTCATACTGCTGCCTCCTTTGCTTCGCCGTCGCATTTTTCCTCACCGTGGAAAGCCATTGTGCAGGAATGAGCCATCGGACAATGTGAACATCCCGTAAGCTCAGCTTTGGGCTTGCCTTTGCCTGCCGCGATTTTGTTGGCAAGAGCCATAAGAATACCGAAAACGAAGAAACCGCCTGCGGGAAGAATAAAGAATGTGATTGAAGAAAGACCTATTGTTTCAAGTCCTGTATTAAAATCAAGTCCGTTCCAGCCGCCCAGAACATTATCGCCGAAAAGCACAAGCAAGTCCTGTATACCGCCGAGGAATGTACCTGCACCGAGGATTTCACGGACAGTACCCATAAGACAGAGTGCCGTTGTAAAGCCGATACCCATTCCCAAGCCGTCAACAGCGGAATAAAGAACGGTATTCTTACTTGCAAAGGCTTCTGCTCTGCCGAGAATGATACAGTTAACAACTATAAGGGGCAAAAATGCACCCAATGCAGTATCAAGTGCGGGAACAAAGGCTTTTACAAGCATCTGAACAACTGTAACAAACGATGCGATAACAACTATAAATGCAGGGATTCTGACCTTTGAGGGAATAACCTTACGAAGCGCAGAAATTACGATATTTGAGCATACAAGAACTATTGTAGCCGCAATACCCATACCGATTGCATTTGTTACGGATGTGGTAACCGCAAGAGTGGGACAAGTACCGAGAACAAGCCTTAAAACAGGATTCTCTTTAATAAGACCTTTGGTAAATTCCTTACCGAGAGATTTTTTCTCAGTCATTTGCCTCACCTCCGTTAATAAGATTTGCATTAAAATATTCAGTTGCCGCATTTACGGCTTTTGTAACAGCTTTTGATGTAATTGTTGCGCTTGTAACAGCCTGAATTTCATTATCAGCCGAAGCCGCATTTTTCACCACGGTCAATTCGCCTGCTTTGCCGATGAATTGGTCAAGAAAGCTGTCTTTTTTAACATTCTGACCAAGACCGGGAGTTTCATCATCAGCGGCAATAATTGTAACCTTATTTATACTGCCGTCTGTGTTAACACCAACCATTACCTGCACATCTCCGCCGTAGCCTGTTACAACCGATGTGAATGCATAGCCTATAATATTGCCGTTTGCATCAAGTGATTCGGCATATTCAAGTGAATCATCAGCAATAACGCCGTTACCGAAGGATGCCGCATCGGGCATAACGGTCTGCATAGCCTTTGCCTTTGTTTCCGCATTTATGGCGGCAATCTTATCCTTTGTAAGCATATTTGTACCTGCAAGCAAAGCAGATGCAACTATACATATAACAAGCAGAATAATTGTGGGTTTTAATATTTCTTTAGGAGAAAACTTACTCATGCGACCTTTTCCTCCTTATTTTTCTTTTCTTTAACAGCACCGAAGGGCTTGGGTCTTGTAAATGATTCTATATGCGGCACAAGGATATTCATAAGAATAATTGCATAAGAAACGCCCTCGGGCAGATTTGCAAAAAGTCTTATAAGACAGGTAACAAGTCCGCAACCGATACCGAAAACAACCTTACCCCAATTTGTAATGGGACTTGTTGCGTAATCCGTTGCCATAAAGAATGCACCGAGCATCAGACCGCCGCTTAAAAGCTGATATGCCATAAATGTAAAATCGCCCTTACCGGCTATAAGCATAACTACTGCAACAGTACCCACAAAGCAAAGCGGAATAATAGGTTTTATAACTCGTCTTACAAAAAGGTAAAGTCCGCCGATAAGAATTGCAACAGCACTCACTTCACCAAGACTACCCTCTCGCAGACCTAAAAACATATGCCACAAAGAAGGTAAATCGGAAGATACCTCACCTGCAAAATCCTTTAATATTGCAAGCGGAGTTGCATTTGATACTGCATCCGTACCGTTAAGCCAGCTCATAGGCTCAGTCCAGCTTGTCATTGAAGACGAGAATGAAACGAGCATTACGATTCTGCCGCCGATTGCGGGGTTTACAAAATTCTGGCCGATACCGCCGAAAAACTGCTTTACAACAACTATTGCAAAGAAACAGCCTACAACACACATCCATAAGGGAATGGAAACAGGCATATTGAACGCAAGGAGCATACCCGTTACAACTGCACTCAGGTCGCCGATTGTTGTGTCGCGCTTCATAATTTTTCTTGCAAGGAACTCAAAAAGAACACAGCAGGCAACACATACAGCAGTAATAAGCAGACTGCGGAATCCGAAAATAACTATTGAACATATAAGTGCGGGAACAAGCGCAATAATAACATCAAGCATTATCCCCGTAACAGTTTCATTTGAACGTGCGTGAGGAGATGCACTTACTATAAGCTTTTTCATTTTTTAGCACCAGCCTCTCTTACAACTTCTTTTGCCAATCTCATATACTGCACAAGGGGCTTTGACGCAGGACAGGAGAACGCACAGCTGCCGCACTCCATACAAACGCCGATACCCGATTTAATAAGTGCAGATGCGTCTTTTCTCAAAGCGTGCTTTTCAATATCGGTGGGAATAAGGCTCATGGGGCAGGCATCAGCACATCTGCCGCAATGAATACAGGCTCTCTCCGCCTTAGGTCTTGCCTCAGCCTCGGTAAATGCCAAAAGTGCATTGTTACTTTTAAGAATCGGCACATGAGTATCAATAAGTGCAGTACCCATCATAGGACCGCCTGCGATGATTTTTGCAGGCTCTTCTTTAAAACCGCCGCAGAAATCAATAACCTTTGAAGCCTCAATACCAACAGGTACTCTCACATTCATGGGGTTTGCTATTGCCGAGCCGCTAACAGTAAGTGTACGGCTTATAAGCGGTCTGCCCGTACGAAGATGTCTGTATATAAACGCAACGGATGCAACGTTAGCAACAACACATCCCACATCGGCGGGAAGCTTTCCGGGGGGAACCTTTCTGCCCGTAGCCGATTGCACCATCATCTTTTCCGCACCCTGAGGATATTTGGATTTAAGAGTCATAACCTTAACGATATTACCGTGGTCATTATCCTTATCTGCAATCTTTTTAAGTTCTGCAATCGCATCGGGCTTATTATCCTCAACAGCAATAATAACGTTTTTAAAGCCCAGAAGCTCCACAAGAGCATAAACTCCGCCGTAGATATTCCATGAATTTTCCATACATTCACGGTAGTCAACTGTTATGTAAGGCTCACATTCGGCGGCATTGATAATAAGAGTATCAACACCCTTATCATCGGGGATGTTAAACTTTACGTGAGAGGGGAAACCTGCACCGCCAAGACCTACAAGACCTGAATTTCTGATAGCCTTAAGCAAATCAGCTTTTGTTTCAACTTTAGGAGGCTCAATACCCTCAAAAAGCGTCATTTCGCCGTCATTTTCAATCGTTACGGCAGGTACAAGTTTACCGCTTGCAACCTTAACCTCAGAAACTGCGGTTACTTTACCCGAAACAGATGCGTGAATGGGCGCACTTACAAAGCTCTCGCTGTCGCCTATAACCTGTCCCACATCAACGTGATCACCGACCTTGACTGTAGGTGTACAGGGCGCACCGATATGCTGCTGCATGGGAAGCGTTACCGTATCGGGTGGTGTTATCCTTACCACATCCATATTTTTTGTAAGCTTATGATGGTCAACGGCAACTCCGCCTCTGACCTGTTTGACGGCTTTCAGAATACCGTCTTTAATCACTGAGCTCATTTATTCAACCCCAATCCTTAAAGAAATTGATTTTTAAAACAACAGGCATTACGGTTTTTAAAATTATACCTGTAATAATGCCCGAAACTACTCCGAATACCAATAAAACGGGCAGATATGCTTTTATAAGATTTGTACCCATATAAACACTTGCCGCTATTGTCTGCCCCACATTATGCATAAGCGCGCAGGAAACGGAAACAAGAATATACGAAAAGGTTTTATCTGCTTTTTTTGCAATTACAACTATCAAAGCAAGAACTGCAAAGCTGCAAAGTCCGCCCGTAAGGCTCATTAAAAAAGATGTTGCACCTCTTGTAAGAAAAACGAATCCCGATTTTATAAGCACAAGTATGAATCCGTCAACCGTTCCCACTGCAAGCACCGCTAACATTATAACGACATTGGCAAGTCCTAATTTTGCACCGGGCGGCAGAAATGCCACGTCGGGAAGCATATTTTCAACGAAGGACAACACAAGTGCAACTGCGGCAAGAATACCGTCCAGCGCCGTTCTTTCGGCAATACTTTTTTGTCTGTTTTTCATCCTCATCCTCAATAACCAATAATATCAACGCCGTCTGCATTTTCGCCGATAATTTCAACTGACACTCTGTTCGGCACACAGACCGAAACATCGCCGTTTTTTGACAGTTTACCCGTTTTTACACAGGTTTTGTCGGGACAATCACTGTCTGTAATACTTACGCTACCGTCAGTTACCTCTATTACAACTTTTTCGACCGTAAATGTTTCGTTTGCAGCCGTTTCAAGATTGATTTCAGTTACCTTTTCGCCGTCAAGCGTTACAACCGCCGTTTTGCCCTGTGCTGAAGCTTCACTCACAAAAAAAATAACAGCCGCAACAATCAACACAAATGCAATAAGCAACAAATCACTCCGCCTGAAAAGCGGTATATTCTTCACATTCTTCATAAGCATAACATCTGAAGCCGTCATTGACTTCGTATTTATCAAAATAATTTTCTGTTATATATACATTGTTTTCACTATCAACAAAAACTGCGTCTGCATTGTATTTTTCAAGCAAAGCGCAGGATTTTTCCATTCCGAGAACAAAGCAGGCTGTTGAAAGAGCGTCTGCAACAAGACCGCTGTTGGCAATAATTGTTACGCTGACAAGTGAGTTCTCGGAGGGATAACCTGTTTCGGTTGAAAGTATATGATGATAAAGCTTGCCGTCTTTTTCAAAATATTTTTCGTAACTGCCCGATGTTGAAACAACTGCAGTTCCCTTTATTTTAAGCTTCATAAAAACATCTGTTTTGTCCTTTTCGGGAGAACGGATGCCAACAGTCCAATAATCACCCTCAGGATTTTCGCCGTAAGTAAGAATTGTACCGCCCACAGACAAAACTGCCGCATCAACACCTTCGGCTTCAAGCACTTCAAGTGCATCATCACAGGCTACGCCTTTGCCCACAGCACCCAAGTCAATCTGCTGACCGCCGCCGAGAGTGAACCTATTGCCGTTTTTTGTTATCCGGCTGTAATCACAGCTGAGCAAAGCCTCGTTTATTGCATTTTCATCGGGTATACTTTGTGTGTAATTATCAAAATTCCAAAGAGATGAAAGCCTGCCGACTGTTATATCAAACGCGCCGTCGGAGTCCTTTGAAATTTCAAGTGCATTACTGATTATTTCAGCGGTGCTGTCCGAAAGCTCCAGACTGCCGTCAGAATTCAATTTGTAAATTTCAGAGGTTTCCTTATATTTTGAAAGATTTAATGCTTCCTCTTCTTTAATAACCGAAACAACTTTTTCACCGAGAGCTTTATCGTTTGTTCCGTAAATTGTACCGCTGATCTGAGAGCCCATTCCATAGCCTGTAAAAGATATTGATTCTGACTGTTTCAACCCGTCGATGATAACAACAATAAGCAATAAAATTACCGCCAAAATCAGCAAAAAATATGTTAATTTTTTAACACTTGTTTTACTCATAAAATGCGCTCCTCACCTTATGTTATCATACCATATTTCGACCGATTAGTAAAGTAATAAAATTGAACATTATTGTTAATTAATTATTGTATATTATTAATAAATGTGGTACAATATTGCTATCGAGGTGTTATTTATGAGAGAATTTACTTACGGTTTCGGTTTTAAACCAAAAGAATATATCGCACAGGACCTTACACAGCTTATAGGCAAAACTCCTATGCTTAAAATGAACAGATTTATGAGCGGATGCGGTCTTTACGGCAACATTTTAGCAAAGCTTGAATATTTCAATCCTCTGGGCAGTTCAAAGGACAGAGTTGCACTTGCCATGATTGAGGACGCGGAAAACAAAGGTCTGCTTACAAAGGATTCTGTTATCATTGAGCCCACAAGCGGCAATACGGGTATAGGTCTTGCATACGTTGCGCTCATAAAGGGATACAAGCTTATTCTTACAATGCCCGAAAACATGTCGCAGGAGAGAATGAAGCTTTTGAAGGCTCTTTCGGCTCAGCTTATACTCACACCTAAAGAACAGGGTATGCAGGGCGCAATAGACAAATCAAAGGAGCTTGCGGCATCATACGAGAGTGCATATATCCCCTCTCAATTTACAAACCCCGCAAACCCCAATATTCACAGAATCACCACCGCACAGGAAATACTGCACGACACTTACGGACAGGTTGATTATTTTGTTGCAGGCGTTGGTACAGGCGGCACTCTTACAGGTGTGGGCGAAACACTTAAAGCCTTTAACAAGCTTACAAAGGTTATTGCAGTTGAGCCCAAGGATTCCCCCGTTTTGCGTGGCGGAATACCTGCTCCTCACGGCTTGCAGGGTATCGGTGCAAACTTTGTACCCGAAATTTTAAACAAAGATATAATCGACGATGTTATAGACGTTACAACCGAGCAGGCATACAATGCAGCACGCTCTGCGGCACAGACGGAGGGCTTGCTTATCGGCATATCCTCGGGTGCTGCTCTTTTTGCGGCATCAACAATAGCTATGCGCCCCGAAAGCAAGGGCAAAAACATTGTTGTTCTTCTGCCCGATTCGGGAGAAAGATACCTTTCAACAGATTTATACGATTTTGACTGATTATGGATTTTTCAACAGACATAAAATATGTAAAAGGTGTGGGAGATGCCCGAAAGGAAAAGCTTAAAAAGCTGGGTATTCACAATGTAAAGGACCTGCTTTACTACTTTCCCCGTGATTACGAGGATTGGAGCAAAATCGTCCCTATAACGGAAGCTCCTTTCGGTGAACAGTGCTGTATAAAAGCTACCGTTACCATAGCTCCCACAGGCATAAAAACCAAAAACGGAACAATGATTTTCAAAGCCTCTGCTACCGACGGCAGGGGCATACTTGCATTGACATTTTTCAACAACAAATATGTTGTAAATCAGCTTTTTGAAAATGAAGAATACCTGTTCTTCGGCAAAATCAATCAGAACATAATAGGCGGCAGAGAAATGCTGTCCCCGCGCTTTGTAAAGGCTTCAAAAAACGATAAAATCCGTCCCGTTTACAGGCAGACGGAAAGTCTTAACTCAAAATCAATAGAAACCATCACAGCAAATGCATTTTCTATGCTCAAAGGCGGAATTGAGGAATCTTTGCCCGAATATCTTATAAAAAAATACCGTCTTATGCCCCTTGACGAGGCACTTTACAATATGCATTTTCCCGAAAGCGACGAAGCACTTGCAGGTGCAAAACGCAGGCTTATTTTTGAAGAGCTTTTAGGTCTGCAACTCGGTCTTTTATACCTCAAAGGCAGAAACCGAAAAAACACATCTGTACAGCTTACAAAAGACTATACAGATGAATTCTGTTCTTATCTTCCTTACAGCCCCACAGGGGCACAAATGCGGTGTATAGCCGAATGTGCGGCGGATATGCAGGAAAACGAGCCCATGAACAGACTGCTTCAGGGTGATGTGGGCTCGGGCAAAACAACGGTTGCGGCGGCTTTGATTTACAACACCGTAAAAAACGGCTATCAATGCGCTCTTATGGTACCTACCGAGGTTTTAGCGGAACAGCATTCAAAATCTCTTGCAAAAATCTTTGCGGGAAGAATAAATATTGCACTTTTAACAGGGTCTGTCAAAGCATCGCAGAAAAAGATGATAAAGCAAGGCCTTGCGGACGGCAGTATTGACCTTGTGGTCGGCACTCACGCAATAATCAGCGACGATGTTGAATTCAAAAAGCTCGGTTTTGTCATCACCGACGAACAGCACCGTTTCGGCGTGAATCAGCGTACAGCACTTGCAAAAAAGGGTCTTAACCCCCATACGCTCGTTATGTCTGCAACGCCTATTCCCCGAACACTCGGTCTTATTATTTACGGCGACCTTGATATTTCAGTCATAGACGAATTACCCAAGGGCAGACAGCCCATTGAAACATACTGCGTTACAAGTGATTATCACACAAGACTTTATAATTTTGTAAAAAAGCATCTGGACGAAGGCAGACAGGGATATATTATCTGTCCCCTTGTAGAAGAAGGTGAAACACAGCTGATTCCTGCAAAGGAATATGCCGAAAAACTGCAGAAAAACGTGTTCGGCAATTATTCCGTAGGTCTGCTTCACGGCAAAATGAAGCCGAAAGATAAGGATGCGGTAATGAGGCAGTTTGCAAGCGGTGAAATTCAGCTCCTTGTTGCAACGGTTGTTGTTGAGGTGGGTATAGACGTACCCAACGCCGCCGTTATGCTTATAGAAAACGCCGAAAGATTCGGTCTTTCACAGCTTCATCAGCTAAGAGGCAGAATCGGCAGAGGTCAGTTCAAATCCACCTGCGTGCTTATTTCCGATGCACAAAACGAAGAAAGCGTAAAAAGGCTTAAAGTAATGTGCGACACAACCGACGGCTTTAAAATCGCAGAGGAAGATTTAAAGCAGAGAGGCCCGGGTGATTTTCTCGGGTCAAGACAGCACGGTCTGCCCGAAATGAAAATTGCAAACATCATCACAGACACAAAAATTCTGTACGCCGCACAAAAACAGGCACAGGATATTATTCTTGCAGACCCGAATCTTGATTTCCCCGAGCATAAATCCGTTAAAAAAGCGGTTGCCGAAATGTTTGACCGCTTTGAAGACGTGGGCATAAACTGACAAAAAAACATATACGCCGTAACGCTTAAAACAAGTTGTTACGGCGAATTTTATTGCCGTTTTCAGCAAGAATATACATATACCCGTAAGCATATAATTTTATAATATTTTACTTGCAATCAAAAACTTGGTATGGTACTATATAATAGATATATTATAAATAAATCAGGAGGCTCACTATGGCTCATAATCCTTTAATTATAATCCCCGGCCCTGCAGTATCGGAGCTTAATATTGTTGATTCAAACGGCAAAAAAACAAGTCGTGCATGGCCTTTGAATATTGACCAGCAGGCTGTAACAAATCTTCTTAAAAGCTCACTTATGAAGATGATGTTGTTGCGAAAAGATGCAGGCTTTTCAGACAGCGTTGCAAAAATCGCAGCCGATACAATCGACCCCTTAAGCGTAAATCCCGACGGCACAAAAAAGCATAATATCGTCGCAAAACAAATCACAACAAGCTACAAGGACAGCACCGACGCTGAAAAAGCAGTTTTCGACAAGGCTTATTCCACAGACGAGCTTGTGCAGTCAATCGGAGCAGAAAATATATATCTTTTCTCTTACGATATGCTCGGTGATTTTTATTCCGTTGCAAAGGAATTAGACTCCTTTATAAACGCCGTAAAAGCAAAAACAGGTGCAGAAAAAGTCAATCTTTTATGCATCAGTCTCGGTGGTGTTGTTCTTAAAGCATATCTTGAAGAATATGCAGACAACGGCAGTATTGCAAACGTTATAAGCGTTGCAACAATTATGAACGGCTCATCTCTTATTGCAGATGTATTTGAAAACAATCTTGCACTCGACGACCCCAAAGCATTACTCTCATTATTGGGCGAAAAGGGCGAATCACTTTCATCACTTATGGGTATGCTTCCCCCCGATGCTATTGAAAATTCAATTACAAAATGTGTGAATATTGCAAGGAACAGTCTTCTTTGCAACTGTACAATGATGTGGGCTTGTATTCCCAACAACAGATTTGATGCAATATATTCCGCACTTATCGAAAAAGGCTCAGAGCTTGACAAAAAGGTAACAAAAATGCACGCTTACTCAATGAGCTTAGGTGCAGAAATAGCCGCATTACAGGAAAAAGGTATAAATTTCCACTGGTTCTGCGGCCATGGTGTAAGCCTTCTCCCCATAACAAAAAATGCTGATATTTCATCAGACGGCGTAGCAGATACATCTCTTGCATCCTTCGGTGCAACCGTTACGACCGTTGATGCCGAACCCGACATGGACACTTGTCTGTTCCCCGAAAACACCTGTCTTATCAAAGGACTCAGCCATCTTTCAGCAGGCAAAGATACGGCTCTCAACTGCATGGTTGCAAACACTCTTAAAAAACTCGCAGATTAATAACAAGCAAGGAGATCAAAAATGGCAGATATTCAATATGCTATAAAAGTCAGAAATCTGAGCAAATCATACGTAAAAGGCAGACCCATTCTCAAGGATATATCCTTTGATATTCCCGCAGGCAAAATAGTAGGTCTGCTGGGCCCTAACGGTTGCGGCAAAACAACTCTTCTTAAAATTTTATCGGGCTGTATCCACGATTATCAGGGACAGATTCTTATCAACGGTACTTCTCCCGGAATCGTATCAAAAGCAAACACTGCTTTTCTGCCCGATACAACATATCTCTCTGATTATTTCAGAACCATTGACGCTATAGATTATTTCAACGACTTTTTCTATGATTTTGACAGAGTTAAAGCACTTGAGTTCGTACAGCGCTTTAACCTTGACCCCAAACAGAAAATAAAAACCATGTCTAAGGGTATGCAGGAAAAGGTACAGCTTCTGCTTATAATGTCCAGAAAAGCACAGCTTTACCTTCTTGACGAGCCTTTGGGCGGTGTTGACCCTGCCGCAAGAGAAAATATCCTTAACGTTATTATGGATAACTATGCGGAAAAATCCACGCTTCTTCTTTCCACACATATGGTTAACGACCTTGAAGCAAGCTTTAATCACGTACTTATTTTAGCCCACGGCAAGGTACTTGTTAACACATCCACGGAAAACGTTAAAAGAAGCGGATGTTCATTGGAAGATGTATTTAAGGAGGTTATCGGAAATGATTGGGAAGTTGATTAAACATGACCTCAAAGACGGCGCAAGACGTATGGGCAATATTTACGCAGCGGCAGGTATAGCTGTTGTTGCATTACTTATATCCGCATTCACAAACAGCGGAATATTAAAATTCATAACATCTGCCGCAATAATTATAGTTGCATTTGTTTCGGTTATCGTTACATTTGCATCTGTAGTTTTCGGCGCAAACAAATCCCTTTTCGGCAGAGAGGGTTATCTTACACACACTCTCCCCGTAAGGACAAGCTCGCTCATTTTTTCAAAATGGCTTTCGTCCTCAATATGGGTAATCATCAGCTATATTTTTGTGGTGATTTCCGTTGTTGCGGTCTACGTTTACTGGACCGTTGAAGATCAGAGCGGTGCAGAAGTATACGAAATGATTTACTCCTTTGCACAAAGCTTCGGTCTGGGTGCAGAAGCAATTTACAAGAATTATCTTATCGTAACTGCAATTATAGGTCTTTTCAACGCCTGTATTTTCGTTATGTTTGTTTTGTTTGCAATAACACTTTCAAACATCTCACCCTTCCACAAGCTCGGTACATTCGGTGTTATTATTTACCTTGCGGCAACCATAGCAATCATTCAGGGTGCTGCAAACGGGCTTGCAAGCCTTTGCGATGTAACTCTTATTATTGAGCAGTCGGGCTTCTCCCTTACTGTGGATAAAACGGTGATTGATGCAATAACATACGCACAGGGCGTAACGGTAGGTCTTACAAGCGTTTATTTTAAAGCTATCGTAACGGCATTCCTGTTTATATTGACCGTTCAGCTTACCGAATCAAAAATCAATCTTAAATAAAGTAAGTGATACAGTGCAAATTATAGATATTTCAAAAGATATTACAAAATGTGATATTTATCCCGGCGACCCCGATGTAACAATCGAGGTCATCAGCACGTTGGCAGACGGAGATTCCTGCAATCTTTCGGCAATTCATACGGGTCTGCACAACGGAACGCACGCAGATGCTCCCTTGCATTTCATAGAGGGCGGAGATTCCATTGAAAAGGCAAATCTTGAAACATTCATCGGCGAATGTTACGTTATTGAAGCTCCCGAAGGTGCAATTACGGGCGAATTTGTAAACCGCCATTTCCCCGAAAAAGCAAAAAGAGTGCTTGTAAAGAGCCACGGCAAAGCCTGGTTTCTTGAAAGTGCCGCAGAAGAAATTGCATATGCGGGAGTAAAGCTTATAGGCACAGACAGCCTTTCCGTTGGAATCCACGGCAACCAGACACTCCCGCACAGAGCATTTCTGCGGGAAAACGTAGCGATTATTGAAAATCTTGACCTTGAAAATGTTAAACCGGGCAGATATTTTCTTGTTGCACAGCCCATTAAAATCGGCGGTGCAGAAGCCGCACCGTTAAGAGCAGTTCTGCTTGCAGATATGATTTTCTGGAGCGGAAGCGAGGCTTAAACACTAATTTACCGCGGGTAAATTAGTGTAGTCAGGAGTTAGGAATGATGAGTTAGGAGTTAAGGAAGCCGCAAAGCGGCTTGGATTTAAACGGATTAAAAGGCGGAGCCTTTTCCGCAACTCCTCACTCCTCACTTCTCACTCATCACTGCTAAATTATTATTTATCAAAAGGAGTTATCATGAAACGTATAGCAAGCTTTGAAGTTGATCATACCGTACTCGAAAAAGGAATGTACACCTCACGCGTTGACGGTGATGTTGTTACATACGATATCAGAACAAGAAAACCCAATGCGGAAGATGTTATGGACAATGCATCCATTCACACAGTTGAGCATCTTTTTGCAACATTTGTAAGAAATTCACCTCTTGCAGACAAAATTATATATTTCGGCCCTATGGGATGCCGGACAGGCTTCTATTTCCTTGTGCGTGAAATGTCCCAGGAAGACACTATCACGCTTACCCGTCAGGCTTTTGAATTTATTGCAGAATTTGACGGCGATATCCCCGGCGTTTCGGCTGTTGAATGCGGAAACTACAAGGATCATTCACTTGCAGGCGCAAAAAAAGAGGCTGAATTATTTTTACCCGTAATCCGCAAGGTTACACCCGAAAGTCTTAAATATTAATTTTTACCATTGGTAAAATTGTACAATATTTTTCCTGATTTTTTATTATATATCAACCAAAAGTATGTTCACCACTAAATATTGTGTCATATTTGCCGATTTAACAGCATATATTGTTGCTTTAAATTTTTAAAACGGCATTTTTAACAAAATTCGGTCATGTCAAATAAATTTTCGCAAATCTACTTTAATTTTAAATAAAATAGTGGTATACTATATAATGTTGTATAATATTATGATTTTTTTCGATGCATACAAAATATATACATTGTTATATATTTCATGTGCGATTAATATATTTTAAGGAAGTGCCGTATGGAGAAATATGTTATCAACGGCGGTAAAAAGCTTAAAGGCGAAATTGAAATAAGCGGTGCAAAAAATGCAGCCGTTGCCATTATCCCCGCAACTATTCTCGCGCAGGATATTTGCCGAATCGAAAACATTCCGGACATCCGCGATGTAAGAATTATGGTAAAAATCCTTATCGAAATGGGAGCTACCGTCCGCTATATAAATAAAAATACGTTGGAGATTGACACAAGATATATCAAATCTTACGTTATCCCCTATGAAATGACAAAATATTCCCGTTCATCCTATTATCTTTTAGGTGCGCTTTTAGGCAGATACAGCCACGCAAAGGTTGCTATGCCCGGCGGATGCAATTTCGGCGGTGTAAGACCTGTTGATTTCCACCTTAAAGGCTTTGCAAAGCTCGGTGCAGAGATAACAAACGATAACGGTATGATTGATGCGCAGGCAGAAACATTAACCGGCGGTGTTATCTATTTTGACAAGGTTTCAGTTGGTGCAACAGTTAATGTTATGCTTGCCGCTGTTAAAGCAAGAGGCCTTACAATTATTGAAAATGCCGCAAAAGAGCCTCATATCGTAGACCTTGCAAACTTCCTTAACCTTATGGGTGCAAACGTTACGGGTGCAGGTACAGACGTTATCAAAATCAGAGGTGTAAAAGAGCTTCACGGCTGTTCATATTCAATCATTCCGGACCAGATAGAAGCCGGCACATATATGGTTGCCGCTGCAGCCGCAAAGGGCGATATTCTTATAAAAAACGTTATCCCCAAGCATCTTGAATCAATCACTGCAAAGCTCAGAGAATGCGGTGTTACAGTTATAGAAAACGATGATTCCGTAAGAATCATCAGCGATAAGAGATGCGGCAACTGCAAAGTAACTGCAATGCCTCACCCCGGTTTCCCTACCGATATGCAGCCTCAGATGACAACCTTCCTTGCAATAAGCGAAGGCACAAGCATCGTTACAGACGGCGTTTGGGACAACCGTTTCAGATATGTTGACCAGCTCATCAGAATGGGCGCATCAATTCAGATTGAAGGCAAAGCCGCTATCATTACAGGCGTACCCAAGCTCCACGGCGCTCCAGTCAGAGCAGACGATTTAAGAGCAGGTGCGGCAATGATTATAGCAGGTATCTGTGCCGACGGTAAAACAATCATTGAAGATATTTACCATATCGAAAGAGGTTACGAAAACGTTATAGAAAAATTCAGAACTCTGGGTGTTGACATTGAAAAGGTCGATTTCCCCGACGATGAAGAAAAAGTTGTAACAGACAACGCAAGCTGACAAAGGGAATGTTAAAAAAGCGAAGACCGTATAAAACTATATAATTAATCAAGGGGTTCTGCAGGATTGAAAATCTGTAAGAACCCTTTAAAATTACCCGATGCATTAATTATGAAAAATTAACGTTTTATACTACGAACAAACTTCGCCGCTCGACGTACCTCTGTACGCCTTCGGGCAAGCAAAAACATTGTTTTTGCTCAGTTTGTCCGTTCTTCATCTTTTTCCCTATCCCCTTAAAAAATAGGCTGTAAAATAAACTAAGTTTTTACAGCCCCGTTTTTTAATCAATACGGAGGTTTATATGTCAAGATTCTGCACACTGTGTTCATCAAGCAGCGGCAACAGCTCATACATAGGTCATTCGGGCGGCGGCATACTGATTGATGCCGGCACAAATGCAAAACAGCTCACACTTGCACTTGAAAAAATCACAATCGCACCCGAAAGCATAAATGCCATATTCATCACTCACGAGCATACTGACCATATCGGAGCATTACGTGTTTTTGCATCAAGATATTCAATACCTGTATACGCATCAAAGGGCACTCTTGATGCGTTGGAAAAAGGCGGTCATCTCAAAGGTGATTTTGAAGCCTTTGTAATACCCGAAAAGGGCGTTGAAGCAGGCGGAATGGAAATTAAAAGCTTCCGCACCTCTCACGACAGCGCAGAAAGCTGCGGCTACACCGTAACAATGCCCGACGAAAGAAAGATTGCCGTTATGACCGATACAGGCGTTATTACCCGCGATGCGGTTGACAAGGTAACGGGCAGCGACTTGATTCTGCTTGAATCCAACCACGACAAAGCTATGCTTAATGCAGGCCCGTACCCCTATTATCTTAAAGAAAGAATACTCTCAAACGTAGGGCATCTTTCAAACAACGATTGCGCAAAAGCCGCCTGTCATTTTATAAACACAGGCACAACAAGGCTTATTTTAGGCCATCTGAGCCGAGATAACAATACTGTTTCTGCGGCACGAGACTGCACATCTGCCGCACTGGGCGAAATGGGTGCCATTGAGGGCATAGATTACACCCTGCAGGTTGCCCCCGTGGGCGTGGGAGAAAGAATGGTGATACTTTAATGCAAAGCGTAAAAATAATATGTGTCGGCAAGCTTAAAGATAAATTCTTCCGCGATGCATCCGATGAATATATGAAACGGCTCAAAGCCTACTGCAAAGCGGAGATTATTGAAATCCCTGCGGCAAATCTGCCCGACGCTCCCAATGACACACAGATTTCCGCGGCGCTTGAAAAGGAAGCGGAGCAGATATTAAAAAAAATACCTTCAAACAGCACGGTTGTTGCAATGTGCGTTGAAGGTAAATTATATTCATCCGAAGATATGGCAGAATTGCTTTCAAAATCCGCTATGAACGGCGGAGACATGATATTTATAATAGGCGGGTCATACGGACTGTCCGAAAATGTGAAAAAACGGGCAGATGTAAGAATGTCCGCATCAAAAATGACATTTCCCCACCGACTTTTCAGAGTAATGCTCCTTGAACAGATTTACAGAGGGTATAAAATCAATTCCGGGGGAAAATACCATAAATAAACAATAATTTAGCAAATTAACAATGTACAATGTATAATGATGGAAAGGGCTTCGCCCTTTAACCCGATTTGTATATTCAATAATTGTAAATTGTACATTGTAAATTGTACATTAAATTATTGTTTACTGTCCTAATCCTTTTAATGCATTTATGCCAACAACAATTCCGTTTGCTACAAGCTTCGGGAATGCTGTTGGTTTTTCATTCATAAGGTCAACAAGCGCGTCGCCGAGACCTTCGTTCACAAGTCCGTTAGAAAGATAAACCAATGAGCGAATGGGCATTTCAAATGCGCCTGTATAAATCATTTCGGAAGAGCTGATGTTTGTTTCGAGCTTATCTGCAACCATATTGAACACGTTTGCAAGCACATCAACATATTTTGTACCAAGTGCATCGTCAAAACAGTTTTCCCATGTATAGGGTTTGGATGGTCTTTCAACACAGAGCTTTCTGCCAAGGAGTTTTTCAAATTCACCTCTGCTGAGTGTCTGCACCTCTGCGCTGTTGTAAAGGGCGTCAACATCCTCGCTGTAAGGATTTTTATGCACACAGAAGCCTGTAAGTTCAATCTCACCGTCAAGCCTTATATCCTTGACAGATGCACCTGCCATAATGATATAGCTGCCGTCATCGCAGACAAAATCTTTTTCTTCTGTGTTATAATAAGCAAATGCGCGGCGGTCAAGGGTAAATGTTACCTTCTTGCTCTCTCCTGCTTTAAGGGCAACCTTTGCAAAGCCCTTAAGCTCAATATCACTTCTGAAAATCTTTTTATCACAGGGAGAAACATAAAGCTGTACAATCTCCTCACCGTCAACATCACCCGTATTTTTAACGGTAAGCTTAACGGTTATTTCCTCAGCACCCTTTATCACTGTGGATTTGTTGATTTTTAAATCTGAATATTCAAATGTTGTGTACGAAAGTCCGTGTCCGAATGGGAACAGGACTTCTTTTTTTGCTGTTTCGTAATAGCGGTAGCCGACGAAAATACCCTCGCGGTGTTCAACTGTATTGAATGTACCGGGGAAATTATGATAACAGGGAGTGTCTGTAAGCTTCAAGGGGAATGTTTCCGCAAGTTTACCGCAGGGATTTGCAACACCGAAAAGAATATCTGCCTCAGCTTCACCAACAGCCTCACCGGCAAGATATGCCTCAAGTACACCGTTCACTTTGTCAATCCATGGCATTTCAACAGGAGCACCGTTATGCAGAACCACAACGATATTCTTCTGCACTCTTGAAATCTGCTCAATGAGATAATTCTGACATTCCGGCAGTTTCATATTCTTTCTGTCAAAGCCTTCCGATTCAATAAATTCGGGAAGACCTGCAAAAATTACGGTAACATCCGAATCAGCCGCAACCTTTACCGCCTCACAGACAAGTGCAGGATTTATTTCTCTGTCGTCAGCACCGAAACCTTCGGCATAAGCGACGTCGCAATATTTGAGTGATGCACTGTATGCGTCCGTAACCTTATATGAATTAATATGTGAACTGCCGCCGCCCTGATATCTGGGATTTTTTGCATATCCGCCGATAAATGCAATTTTTTTGCTCTTATCAAGTGGCAGAATTTTATCATTATTTTTAAGAAGCACCATTGTTTTGAGTGCAACTTCCTTTGCGCGTCTGTGATGCTCCTCGCGGTCATATTCACATTCGATTCTGTTCTGTGTCCATTTGAACACAAGATTTACAATTCTTCTTACGGCTTTATCCAGGTCATCCTCGGAAAGCTCACCATTCTCAATCGCCGCTTTGATTTTCTTTGCATTCATACCGTATGTGCCGGGCATTTCAAGGTCAAGACCGTTTTTAAGACCTTTCACACGGTCATTTACAGCACCCCAGTCGGACACAACAACACCCTTGAATCCCCATTCATCACGGAGAATATCTGTAAGGAGCTTTTTGCTTTCGGAAACCTGTTCACCGTTAACTCTGTTGTATGAACACATTACAGTCCGGGGCTGAGACTCCTTGACTGCTGTTTCAAAGCCTGCAAGATAGATTTCTCTGAGAGTTCTTTCGTCAACCTCTGCAGAAACGGTATATCTTCTTTTTTCCTGATTATTAACTGCAAAATGCTTGAGTGATACACCTGTATTTTTTGACTGAACGCCGTTGATATATGACGCCGCCATTTTGCCTGCAAGATAGGGGTCTTCGGAAAAATATTCAAAGTTTCTGCCGCAAAGAGGTGAACGCTTTATATTTATTGCAGGGCCTAAAATTGTGGAAACATCCTCTGCCTGACATTCTTCGCCAAGAGTTTCGCCGAGATATTTCATAAGCTCAACATCAAATGATGCGGCAAGACCTGCTGCCGAGGGGAAACAGGTTGCAACAATACTGTCATTTACGCCAAGATTATCAGCAGAGCTGTTCTGCTTACGCAAACCGTGAGGGCCGTCGCTGACCATTACAGACGGAATTTTTACAGGTGAAGCATTATCAATGGCAACGGTATGCCAGAAATCTTTACCCGATACAAGTGAGATTTTTTCATCGAGTGTAAGACCTGAAACAACTTCATCAAGTGTTACTCTTTTTATTGTTTCAAAAGGTAAGCTGTCATCTTTCTTCTTTTTTCCGAACATATCAAACATCTCCTTAATATCACTTTATAATAACGGTATCAATATTAAATTCCTCAACTGCGGATAACTGCAACTCGGTAAGATTACCGCCGTCAATTACGGGAACAATTTTAACATCTGTTTCATTTTTGCCGATAAAATCAATACCTGCGCCAAGTAATGCGGCAATATATTCTTTGGGTGTTCTTTCAGGTTCGAGATACTGCAAACCGTTTATTGCAACCCCCTTGTCAGCATCGGAAGGTCTTGCATCAAGAATTACAAAATCGCAATCGGCACCGTAATAAGCAGGTGCATTTTCTTTACGCAAATCTGCCGCAAGCTGCTGTGATGAAACGGTTATTGCCGTCTTGCAGTTTACTGTGGATACGGTATATGAAAGCCAGTTTGCTATTTTTTCTTCGGCACTTATTTCAAATCCCGAAGAAAGTGCAAAACGCACATTTTCTTTTTCTGCATTTACGGGGAGCGTTGTGTTTTCAAAAATTATTCCGTCAACGCCCAATGAAGCAACATCACCGATTACTGTGGTAAGGTAATAACAAACCTCATTTGAAAACGGACTCAGCCACGCGTTTGAGCCGTTTTCGCCGCCGTACCATATTGATTTTGTTTCGTTTCCGTCCGCATCAACAGCACTTACGTATGCTGTAAGGGACTGATTGTTTCGTGCATATATGTCATCTGCAAAGCAGGAAACGGATGCATACACGGTTATGCCCTGCTGTTTAAGACTGCTTACGATTTTACGGGGTTCTTCAATAACCTTTGCAAGAGCTTCCGACGAAAAAGATACTGAGGGTTTAAAATAAAAATATCCTTGAGCATCTTTCATCTCGATAATCGCAACGGTTGCACCCTGCGTAAGGCAAGTGTTTACAATACTGTCAACGCTTGAATTCACAAGCTCCTCACCCGTAAAAAATACGGTTTTGTTTATCTTTTTTGTCTGGGCAACATTTTCTGCCGATTCAGGTTCTTTTTCTTCCTGTGTAACAGGCACGTCTGAAATTGCAAAGCACAATGCTGTTACGCAAAACGACACAACAAACACGCAGACAAACAGCACAGCGAGTCTTCTTCTGAGCATTGCTTTTTTTACGCGGGAATTTACAAAAGTATCGTTATCGCGGAAGCCTTCACTGTCCGTAACAGACGGAAATTCCTTTGAAAAGCGATAATATCCTTTCGTATGCGAAACTCTGGGCCCGATGATTCTGTTTTTGCTCCTTTTTATTTTTTTGAATTTAAACTTTTTCTTATCTGCCATTTTTTAAACCTTTGCTTATATTAATCATATTTATTTTACTATAATTGTAGCCTTTTTACAATACTTTGTTAAAAAAGTGAAAAAAATTTAAAAAAATTGAAACAAATGTTTGCTTTTTACAAAAAAGTGTGTTAATATATAGTTGAACAAAAGTTTGTTTAGTTTTTAAGGGGGATTTTTATGAAAGAAATCAATGCCACTCAACAAAAGATATACGAGTTTCTTGCAGAACGCTCACAAAACGGTGTGCCTCCGTCAGTACGTGAAATCTGCGCCGCGGTAGGTCTTAAATCAACATCCTCCGTACAGGCAAACCTTATTGCACTCGAAAAAGCAGGTTATATTGAGCGCGACCCGATGCTTAAAAGGTCAATAAGAGTTTTAGGCCCTGCGGCAGACGACACAACAAAAGTTCCTCTTGTGGGTACGGTTACTGCAGGCTCACCTATCCTTGCTGTTGAGCAGATTGAGGGTTACGTTCCCTACACGGGCACGGTTTCAAGGGATAAATCTCTTTTTGCCCTGCGTGTAAAAGGCGAAAGTATGATAAATGCCGGCATTCTTGACGGAGATATTATAATAATCGAAAAAACGCCCGTTGCAAATAACGGCGAAATCGTTGTAGCTCTTATTGATGACGAAGCCACCGTAAAACGCTTTTATAAAGAAAACGGTCATTTCCGCCTTCAGCCCGAGAACGACACTATGAGCCCTATCATTGTTGACGAGGTTATTATTTTAGGCAAGCTCAAATCCCTTATAAGAAATTACGATTAAAATAATTTAATACATACAAAAAAGGGGATGTAAAAAAAGCGAAGACCGTATAAAACCGCAAAGAATAAGGGGTTCTGCAGGTGTATTAAGCCTGTAGAACCCCAAAATTTTGCAAAAAATCAAAAAAATAATAATATTTTATGTTTTATACTACGAACAAAACTCGCCACTCGACGTACCTTTGTACGCCTTCGGGTATACAAAATCAATGCAAAAGCATTGATTTTGCTCGTTTTGT